>MPMV01000048.1 GCA_002238685.1 bacterium EF100-94H03 bin56
GAAGAACTGACCACGGGGGCGGGAAAGAGCTATCGCGACGGTATGGGGATGGACTCCGGCGCCCGCCACGACGAAGGAGCTCTCGATCTCGTCATTCACAACGCCCTCGTGATCGATCCCGTGATCGGAATCGTGAAGGCCGACATCGGCGTGCGTGAGGGCCGCGTTGCCGGGATCGGCAAGGCGGGCAATCCGCGAATCATGGATGGCGTCCATCCCGGACTGGTCTGTGGACCCTCGACTGTCGTCGCCCATGGCGAACGCCTGATCGCCACGCCGGGCGGCATCGATGTCCATGTCCACTTCAAGTCGCCCGATCTGGTGCGCCATGCCCTTGCCACCGGTCTGACCACCCTGGTGGGCGGTGGCCACGGTCCGCTCTTCAGCATCGATTCCGGTGGCGCCTGGACAACCGGGCGCATGCTGCAGGCCACCGACGCCCTGCCGATGAACTTCGGCTTTCTCGGGCGCGGCAGCACGAGCCGGGCCACGGGCATACTTGAACATGTCGCCTCCGGCATCATCGGCATCAAGGTGCACGAGGACTACGGGGCGAGTCCGGCAGCGATCGACACGGCACTCGGCGTCGCCGACGACGTCGACTTCCAGGTGCAGCTCCACACGGACACGCTGAACGAATCGGGTTTCTACGAATCCACCATGGCTGCGATCGCCGGGCGCACCATCCACATGTATCACACCGAGGGTGCGGGCGGAGGTCATGCCCCCGACATCATCCGCTGCAACGGCGAAGCCCATTGCCTGCCGTCCTCGACCAATCCGACCAACCCCTTCACCGTCAACACGTTCGATGAACACCTCGACATGGTGATGGCGGTGCATCACCTGTCTGCGGATTCACCCGAGGATGTGGCCTTCGCCGAGAGCCGGATCCGCCGAACCACCACGGCGGCCGAAGACATTCTTCATGATCTCGGGGCGATCTCCATGTTCGGCTCCGACAGCATGGGCATGGGCCGGGTGAACGAGGTCGTGGCGCGCTGCTGGCAATTGGCCAGCAAGATGCGGGATCAGCGCGGACCTCTCGATGGTGAGCCGGTGGAGGGCGCCGACAACGCGCGTATCCTGAGATATCTCGCCAAGTACACGATCAACGCGGCCCGGGTCTTCGGCATCGATCACGAGGTGGGCAGCCTGGAAAGCGGGAAGATGGCCGACATCGTGCTGTGGAAGCCGGCGTTCTTCGGGCTCAAGCCACAGACCGTGATCAAGGGCGGCTTCACCACATTCGCAGCCATCGGCGACGCCGCGGCAAGCATCGGCCACGCCGATCCGGTCCTCGAGAGACCTGCCTGGGGCATGTCCGGTCGCGCGCCGTCGTCCATCGCGACAACATTCGTCCACTCCTCGTCCATCGGGCAAGACCTGGCCGGCAGGCTGGATCTCGCGAAGCCCCTCACGGCGATCGGGCCGACGCGCCTGCTCACCAAGGCGGACATGCTCCACAACGATGCCCTGCCGAAGATCCGCGTCGATCCACAGACCTTCGAGGTGGTGGTCGATGGCCAGGTGGCGTGGTGCGAACCGGCAGATCGCGTGGCCCTGGGACAGCTCTACCTTCTCGGATAGGTCCTACCGGTCGTCGAGGAATCGCAGGTACTGTTCCTCGAAATCGAAGGCGAGAAGCTTCTTGTAGGCATCCATGATGCGCCGCGTCACGGGGCCGGGAATGGTCGTGCAGACCGTTTCACGGCGGTCGACCGAGCGGACGGGACAGACGCACAGACTGGTCGACGACAGGAAGATCTCGTCGGCCGTGTAGGCATCGAAGAGATCGAGGCTGGTCTCGTGCACCACGACTCCGAGATCGGCGGCAAGGTCCATGACGGTCGACCGGCTGACGCCCTCGAGCACCATGTCGCCCCGCGGCGTGAAGAGTTCGCCCTGGCGCACGATCCACAGGTTCTGTCCCGCCCCCTCGTTGAGGTTCCCGTTGATGTCCAGCAATCCGGCCCAGGCGTCGGGATTCGCCGCCTTCACCTGCCGGTCCGCGAGGAAGACGTTGATGTAGTTCGTGAGCTTGGCGCGGGGACTCTGGGATTCTGGCGGCGTCCGGCGGATCGACGAGATGCCGATGTCGATGCCGTCGCGGAACAGTCGCGCCCGTGGCCGGAAGGGAATCGGCTGGACATGAACGATGACCGTGGGACCGGCGCGCAGGTTGGGTTCGTCACCGACCCAGTCGGCGCCACGCGACACGTTCTGGAATACCCAGTAGTCCTCTCCCTCGGGGAGGAGCGGCAAGTTGCGGGAGACCACCTCCTCGGTGATGGCAGCCATGTCTTGAGGCGATTCGTTCACGTCGATTTCGAGGTAACGCAAGGACCGGTAGAGGCGGTCGATGTGTTCCGCGAGGCGAAACAGCTTGCCGTTGACCGTGCGTTCCGTGTCGAAGGCGCCGTCTCCCCAGCGGAATCCGCGGTCGCGGAACGGCACGACGACATGGCTTTCCGGAACGTAGCGGCCATTGAAGTAGGCGATTCGCTCGTTGGGACGATCGGTCATCAATTCTCTCCGGCAATGCATCACCGAACCCAGAGAGTGGGCGAGATCACCGGCGCGGGCAACCTCCGGGTGTCGCCGGTCACACGGCGTGTCACCACATGGCACCGGTTCTTGGGCAACCCCCCCAATATGAGGGAGGTCTCTCAATATATGGTAGAAATGAAAAAACACGTTGGACATATGGTGTAAGCGCCGTCACAATATCCGTTCGTCAGCAGCCGCAAAGAGCTGTGTTGAGGCAAGTCACCGGGAGTTGGGTTGATGCGGATCAGTCGCCACTTCACCACCGCTGGCAAGGATGCCTATCACGGCATCGGTTTCCGCCAGGCGATGAGCGAAATCCGCAATCCGGATGGTTCGGTCGTTTTCCGGCAGGAGGGAATCGAGGTTCCCGACACCTGGACCCAGGTCGCCTGTGACATCATTGCCCAGAAGTACTTCCGCAAGGCGGGTGTGCCCGACAGCCTGCAAGCGGTCGAGGAAGGGTCGGTTCCGGCCTGGCTCAGCCGTCGCGAAGCCGCGCCGGGTGCCGGCACGACCGGTGAAACGGACAGCCGGCAGGTCTTTGACCGCATGGCCGGAACCTGGACCTACTGGGGCTGGAAGGGCGGCTACTTCGACCGGGAAGAGGATGCGCGCACCTTCTTTGACGAGGTGCGGTTCATGCTGGCCTCGCAGATCGCGGCGCCCAACTCGCCGCAGTGGTTCAACACCGGCCTTCACTGGGCCTACGGCATCTCGGGTCCGGCCCAGGGTCACTACTACGTCAACCACGAGACCGGCCGCCTCAACCGTTCGACCAATGCCTACGAGCGGCCCCAGCCGCACGCCTGTTTCATCCAGAGCGTGGCCGACGACCTGGTCAACGAGAACGGCATCATGGACCTGTGGGTGCGCGAGGCGCGCCTCTTCAAGTTCGGGTCCGGCACGGGGTCGAACTTCTCGGCCCTGAGAGGCGAGGGCGAGCCGCTGTCGGGCGGGGGCCGTTCATCGGGTCTCATGAGCTTCCTCAAGGTGGGCGACAGGGCGGCGGGCGCCATCAAGTCCGGCGGCACCACACGGCGCGCCGCCAAGATGGTGGTCGTCGACATCGACCACCCCGATGTCGAGAACTTCATCTCCTGGAAGATGACCGAGGAACAGAAGGTGGCGGCGCTCGTTGCCGGATCGAGGCAGTGCCACAAGCACCTCAACGCCGTGATGAAGGCATGCCACGAGGGAGACCGTCACGACGATACGAGGTTTGATCCCAAGGAGAATTCCTCGCTGCGCAAGGCCATCGTTGCGTGTCGCCGGGCGCTGGTCCCGGAGGCCGGAATCCAGCGTGTGCTCCAGCTCGCCCGGCAGGGTTACCGCACGGTCGAGTTTCCGGTGCTGGACACGGACTGGGATTCCGAGGCCTACAGGACCGTTTCGGGACAGAACGCCAACAATTCCGTCAGGGTGACCAACGCCTTCCTCGAAGCCGTCGAGGCCGACCGCAACTGGGACCTGATACAGCGTACCGACGGCACGGTTTCGAAGTCCCTGAAAGCGCGGGATCTGTGGGACAGGATCGGCTTCGCCGCCTGGGCGTCGGCGGACCCCGGGATTCAGTACGACACGACGATCAACGAGTGGCACACATGCCCCGGGTCGGGACGGATCAATGCCTCCAATCCCTGTTCGGAATACATGTTCCTCGATGACACGGCGTGCAATCTCGCCTCGCTCAATCTCCTCAAGTTCCGAAAGGACGACGGCCGCTTCGACATCGCCGCCTTCGAGCATGCGGTCCGGCTGTGGACCATCGTGCTGGAGATATCGGTCATGATGGCGCAGTTCCCGTCCCGGGAGATCGCCAGGCGGTCCTATGACTTCCGGTCGCTGGGACTGGGCTACGCCAACCTCGGTGGCCTGCTGATGGCATCGGGGCACTCCTACGATTCCACGCAAGGCCGGGCCTTCTGCGGCGCCGTCAGCGCCATCATGACCGGGGTCGGTTACGCCACGAGTGCCGAGATGGCCGGCGAGCTCGGACCCTTCCCCGGCTTCGCCAGAAACCGGGACGCCATGTTGCGGGTCATGCGCAACCACCGCCGGGCCGCCATCAGCGGACGACAGGACAACTACGAGGGATTGTCGGTGCTGCCGGTGGCCATCGATCACGCAGCACTGTCACTGCCCGAACTGGGCGAGGCGGCGATCAGGGCGTGGGACGAGGCTCTCCGGCTCGGTGAACAGCACGGTTACCGAAATGCCCAGGCGACTGTGATCGCGCCGACGGGAACCATTGGCCTCGTCATGGATTGCGACACCACGGGAATCGAACCCGATTTCGCGCTGGTGAAGTTCAAGAAGCTGGCCGGCGGCGGCTACTTCAAGATCATCAACCGCACGGTTCCGGTGGCCTTGGCCGTTCTCGGCTACAGCGAGCACGAGATCACGGCGATGATCACCCATGCCGTGGGCCACGGCACGCTCGCCGGCGCGCCGTCGGTGAATCATGAGACCCTTCGCGCCAGGGGATTCACGGATGAAGTCCTGGAAAAGGTCGAAGGCTCGCTGAAGGCGGCGTTCGACATCCGTTTCGTCTTCAACAGATGGACACTTGGCGAGGACTTCTGCATCGGGACGCTGGCGCTCGATGCTCAGGATCTCGACGACCCTGCCTTCGATCTCCTGGCCGCCATCGGCTTCAGCCGGGCCGACATCGAGGCCGCCAACAGTTTCTGCTGCGGCACCATGACCCTCGAGGGAGCACCGCACATCCGTGACGAGCATCTCGCGGTGTTCGATTGTGCCAATCCCTGCGGCCGATTGGGCAGGCGGTTCCTGTCGACCGAGTCTCACATCAGGATGATGGCGGCTGCCCAACCCTTCATCTCGGGCGCCATTTCCAAGACGATCAACATGCCCGCCACCGCCTCGGTCGAGGAGTGCCGCGACACCTACAAGCTCTCCTGGCGCCTTGGTCTCAAGGCCAACGCGCTCTATCGCGACGGCTCTAAGCTTTCGCAGCCCCTGTCTGCCCTGCATCTGGGCGACCTGACAGAGGAGCTCGAGGAGGCGCAAGACCGCCCCGAGGCGATCCGCAAGGTTGTCACCACCATCGTGCGCAACGAGCGCCGGCGCCTCGACAATCGCCGTCGCGGCTACACCCAGAAAGCCATCGTCGGTGGCCACAAGGTCTACCTGAAGACCGGCGAATACGTTGACGGCAGTCTGGGCGAGATCTTCATCGACATGCACAAGGAAGGTGCGGCCTTCCGCAGCCTGATGAACAACTTCGCCATCGCGGTGTCGATCGGCCTGCAGTACGGCGTGCCGCTCGAGGAGTTCGTGGACGCCTACACCTTCACCCGCTTCGAACCCAGCGGCATGGTCGAGGGCAACGACACCATCAAGATGTCGACATCCATCCTCGACTACATCTTCCGTGAACTGGCGATCAGCTATCTCGCCCGCAACGATCTCGCCCATGTCGAGCCCGGTGACCTGATGCCGGACACGGTGGGTCGCGGCAATGCCGGCGAGGAGTTCGCCGACAATGATGACGGCATGGACGAGGTCCAGAGCCTGCTCGAACAGGTCGCCAGCAAGGGCTACATGCGGGGCCGCCACCTCCAGGTTCTCGATGGCGGCCGCAAGAGCGAGCCGGTCAGGGTGGCCGCGTCCCAACACGAAACGAATGCAGGCGTTACCGCCGTCGATGCGGCGCGCATGCAAGGCTATGAGGGAGATCCGTGCGAAGAATGCGGCAACCTCACACTGGTCCGCAACGGGACCTGTCTCAAGTGCGTCACCTGTGGTGCGACAAGTGGATGTTCGTGACTCCCGTTGCAGGCATGGGCGGTCGAGCCTGGCATTTGGCCGGCTGACTGCCTGATTTCATGGTGTGTCCTCCCCAACTTGGGGGTGGGTTTCGGCCCACCCCCATTTTTTGATTCTGCAGCCCGCCTCCTCCACCTGTGAAGACGGCACGAGCCTCCTTCGGTTGCTCACCTGCATGATCGCCTGCGGTCCGGGCAGACACTGAACGGCAACTTCGGCGCCCTGGAGCATCGGTCGGGCGAGTTGTCTTGGCGGTCAATCTATGCTGCACTGCACAATGACGAGTTCGGGGTGGGTATGACGCCTGTACGCACCGTGGCGACACTGCGCCGTCAGCTGGATGAATGGCGGGTGGCCGGTGACACCATTGCCCTCGTTCCCACGATGGGCGCCCTGCACGACGGACATCGTGCGTTGATCCGGGCGGCGAGGGAGCGCACATGCCGCGTGGTGGCGAGTCTCTTCGTCAACCCCATGCAGTTTGCACCGGACGAGGACTTCACCTGCTATCCAAGGGATGAGGCCGGGGACATCGCAAGTTTTCTTGATGCCGGCGTCGATCTTGTCTATGCCCCCGGGACAAGAGACATGTACCCGCATGGCTTTGCCACGACCGTCACGCCGGGCGGTGCCGGTGAAGGACTCGAGGCCGATCACCGGGATGGGTTCTTTTCGGGCGTCGCCACCGTGGTGCTGAAGCTGTTTATGCAGACCGGTGCCGACGTGGCGGTGTTCGGCGAAAAGGACTACCAGCAGCTTGTCGTCGTGACGCAGATGGTCCGCGACCTCGACCTTCGGATTGACATCGTTCCGGTGGCCACCGTGCGAGAAGCGGACGGTCTTGCCATGTCCTCGCGCAATGCCTACCTCGGTGGGGACGATCGCCAGCGCGCGGCCGGACTCTTCCGCATCCTGATGGAGACGCGTGGTGCGCTTGACGCAGGAGAGCCTCCGGACACGGCGGTCCGCAACGCCGTGAGGCGACTGGAAGAAGCCTTCGACGCCGTTGACTATCTCTCGTTGCGCGACCCCGTCACCCTCAGTGCGGCGGAGAGGCGGGCCGGCGCGGCGAGGCTGCTGTGCGCGGTGCGACTTGGAGGAACACGGTTGATCGACAATGTGGCGGTGACGCTGCCGGGAGGAGAGTAGGACATGGTGATCGGCCAACCGGATCCATGCGGACTGCTCGGCCCCCGGGGTGGTGCGCCGATCGTCGGCCTGACGGCCTATACCGCACCCATGGCCGCCAGGATCGACCGGCATGTCGATTTCATCCTGGTCGGCGATTCGGTCGCCATGGTGCTCTACGGAATGGAAACGACACGGACCATCGATATCGACACGATGATCCGCCACGGTCGGGCTGTCGCCCAGGCAGCCGCCAACACCCTGGTCGTCATCGACATGCCCTTCGGCACCTATGAGCACAACCGGGATGTGGCCCTCTCCAATGCCCGGCGCATGCTTTCGGAGACGGGATGTGATGCCGTGAAGATGGAGGGCGGGGACAGTCTTGCCGGGACGGTCGAGGCTGCGGTCGCGGATGGCATTCCCGTGATGGGCCATGTCGGCCTGATGCCGCAGCGGGCGCGAAGCGTCGCGCAGATGCGCTCCAGGGGCCACTCCGACACCACCCGGCGGCGTATCCTGAAAGACGCCCGGGCGATTGCCCGGGCCGGAGCCTTCGCCATCGTTGTCGAGGGAGTCGTCGAGAGCGTCGCGCGCGACATCACGCAGGCCTCGACCGTACCCATCATCGGCATTGGCGCATCGGTCGCCTGTGACGGGCAGATCCTCGTCACCGAGGACATGACCGGCATGTTCGACGCCTTCACGCCAAGATTTGTGAAGCGCTATGCCGAGGTCGGAAAGATCGTGGAAGAGGCGGTCATGGCCTATGCCAGCGATGTCCGCAACCGGCGCTTCCCGGGCCCCGAGCACACTTTCGCGAAACGCGGGAAGAAGGCCGCCGGGTGAGGAATCTTGTTCCAGCGTTGATCGGGGCAGGGCGGGTGCATAGGATCGATGGCGGATGAAGCGGGCGGGGACCATGACACATCGCGTGGAGTATGAACCTTCTCCCAGGCGGGTGAGGGCGGTGTTGCGGGGCGAGACGATCGTGGACAGCACGGACGTCCTTCTGGTGCGCGAGACGGGCCATACCCCGGTCTACTATTTCCCCCGTGACGATGTTGCCATGGAACGGCTCAGCTCCACCGAAAAGAGGACGCATTGTCCGTGGAAGGGGGATGCCTGCTACTGGACCATCACGACCGAGGGTCACGCGGCGGAGAATGCGGCCTGGGCCTATCGCGATCCGCTGCCGCAGGCATCGGCGCTGCAGGATCGCATCGCCTTCTACTGGCAGAGCCTCGATCACTGGTACGAGGAGGACGAGGAGGTCTTCGTTCATGCCCGGGACCCGCGCGTCCGGGTCGACACGCTGCTGAGCCACCGGTCTGTCGAGGTGATCCATGCCGGCGAGGTGCTGGCGCGCAGCAACCGGGCGCAGTTCCTCTTCGAAACCGATCTTCCGATCCGCTACTACATTCCTCCGGACGACGTGCGTCGGGATCTCCTTGTCGAATCGCCAACCACCACGCGCTGTCCCTACAAGGGGATGGCCACGCACCTTTCACTCATCATCGACGGCGTTGCCCACGAGGACATCGCCTGGGTCTATCCCGATCCGATTCCGGAATGTCCACGCATCGCCAGTCACATCGCCTTCTACAACGAGCGGGTCGACCGGATTCTCGTCGACGGCAAGCCCGTCGGGCGGCCGCAGACGGCGTGGTCGCCAGGCTGACGGTCGTTCATGACGGCCTGGCGAGGCGGATGCCGAGTTCTTTCAGCTGACGCCCGGAAACCTCTCCCGGCGCTCCCATCATCAGGTCCTGGGCCTGCTGGTTCATCGGGAAGAGCGTGACTTCACGGATGTTCGATTCGCCTGCGAGCAGCATGACGATGCGGTCGATCCCCGGGGCGATGCCTCCGTGCGGAGGACACCCGTAGCGGAAGGCGTCGTGGAGGGCGCCGAACCGCGCCTCGACCTCGCTCGCCGGGTAGCCGGCGATCTCGAAGGCCTTGATCATGGTGGCCGGCTCGTGATTGCGGATGGCTCCGCTCGACAGTTCGACGCCGTTGCACACGATGTCGTACTGGTAGGCCAGGACGTCGAGGGGATCCCTGGTCTCCAGGGCCTCGAGGCCGCCTTGGGGCATGGAAAAGGGATTGTGGCTGAAGTCGATCCTCTTCCTCTCCGGATCGTATTCGTACATCGGGTAGTCGACGATCCAGCAAAACCGGAAACTGTCCCGCTCCGCGAGAGAAAGTTCATCGCACACACGGGTGCGCACGAGACCGGCGATGCGTTCGGCCGCATCCTTCGAATCGCACGAGAAGAACACCGCATCGCCGTCACCAAGTCCGGCGAGTGAACGGATTGCGTCGAGTTCACTGTCTTTCAGGAGCCGTGCGACGGGCCCCTTGCCGGCACCGTCCTGAAAGACAATCCAGGCCAGGCCTCCCGCCCCGTTCTCCTGGGCAAAGGCGATCATGCGATCGAAGAAACTGCGCGGCGAAGCCGCACCTCCCGGCACGGGAATGGCGCGGACCACCGCGCCTTCGCTGATCTGCCGGCGAAAGATCCTGAAGTCGGAATCGGCAAAGGGCGCTGTGGCGTCGACGTTGACCAGGGGATTGCGCAAATCCGGCTTGTCGGTGCCGTACTTGAGCATGGCTTCGCCATGAGCGATGCGGGGGAAGGGTGACTGTGTGACCGGGAACGACGTGAACTCCCGGAACAGTCCGCTGATGACGGGTTCGATGGCCTCGAACACGTCGTCTTGCGTCACGAAGGCCATTTCCACATCGAGCTGGTAGAATTCCCCGGGCGAACGGTCGGCGCGCGCATCCTCGTCACGGAAACAGGGCGCGATCTGGAAGTAGCGGTCGAAGCCGGAGGCCATGACAAGCTGCTTGAACTGTTGCGGTGCCTGGGGGAGGGCGTAGAAGGAGCCGTGGTGAAGGCGGCTGGGGACCAGGAAGTCCCGTGCCCCTTCGGGACTCGATGCGGTCAGTATGGGAGTCTGGAACTCCAGGAAACCGCCCTGGGTCATGCGCCGGCGTATGGAGTCGATGATCCTCGAGCGCAGCACGATGTTCGCGTGCATCGATGGTCTGCGCAGGTCAAGAAACCTGTACCGCAAGCGCACGTCCTCGGGATAGTCGACCTCGCCGAACACCGGCATCGGCAAGGGTTCGGCCTCCGACAGCACGCGGAACTCCCGGATGCGTACCTCGACCTCGCCGGTGTCGATCTCCGGGTTCACGGTGTCGGCGTCACGCGACACCAGTTCGCCTTCGACGGTGACAACACTTTCCGGACGGATCTGCTCCACAGCCGCAAACCCGGGATCATCGGTCTCGATGACGCACTGGGTCGTGCCGTACTGGTCGCGCAGGTCAACGAAGAGGAGGTTGCCGTGATCCCGTTTGCGGTGAACCCAGCCGGAAAGGCGTACGGCCGCTCCGACATGGTCGCGGCGAAGTTCACCGCAGGTGTGTGTGCGATAACGGTGCATGAACGACATTCCGGGAAGCAGGTGTGAAGCTAGACAACGCAAGCCCGCCTGTTTGTCAAGGGGCGGATGGCATGCCGCCGTGTTCCGTCATTCACGGCACTGCAATGATGCGAGGCCATGGCTGCCGACGCGCCTCGTCCGGAGCGCCGCGTGGAGAAGGGCCGGCCGGCGTCGACAGGGTTACGGGCGTGACAGTCGCGCGTAGACCGCGTCCGAGGACGCAACACCCCCGGAGTGGACTTCCGGGGAGCGCGCCGGTAGAGAGGCCATCATGCAGGTTCTTACCGACACGGAAAGTATCGCCGGATTCTGTCGCCGCCTGCGGGACGACACCTGGATCACCGTCGATACGGAGTTCATTCCGGAGCGTACGTTCTGGCCGCAGTTGTGCCTTGTCCAGATCGCCGGCGCCGGTGATGCGGCGGTCATCGATGCCCTGGCGGACGGTGTCGATCTTGGTCCTGTATTCGATCTCATGACCGACAGGAACATTCTCAAGGTGTTCCATTCGGGTCGCCAGGACCTGGAGATCTTTCTCCATCTTTCAGGCTCCCTGCCGCATCCGGTCTTCGATACCCAGATTGCGGCCATGGCCTGCGGTCATGGCGAACAGGTCAGCTACGCCCGGATCGTCGAGGCCGTCACCGGCAAGGCCATTGGCAAGGGAGCGCGGATCACGGACTGGTCGAAACGGCCGCTTTCCAGGAACCAGATCGCCTATGCCCTCGAGGATGTAACCCATCTTCGCCGTGTCTACGAACATCTCTCCTCGATGTTGGCCAGCAAGGGGCGCGAGACGTGGGTCGGCGAGAGAATGGCATGGCTCAACGACCCGCAGACCTACCGAAATGACGTTTCTCACGCCTGGACGCGAATCAGGAAGAAGCCCCGGCGGCCGCGCGACCTCGCGGTGTTGCGCGAGGTCGCGGCATGGCGGGAGCGGCAGGCGCAGGAAAGGAATCTTCCCCGTCGGCGCATCATCACCGATGACGCCCTTGTCGCCATCGCCACCTCCCGACCGCAGTCGCAGGAGGCGCTCCAGGGAGTCCGGCTGGTTCCGCGAGGCATGGCGGAAGGCTCCCGGGGACGCCAGATCGTCCAGGCGGTCAATCGTGCCATGGAGATCGGCACGGACGCCTTGCCACGGCCGGATGACAGCCAAGCGGCACGAGTGCCGCTGGCCCTTGCCGATCTCATCCGCACCCTGATCAACGCCCGTTGCGAGGAAATCGGCGTGGCCCAGGCGCTGATCGCCAGCTCAGACGAGATCCGCCGGTTTGCCGCCACGCCCCCGGGCGACAGCCCGCTGGCATGCGGATGGCGCTACGACCTGCTTGGACGGGACATCGAACGTCTGCGTGATGGAACGGTGGCGCTGTCTTTGGAGAAGGGAACGCTAAGACTGGTTCCTCTCCCGTAATCAGTTGTCTGCCGGGAAGTCAATATAGGACGCTAACTATTGGAATAAGAGCGATAATTTGACGATACCCCGTCCTCGTATCCCATGATTTGCACCATGCTGTGTTACCCTTTTATGGGGGGCAGTTGGCGACCTGCCCCATGCTCCAGCCCCATGTTTCCCCGCGGCGCAATCCCCCTCGCCCTTCATCATTCCACTGCACAAGCGCAGTGCGTGGTAAGGTGCGACATCAACGGGAGACCGCCATGACACAGGACGCGCAAGGCACTCAGGGCATTGGCGAACGGGCCTACACGCTGCGATGCAGTGGCGGAGACTGGCAGGCCATTGCCAATGCCATGGGCTATCGGGAGGGCCGGGAGGATGCGCGGCGTGGCATTGCGAACGCGGCGCGGCACTTTGCCCGTTCACAGAGGAGACCGTGGCCGGTGTCACCGAAGGGGCTGGCGGACGATCCTTCGGAAGGCGCCATGCGCCTTGTCTCGCAACTGGAGACGAGGGTTGCTGAACTGGAGGCGGGGGTTGCCGAACTGGATCGGCACAACAGCGACCTGTTCAGGATGCTGACCGAAACCTTGCGTCACGTCCGTGATCTTCGGGAGAAGGAGATGGCGCGGTCTGGAGCGGAGCGGGAAGCGGCGCACCATGTGGCGATGACGGGACGCATTCCTCGCGGACTGGTACACGCGGGCGTGGGATGAAACTGCGTCTACTGTTGGCGGTGTCCCTGATCGTGCTGGCGATGCCGGTGTGGGCGGACCCTTGTGACCGCGCCAAACAACGGTTTGAGGCGAACGACAGGGCCTATGCGCAGATCGTCGGGCGGATGGAGGCCATAGCTGAAAGATACCAGCGCGACCGTGACGATTTCGTGAACAATCCACCGACTGACGCGGCTGTGATGCAAGTCCTGGAGGCGACATTGAAGGCTATCGCAGGCGTCTTCGAAGACATCATCCAGTCCCGCAATGACCTACAGGCCATCATCTCCAGCGATTTTCAGTCGTGCTACGAGGCCACAAGGTGACGACGGCCAATGGTGAGAGCGCCATGCGGCACCATCGGTGTCCCTGTAATCAGACCAGGAGGGTGAAAGCATGAAACGGCTACTGCTGGTGGCGATATCCCTGAGCATCTTGGCGATGCCGGTGCGGGCGGAGCCTGGGCCTATCGGGCAATGGCTGATGAGCGAGCCTGTCACGTTGTGGGACTGGGGGATGATGCGGATGAAAGTCGAGGCAGACCGTGCTGCGGAGGAGGCATGGCGATGGACGGTAGACGAGAATAAGGCATTCGACTGGACCGGCTCTGCCTCGTACTCGTGGGACAACAACGAGATTGATGTTCTGGTAAACGTGTTTGGTCCCGATGTGTCGCGTGACGAAGCCCATCGCTCCTGCAACAACGCTCGTAACATGTTCCTCGCCACGCTGTCAGGAACTTACGACATGACCGATAAGGAGGGCATCCAGGCCTCCCTGCACGCCAAGATCGACCATTGGTTTTCCCATAGCGGCTTTGCGAGTCTCTCTCGTGATGAGCAGTTGGCAGAGAAGCTGGCGCGTATCATCTTCGTCAGCGTGCGACTATGGCCACCTGCCGAGGGTGGCGGTTACGTTTCCATGAACGAGTGCCGGGCACGGATCATGGAGTTCGACGCACCTTCGAAGCCGCTGGATGGATAGGCCAATGCCCACCTTCGATCTTTCAGGCTGGGAACCCTACGCCATAGGCATAGGGGGCGCGGTGGCACTATTGCTCTTGTATCGAATTGACAGCGCCTTGAATGCCATTCTCGTGAGGCTCTACCGTATCGAGAGGGAACTCAAGGGCCTGCCTCCCGAGCGTATGGACTGAGAAAGAACCCACCCGGCGGACATCGTCAGTCCGCCGGGGGTTTCTCGTCCTTCGATCCGGCCGGGACTTGAATCCGGGACCTACCGGTAATTCCGTCCTGGATGAGGTCGATTGGTGACCTAAGGTCACTGCGAGACCAAGACGCCAGGCATCCGACTTGCGTAGTCCTCGGCAAACTGCTCTCGGTGCGGGCGCCTGTACCATTTGTCGCTGACGCTGCGGAATGCGCTGATCCGGCACGGCCAGGACCTCATTCCGTCAATGGCCGTGAATTGATGACGGACCATCCCGCCGTTCCCGCCTGGATACCCCCTGAGTATTGCCCGGTGCGCGAAATCCCCGGCCACGGCTGGTGCGGCGTCTACCGATACGCCTACACCTTCGGGCTGGTCTGCGGCCTCGACGCCACCGGCTGGGCGCACCGCTACTGCTATGAATTCTTCGGCGATGCCGTCATGGCGCTCTCGACATGGTCGGGCGAGGGCGATCCGCCCGGCCCTTGGATCAAGCACAAGCCCAGCGATAGACTGGGGCCTGGTGCAATCGACTAGAGGGCTGGAAACATGAAACGGACACTCATCGCCGCCGCGCTGGCGGCGTGCGTAGCATCACCCACCGAGGCGTTGTTGCTGGAGGGCGAGCGGGCGGCTGAAAATCTTGCCACGCAATGCGCGCCGGTAGCGTTGCACATCGCGCTATGGGGCAATGCCGAAGACAACACGGAACTGTGGATTAAGTTGTGGAACGCCGCCGAATCGCGCTTGCGGTCCGCCAGGATCTTCGACGACGAGAATCAGTATCAAGTACTAAATGTCTTGGTCGGAAGCCACGGGGCAGCAACCGTCATTGAGATGGACCTTCGTCGCTTTGCGATAGACAGCGGCCATGGGAAGTCTGGCGAAGTCATCGTCTGGACCACACTGCATCTGATGGCCCATGGCGACGACCAGTTGTATCGCGACGTAGCCGCCGGGCATCTCGATCAGTTCCTGGCAGAATACCTCCGGGCAAACCCGGAGTGCGGCTGACATCACCCGCCGATGCCCCGCGCCTCCTCGTAGATGATGTCCGTCGCATAGAACGACAGTTCCGCCCCCCGCGTCGAGGACTCCAGACGCACGGAGACCGCCGTGGCGAGGTCGTCAAGTGCGCCACCAGGGCGACCAACAAGACCCACAATCCCGGCCCCACTATCGAAGCCATCCGGGACCTCCTGCACCGGTACTGGGCTGCCAGATCTCTTTTTGCCCCTGAGAACTATGAGGGCGATCCCGAAACGGTCTGTGGGACCCCCTTTTTCGGGATGGGATTCTGTGGGGATCGCGGAACGGTTCCGGACCGAGGGGCCCCCTTTTTTGCCTGTGCAGAATCATTGGAGGATGGCACATCAGGAGCGGTTCAACCGTCACTACCGTTCCACTCCCCCGGCTCCGCATTTACACTTTCGCCTCCACACGACGGATTCGCTTCCCCTGACAGAGGTGATTGCAGACCACGACCCTGGCAAGCCTGCCGTGCGCCGTCCGGCAGGTCTCTGCCGTCACCCGGCCCTTGCCCGCGTTCGGAGGTCGAGCGCCGCACCCACCGTCCTCCCCGGCGCGGCCCACAGAGGCCCGTAGAGCGCCGTGCCCCTGTCGAGGCTCAATTCCTGTCTGCATCCAGTGAGGCGATCCAGTGGCCTCCAGTGTGGCGTGGTATGCCATCGCGGCCTGACTGGCAGGGTAGTATTGCGGATGTCTGGCCTTCCGTGTGCGAGGGATCGGAAAGCGTCACCCGTCCCTGTCACGGCACCGGAGCGCCACGGAGCGCCGTAGAGGGGCCTTTCGCATCCACCCGTCCGAATGCTGACAGGCTATTCGGCGATGGCCGGCGGGGCGTGTCGTGGCGGACATCGCCAGTGCGCCACCAGAAGGGCGAGGCGGACGCGGGCCAGGGACAGGCGTTTACGCTCTGCGCCGGACAGTGGTTCACCATCGTCACTCTTTGTGACGAAGGTTCCGTTCGGTGCGCGGTCACCACCGGGCGACCTCTCAATCTGTGCCAGCCGGCACAGCGCGGTGTTGCCCTTGGGCCTCCATTCTGTGCCGTTCTCACCGCCCAGCTTGGGAGAGAGCGTGGGAAACATCCGCGCCTGAGGAAGGAAAATGCTGTTTCAAAAGGCGTTTTGTCCCATGATCGGCTTCCCCCTTGAAAGCCCTTGCCGCATGGCTTGAGTGGGCAGTGACGCACTGTGCGCCTGTCTTCCCGGAACAAGCCCCGGACGTTGACCAATTCCTGACGGAGGCCAAGGCCGAATGCGGGCAGGATGTCGCCATGCTGGCCGGTACGCCTTGCAAGATGCCCACACGCTCTCTCAGACAGCGCCCTGACACGTTTTATCGGACAAGTCTGATAAAACCATCATATCGGCACTGTGATGCTGTATCTGGTCCGTTCGGCCAAGTTCCAATGGGCGTTGCTGACGACATCCAGCAGCTCGCGTTCTGATGCTTCCGCCACCTTGATGACTTCCCATTCGCGCGGATCGACATGCCCCTCAATGGCGCTGTTCACCAGGCTTCGCAGGACGTCGGGCGGGATGGCCTCTACCTCGACGCTTCCGCCCTCCCAGTTCTTCGCCCGCACGTCGGTCTGCTTGGTCGGACGCAGG
The DNA here is from genome assembly GCA_002238685.1 of bacterium EF100-94H03 bin56. GTDB lineage: Bacteria > Pseudomonadota > Alphaproteobacteria > SP197 > SP197 > SP197. Next base: position 16,853 of record MPMV01000048.1, read on the forward strand.
GGGAGGTCATACTCCTCAATCTGCCGTTGCGTCACGGCCAGCGGCACGAAGACCAGCGGCACGTCCGGTGCAAACTCCCGCAGTCTTGCTTCGACGTTGCGCCTGATGTCGTGGCCGCTCGGGTCGTGGTCGCCGATGTAGTAGATGCATGTCGGCTTGCCCTCCGCGTCCATTTCTTCGGCGCATGAGTGCAGGAAGGAAAGAGACGGATAGCCCCGCGTCGGATAGAGGGGCACATCCCACTCCAGGGTCACCGAGTCGATGACGCCTTGTAGGGTTGCCTTCTCGCACCAAATCTCGACACGCTTCGGCTGATTGTGCCACATGGCGCGCCGGTAATAGCGCTTCGTGTTGGCAAGCGCATCTTGCAGACTGTCGTGTGTGCGCAAATGCACCCCACTCCGCGTGTGGTCGATGATGGTCTGCCACGACAGATCGCCTGACAGCCGCGCATCGCTCAGCAGTCGGCACACGGTATTCCGGTACTCTGCCTCCGTCTTCCCGATCAGCCCGGCAGACACGGCCAGATAGAAAGTTTGCCGGACGGTTACCGGCTGGTGCTGTTTCGCCAATGCGATCAACCCGTCCCGAATAGTCGCCATCTCCGCTTTCGTGCGTCTGGTCATCGTGGTTTCCCGTCAGTGCAGTGCGGCCCGGGCCTCTGGCCCGTCGGTGCAGAACCGCACCATTGGGCTTGCGTCCATGCGCTCAAGAAACGCGATGTAGGCATCCAGCACGGGCCAATCTTCCGGGCAGTGGTCTGGCCCGCCGGGTGCGTAGGCTCCCAGGTTTAGCTCCAGCAGGTCGATAAGCCGTCTACGGACATTCATGCCGGGAATCGAGTGGTCCAGCACTCGAATGGAGATTGCCGGTGTGCTCATCAGCTTCATGACGGCCGGCGCGGGAAATGCGTCGGGCATGGGGGGAACCGAGATGTGATCGTGATCGGTCATGGGATGTCCTTTCAGCGGGGATGGTGTGGTGGTCGCGGCATGTCAGAACGGGATGCCGTCATCGAAGGGCGACTCAGCAGTCTCCTCAGTGTCGCTGACAAGGCTCGGTCGAGGTCTGGAACCGTTGTCCGCCCAGCGCTTACCGGCAGGGGGGTCGAGCGCCTTGGCCGCCTCTCCCGACATGGCACCGATGACCGAAGCGGCGATGATCTTCCACGTTGTGTGGCCCGTGCCGTCCGCCGTTGTCGTGCGAGTCAGTTCCAGCTTGCCCGCCACCGCCACCGTGTCGCCCTGGCTATGCGCCACAAGGCTTGCGGCCTGTTTCCCGAATGCCAGTACGTCGAACGCTTCCAGCGGTTCGGTCTCCTGTCCCCATGGTGCGGGGAACGCCACGAGCAACTTGCCCGTCCCCATGGGAATGCCCTTCGCCGTGGTGGTCTCTTCCGGGTGGGCTGTCAGTTCGCCTGTGAGGGCGATGAATGAGGTTGATGTGGTCATGTGGTCATATCCTTTCTCGCTGTCGAATCGGCCAACTTGGCCGATATCAGGTGCCTGTGATGGGCATGGATGGGGCCTTTCCCCCCTGTCCCCTTCAGGGGGACGGGATTGGCCCCCAAGGGGTGCAATATCTGTGTTGGCTCATCGAACACCCTCACGGTGGGCGATGTAGTGGACGGTAGAGACGGTCAATCCGTGCAGTCGCGCCACGGCCCGCATGGACATGCCATCGGCCACGGCCTTGATGATTGCCAGGTCCCTGTCCGCTTTCCCGGCCCGGCGCTTCTCTCCGCCAATCAGGGCGATGTTGCGTTGCTTTGCCAGCCATGCGGGCTTGTGCCAGCCGTCACGCTCCCACCGCGCCCTGCGTCGCTCGATGTATCGGGCTGTGGCCCGCATCTCCGAAACCGTGTACGGATGATCGGCCTCGAATGCGCCGCACACACGGTCCCGGATGGACTGCAACATTCGCAGGACCGGCAGATAACGATTGCGCTCATCTCCCGCCCACTTCATGCCAGCCTCGAACATCGCCCTGTTGCGCCCGATGCCTGTCTGCGGCACACGCGGACGCTGCCAGTTGAACGGGATGACGCTTGCCAGTTGACCGAGGCTGTACGGCGCGGGGCTTCCCCATACCGTGCCCGCGTCACTGTGAAGCGGATTACGCGACAGACCGGCGAATGACGGGTCAGCCCCGAGACGATGGTGGAAGTATTCGGAAACGGCAGTCAGATAGCGCCGTGGTGCCTCTCTGGCGGCGGCGTGTTTCGCCACCGGCGCGGCCAGCACCCATGTGACGTGTGCGCCGCGTTCCGTGGGGACAAGCCAGCCATAGGGCGGCAGATCGCACAGGCCATCCGCCATGGCCTCCCGGTTGTCACAGTCGAATGTCAAGCACGGCCAGGTTGCGCCCGCGTCGTTGAACTGCACATAGGGCAGACGCCATGCCACATCCGGGGCGCAACGCCCGGACCAGAAACCTCGCGGCGTCTTGTCGCCAGCGCGGGGGCGTCGATGATAGGCTGATAGGCCGAATGTTCGGAGTGTGTAGGCAGACGACCTTGCGTCTGCATCGTGGGACTGTAGAATCGCTCAATCCTCTCTCTCGCCAGAGAACACCGGAAGCGCCAGCGGCCCGCATCGCTGGCGTTTCCAATTCAGGGGTCAGGCGGCGCGATCGCCTTCGGCCTTCATGCCGGATGCCCTGGGGCGTCCTTGCAGGTAGGCCGTGATCTCACTTTCCTGCCAGCGCACGGCACGAGGGCCGACCTTGATTGGTTCGGGGAATAAGCCCTGACGCATGAGGCGATAGATGCTTGTCGTGCCAAGCTGGCATCGGTCCTCGACCTCGGGCCGACGGAGCAAACGGTTGTCGCTGTCCATGTTCTCACTCCGGGTTGATGGCCCAGAGTTGCCGCTCATGCCTGTCGCTTCATCCTCACAGTTTTGCCACTGTGTAAGGACGGGCTATGTCATCCGCGACACCAGTTGTGCAGGATGTAATCAGCGAAGATCTCTTGCGGCAGTTTGCTGCCAAGGCGTTCCATGACCTCCGGGTGCCGCGCAGTCCAAATGCGCCCGATGCTTTGGAGTGAAAGCGTTGTCCGGCGTTCCTTGACCATCGTCGGGTTTACTTCACCGATGGCCTGAATGAGGGCATCTGCCGCAGACTGTGTGTGCTTGTCAGCGGCGTTTCGCGTCGGCAACAGGCCAAACCATTCGCTGACCGTGTAGACGATCTCGGCAATCACGATGTCACGGTCTGTCGGCGGTGGTTTCTTGGCATACCGCGGATGGGGTGCATTGCCCTTCTGATAATCAGCAATCCATGCCCGCAACACTGGCGGGATGTAACCGGGCGGTCTCAGCAAGGCTTCTATCCCGGCGTATGGATCGTCGGGCCGTTCATTGAGGGCATCGAGCGCCTTGCCTTGAAGGATGAACCACGCGGTTGCATCCGTGCGGGATCGCTCCACGAGATCGCTGTACAGGTCATCCGCGTTGTCGTGGTGCAGGGCCAACGCCTCGAAGGTGGGGGATCGTTCGGTGTGCAGCCACGAGGCCCACATATCGCGGGCCGTCGCAACTGCGTCTGCATAGCCGTCAGCCATGCAACTGGATCACGTCCGCCTCACCCGCCTCACCCGGCACCGCATAGCGCGCCCAAGCGTCCATCAGTTCCCGGCGGCGTTGGAACATGTCACTGCGGAAGTAGGCGCCTTCTACGCCCTTCACGGTGTGCGCCAGCGCGGCCTCGGCAATCTCCCGAGGCTTGCCGGTGTCGGCGCACCAGTCACGGAAGGTGGATCGGAAACCATGGACAACGCACTTGTCGGCAAGCCCCACAGTCTTGAGAAGGCCGTTCAGGTAGTTGTCTGACATCCCCGTCATGCGCTTGCGGGGGGAAGGGAAAACAAGGTCAGACTTGTCGCGGTAGTCAGATGCCGCCTCCAATATCTTCACGGCGGCGTCTGAAAGCGGGACCCGGTGTTCCTGCCCGGCCTTCATCCGTTCGGCAGGAATGACCCACGTACGGGCGTCCATGTCGATCTCACTCCACAGGGCGCCTCGGGCCTCTCCGGATCGGCAAGCGGTCAAGACGACAAAGCGGAAACAGAGCCGTGCTGTCTCACTCGCGGACGATGCCTCGATGGCGTTGATAGCCTCCAGCGCGGACGCCACGTCTTCATGTGGCAGTGACCGATGATGTGCCTTCACGGATGGGATCGCGGGCAACGCGCCGTTGATCATCTCGCCAGCGGCGTTGTGTTCGACAAAGCCGTGTGCCTGTCCCCACTCCAAGATCAGCCGAATGCGCTGGCGGACGTTGCGGGCCACCCTCGGTGTTGATGTCCATATCGGCGTCAAGATGGCCAGCACATCCTCGCGCCCGATCCGATCAATCGGCTTGTGACCGAGGCGCGGGAATGCATGACGCTGCAACTGTTGCAGCCAGTTTCGCGCTGTCTTTCCTTTCGCTCCATCACGCCAGCGGGGAAGGTTTACCGCATAGACTGCATAGGCGGCATCCTTGAAGGTTGGAACCTTCGCCCGCCGCTTGTCGGCCAGCGGATCGCCGCCCTTGCGTGCCAGACGCCTGTTGTCGAACGCGGCCTCCCGAGCCTCGGCCAATGTCACGATGGGCCAGCCGCCCAGGCCCATGTCATGTTGCCGCCCCTTGATGGTGAGCCGTTGTACCCACTGCTTGGAGCCACTTGGCGCGACATTCAGGTACAGGGTGTTGCCGTCACCATATCGCCCTGCCTCTTTAAGTGCCTTGATCCGGGCGTTTGTCAGTTTGCCTCTCATGTCCGTTTCCCTATAATTTTCCCATGGTGAATATGGCAATCTACGGAAACGAATGCCAACGCACAACATCTAAGTGTCATGGTAGAATATTGTTGTCATACGGTTTTTGTGCATTGACGGGAATGATGGGAAACTAGCAGTTGCGTCCTGCCGGATAGCCGATTGTCGCCAGGGAGTCCCTGATCTCGTCAAGTGCGGCGGGGTCCTCGATGGTGGCCGGCATGGGCACGGCTTCACCGTCGGCGATCTGTCGCATGGAACGGCGCAGGATCTTTCCCGAACGGGTCTTGGGAAGGCGGGGAACGATCACTGCCTTGCGGAAGTTCGCCACTGCGCCGACATCGCTGCGCACCCGGCGCACGGCATCGGCCACGATTTCGGCATGGGGGACGCTCGACGTCGCTTTCAGCACCAGAAGTCCTACCGGAACCTGACCGCGCAGTTCGTCGGCGACGCCGATCACGGCGCATTCGGCGACGTCCGGCAACGTGGCCAGGACTTCTTCCATGGCGCCTGTCGACAGGCGGTGACCGGCGACGTTCATGACATCGTCGGTGCGGCCCATGATGTAGAGATAGCCGTCGCTGTCGTACATGCCGGCATCACCGGTCGAATAATATCCGGGGTACTCCTCGAGATAGCTCGAGACGAAGCCATCGTCGTTGTTCCACAGGGTCGGCAGCGAGCTCGGCGGCAAAGGCATGCGCACGCAGACGGCGCCCGTGGTGCCGGACGGCAGGCGATGGCCGCGGGCATTGAGGATGTCGATGGCGTATCCGGGTGTCGGCCGGCCCGGTGAGCCGCGCCGTACCGGGAGATCGTCGATACCACGGCAATAGGCAGCCATCGCCCAGCCCGTCTCAGTTTGCCACCAGTGGTCGACCACCGGCCGTGACAGTTTCTCCTCCGCCCATGCGATGGTGTCCGGATCGGCGCGTTCGCCCGCGAGGAAGAGGGTGCGGAACGCGGAAAGGTCCGCCGCCCGGAGGAAGTCGCCTTCCGGGTCGTCGCGGCGGATGGCGCGGATCGCGGTGGGAGCGGTGAACAGGGCCGCAACGTCATTTCTTTCGATGACGCGCCAGAAGATCCCGGCGTCGGGTGTGCCGACCGGCTTGCCCTCGAAGAGAATGGTCGGATTCCCGTGGAGGAGCGGCGCATAGACGATGTAGCTGTGACCGACGACCCAGCCGATATCGCTGGCTGCCCACCAGCATTCGCCGGGTGCCACGTCATAGATCGCCTGCATGGTCCACATGAGTGCCACCGCGTGCCCGCCGTTGTCTCGCACCACGCCCTTGGGCTTGCCCGTGGTCCCGGAGGTATAGAGGATGTAGAGCGGGTCGGTGGCGGCCACAGGAACCCAGTCGACGGGTGTCGCCCGTGCCGCTTCCTCGTACCAGTCATGGTCGCGTCCTGTCTTCAGCCGGGCGGACTGCTGTTCCCGCGCCAGGACGATCATCGTCTCGGGCACGTGCGATGCAAGGGCGAAGGCCTCTTCGAGTATGGGGAGGTAGGGGATGATGCGGCCGGGTTCCACGCCGCAGGTCGCGGTGAGAATCACTTTCGGCGTCGCGTCATCAAGGCGCTTGGCGACCTCCGCCGCGGCAAATCCGCCGAACACCACCGAGTGGACGGCACCGATCCTGGCACATGCCAGCATCGCGATGACGGCCTCGGGCACGGCAGGCATGTAGATCACCACACGGTCTCCCCGGGTGATCATGTGGTTGCTCAGGACACCTGCAAAGGTCGCCACTTCGCGCTTGAGTTCGCTGTAGGTCAGCGTTCGCCTGGCGCCGGTGATCGGACTTTCCCAGATCAGTGCGAGTTGATCGCCGCGTCCGTTGTCGACGTGGCGATCGATGGCATTCCAGCAGGTGTTGGTCTCGCCTCCGGAAAACCAGCGATAGAAGGGTGCCCGGGAGTCGTCGAGCACCTGATCCCAGCGTTTCGTCCAGCATATGCGGCTGGCCAGTTCTTCCCAGTAACTGGCCGGGTCGGCCAGAGATTGATGGTAGATGCTCTCGAAAGCCTGCGACATCGCTTGAAGCCCCTGGTTCAACCGGACACATGGTAGGGTCGTTTGGCGCGACCTGAAAGACACGCCGGGCGCTCTCCGGTCGGTCGATTGACGGGCGAGGCGCATCGGTGCAAGGAAGAGGCATGTCGATGAACCAGTCTCCCGACCTCGCGGCAGCGATCGACCGGCTCGCCGGCGCCCGTGTCATGGTGATCGGCGACGTGATGCTCGACCGTTTCATCTATGGGGGTGTGGAGCGGATCTCTCCCGAGGCGCCCGTTCCCGTGTTGCGCGTCGAGACCGAGGACTCCATGCCGGGAGGAGCGGGCAATGTCCTGCGCAACCTGGTCGCCATTGGCGCGCGGGTGTGTTTCGTGGCCGTCGTGGGAGACGACCAGGTCGGCCGCGACTTGATATCCATGATCGCCCGGGAAGAGGACGTGGAACCCTACGTGCTGGTGGAGCGAAACCGGGTGTCCACCCGCAAGGACCGGTTCGTCGATGGTGGGCACCAGCTGTTGCGCGCCGATCATGAGACGGATCGCGCCATCCTGCCGGAGACGGCCTCCAGGATCGTCGACATCGCCACCCACGCCATGTCGGGTGTCGATGTCCTTGTCCTGTCGGACTATGCCAAGGGCGTGATGACGGCGGAGGTGACCGGTGCCGTCATTGACGCGGCACGTCACGCGGGCATCCCTGTCATCGTCGATCCCAAGAGCCACACGTTCTCGCGTTACCGCGGCGCCAGTGTTCTCACTCCCAACCGCCAGGAGCTGGCTCTGGCGGCCCGCATGGACGTGAGCGATGACGGGGAGATTGTCGCAGCGGCCCGTACCGTGATGGAAGAATCGGATGCCGGATGTATCCTTGTCACCCGGAGCTCTGCCGGCATGTCCCTCGTCGAGCGCAACGGCACGGCCCTCCACCTGCCGGCGGAAGTGCGCGAGGTCTACGACGTTTCCGGTGCCGGAGACTCCGTGGTCGCGGTATTCGCTGCTGCCCTCGGACAGGGTCTCGCGCCGGAGGTCGCCGCCCGGCTGGCCAATCTTGCCGGTGGTGTGGCCGTGGGCAAGAGCGGCACCGCGGCGGTCGGCACCGACGATCTGCGGCATGTCCTGCACGGTCAGGCCTTCGAGAGCAACGAGGCGAAGATCGTGTCCTTTGAGGCGGCCCTGGACATGGTCGCCTCGTGGCGTGAATCCGCAGAGCAGGTCGGCTTCACCAACGGCTGTTTCGATCTGCTCCATCCCGGCCATGTGTCGCTCCTGCGCCAGGCCCGCCGCCAGTGTGACCGGCTGGTGGTGGCACTCAACAGCGACACATCCGTTCAGGGTCTCAAGGGCCCTGGCCGTCCCGTGCAGTCCGAGATCTCCAGGGCCCAGATCCTCGCCTCGATGGCGGACGTGGACCTGGTGGTCGTCTTCAGCGAACCGACGCCGCTGTCCCTGATCGAACGCCTGCGCCCGGACGTTCTGGTGAAGGGGTCGGACTATCGCCTCGACGAGGTCGTCGGCGCCGACATCGTGACCTCCTATGGCGGCAGGGTCCACCTTGCCGATCTGGTGGACGGATACAGCACCACCGCGACGGTGACCCGGATGGCGCACGACGCCGGCGGGAGATGACCGCCCCTACCACCCCACTTCAAGGCTCCTTGTGCCTGACAGGGTCAGGCAGGTGTGTTGACGCCCGACATCCTTTCAATCTGCTCCTTGATCTGGAGTTTCCTGCGTTTGAGATCCGTGAGATGGGTCTGGTCCGGTAGCGGGCGACGGGATTCATCATGGATTTCCTGTTCGAGTGCTGCGTGCCGCGCTTCCAGGACAGCCAAATCATCGGGGTTGGTCATCGATTCCTCCGCCAGGATCCTTGTTGCCGGTTCCACGCCGGACATCGCCGCAAGGCGAACGTTCCGTCCGGGCAGGACCTGGCGGACAGTATAGGAAGGAAGCGGCGTGGTGGCTATTCAAGAGCGGTCGATCGCGGAGCGCCTGCCTCTCGGCTGTTTCGCGGAATCACCCGGGTGTAGGATCGGGGTGCAGCTGCCTTTCTTGGGGGAGGTGACGGGTCATGGTCGAAGTGGGCATCATCATGGGAAGCCAGTCGGACTGGGACACCATGCGCCATGCCGCCGAAACACTGGGTGAGATCGGCATCCCGCACGAGGTCAGGATCGTTTCGGCCCACCGCACGCCCGACCGGCTGTTTGCCTATGCCGAGGCCGCTCAAGGCCGGGGTCTGAAGGTGATCATCGCCGGCGCCGGCGGCGCGGCGCATCTGCCGGGCATGACGGCGGCCAAGACCTGTCTTCCGGTACTCGGCGTTCCTGTCGAAAGCCGGGCGCTCAATGGCCTCGACAGCCTGCTTTCCATTGTGCAGATGCCGGCCGGAGTGCCGGTGGGCACGCTTGCCATCGGCAAGTCGGGTGCCATCAATGCCGCGTTGCTGGCTGCTGCCATCGTCGGCCTTGTCAATCCGCACGTGGCCCGGGCCCTGGAGGACTGGCGGAGCCGGCAGACCGGGTCCGTGGCCGAACATCCCGACGTCGATGGATGATGACCGTCGCGTGATAGCGCCGGGCGGCGTCATCGGCATCGTCGGTGGCGGTCAGCTCGGTCGCATGGCGGCCCTTGCCGCCGCCGCACTGGGTTACCGTTGCCATGTGTTCTGCCCCGCAGAGGAGAGTCCGGCCGTGGAGGTGGCCCACGCGGCGACCATCGGGGCATACGATGATGCCGACAGTATCGAGGCCTTTGCCTCGGCGGTGGATGTCATCACCTTCGAGTTCGAGAACCTGCCGGTGGCTTCCTTCCGGCACATGGCCCGGCATGCACCGGTGCGCCCCCACTGGCGTTGCCTGGAGATGACCCAGCACCGGGTGAGCGAGAAGGATTTCCTCAACCTGCAAGGCTGCGCCACCGCACCCTATGGCGCCCTTCCCGGACCCGGGGAGAGGCTCGCGACAACCGGCAGCCCGGCGATCCTCAAGACGGCGCGCATGGGCTATGACGGCAAGGGCCAGGTTCGCATCACGGATCAAAGGGACCTCGAGGATGCCTGGGCGGCCATGGGAAGCCCGGACGCCATCCTGGAAGGCGTCGTCGACTTCACCATGGAGATCTCGGCCATCGTCGCCCGCGACGGAAGAGGCGCCATCCGGGCTTTCGACATTGTCGCAAACATCCATCGCGACGGCATCCTTGCGGAGACCCGGGCGCCCGCGCCCCTTCCCGGGCACGTGAGCGATGCCGCCCGTTCCATGGCCGGTCGGCTGGCAGAGGCTCTCGACCTCGTCGGTCTCCTGGCGGTGGAGATGTTCGTTGCTCCCGGCAATCGCCTTCTGGTGAACGAACTTGCCGCGAGGCCCCACAATTCGGGGCACTGGACCATCGATGCCTGCCGCACCAGCCAGTTCGAACAGTTCATCCGCGCCGTGGCGGGATTGCCCCTGGGGGATGCGTCACGCCACAGCGACGCCGTGATGACCAATCTCCTGGGTGATGACGCGTCCTCCTGGCACGACATTCTGGGCGAGGGCGATGCCAAGCTTCACCTTTACGGCAAGACACGGTCATTGCCGGGTCGCAAGATGGGCCACGTCACGCGGCTGTTTCCACGGGAGTGAGCCACCAGGTCACCCCTGAAGGACGCAGGGTGGAGGAGGCATCAAGTCCGAACCGGGACCGGGCAAGGACCGCTAACTCCTGCGTTGGGTCGATACCGGATGCGGATTTCATGGCGTCCTCGTCGCCCGGTCCCGATCGTGTACATTGGACCGAGGAAGAAGGAGTCCGTTGTCGGTATCTCCTGCATGAACGTGGAACTCCTCAAGGCCATTGTCATCCTTCCAGGGACGGCGCTCGTGTACATTCCCGGCGCTCTGCTCTGGTTTACCTCAGCGGACATGGCGCCGGCGGAGATCGCCGGGACGAGATTCTGGATTGGCCTCGTTGTGGCCGCGATCGGTCTCGTCATGGCTGTCTGGACGGTCAGACTGTTCGTGACCGTGGGCAAGGGTACACCAGCCCCATGGGCGCCGCCGGAGAGACTGGTCGTCCGTGGCCCGTACCGCCACGTCCGAAACCCGATGATCATGGACGTCCTCTTGATGCTCGGCGGCGAATCGCTCGTCTTTGGCTCATGGCCCGTCGCGGGCTGGATGCTTGCCTTCTTCCTCCTCAATTCGCTCTACTTCGTGCGAGTGGAGGAGCCGAGCCTCGAGCGACGGCTCGGCGAGGACTATCGGCGCTACAAGTCAAACGTACCGCGCTGGATCCCCAGGCCGACACCGTGGGAGGCGGGCCGGACTCGATGAGCAAGGGCTCTTGCACGGGTGATATCACTCATTCGATCGGCACCGTTCCGGGACAGTTCAACGTTCTGACCGTGGGCAAGGGTACACCAGCCCCATGGGCGCCGCCGCAGATACTGGTCGTCCGCGGACCGCTACTACACGAAGAACGAACCGGAATCCCCCCGATCTGGGTGAACTCTTCCTCGAAGACGTGACCGAGGATGTCTTCAGCGCTTCGCCTCGGTGTCCCAGCCAATGACTTGCGATTGCCAGCCATGAGGTTTCCTCCTTCCACAAAATCAACCCGCTATCGGAACATCCCCGTCTGACTCGGTCCCCTTCGCGCTGCTGTTCTGCCTGGCGGGTGCGGTTGGCGAGGAGAGAACAGAACCGGGAGTGAGTTCCGCCCTGTTTGCTTCCCTGCGATGGGCGGGACTTGAGACTTCAGTCAAGCATCATTCAGCAGCCTTGAGATCATTGATGCATTCTCTTCGGCCACACCGAACCGCTCTCGAACCGACCTATTGCTCATGGGTTCACGAACAACACATCGCAGACAGGCGTGCAGATAAGAGGTAACCGGTCAGTTTGGGACGTCTTTGAGTGCTTGCTGCTCAAGGCCGTCCCAAGATGAACGGCTACGCCGCAACGCCTCCATGTGACTTAGCTCACGAGCCTGTTTGTGATTTCTGGAGAACCGGAATCATCCTCCATGCCTCCGCCGAATCTGACAAAGGAACACCCAAATCAAACGCTCCGTAGCAGCCGATAATCCGAAGTTCATCGACTTGTTGTACAAGAGCCCGCAAGCACTGGAAAGAATATCGGCGTTGCTTAACTACATCCTCTATAATTTCTACTTCACCTTTCCCCGAACGTGTCGCCGTAACGCATGTGGAAACTTCCTCTATCTCGCTAACCGCATCGAATTCATCCCCATCTTGCCCCCATTCAACGGTCACCGTAGTATCCCCCTTCGTTACCTTCCAGCGGCTTTCTGTAGAAGACCCCTTCGAAAACACATCCCTGGGGTGAACCATTTCCAACAGATATACTCCTCCAGGACGGAGGCTTCTCGCGACACAAGACAAATGCGCATACATATCTTCATTGGAAAGCAAGTGTGAAACGGTTCCCAACATAGAAATTGCACAATCAACTTCTCGTTCTATTGCGAATTCTCTCATGTCCCCGTTCACTGTTCGAACTACATAATCGCGCCCACCCGCTTCCTCCAGGAGATGTTGAAGCATTTGCTCCATCCTATCAATGGCGGTTACCTCCATGCCCCTCCCAGCCATTTCTAAAGCATGGGCGCCGGTCCCACTACCTAAGTCAACTATACTGGAGACATTTAATCCTGCATGTTCGCATACTCTCAAAATGAACTCACATTCAGCGACAATATCGCGATAAGAAAACGCTATATCGTAAACCTTTGCTCGCTCATACAAATGCATCATGTTCGCAACCTTTCCGCAATGTTTGCGCCCCGGCTCAACGTATCCGGTCATTTGGCGACGTCCTTGACGCCGGGCGTCCCGCACCCCTGACCAACTTGTAGTTTTCAGGCTGCCTGCGGCAGCTTCGCGGGCACGGCCCTGCTGACGTCGGATGTCATCGGGTTC
>MPMV01000010.1 GCA_002238685.1 bacterium EF100-94H03 bin56
GGTTTGCGATCTACATGGTCGTCGAGAGCGTCTCGCGCCTGATGACGCCGGTTCCGATCCTGTTCGACGCGGCGATCGTCGTCGCCGTCGTCGGCCTCGTCGTCAACGGCGTGTCCGTGCTGATCCTCAATGTTCGGGACCACGCAGCCGATCACGACGCCAACGCTCACCGTGACGGCCCGGAGGCGCACGGCCACAGTCACGGGCACGGACACAGTCACGGGCACGCCGACCACAACCTTCGCGGCGCCTATCTCCATGTCCTCGCCGATGCCCTGACATCGCTGCTCGCGATCGTGGCGCTGCTTGCCGGGAAGTACCTGGGGGCGGTCTGGATGGACCCGGCGATGGGAATCGTCGGCGCCTTTCTGGTCGGGCGCTGGGCCTGGGGGCTCCTGCGCGACAGCAGCCACACGCTCCTCGATCGGCAGGCACCGGCCACGGTGCGGGATACCGTTCGTCGGTCGGTCGAGAAATTCCGCGACACGCGCGTCGTCGACCTGCACGTGTGGTCGATTGGCCCGGGGCTGTTTGCGGCCGAACTCGCGGTCGTCTCGCACGAGCCCGAAGAGCCGTCCGTTTACAAGGAGCTGCTTTCCGACGCGGATCTGGCACACGTCACGGTCGAGGTTCACCGCTGCCCCGGCGACACTTGTTCGTAAAACGGGTGGCTGGCCGGGACCGGCGTTGGTCGACCTCACGGTCGATGAGCAGCGAGAGCCGGTCTCGAAGGGCATGTCGTCGAGGGTGCTGCTTCACCACAGCCTGCAGGCCATCGAGGGACTTGCGCGTATCCGCGGGATCACGGGCAAGCCACAAGCCGCCCAGCATCAGGGCTTCCGAAGGCGCAGCACCGTGCCGGCCGCCAAAGGCAGTCCTGCGACGCTCTGTCACCCTGCATGACATGGCTCCCTGTGATGGTGCGGACCAATGACCGCAGCCCTGCCCAGCCCGAACGGAGCGGGCCTCTGTCGGTTCTCGACACCGGTACCGTGAGAACACGAGCGCGAGCCCGCCAGTCCGATTGGTGAATCAAACAGCGCGCTGGCCACCAGATTCCGGAGGCAAGGATGCCGAAGTTGACGACTCCTCTCTGCCACATGCTGGGCATCACGGCCCCGATCCTGCAGGCGCCTGTTTCCTCTTCGCCCGACCTCGCCATCGCCGTGTCGGAAGCGGGCGGGCTCGGCATCCTGCCCATCACCTGGACCGAGACCGACGCGCTGCGGCAGACGCTCGCGAACGTGCGGGCACGAACGTCGATGCCCTTTGCCGCCAACATCGTGATCCCGCTGATGGACAAGGTGCGGCAGGCCAATCTCGACCTCGCGCTTGAGGCAGGCGTCCCGGTTGTCTCGACGTTCTACGGCGACCCCGTTCCGCTGATCCCGCGCATCCACGACGCGGGCGCGCTCGTGATGCACACGGTGGGTTCGGCCGAAGAGGCCCGGCGTGTGGTCGACCAGGGGGTCGACATCGTTGTCGCTCAGGGTATCGAGGCCGGCGGCCATGTCTGGGGGACCGTGGCAACGATGGTCCTGGTGCCCGCGGTGGTCGATGCGGTGCCCACCACGCCGGTGGTGGCAGCAGGCGGCATCGCAGATGGGCGCGGCCTTGCGGCTATTCTCACCCTGGGTGCCCAGGCCGCCTGGATCGGCACCCGCCTGCTGCTCGCCCGGGAGAGCGACGCCCATCCGGCATGGCGCGAACGTATCGTGACCGCGCACGAGACCGATACGATGCTCTCGGAGGCATTCGACGGCGGCTGGCCCGATGCGCCCCATCGCTGTCTTCTCAACGATACGCTGGAAGCCTGGCAGGCGGCCGGCGAACCGACGCCCGGCAAACGGCCCAACGAAGGCGAGGTCATCGGTCACGATGGCCTGGGCATGGCGATCGAGCGTTACAGCATCGAAAACCCGAACGCTGACACGACCGGTGCGGTGACCTCCATGGCGCTCTACGCCGGACAGGGTGCTGGTCTGGTACGCGGCGAAGCGACGGCCGCGGAGATCATGACCAACATGGTGGAAGAAGCCGAGTCGATCCTTGGGCGCTTCGGGAAGGGCTGAGGGCCGGCATCAGGCGCCCTGGCCGCCTACCGGCCTCATCCGCCAACATGCAGTCCGTGCCTCCCTCGAACAGCTTGCACGGCAACGCACGTTCAGCAACCGGCGACGTCATCCATGGCACACAACGCGTTCTCGCCGAGGGCTTTGCGGATGTCGTCCTCACCATGGCCGCGGCGCAACAGGGTCCCGATCAAGACGGGGAATTGACAGGGACCCCGGAATTCAATGAAGCAGGAAGAAGACCCGATTGTCTGGTCACGACCACAGTTGATGTCGAGAAACGGCTACTCCGGCACCATCCTCGAGGGAGCAGGGCCGACCGACACGCCGCGGGGCAGACTGTCTCTCTCGCTGGTAGCGGGGGCAGGACTTGAAATTGCGATCTTCAGAGTATGAGGAGGACGCAGAGGCTTGCGGCAATGACGCAGGAACGCACATAGAGACGCAGGGCCGCATCGATATCGTCTGGCGTGCAGGCGGCACGGCCATCACCCATCCAGGCGTCGTTCACCAGGGTGCCTGCATAGCGGCGCGGCCCGGCAATGGCGATGCCAAGGGCACCGGCGAAGGCCGCTTCAGGCCAGCCGGCGTTCGGCGACCTGTGGTAACGGGCATCACGCCACGCCGCTTGCAACGAACTCCGCGGGTCTGCACCTGTCATGAATATCGAGGCACCGGCAACCACCACGGCGGACAGCCTGGCGGGCAGAAGATTCAGCAGATCGTCGCAACGCGCCGAGGCCTGGCCGAACGCGTGATGAAGCGGATCGCGGTGACCGATCATGCTGTCCAGGGTGTTGACCGCCTTGCAGACCAGGAGTCCCGGCAACCCGGCCACCACGTACCAGAAGAGGGGTGCGACGACGCCGTCGGCGAAGTTCTCGGCACAACTCTCGATCGCAGCCCGGCTGATCCCATGACTGTCGAGCTGACCGGTGTCGCGGCCGACGATGTGCCCCACCATGCGGCGCCCCTCCTCGAGCCCATCGCGGCGCAGGGATGTGGCGACGTTCTTCACCTGGTCATGGAGATCTCTCTGGGCCAGCAGGATGGCGATGACAATCGCCTCCACGACCCAGCCCAGGGAGGCAAGCAGGATACCCGCTACCGTGGCGAGAACCATGATCGCCGCAAGCACGGCGAAGCCCGCAATCCGTCGCCTGGCGGCACCGCCATGATTGACATGTCTGTCGAGACCGTCGATGAGGGATCCGAGGATCACGACAGGATGCTTCAACCGTCCCCACAGCCAGCGCGGGTCACCGATCAGCCAGTCGAGGACGACAGCCACTGCGAGAGCTGCCGGAAGTGCGTTGTCGAAGATCATGAGGACTTGCGGCGGGATATGGCGCGTCCCAATCATAATCCAACTGGCAAGGGATGAAGAACATGAGTGACACTGCCGTCATGCTGTGCGGTCACGGCAGCCGCGACAAGGCGGCCATCGCTGAATTCACGGACCTTGCCCGCACCCTCTCTTCCCGGTTCACATGGCCGGTCGCCCACGGCTTTCTCGAGTTCGCAACACCGGTCATCCGCGAGGGCCTCGACCGCCTTCGCGATGGCGGTGCGCGGGAGATTCTCGCCGTTCCCGGAATGCTGTTTGCCGCAGGTCATGTCAAGAATGACATCCCCGGAGTTCTCAACACGTGGTCCCGCGAAACCGGGATCCGGGTACGCTACGGCCGCGACCTCGGCCACGACATGAGGATGATCAAGGCAGCGGGCGAGAGGGTAGAGGAGGCCATCCGGACAGCGGATGCGACAGACGGCCATGTTGCCGCCAGCGATACCCTTCTGGTGGTGGTCGGGCGTGGCTCATCTGATCCCGATGCCAATGCCAACGTCGCCAGGGTCACCCGTCTTCTGACCGAGGGCCTCGGCCTGGGTTGGGGGGAAACGGCCTATTCGGGTGTCACGTTTCCGCTGGTCGCACCGGCGCTTGATCATGTCGTCCGGCTGGGTTTCCGGCGCATCATCGTCTTCCCCTACTTTCTCTTTACCGGGGTTCTTGTCAGGCGGATCTACGATGCGGCAACCAGCGCCGCGACACGCTATCTGGACACCTCTATCGTCCAGGCCGGCTATCTCAACGATCATCCCCTGATCGTCGAGACCTTCGTTGCCAGGGTGGACGAGATCCTGAACGGTACCGGCAACATGAACTGCCAAGCCTGCAAGTACCGCGAGCAGGTACTCGGGTTCGAGGACGAGGTCGGCCTGCGCCAGGAAAGCCACCACCACCATGTCGAGGGGATCGGTACCGGCCATCACCATCACCACGGCGGGCACCACCATCCCTACCCCCACCGCGATCATCCCCTCGGCCCGGCATCCCTGAAGGACTGATCCAGCCACCCTCCAGCTCACCTGGTGACGTTGTCCTCGGCCATTGTCAGCCATGGCCACCGGCGCAGGTAGCTCTTGCACTTTGTGCGGAACAAATGGGGGGTGGGGTTGTCCGGGTTGAGGCGCAGGATTCCAGAGAAGAGGTCGTCGAATCCCTTCGGGGCAACGAGATCGAAGCTGTCGTGACCCCTCGGACGCACCCCGACGCAGGTGCCGGAAACGACGAACCGGGCGATGCTGTCAGCACTCCGGGAAGTCGCCGGCCAGGGCTGGCCGAAACGCTGTTCGAACCAGAGGGGAACACGGGCCTGGTTGCGTACCTGGTGCACGATGCCGAGGTCGGCAAATAGGTCGTCGGCTCGTCGAATCACGGCATCCTCGGCCTCCCAGGACGTGTCGGAATCCCAGTAGAAGATGTCGTAATCACGAATGTTGGCTCCGGGTGGCTGGCCCGAGAGCGCATTCCAGACCGGGCCGAAGAGGCAGCCCGCGACGAGCCACGCCTGGCTCACGTCCAGGGCCGGAAGACGTTCAAGTATCAACCGGTTGGTATCGTGAGCAAGGACCAGAGTCAGGAACTCGTCGGAGTAGTCGTTCATTGTCCCGTGGAGGTCCGGCCTGGTGGGAGTGCATCACCCCCGTGAAACTGACGATCCCCGGTCCGGGGCCGCCTAGGCGGCGAGTCTCTCCTCCATGTGGCGAACCAGTGCGCGGATGTGGTCGATCGTGGTGCCGCAGCAGCCACCGATGATGCTGACCCCGCTGTCAACCCACGCAAGACAGGACCGGGCAAACTCCTCGGGTGTCAGGGATTCCGTGGTGTGATGTGTTTGCCTGTCGAAGGTCCGGAGCGTTTCCGGATAGGCCATGACCGGTCCCTGCCAGCGGCTGGCCAGGCACTCGAGCGCAGGACCGGTGACATCCGCCGTGGAATGCATGATCCCGTAAACATCGCCGCCCTTTTCCATGAGCGCATCGATGATCTCCCCGAGCGGCGGGGGATTCGCCTCCTGTCTGGACTTGACGTTGTCCCAGCCCAGGAGACTGCCGTCATCATCGTCGATGCAGCTGATGCCCACCCACACCGGCAACCCCGTCGCGACCGCAGCCTCCATACAGCGACCGGCACTGTCGATATCCAGCATCATTTCGAGGACAAGAACGTCCACGCCGGCCTCGGCGAGTGTCTCGGCCATCTCGACGAAGTTGCGGGCTTCCGTCTCCCCGTCCGGCAAGTGGGCGGGGTCCGCAATGATGGTGCCCTCCTTCCAGGCATACATGGTCGACAGGGAGCCTGCCACGGCAACGGGCCGCGATGGTCCCACGGAGTCGACGGCTTCACGCGCCAGTTCGACCGCCCGTCGGTTGATGGCGACGGTCTCGTCCGCCAGTCCGGCCCCGGCCAGAACATGGCGGCAGGTGCCGAAGGTGTTGGTGATCACCACGTCGCATCCCGCCTCGACATAGGCCTCGTGGACATTTCGGACGATGTCGGGGTGGGTCTTGTTGGCGGCTCCGCACCAGGCGGCACTGTTCATGGCGCCACCCTGCCGGGCAATTTCCGTGCCCGTGGCGCCGTCAAGAATGATCGTGTCACCCGAACGCAGCTTCTCATCGAGTATCATTGAACCCTCCTTGTCTCCGCACGCTCGATAACCATAGCCCGAGCGTCTTGCAACCTCATCCGACTGAGAAGACCAGGGTGCGCAGCGCCGGGGGCTTGAAGATGAGAATTGCACATCCACATGGCCCACCCGAAACAGACTCCGGCACGGCACCTGGCGGACATGCTGAAAGAACGGTTGCGCACCCTTCCCGCATCACCCGGGGCAAGAATGGCGGCAACACAGAGGTTCAGTTCACGGAGCGGTCGTGACCGGCGAGGTCGTTCACGCAGACCGTCGGGTCGGCACACGGACCAGGATTCGTCCCGCATCAACCCTTGTCTCGAAGGTACGAATGTCTCTGGTGGCAGGCGAACCGAGCACGCGGCCGGTGGGAATGTGAAACCGTGACTGGTGGAGCGGGCACTCGACGGTGTCACCTTCGACATACCCGTCTGTCAGCCTGGCACGCATGTGGGAACAGTAGCAATCCGTGGCATAGATCCTGTCATCGACCACGAAGAGCGCGATGGCGCGTCCCGCTGCCTTGACAGGCTCCGGCAGTTCCGGGTCGAGGTCACCCTCGGCGAGAACATCGTGCCATTCGTCATCCACGACGCAGCAGTCCGTCAGTCCTGTGTCGGCCGCGTTCGATGTCCCGAGGCGCGGGAAAGCTGGAATGCGACTGCGTCAACGTAGCCCTGGCGAACTTCGCACAGGTGGCCGGTCAGCATGGCGCTGAGCGTCGGGAGGGCATGAAACGGAACCAGAGGGACGGCGTGATGGGCGGTGTGAAAGGGCATGTTCCACGACAGCCATCGCACCGGACGCCAGGTCACAATCGTGCGGGAGTTTTCGAGCATGTCGGGGCTGTGCGAGCAGGCCGTGTGTTCGGAAAGCCGAATGATCCGTTCGACCGGTTCCCCCACGAGACGCGGGAGAAGCCAGTAGATGACGGCGAACCAGCTCTCCAGCCAGACCGAGGCGGCCCCCAGGAAGAGGTAGCCACCCCAGAAGATCCAGGCCTGGAGGCGCACGGTCCCGAGCATGTGAGACGGGAGGTAGCGACGTTCCGCGGGATTGAACCGCCCCAGAGCATGGAGCAGGAGGGACTTGAGGATTGCAGCGAAGTAGGGCAGTGCAGAAGCATAGAAGAGATACCCGGACAGGCGCTCACCCATCGCGATCATCTGGGGGTCGCGTTCACGATCCTGTGTGTAGGTGTGATGGTCGGCATGCTGGAACCGAAAGGCCAAGGGCATGAGACCGAGGATCAGTCCACAACACCAGTAGACGGATTCGTTCAGCCAGCGGCTTCGAAAGGCCGTCCTGTGGCAGCACTCGTGAAACGGGGCAAACAGGTGCACGATCATGATGCCGTGAATGAAGATGGCAGGTGCCACCCAGAACGTGTCCAGCGACGCCCAGACCAAAGTGCCCGTCGTCGCAATTGCCGTGGCATGCAGGAAAAGAAACAGGAGACCAGGTCCGTTTCGCCTCGCCATCAGGGCTCGCACAGGCTTCCTGCCGAGCAAATGCACGATTCTCTCGGAAGAGCCGATTGTCGTACGCGCCGGGACGGCACCGGAGTCGCGGGAAAGAACGGTGTTCCGGATCACGGGTTACGCTTAATCCAGAAAATAGAATATGTTTTGCATACTGACAGAATACTGTAGGTCGTGATTCCTGCGGTGTCCAGCGTCGACAATCGGACGGTGACAGGCGATGAAGCGGCCTGCTTGACTGTCAACGGGTGGTGACACTTGATGTAGCGTAAGGTCCAGCCGACAACGGGAGCCCCCATGCATGCGCAAGTCACGGACGCCCAGGACGGATTCTGCCCGGTTGACGTCCCGTTCGACGAGACGACAACCGCGAGGCCAGGGTGCCGCCCTGGTCTACGAATATCTTCGCGACATGATCCTGCGCCTCGAGCTGGCGCCTGGAACCAAGATCGACGAAACGCGTGTCGTCAACGAACTGCAGGTGTCCCGGACTCCAGTGCGCGAGGCGCTGGTCTGGCTGTCGTCCGACGGCCTGGTCACGATCCTGCCCAACCGCGGCGCCCTTGTAACACCCCTGGACGTCATGGAACTCACCCAGTACTTCGAGGCCCTGGAACTCTCCCATCGGGCCGTCCAGCACTGGGCGGCGGCGCGCCGCACACCAGTCGATCTCCAGAACATCCGAAACGCCATGCATGCCTATGAAACGGCCGCGGCCTCAAAGGACGCGATTGCCATGAGCAAGACCAACATGGAGTTTCACGAAGCGATCGCGGTGGCAGCCCGGAACGGGTTCTTTGAAACGATGATCGCACAGTTGTCGGCCCAGGGAATGCGGCTGAGCTGGATCTGGTTCGACAGCTTTTCGCGCGACGATCCCCACAAGGACATCGAGCGGACGATCGAGGAACACCGAACCATCTGCCAGGCGATCGAGAATCGCGACGTCGAGCAGGCGGAACATCTGGCATCCACCCATGTCGAGACATTCCGTGAACGTCTCTACGCGCAGTTGAGCAGCACGATGGGCAAGGCCGTACCGACGATCCCGGGCTGAAACACCGTCAGGAGCGGGAGAATTCGACACGCATTCACAGTGTATACATACTGGATGACAGGATCATCGACCATGGACACTGCCACGGGCCGTGTTCGCCTGGACAGGAACCGGGAAAACGACGATGCAGAAACCCATTGATACGATTGCCCTGACAACCGAAGACACTGCGCTCCTTGCGCGTTCGAGACAGGCGATTGACCGGCGTCTCGCTCGACTGCGTGACCTCGCGCCCTGCATTCTGGACATGTCCGCGCGAGAGGCCACGCTGTCCTCGCACTATGGTCACACGCTGAAGGACAAGATCGAGCTGTTCGAACTGGCACGCGACTTCGGTCTGACCGATTTCGGTCTCTCCAACTTCTTCGACTTCCCATCGGTTACAGACCAGTTTCTCGACTACCTCGTCGACAACGGAATCAGTCTTGACGGGTTCCTGGCGACCATTGCCGTCGAACCGGTGACCGATCGCAAGTGCCTCCCCATGGGTCCGGCCGCACGTCGAACGCGGGAATTCGGAATCCCCAATGTGATCCTGCTTGTGGAAATCACCCCGTCTGTCATCCGAAGCATGGGACGAAGGCCAGACGATGTCCTGCGGGACCTCGATGCCCATGTCCGCCACTACCGTGAACAGCTTCCGGTGGAAACAGAACGCACGGGACGCATCTATGTCAGAATTGGCGATGCTTTCGACGCATTCGACGAGGAGCCCGAGCACGTTCTCAAGGTGTTCAAGCTGCTCGGCGCATTGCCCATCACCGGTATCCTCTTCGAGGACGTGCGTGGCACCCGCTTCATCTTCGAATCGAACGAGCTCATCCGGTTGATGCGCCACTACAATCCGGTTCCGCGCAAGATCCTCGTTCATCCCCATTCCGGCAACGGCATGGAGGACGCGACGACCGTGGAAGCCGTCCTGGCAGGCGCCGACGGTGTCTGGTCCGGGTTTACGCCCCAGGCAGCTCAGGGAGGCCACGGTTGTGTCCTGATGTTCCTCACCAACCTGATGCGTGCGCGCAACCGTCATGTCGTCCAGCAGTACAACATGCAGAGCCTCATGATCACTGCGGAGAAGATGTGGCAGATCCATGATCATCACGGCATTCCACCAAACACGCCGGTCGTGGGCGCCCGAGCCTACCGCTACGTCGATCCCCTGTTCGAACAGGCTGATCGTCCCCGTGATCTCCATCCCGAACTGATCGGTGTGGAGCCGCGGCATCAGATCACCCCGGGCTGGGCGCCGCCCGGCGTGATCGCAGGACGGCTCCGGGAACTCGGATACGGTCCCGACGTCACAGAGAATTGGCAGCTGTTGTCCATGATTCGGGCATGCATCAACGCTGAACTTGTGGAAGGCCGTCAAGAGAACTGCGACGAGCCTGAACACCTGGCACGGTTGGTCGACACTGCACGCTGCCGGATCGAACAGGGTGAAGCCTGGGTCGCCGGCAGCCCGGATCCCACGGCTCCGTTGACGGCGCGCTATCGCTAGGCCCGCATGGGATGGCGCCTCCGGGCATCCACGCCTGAAACCGCACGTCTCCCTGCCCGGGTGTCGCGTTGACGCCACACGAATGCGGTGTGTATTGTTTTTGTATGCAAACACAGGCTGACGGATCCTGCCTTGACAATCAGGTTGCTTCAGCGAAGCGCACAACGAATGGGGAGAGGCGATGAGATCGAACATTGCTTACGATGCACATGATCTCTGGACCAAGGATCGCGATCACGTCGTTCATGGCTGGGCCGATTTCGCGACCTTTCACGAAACGGGTTCGGAAATTCTCGTCGAAGGCGAAGGGCCCTATGTCTGGGATATCGATGGCAGGAAGCTCATCGACGGCATCGGCGGTGTGTGGTGCGTCAACGTCGGCTATGGCCGGTCGGAAATCGTCGATGCGATCGCCGAACAGGCCCGTCGCCTGCCCTACGCAAATCCCTTTCACAGTACATCGACACCGCCGGCGGCCCAGCTTGCCGCGAAGCTTGTCGAACTGGCGCCGGACAACATTGACCACGTGTTCTATGCGACAGGAGGGTCGACCGCCAACGACACGGCGCTGAGAATTGTCCAGCACTACTTCAATCACCTGGGACAAGGCGAACGCAAGATCGTCATAAGCCGGCACAGCGCCTACCACGGCAGTACGGCCGTCTCGGCTGCGCTGTCGGGTCTCGACTTCAACAAGGTCGGCTTCGATACACCCGAAGAGAACATCCGCTATGTCTCGGCACCCTATGCCTATCGCCGGCCGGAGGGCATGTCGCTCGAGGCGTTCTGCGATCACCTCGTACAGGAGTTCAACGACACGGTCCTCGAGATCGGACCGGAGAGGGTGGCCGCCTTCTTCGCCGAACCCATCATGGGAATGGGTGGCGTCATTGATCCTCCCCCGGGGTACTTCCGGCGGATATCGCAGATCTGCAAGCGCCACGGCATCCTGGTCATTGCCGACGAGGTGGTCACCGGATTCTGTCGTCTGGGCGAGTTCTTCGCCTCCGATTCCCTGTTCGAGATGGCCCCCGACCTGATCAGTTGCGCGAAGGGTCTGACGTCGGGCTACCTGCCGTTGGGTGCGACGCTGATATCGCGCGAGGTCTTCGAGGTCATCGGTAAGCCCATCGAGACAGGCGCCATGTTCACCCACGGATTCACGTATTCGGGCCATCCCGTGTGCTGTGCAGCGGCTCTCGCCAACATTGACCTGATGGAGACGATCGACCTGTGCGGCCATGTCCGGAAAACGGGGACCTACTTCGAGGAGGGAATCCGCTCGCTCATGGATCTGCCTATCGTGGGCGATGTCCGCGGCCAGAAGTTCATGATGGGAATCGAGAGCGTCGCCGACAAGGAAACCGGGGAGCTGCTGCCGTTCGAAGCCGATGTGGGACACCGCACGTCGAGCCATGCCAGGGAACTGGGTCTGATCCTGAGACCCCTGGCGCATCTCAACATCCTGTCACCTTGCCTGATCCTGGAGCGGGACGAGATCGACCGCATTGTGGACATCCTGCGCACGAGTCTTCTTCGCACACAGGATGACCTCGTGCGTGAAGGCTTCTGGTCGGGGTGACCGGGATATTGATATCCGATGATGAAGTCCGGCACCATGCGGGCAAACTGAAGGGACACACGTGGAAGGCCTGCGTGGATGACGTTGCGCTCCATGGTGCACACCGGTCTTTCGCGGACCGGTGTCGAATTGCCGTCAGGTTGAACGGGAGGCTACCGCATTCGGGATGAATGCAGCCTTGAGCCAGACACCACCCGCGGCGGTCGGCACGGCCATCGAACTTCGTTCCGTCACAAAGGTCTTCCAAACGGGTACTGCAGGGTCCGTGACGGCCCTTGACGAAGTCTCTCTTGCCATCCGGGATAACGAGTTCTTTACCCTGCTCGGCCCGTCGGGGTGTGGCAAGACAACGCTCCTTCGTCTGATTGCGGGGTTCGAGCAGGTCACGCGAGGCGACATTCTGCTGTTCGGCGACGATGTGGCGGGTCTTCCTCCCCACAAGCGGCCAATCAACACGGTGTTTCAGCACTACGCGCTGTTTCCCCACATGACCGTTGCTGAGAACGTGGCGTTCGGACTGCGCATGCTGCGCCGGAACAAGGCCGAAATCAGGCGCACGGTCGAGACGATGCTGACCCTCGTCAAGATGCCTGACCTCGGGGAACGCAAGTCAAGTCAGCTTTCCGGCGGACAACAACAGCGCGTTGCGCTCGCGAGGGCACTGGCGAACCATCCCCGGGTCCTGCTCCTTGACGAGCCTCTCTCGGCACTCGATCTCAAGCTCCGCCAGGAGATGCGTCTCGAACTCAAGACCCTGCAGCGTGAGACGGGAATCACATTCATCTTCGTGACACACGACCAGGAGGAAGCGCTCACCATGAGCGACCGGATCGCCGTGCTCCAGGCCGGCCGGATCCAGCAGGTGGGCACGCCCGACGCGATCTACGAGCACCCCGCCAACCCCTTTGTCGCCAATTTCATGGGCGAAACCAACCTGTTGTCGGCCGTCCTCGGCACGGTTGAACGCGACATGATCCGCTGCCAGCTCGAAGGAGGCGCCGAGGTCCTCGCGCGGCCCGTCGGCACCAAGGCGGCGGGATGTCGGGTCACGCTGTCTCTGAGACCTGAGCGGATCGTGCTGACTGCCGATCCGGGATCGGGGCTTGCCGGACGAATCACGGACTGCCTCTATCGGGGAACCGATACGAGCTATCGCGTCAAGCTGGAACGTGGGCCGGAATTGCAGGTTTACGAGCAGAATGTCGCTGATCACAGTCACGGCATGTCAGTGGGAGACAGCGTGCGGGCTCTCATTGCACCGGGCGCGGCCCGGATCCTGGTCGGCTGAGTTCCCCATGGCTGAACGGCGCGATGTCGTGGACCAGGCGACGTGGGTCGACCGCTTCAGCAGTCTGCCGGCGGCACGGCGCAGTCTGATCCTGCTCTCACCGGCGTTTGCACTCATCGGCGCCTTCGGACTTGCTCCGCTCGGATTGATCCTGGTCTACTCCTTTCTGGTTCCCGGCACCTACGGCGGCGTGGTCTGGGAGTTGTCGTTTGGTGCATACATCCAGTTCCTGTTCGAACGCGACATCTTCGATGGAACGCTCACGTTCCATTTATCCTATCTCCAGATCGGCGCCCGCTCCGTCATTCTTGCGGGCCTCGCAGTCGTTGGCTGCCTTCTGATCGGATTCCCGACGGCCTACTTCATCGCCACCCGTCCACCCGGACTCCGCAACGTTCTGATATTCCTGGTGACGGTCCCATTCTGGACCAATCTCCTGGTGAGGACGTTTTCGATGATGCTGATCCTGCGGGATCAGGGCCCGCTCAATTCCATCCTCATGGGCATCGGCATCGCCGAGAAGCCGCTCTCGTTGCTGTACACCGATTTCGCGATCGGCCTCGGCCTGCTCTACAGCTTCCTTCCCTTCATGGTGCTGCCGATCTACGCGAGCCTGGAACGAATTGATTTCCGGCTCGTGGAGGCTGCCTATGACCTCTACGCCAACCGCTGGAGAGTGTTGCAACGCATCCTGATCCCGCTCTCGCTCCCTGGAATCGCCGGGGGCTGTTTCCTTGTCTTCATCCCTTCACTGAGCTCGTTTCTGGCTCCCGACCTGCTCGGCGGTGGCAAGCACCTGATGATCGGCAATCTGATCGCGCAACAGTTCGGCACCGCGCGCAACTGGCCCTTTGGCGCGGCAGCAGCGATGATCCTCCTCTCCCTCGTGCTGATCGCGCTGATGATTTACGCCCGGCAGGTCGCCCGCCGGGAACGAAACGTGGCCTGACATGATGGCCGGTCCCCGAACCTTTGATCTGAAGCGTTATCCGGGATTCGGGTTCATTGCTGCGGTCTGTCTGGGTCTCCTCTATCTGCCGCTGTTCGTCCTGGTGTTCTTTTCGTTCAACGAACGGCGCTCCGTATCGAACTGGAGCGAGTTCAGTCTGGACTGGTACGCCAAGGCCCTCGCTAATGACGCGATCCGGCAGGCAGCCACGAATTCGTTTCTCGTCGCGACGGTTGCAACCATTTCGGCAACGATCCTGGCGACGGCGGCTGCGTTGGCGACCACGAGGGTGCCGCGGTTCCGTGGCCTGACGGGCTGCTACGCGGTAATCAATTCACCGCTCATGGTGCCCGAGATTGTCACCGCCGTGGCCCTGCTTTCGTTTCTCAGCCTGATCGGGCTGGAACTTGGTGTCGGCAATGTCATGATCGCCCATACGGTCTTCTGCCTGCCTTTCGCCTACCTGCCCATACGGGCCCGGCTGCATGGCATGGACACCGCTCTGGAACAGGCTGCCGCCGATCTCTACGCGGATCCCGTGCAGACGTTCCGCCATGTCACGTTGCCGATGCTGATGCCGGGGATCGTCGCGGGCGCCGCGCTCGCCTTCGTCATTTCGCTCGACGATTTCATCATCACTCAGATGGTTGCGAGCGCCGGCGCCACGACGCTGCCCGTCTACATCTACAGTCAGGTCCGCATGGGCGTAACGCCCGAGGTCAACGCCGTTTCTTCGATGCTGCTCGGTGTCTCGATCGTCATCGTCAGTCTGGCGGTCCTTCTGCGCAAGAAGGAGACGACCTGATGCTCAGGGATAGGTTCCGGTCAGTAGTCCAGCACCGTCATGAGTCAGGACTTGTGAAGTCAACCGCGGCATGGCGAGACCCGCAGCCATCCGGTACCTGCCTCAATGACCAGCCGCATCGCAAACAGGGCAGGACCCCTCTTGAGACGTCCCGCGGTTCCAACTGGGCTTTCTCCCGAAACGGGTTATGGTTACAGTCTGTATTCAAATCGTATTCAAAAGGAGGGCAACCATGTTGAGAAGATTGCTTGGCGCGACGGCGGCCATCTTGCTGGCCGCCTCGCTCGGCACTCCCCGGGCCAGCGCCGAGGGAGAACTGAACTTCTACACCTGGGCGGACTACACCAGCCCCGAGTTGATCGAGAAGTTCGAAGCCGAGACCGGGATCACGGTCAACATAGACACGTTTGCCAGCAACGAGGACCTGCTCGCCAAGATGATGGCCGGCGCGACGGGCTACGACATCATCGTGCCGGGCGACTATCTCGTCGAGATCCTGATCAAGGAGGATCTGCTTCAGCGTGTCGAGCCCAACCAGCTTGCCAACTTCAAGAACGTCGAACCACGCTGGATCGATGTCTACTGGGATCCAGGGCGCAACTACTCCATTCCCTGGATGTGGGGCACCACGAGTTTCAATGTGAACACGGACGTCTTCGACGGCGACATCCACACACTGGCCGTCCTCTTCGATCCACCGGACGTGCTCAAGGGTCGCATCAACATGTTCCAGGACTCTGTCGAGGTCATCAACATGGCCTTGCGCTATCTCGGATTCCCGCGCTGCAATTCAAATCCGGACGAAATGCGCCAGGTTCAGGACCTGCTCCTTCGGCAAAAGGAGTGGGTGCGCTCCTACTCCATGGATCCGAAAGAGCTGATCGTCTCGGGCGAAGTCGATGCGACGATGAACTGGGACGGATACGCCATCCGCACACGCGCCGAAAAGCCATCGGTGGCGTTTGCACACCCCATGGAAGGCTATACCGGGTGGATGGACAATCTTGCCGTGCCCAAGGGAGCCGAGAACGTCGAGAATGCCATGATCTTCATGGACTTCATGATGGTGCCGGAGAACATCGCCCTTGAATCGAACTATGTGGGGGTGAATGGCGGCATCATGGGTGCTGCGCAGTACTTCGATCCCGAGCTCGCGACGGCGCCGGAACTCAACGCTCCGCAAGGAACGCCGGATCCCGAGTTCGTTCCTGCCTGCGAGGACGATGTCGTGAGGCTCTACGACCAGGTGTGGACGAACGTCATGAAGTAGTTCGTCACGTGTGGGACGGGAGCGCGCTGGTGTGCTGTCGTCCCACACATGGTTCTGCCGGTTCTACTCCGGATAGAACGGAACGAGAATTCCGATCTCGGACATCCAGCGCAGTGTCCTGTTTGAACTGCTGCGGCATGCATGTTCGAGTTCGATCAGGAGGCGCCCCGCCGCCGTTTCGTCCCAGAACCATCTGCCCAGATCCGTGCTCGTCGTGAGTTCGCCTTCGAAACTCTTGGCCTCGGTGTAGTAGGCCATCAGGTCGTCAAGGGCGAAACGGAACGTCTGTGGAAGCGAGAGGCTCCTGACCGGATTGGCTGGTGGGTCAGTGCCGAGGAAACCCGTCAGGAAGGCTGCAAGATCGTCAAGCGCCACACCGCTGGCACCGACGCTTGAGCGCCCGCGGCTTGCCGCGGCCCTGGTGTAGAGAGACCGGATGGTCCGGTCTTCCGTCCTGATGCGGGCCAGCAACGCCGCAGGATCGGTGCGTTCGGCACCGGATTGCAGCTTCGGGGAACGGCACGACCAGCCGAGGTCCCTGTCGTAGTCCGAAACCGGCCCGGGGAAGTCAACCAGTACCGGCCCGCCGGGCTCCTTGAGGAGATCGAGCGCGGCGCTCAGAACGCGCATCTGGAACGGCGCATCCATGGGCTCGCCGAAGGGCTTGCCGAGCTCGAACGGTACCCATAGCGCCCGCGGTGGGCGCATGGCTTCAGCATGGGGACGAACAAGGGCCAGCATGACTGTCGTCAGCCCGTCTTCCTCCAGGTAATGGGCAAGCCCGCTCACGGCGCGCGTGCAGAAGGGTCAAACGGGACAGAGCAGCACCGTGTCGACGCCCTCGGCCTTCATCTCCTGTGCCGCCTTCCGGGCAGCCCGTTCCATCTGGTCAGGCGGCGAACCGCCGAGAAACGAATAGTGTGTCGGCCCGATGGATCCGAGTTCACCGGCCTCGACCAGTTCGCCAAGGCGATCAAATGGCAGGATCAGATTGAGATCCTGCTGAAAGCCGGTGCGGTCATGGTCGCCGGAATGGTGACTCTGGATGAGGTCCCGGTCATTTGTGCCAAGGCGGCGGAAGTCCCGGGCCGACAGACTGAAGCGCTTGTCATCCCGGCGATGAACGGCGGCCGTGGACACAAGAGCAATACGGGATTCGGTGAGGGGTCTGGCCGGCGTCCAGGGTTCGGTCTCATAGAGTGTCAGGGGCAGATTGATGACGTCATCGTAGGCCCAGGGCCACGACTTCATGCGATTGAGGTGAACCATCTGCATATCTCCCACATGCCGGTCGCTGACTCTTGGCATGATGCCAATCGGACCGTCACACGGTAACACGGCCCGGGAAACCCCGCCAACATATTGAGTTGACGCCTCTATTGGGCTCCAATGGCATCAGCCTGCCTGGGCGCAGGAAGCGGCCCGGACCGGGTTCCTGACGATCCGCCATCGAAGTGCGGCGTCTCGTTGAAACCCGGCACACAAAGGGATGATATGGTGAATCGCGTACTTTCAGGACAATGAGGGTCTCCCGGGACCGAGCCTTGTGAGGGGGCCCGGACGGTCGAAAGGGTCGCAAGTGCCTTCACGAATTCCTGCCTGGCAAGGCCCATGACACCGGACTACATCATTGTCGGAGCGGGGTCGTCGGGCAGTGCATTGGCGGCACGTCTGAGCGAGGATCCGGGGATCCGGGTGCTGCTTCTCGAGGCCGGCGGCAGGGCGCGGCACTGGTCGATCGACATGCCGCTTGGCTATTATCTCAACTGGACCGGGGGACCGTACAACTGGGCCTGGTGGTCCGAACCTCAAGACAACATGGCGGGACGGCGGATCTTTCAGCCCCGGGGCAAGGGTCTTGGTGGCTCATCTGCCATCAACGGCATGGCATTCCTGAGGGGCCACCCGATGGACTTCGATCGCTGGGAGAACGAAGGCGCCACAGGCTGGTCGTTCCTGAACGTGCTGGAGTTCTTCAAGCGGCTTGAGACGCACTCCGGCGGCGAGACGGACTTTCGCGGTGGCAGCGGGCCGGTGCGCACAGGGCCCCAGTCATTCCGCCTGCCGATGGGCGATGCCTTTGTCGAGGCCGGCCTCGAGGCAGGATTTCGCCTGTGCGATGACTTCAACGGCGAGAACCAGGAAGGCATGGGCTGGTTCGACGCCTCGATTGCCGATGGCCGGCGTGTCAGTACCGCCGGCGCCTATCTCGAACCCGCACGGCACCGTCCCAACCTCGAAATCCGCACCCATGCCGAGGTTGTCGGAATCGAGATCGAAAAGGGCTGTGCCACCGGTGTCAGGATCCGAAAGGATCGTGACATCAACATCGTGCATTGCTCCCGGGAGATCGTCCTGTCTGCCGGGCCTTTCGGGTCACCGCACATCCTGATGCTGTCGGGCATCGGTCCGGCAGACAACCTCTGCGAGGTCGGAATCGCCGTGCATCATGACCTTCCAGGGGTCGGACAGAATCTCCAGGAGCACGTTGAACTCCACATCGGGTTCGAAGGACCCGTTTGCCATTCGCTCAACCGGTATGCAGGCCCGCTCTCCAGAGCCATGGCCGGCGCCCGATGGTTCCTGAACCGGAGCGGGATCTGCGCCACCAACGCCGTCTTCACGGGCGCCTTCACGAAGACCCGTGACGACGTGCCCCACCCGGATATCCAGTATCACTTCTTCCCGTTCTTTCTCCATGACCACGACATCCCGTCCGATACCGGCGGGTTCACCATGTGCGTCGGCACCTTGCGCGAACGCAGCCGTGGCGAGGTGAGGCTCCGGTCTGCCGACCCCGCTGTCCGGCCGGCCATCGATTTCCGTTTCCTGAGTGAGCCCTCGGACCTCGACGACCTCAGGATCTGTGTCCGTCAGGCAAGGGACATTGCCATGCAGCCGGCACTTGATCCCTACCGGACACGGGAAGAGGACACCTGGGCCAACGCCCGGAGCAATGCCGACATCGACGCCATGATCCGGCACAGGGCCGTAACCGGCTACCACCCCTGCTCCACCTGCAGGATGGGAACAGATGATCTCGCCGTGGTTGATCCCGAATGCCGGCTCCGCGGCCTCTCCGGTCTGAGGGTGGTCGACAGTTCGATCTTTCCCTCCATCACCAGCGGCAATCTCAATGCGCCATCGATCATGGCAGGCGAGAAGGCTGCCGACCTGATCAAGTCCGGCGTTTCCAACCGGCAAGGTGTTGATGCGTCGTAGCGGAGCCGGAAACGAATGATCAGGGGGGCACAGGAACGCGGTGCAAGTCCCAAGGTTGGTCCCGTGATCTCCAGCCGATCCGGCGTGATGGGCAACGGCTTCAATCCAGAGACCGGACCCGGTATGACCTTGTGCTCACAGGACGCCAAGAGGCGCCGGTCGCAAGGCTGATGGTCTGCGCCTGCCGGCACGGGAGCACGTACAACTCGAAACTGCGCTTCAACGGGCGCCTGCCTGAGGCTCCTTCAGGGTTGGGGTGGCGCGCCTCCCACGCATGAATTGTGATACGAAGACCAGGCCCAGCAATAGCAGGCCGGCCGGATAGATGAGCTCCTTGGGAGGCAGATCAAGCTGTTCGACGTCGACGCCCGTCACGTAGTCGCCCCAGTCCATTCCCGCCTGCTCCGCCATACCGTTCCAGGCAAGATCGGCCACGACGAACGTGTCCTCGTCCTCCCTGACCAGGTGGACGCCGAAGGTCTCTGACGGGGTCGCCGCCTGTCCGTCCGGCGTCTCCAGCACGAACAGCTTGAACCGATCGCCGTAGTCCGTCGCACGCGTCACGTGCAGCCGGACCTGGCGACCGGACTCGGGCGTGAACTCGCCCGAGACGAAGGCCTCGAATTGAACTGGCTCGAAGGGCGGCGCCATGCGGTCCATGAAGAAGCCGGGGCGAAACAGCATGAAACACGCCACGGCAAGCAGGATCGCCTCGTACCAGCGCACCTTGACGAACATCCAGCCCTGGGTGAGGGAACTGAAGGCAAGGATGGCGAGCAACGACATCACCGTCACGAGGGCTCCATGCCAGATGCTCTCGATACCGATGAGCAGAAGTTCCGTGTTGAACAGGAACACCAGCGGGAGGATCGCCGTGCGGATGTCGTACAGAAACGACTGCACTCCGGTTTTCAGGGGATCTGCCCTGGAGATCGCCGAGGCAGCAAAGGCGGCAAGGCAGACGGGTGGAGTCGAGTCCGCCAGCAGACCGTAATAGAAAACGTAGAGGTGAACGGCGATGAGCGGCAGAACGAGCCCCGCCGCCCCACCGAGTTCCACCAGCACACCCGCCAGGAGGGAGGCGACGACCAGGTAGTTGGCGGTCGTCGGAAGGCCCATGCCGAGGATGATGCAGAGGATGGCGGTCAGCCCCAGCAGGATGTAGATGTTGCCACCGGCGATCGCCTCGACCACGCCTACCATGGCATTGTTGAGGCCTGTCGACGACACGGCGCCGACGATGATTCCGGCGGCTGCCACGGCAATGGCGATCCCGACCATGTTGCGCGCACCGGCAACCATCCCGAGGTAGATCTCGGTGAAGCCGTCGCGAACCGCCTCCGCCAGCGGCTGGCCGTGCCCGCGAGCCGTGGCGACGATCCGGCGCGCAACGATGATCACCATGACCGAGAGGATCGAATAGAAGACGGCGCTGTGCGCGCTCCAGCGCTCCACCATGAGCAGATAGACGAGAATGACGATGGGAATCAGGTGATGGACGCCGGCGAGGAAGGTCGTGCCAAGCGGCGGAATCTCTGCTGAAGGAAGTCCCCTGAGCCCGAGTTTCGCCGCCTCAAGATGGGAAATGTAGAGCAGCGCGAGATAGCTGAGGACGGCCGGAATTGCTGCCGCCGCGACCACGTCGAAGTACGAGATTCCGATGAACTCGGCGATGATGAAGGCGGCAGCGCCCATGATCGGGGGCATGATCTGGCCGTTGGTCGATGCAGCGACCTCGATGGCGCCGGCCTTCACCGCGGGCATGCCGATCCGTCTCATGACGGGAATCGTGAAAGTGCCAGTGGTGACGACATTGGCGATTGACGAGCCGGAAATCATGCCCGTCATGCCCGACGCCAGGATCGCTGCCTTGGCGGGGCCTCCGCTGAAGCGCCCGACCATGGCGAAGGAAAGGGCAAGGAAGTACTGCCCCGCGCCGGCCTTGTCGAGCAACGCGCCAAACAGCACGAACAGGAAGACGAAGCTGACCGAAACGCTGATGGGGATGCCGAAGACGGCCTCACCTGTCAGCCACTGATAACCGATCAGCCGCGTCAGGCTGAGCCCCTTGTGCGAGATGATGTCGGGCATCGACTGGCCAAAGATCGAGTAGACCAGGAAAACGCCGCAGACGATGACCAGCGGAATTCCGATCGCCCGCCGCGGGGCGCCCAGCAAGACAAGGTGGCGGCACCACCCGAGAAGGGCCTCGCCCGGAATCCCGTTCCAGACGTGAGGCGGCCCGGGGAATTGCGATCGCACGGCGCGTGGCGTCCAGCAAGAGCAGGATGCCGACACCACCGAGGATGGCCTCGACCGGAATTCCGTTCCAGACGTAGAGCAGACCGTGTCGGGAGACGAGACCGTCCCAGCCGAAGAAGAGATAGGAGGCGGCGATCAGGCCGGTGACCGCCAGGGCGATATCCCAGGGCGGTAGTCCGCGATCCCTCCAGCGCCGCGACACCGGATAGATCAGGAAACAGAGCACAAATGCAAACGAGAGATGGAGCCCCCGTGCCGGCACATCGCCGATGATGGCGAAATTCAGCATGAAGGGGAGGGGTGAGGCAATCCACAACTGATAGACGGACCAGGAGAAACAGAGAAGGCCGATGGCCTGCGCAACGCGCGGACCCTGCCGGCGTCCCTGGTACTCGAATGTCTCCGGATCCTCTGCGACTCCGACCGGTTTCGGCACCGGCGCGTTCTTCATCACGGGCGAACCTGCGAGCGGACGGCCGGCACCCTTCCGGGGGTGCCGGCCGTCTCAGGCGATAGAATTACATCCAGCCTTGCTCTGTATAGTACTTGGCCGCTCCGGGATGGATCGGTGCGGAAAGCCCGTTCACGATCATGTCTGCGGGATCGAGGTTCCTGAAGGCAGGATGCAGGGCCCTGAAGTCGTCCAGGTTCTCCATCACTGCACGGGTGACCTCGTAAACCACCTCCTCCGGCACGTTCTCATGACTGACGAAAGTCGCCATCACACCGAAGGTCGTGACGTCATCGGTCGTGGTCTTGTATGTCCCCGCCGGAATGGTGGTGAAGGCATAGTAGGGATTGTCGGCCACCAGCTGCTGCTCGACGTCGCCGTCGAGATCGACGATGTAGGCGTCGCAACCATCGGTTGCCACGGAGACGCCTGCATTGGGCACGCCGACAGTGTAGCCATAGGCGTCGATCTTGCCGTCACAGAGAGCCTGCGACTGTTCTGTCGAGGTCAATTCTGTTGCCGCCGCATAGTCGTCGGTGGTCATGCCGTAGCCTTCCATCAGCACCTCGGTCGTGCCGCGCTGGCCCGAACCGGGATTGCCGATGTTCATGCGCATGCCCATGGTGTCGGTGAAGGAACCGATTTCGGTACCTGCACCAGCGATGAGGTGGAAGGGCTCGCCGTGCACGGAGAAGACCGCGCGAAGGCCAGGACAGTTGGTGACCTTTTCGGAACTGCCGTTGACCGCGTGAAACTGCCAGTCGGACTGGGCGACGCCGAACTCGAGCTCGCCCTGGCAGATCTGGCCGATGTTGTAGGTGGAACCACCGGTCGATGGCGCGGCACAGCGAATACCGTGCTGGCGACCTGACGACCGGCCCTCGGCGGCTTCCTTGTGGACCATGCGGCACACAGAGTTTCCGACCACGAAGTAGACACCGGTCGGGCCACCCGTTCCGATCGAGATGAATGTCTTATCCTGTGCGCCTGCCTCGTCAGAGGCGCTGAAGCCAAGCCCGATCAGGGCCACGGCAGCCAGCGCGCATGTTGAAAGTCTGAGCAATTTCACGATATCTCCTCCTTGAAGGGTTTCGTCCATAGACTGACTGATTCGTGGTCTCACTTCAACGGGGCCCAAGTTTGCCGGAACGATCGGCTTGACTTCACGACGGTTGCACAAAGGTCGGTGAACGTACTGATCCGCTCGTCTCTCGTTGCCTTGAGAGACGCTGGCGAGACGACAGGCAGTGGAGCCTTGTGCGAGGAATTGTCGATGACCTGTGCACCGGTGCAACCGTTTCAGCAGATGTGGATCGACGGGCCCTCCAGGTTGCGGTCATTTTCATACGCCTGCAGCAATTCCGTCACGTTTCTGAAACGATCCGCCGGTAGGGGATAAGCAA
This sequence comes from bacterium EF100-94H03 bin56, assembly GCA_002238685.1. Classification (GTDB taxonomy): domain Bacteria; phylum Pseudomonadota; class Alphaproteobacteria; order SP197; family SP197; genus SP197. Next base: position 23,318 of record MPMV01000010.1, read on the forward strand.
TCAGGGGCGGCACTTCGCCCGACAGCCTCAAACCTCAGGATGCAACGATGACTGACAGCATGACCCCTTCCGCATCGTCCCGGACAACCGATCTCGACCGCGTGATCGAAGCAGCCATCAGCCGCCGCGGGATTCTCGGTGTGATGACATTCGGCCTCGGCGCCTTCGTCACCGGAACGACATCGCTCACGAGCATGGCCCTGGCCGGAACGGACCGTTTCGGATTTGACCAGATCCCTGCGGGCACCGATGACTCCATCACCGTTCCCGAAGGATTCGAGTGGTACACGCTCATCCGCTGGGGTGACCCGCTCTGGTCCGATGCGCCTGAATTCGACGACGCCACGCGCGGCACCGCCGAAAGCCAGGCGCGAGCCTTCGGCGACAACAACGATGGCATGGCCGTATTCCACTTGGCCAACCACATCATCATGGCCGTCAACAACGAGTACACAAACCGTGACATCATCTGGGGCAACCGTGCGGACAACAAGGCTGCCAGTGACGACGACATCCGCAAGGGGATGATGGCCCATGGCGTGTCGCTGTTCGAAATCGCACCCGACGGCGACCGCTGGATGTTTGTCAGGGACAGTGTCTACAACCGGCGAATCACCACCGGCACCACGATGGAACTGACCGGTCCGGCTGCCGGGTCGGATCTCCTGAAGACCGCCGGCGACCCGACCGGTACACGCTCCATGGGAACCTGGAACAACTGCGGCAGCGGCGAGACCCCCTGGGGCACGTACCTTGCCTGCGAGGAGAACTTCAACGGCTACTTCTCATCCTCCGATCCGGACTACGAACCCACGGCAGCGATGCAGCGCTACGGCGTCAAACTGGAAGACTGGGGCTACGGGTGGGCGAAAGTTGATGACAGGTTCGACATCTCGCGCCACCCGAACGAGCCGAACCGCGCTGGCTACGTTGTCGAAATCGATCCCCTTGACCCCGCCTCCGCCCCGAAGAAGCGCACCGCCCTTGGCCGGTTCAAGCACGAGAACGCCGACGTTGTCCTGGCGTCCGACGGGCGTGTGGTCGTCTACATGGGCGATGACGAGCGCGGAGAGTTCCTCTACCGATTCGTCTCCGAAGGCCACTACGCGCCCGGTGGTGACAATTCCGAATTGCTGAATTCCGGCACACTCCACGTTGCCAGGTTCTCCGATGACCAGACCGGTGAATGGATGGCGTTGACACCGGATTCCACGGGAATGAGCGCAGAGGAGATTGCCGTCAACACGAGGATGGCGGGATCGATCCTCGGCGCCACGACCATGGACCGCCCCGAATGGGTCGCTTCCCATCCCAACAGGGTGGAAAGCTACGTCGCGCTGACCAACAACAAGAACCGTGGCATCAAGCCGAATGCCGGCGGAGATGCGACCCCTGTCGGCGGGCCCAATCCGCGCGAAGGGAATCTTTACGGACAGATCCTTCGCTGGCGGCCGGACGGTGACGATCATGCCGCACCGACGTTTTCCTGGGACCTCTTTGCCCTTGCCGGGAATCCGGCGGTCCATGCGGATGCAAACGCAGGCTCCGACAACATCAACTCAGGAAACATGTTCAATTCACCTGACGGCATGATGTTCGACCAGCAGGGGTTGCTGTGGATCCAGACCGACGGCAACTACTCAAACACGGGCAACTTCGAGGGCCACGGCAACAATCAGATGCTCGCGGGCGATACCGAGACCGGTGAAATCCGCCGCTTCCTGGTCGGCCCCCGGGAAGCCGAGATCACGGGGATCGCGTGGTCGCCCGACAGGAGGACACTGTTCGTCGGCGTCCAGCATCCAGGCGAAGACGGCGGTTCCCACTTCCCGTCCGGCGGCACCTCTGTGCCACGATCGGCCATCATTGCGGTCCGTCGCACCGACGGCGGTCTCATCGGCTGACATCGCCAGGATCTGCACCCGGTCTCCCCGGATTCCGGGTGCAGATGCCATGTTCATTGCCCGGATGCAGGTGGTCTCAGCCACCATCGGCTGACGCGACAGCAAAATCCGTCGTCCGGTGGCATCGTCCGTGTCGACAGAACTGATTTCCCGTGCAGCAGTCGGGCAGAGCAGGCGGAACCGGATCCTGCTGACGCCGTCTGAGGATTGTCATGGCGCGGCTGCACGACGATGCCCTACACTTGCCGGTACAAAGTCGCGAGGGAACAAGCCATGGGTGTGGGCCATGACGGTCAGGCGATGTTCCGCTGTCACTCCCGCTCGCAACGCGCGTGTCACCTGAGATTAACGGGCTCCGGTCCCCGTTGTCAGTCCGATGGATAGGGGCGCCCTTCACATCGACAGTCCTGTGTGCCGAAGAGTGGTCCCGGAGGCGACGAGGTGGTGGGACGTGACAACAGGTGGCGCCGGGACGGGATCGGAGTTGGTGGCCACAAGAGAGGGTGCACCATGACGTCCCTTGTCGCCTTTGAACCCTCCACGCCGGCGGATCTTCTCCACGAGTTCTTCCAGGAGAACGGTTATCTGGTGGTGCGCCGCCTTTCCCCGAGCATGACGGAACGGGCCCTCAAGGAACTGGCGCCCCACATCGCCGCCGCTCCGCTGGGGCACGACGAGTTCCTGGGGCGCCACACAAGGCGACTCGGCGGCGTCCTCGCCCGATCGGCGGCGGCGCGCGACATCGTGCTGGCACCCGTCGTCATGGATGTCGTCGAACGGATGTTCACACCCTACACACCCAACTGGCAGCTCAACTTTTCCGGCATCATGCACCTCGAACCCGGAGCCGGCGCCCAGGGATTGCACCGCGATGGAAGCATCTATCCGGTGCGCCACCCCTCTCCCCCCATGATTATCGCCACAATGTGGGCGCTCACCGATTTCACCGCCGAAAACGGCGGGACGTGCATCGTTCCGCGCAGCCACCGGTGGGACCATGATCGCCTTGCCAGGACCGACGAGGTGATTCCCGTCGAGATGCCGGCCGGATCGGTGCTGCTCTACACGGGCGGCGTCTGGCATGGCGGCGGCACCAACCGTTCCAACGCTGTCAGGACCGGTCTTGCCCTGCAGTACAGCTGGAGCTGGTTGCGCCAGGAGGAGAACCAGTACCTCGCCAATCCTCCGGACATCGCCCGGACCTATGACGAGAGGCTTGCCCGCCTCATCGGCTACGACTTCGGCGGCCCCTATCTCGGATTCTTCAACGGCGACGATCCCCATCGCCTGCTCGAGCCTCCACGCGACGGCCTGCCACAGCGTTCACGCCGGGAGCTCGATCTGCGCAGCCAGGCCATCGAACCCTTGCGTCTCGGCGACATCGAGGCGGTGGCCGGTCCGGCAGCAGCCGGAGAGGTGGCGAAGGGATTTGCCGGCCCGCACCTTTCGAACCTTACAGACGAGGGATAACCATCATGTCAGCCATCCGCCGTGTCCGGTCCTCCGAACGTGTGTTCAGCCAGATTGGCGGCCCTCCGGGGACAATCACCGTCTCGCGTGACGTCTCGACGAAGGAGAGCCAGTCGTTCGGCGTGTCGGTCGGTCTCTTCGAGAACTGCGACATGGAGTGGACGGTTCTCTACGACGAATACATGTACATCCTCGAGGGCACACTCAGTCTCGAGACCCGTGAGGGCACGTTCGACCTTGAACCCGGTGACGGCATCTGGCTGCCCGATGGCACCTGGATGGTCTATCGTGCCGAATTCGCAAGGGCGGTGATTGTCGTCGAGCCCGTCAACTGGCGGGAAATCCACGGCTACGAATGACGCACGTCGAGGGAACTCGTCTGGTCGAGTCCCGGAAGAATCGCCAGGAGATCTTCGCGTGCAAGGGCAACGCATCCGGCAGTCGGCGCAAAGTCAGCCGATGCCAGGTGCACGAATATGGCGCTGCCGGCGCCGGGAATCGGCGGATCGTCGTTGAATCCGACGATAATCACGAGGTCGTAGAGATGATCGCTGCGCCACATGATCTCGTACCCGGCAGCAAAGGGCAGGGAAACCGGCCTGTTGTAGTCGTCGTGCCGGGGGTCGTCGCACCACCCGTCCGCTGGCGCGATGGCCGATACCGGAAGCGAGCACTCCGGCCACACCTCCCGGTCGGGCCTGAAGAGCACCCTTCTCAGTGGCCACACGCCGGCCGGGGTGCCGCCGTCACCCTCCACCTTTCGATCGACGATACCGGCAGAGCCCAGTGCACAGGGAAACTCGTGGTCGCCAAAACACGCACTCCCCTTCCCGTACACCACGATATCGGTCACGCCGGCAATGTCCCTGTGGCAGCGCCATGAACCTAGCAGGCAGGGCGGTCCTTGTCGTGACGGCCGACACCCCCCTTGGCGAAGCCGTCGCAGAACAGCTGGACGTGAATCCCGGCACGACACCGATCATCTGTTCGGGCTCCAGGGAAGCACTCGAACGTCTCGGGACCGACCGGTTCGGAGCTGTCATTGCCGATGACGACCTGACGGACGATTGTGTCGACGCCCTTCGCCAGACACTCTCCCGCATGGAGGGAACCATATCCGTCATCAGGATCGGCTCCGGACTCTCTGACGACGCGATCACCAAACCGTTCCGCCTCGGCACGTTGATGGCAAGGGTGAAGGAACTGATCGACCGGCCGGCATACGCTGTGATGGCGCCGGCGGAGGTCGGGCCCTTCACCTTCCATCCCGAATCCCGTGCACTGGAGCACCGGCCAAGCGGAACGTCGAACCGCCTCACTGAAAAGGAGTCTCTCATTCTTGTCGAACTTCTCCTCGCCGGGGAAGCCCCGGTCGATCGCGACACCCTTCTCGAAAGGGTCTGGGGACACGACACACGGATCAGGACCCACACCCTCGAAACCCATATCTGGCGATTGCGCCGCAAACTCGGGGAGGGCCGGTCCGAAGCCCGCATTCTCCTCAATGTTCCAGGCGGCTATCGCCTGAACACCTGAGCTTCCTAGCGGCCTCGTCGCGTCACGAGAATGGCCATCAAGCCGCCGGCAGCAGCCGCAGCGAAGGTGAGGATGCCATAGGTCCAGGCGAAGACCGTCCAGCCTCCGGTGTCGACAAGACCACCGGCCACGACGGGGGCCAGGAGAACGCCCAGGCTGCGTCCGGTCATCAGGGGCGCAAAGGCGGAAGGGCCGGCACGTGCCCCACCAAAGAGACGCGCAGGAACGGCGAACATGCAGGTGGGTGGCGCGCCGGAGACGATGCCATAGGCAGTGATGGCGACGAGCCCGGCGAGGCTGTCGAGATACGGTCCAGCAAACCAGACCATTGCCTGGATGACGGTGGCCCCGCTGAAGAGGAGGCCGAAGGATACCCCCTTGCGCAGCAGCCACCCCGTCGCCAGGCAACTCGCCAGAACGCCCGCCACGGACACTGCGTTGATGGCGGCGGCCTCATCGGCACCGACCTGAAAATGCCCGACCACGTAGTCGGGCAACCAGGTCATGAATGCGATGTACTGGCCGGCCCAGGCGGCAAAGACACCCGCCGCCAGCCACAGGGAGAACCGTTGGCGAAGCTGGCCTGCCCCCGCGTCATGGACCTCGACGCGAAGAGCCCTTTCCACGCCGGTCCGGCGCGCAAGGAGCCACAGGGCGAGGGCGAGGGTGAGAAAAAGTGACAGCCACCACAGCGGTTGCCAGCCCAGGGAATCAAAAAAGAGATAACCGGTCGCAAGGGCCAATATCTGGCCGACCGGCACCCAGACTGCGACAATTCCTGCCACCATGGAAAGGTCTGCCGGTGCTGCCGAACGGTTGGCAATGGCGGCGCCGGCGATGGCGAACACGGTGTAGGCGAGACCCTCGATCGTGCGCGCCACGAGATTGATCCAGGCAACCTCCGGAAAGATGAGGGTGACCGCATTGCCAAGGAAGAAACAGGCAAGCGATCCAGCAAGCACATGAGCCGGATATCGACCGGTCAGGGTGCCGGCAGTCATCGAAAAGAAGATCCCGGCAAGGGCATAGACCGAGACGAGAGCGCCGGCGACGACCCGTCCGTAGCCGTAGGCCTCGATGAGCAGGGGCAGCGACGGCGGCAGCTTCAGCATCTGGAATGCAGCGAAACTGGACACCGCCAGACCGAGCCAGATACCTCCCCAGTCACTTCTCCCGGGGGAACTCATGGACGCCCGTCGCCTGTGATCCCGTCAAGCGTGAAGAGGGCCTCGAATGAAATACCCGAATCCGCAAACAATGCCGCGCCGCCCCTGAGACGGTCGACCACCGTGATCACGCGCACCACCGTTGCTCCTGCCTCGCGAACCGCCTCGACGGCGGCCATGGTTGATTGTCCCGTCGTCATCGTGTCCTCGAGGAGGACCACCTTGTCTCCTTCCTCGAGAAGACCCTCGATACGACGTTGCGTGCCGCGGGTCTTTGCCTTGTCACGCACGTAGAACCCCCTGACGGGAACGCTTCGCCGCTGGCTCTCGCAGACCACCGCAGTGACAACGGGAATGGCCGCCGTCGCCATGCCTCCCACGGAATCAACACCGGTATCGGCCAGACGGTCGTGGATCATGTGCCCGATGGCGCTGGCGCCGAGAGGATGCATGGTCACCCGTCGAAGATCGATGTAGACGGCAGACCGCTCACCGGACGCAAGTTCGAAATCGCCTCCATTCATCACGGCGAGCTCGCGGATCAGCCGCAGGACTGTCTCCCGGTTCCCGGACATGGCACGTCTCCCGGCGTGGTCAAGGCGACCGCGACCATATACCCTTGGCAGGGACCATGAAATGACCGTCCACACCAACGTGAGGCAGCCATGCCATCGGCACTTGAGTTCCTGGTCAGGTTCCGTGGAGTGCGCGGCAGCATCGCCTGCAGCGATCCCGGAACCCGACGCTACGGCGGCAACACCTCCTGCCTCGAGGTCCGTTGCGCCAGCAGGCTCCTCATCTTCGATGCCGGGACCGGACTCGGTTCCCTGTCCGAATCACTCGGTGAGGGACCGGTCGAAGCGGATCTCTTCCTTTCGCATACCCACCTCGACCATGTCTGTGGCGTGGCCCTCTTCAACGCTCTCAATCACCCCGAAACGCGCCTGACGGTATGGGCCGGCCACATCGAATCTCCCCGCATGCTCGAGGACGTGGTGCGCCACTTCCTGGAAGATCCGCAGACACCGGTAAACCGGGACTCGCTTCGCGCCAACATCACGTGGAAGACCTTCCGCGCCGGAGACTGCCTGGAGCCCCACGCGGGATTGAAGATCGTGACCGCACCCCTCAACCACCCGAACGGCGCCTGCGGCTACCGCGTCGAACACGACGGCCGGGCGCTGTGTTACGTCACTGACACCGAGCACGTGGTGGGAACACCGGACCGGAACATCCTCGAACTGATCGCCGGTAGCGACCTGATGATCTACGATTCATCCTACACCGATGAGGAATTTCCGGCCTTTGTGAACTGGGGCCACTCGACGTGGCAGGAAGGCGTACGACTCGCCGATGCCGCCTCGGTGAAGACTTTCGTTGCCTTCCACCACGACCCCTCGCACGACGATGACCGCATGGATGCGATCGCCGCCGAGATGGAGCAGCGGCGCCCCGGATCCGTCGTTGCGCGCGAAGGCCTGGTGCTCATCCCTTGACCGGCTATGCCCGGCGCCTGGGAATGGCGCTCGCGACGGTGACGGGACTGGACCGTCAGGGGTACTTCATTCCGTGCCGTCATGCCGGAGTCTTCCCCGCCATCGCCGGCTACCAGGTGGTCGAGCGGCTGTTCGCCTCACATCTCGAGTCCTTTTGCGAAGTCATCACCGATCTCGAACAGTTCCGTGACGACCTGAAGGCGATCGGCCATGACGATCCGGCTCCCGGACCGCGCTGGAACCAGGACTGGTTTCCGCGGCTGGACGCTGCCGTTCTCTATGCCATGGTGCGCAGGTGGCAGCCCTCGCGGATCGTCGAAATCGGATCCGGGCACAGCACCCGTTTCATGGCCCGCGCCATTGCCGACGGCGCCGTGAGCACCCGCCTTGTCGCCATCGACCCCGAACCGCGTGCTCGCCTTCCCGTCCACGGCGTCACGTGGATGCAAGACATGCTTCACGACGCCGATCCCGCCGTCGTGGAAGATCTGGGAAAGGGCGATATGCTGTTCATCGACTCAAGCCATGTCGCCATGCCGGGAAGCGACGTGGACGAACTCTTCAACCGGATCGTGCCCGACCTCCCGGTTGGGGTCATCGTTCATGTCCACGACATCTTCCTCCCCTTCGGCTATCCACGCGCCTGGGACTGGCGCGGCTACAATGAACAGCTTGTGGTGGCGCCGATGCTGACCGGAGGATCCTGGACACCACTCTTTGCCAGCCACTACATGACCCGCCGGCATCCGGATCGTCTCGAAACGGGTGTTCTCGGAGATATCCCGCTTCTCCCGGGCGCTATCGAGACCAGCCTGTGGATGACCCGGTCGTGAAGGCCACTGCCGCCAGGCTTCGGATCCTGCTCTTCGGCGAACCGGTGACCGGTCACTTGCCCGAGCGTGTCAGGAACCAGATAGCCCGCGACCAGGCCGACAGCGAGGTGCTGATCGGTTGGGTCCAGATGATCGGCATCATCCTTTTCGCCGTGCTCTACACGCTCTCGCCCAAGACATTCCCCGAAGACACGATGCTCGAGCCGGTGCCCTGGGCGCTGGGCACCTATTTCCTTTTCACGGTGATGCGCCTCTTCCTCGCTCACGCCAGGCGCCTGCCCAACTGGATGATCGTCACGTCGATCGTGGTCGACATCGCCGTGCTGCTGGTGACGATCTGGAGTTTCCACCTGCAGTACGCCCAGCCCCCGGGCTTCTCGCTCCAGGTGCCGACCATGCTCTACCTCTTCGTGCTGATCGCACTGCGCACCCTGCGCTTTGATCCGCGCTACGTCCTGATGGCAGGCGCCACGGCGATTACCGGATGGCTGGCCCTGCTCATCTACGCGCTCTACGTGGCGCCGGTTCCCAGCGAGGTCACCCGTGACTACGTCCACTACCTCTACACCAGCGATATCCTGATCGGCGGCGAGGTCGACAAGATTCTGACCTTCCTCCTCGTCACCGGCATTCTCGTCATCGCGCTGACACGGGCGCACAAGCAGCTCATCCGCTCGGTCGCGGTCAGTGAGGCGGCGAAGGATCTCACCCGCTTCTTCGCTCCGGAAGTCGCAGACCGGATCACCCACTCCGAGGATGTGGTGGCCGCTGGAGAGGGCGTGCTGCGGGATGCCGCGATCCTGTTCGTGGACCTGAGGGGGTTCACTGCGCTGTCCGGTCGCGTCGGTCCGGGCCAGACACTTGCCATGCTGTCGCGCTACCAGCATCTCGTCGTGTCGACGGTCCAGCATCATGGTGGCACCATCGACAAGTTCATGGGCGATGGCGTGATGATCACCTTTGGCGCCACGGCTCCAAGCGAGAGCTTTGCGACCGACGCCATCGTGGCGGCGCTCGACATCGATCGCCAGATGAACGCCTGGAACCAGCGCCGGCAATCGCGTAGCCAACGCCTCCTGGCGTGGGGCATGGGCCTTGCCACAGGCACCGTCATCTTCGGCACCGTCGGTGACGAAACCCGTCTCGAATACACGGTGATCGGCGAGGCGGTCAATCTTGCCGCCAAACTCGAAAAACACTGCAAGATACAGGGCTCGTCACTCGTTGTGACCGGTGCGGCCCTTGATCTGGCGCGGCAACAGGGGTGGGCCGGAAGTTCACTTGAGGTTGTCACCGCGTGCGATGTCGAAGGCGTGGCTGCACCGATGGACATCGCCGTCCTCAACGCCTGAAGGGGGTACAAGACATGAAAGACAAGGTGGCACTGATCACCGGAGGCAATTCTGGAATCGGCAGGGGAATCGCGAAGAGATTCGCTGCCGAGGGGGCGCGGATCGCCGTTGTCGGGCGCAACAGGGAAAGGGGAGAGCGCGTGCGGGACGAACTCGAGGCAGCGGGCGCCGAAGCCGAATTCTGGTCGTGCGAACTCTCCTCGGAGGACGCCAGCGCCGCCATGGTCGCGGAGGTGGCGGACCGTTTCGGCGGTATCGATGTTGTCGTCAACAACGCCGGAGTCGGCGGACGGCGCGCCGGAGTCGGGGACGATGATCCCCCCGGGCTGCGCTGGCAAAAGCTGCGCGGGCCCAACCTTGATGCTCCCTGGTTCGTCAGTTCGCATGCGCTGCCGCATCTCGCCCGCCGGCGCGGCAGCATCGTGTGCATCAGTTCAACGGCGACCTGGCATGGCAACTGGGGGACCTACGGGATTGCGAAGGCGGGCGTGGAAGCGCTGGTGCGGAGCTTCGCGGCGGAGGGAGCCCGCCTCGGCGTGCGCTGCAATGGCGTCTCGCCTGGCTGGATCACCACCGAGCGCGACGCCGAGGAACCACCTTCGGGCGGGGACGGGTGGTTTCTCCCGCCATCGGTCCTGGGACGCATGGGCACCCCGGCCGAGATTGCCGCGGCGGTCCTCTTCCTTGCCAGCGATGAAGCGAGTTTCGTCACCGGTCAGACGCTCATCGTCGACGGCGGCCTGATGATCCTCGACTATCCCTCCATGAAGATGCTGGAGAAGGCCGGCGCCGGCATGATGTCGGGTACGGGCACCGGTGAGCCGGTGGGCGCCTGAATGTTCTTCACGGGCGAGGTCATTTCCGTCGCCGGCATGGAGGGCGACCGGCTGCAGCTCTTCCTGATGTCTCTCGGCGTGGTGGCGGTCAGCATCTGGATGCTGTTTCTCAATCCCCGGGTACCGGTGCCAAGGGGAGCGCCTGGCGTCGTCCGCTTCCTGCTGGAGTTCACCAACGACTGGCTGCTCATCTGGGCCACCCCGGCAGGATGCTTCTTCCTCCCTATCAGTTTCGTGCTGGTGCTGGCCTGCCTCGAGGGCGGCCTGGCCTTCTGGCACTGGCCCGTTGCGGTCGCGATGTTCGCCGCTCTCCTCGTCTGGCGCCTGCGCTGACGGACCTCCGGAAGCTGGCCTTCAAGTCACCATGATGGGACAATGAAACGGGCTGAACACGGGGAGGCACCCCTGAACGAGGACTTTGCCGCACCGGGCAAGGCGCGGGTCGACCCAGACCTGCTGCGCAGCCTCATGAAGAAATCCGACATGGCAGGTGGTCTCCAGCTGGCAAGCCACCTCGCAGCGATCGCCTGTTCCGGGACCGGCTTGTGGCTCGCCTGGGGAAGCTGGTGGGGCGTGCCCTTGTTCGCGGCACACGGCATGCTCGTCAACTGGCTCTATGCGGCACAGCACGAGTCGAGTCATGACACGGTCTTCCGCCGCCGGTGGATGAACGAGTGGCTCGGCCGTGTGACGGGATTCATCCTGATCTATCCGCGCGACCACGATCGCTGGCAACATCTGTGCCACCATCGGCACACCCAGGATCCCGAGCGGGACTCGGAGCTCGTCTTCCAGAGCGGCGGGCGCTTCTCCGGTTGGTTCAGTCTCAGCGGGCTCTCGTTCTGGCGAGGCCTCATCACCAATCTCGTCCTCCATGCCGTGACCGGGCGCAAGCAGCCTCGATACGAGTACTACCTCAATGCAGACATGGAGCGCCGCGTCGTCGCCGAGGCTCGCTGGCATCTCGCCGGCTACGCCCTCATCGCCACACTGTCCGTCTGGTCCGGCTCATGGGCAGCGATCACGATGTGGCTGGCTCCGATGATGGCGATGTCCTGGACGCACCAGATCCAGAACATCATCGAGCACGCCGGCATGCCGTTCACCAACGATACCTGGACGAATACGCGCACGGTGCGCACGAACCCTATCATGCGCCGGCTGGCCTGGCAGATGGTCTACCACACGGCCCACCACACGTATCCGGGCGTTCCCTTTCACCGGCTTGCGATACTTCACCAGGCCATCGTCACAGTGCGCGGCGAGGAGCCGGTGACTTCGACCTATGGCGAGCAATTCGCGAGAACCCTCGGCGAACCGTTCCGGCGCCCCGCCTGATGATCCCGGAGAGGCCGGGAACGCTCTTCCTCGTTGTCGGCCCGAGCGGGGCGGGCAAGGATACGCTCATCAATGGCGCGCGGCGCTGCCTGGAGGCGGATGCACGGTTCGTTTTTCCCCGGCGCATTGTCACCCGCCCGGACCATGCCCCGGGTGAAATCGCGATGGCTCCCGACCACTTCGAAGCGGCGCGGCGCAACGGTGCCTTCGCCCTCTCCTGGCGTGCCCACGGCCTTGCCTACGGCGTGCCCCGGGACATTTCGAAGGCTCTGGAAGAGGGCCACTGCGTCATCGCCAACGTCTCGCGCGGAGTCCTTGCCGAGGCGCGCAAGGCCTTTCCCCGGGTCCGCGTCATCCATGTCGATGCCCCGTCCGCACTGCTGAAGCAACGGCTCGCCGGAAGGCGTCGGGAATCAGCCGACAAGCAGGAAGAACGGCTCCACCGCACCGTCCCGGTCGAGGGCGACGATGTGGAGTCCCTGGTCAACGACGGCCCGGTCGATCACGCCGTCGCGGCCATGGTGCGGATCCTGCGCCGTGGCTGACTTCCGCAGTGCGGCACACGAACCATGGGTAGGGCACCCATCGGGCGCGGGGGTCCCGCTTCGGACTCCCGAAGTGTGTCCAGTTTAGCAGTATCGGGGCTGAACTGATGTTCGAGGCCCTGTGCGGGCGCTGAATTCTGATTCTGCTTTTTTCCCTCTGCCTGCGATCGCGGAGCGGCCTGTGACAGTGCCCTCAGTTCCTTGAGCAGGTCGATGGCGGCGTCATCGTGATGGTAGAGGTTGGCGTCTGCACGGAATGCCCGCACAATTCCGCCTGGCTCGACCGGCTGGACCGTCCTCGTCCAACGGGAGAAGGGAACTGAATGAAGGTCGCTCCACGCCGACGCGCCTCGAATTCCACAGCCACGATGCCGTCACCCGGGCGAACGCGCAGCATGCCGGTCACCGTTCCTGACATGTTCGCCCCGAGGTGCCCTGAACAGCGCCGGAACGCCCGTCGTGCGTCCCGGTGATATGGCGCACGCCTTTGGCATGAGACGAGGGAGACATCATGACCAGGACCCAACCCAACATCGTGATCATCATGGCCGACTTCATGAGCGCCCTGGCGCTGCCCATGTACGGCGACGGCACGATCAGGGCGCCCCACATGAAGCGGCTCGGCGAGGAGGGCGTCGTCTTCGAGAACGCGTACTGCAACGCTCCCCTGTGCGGACCGTCCCGCGCGTCTTTCCTGACGGGACTCCTGGCCTCGAAGGTCGGTGTCTACGACAATGGCAGCGAGCTTCCGGCCAGCATTCCCACCTTTGCCCACTACCTGCGCCTGGAGGGCTACCGGACCATTCTTTCCGGCAAGATGCACTTCGTGGGTCCCGACCAGTTGCACGGTTTCGAGGAGCGGCTGACGACCGACGTGGTGCCGTCGGATTTCGGCTGGGGGCCGCCGCCTGGAGGCGCGCGCTGGGAAGACGAGGAGTTTCCCGACTACCCGAATCTCGATGAAGTCATCGATGCGGGCCCCTGCGTGCGCTGCCTGGGAATCGATTTTGACGACGAGGTGACCTTCACCTCGGTCAACAGGATCTACCAGTTGGCCCGAGAAGAGGCCGACCGTCCCTTCCTGATGACTGTCTCGTTCATCCAGCCCCATCCTCCCTTCGCCTCACCGGCCGAGTACTGGGACCGCTATGACGACGGGGACATACCCATGCCGGCAGTGGCGTCGCTCCCGGTCGATGCCCACGACGAACTGAGTCGCCATCTTCATGAATACGGCGGCATGGGGCAGACCGGCGTGACAGACGCTCATGTCCGCCGGGCACGTCACGCCTACTACGCGATGATCAGTCACATCGACGACAGGATCGGACAAGTCCTCGGCGCGCTCGAGGCTTCCCGCCTCGACACCGACACCATCGTCGTCATTACCGCCGATCACGGCAACATGCTGGGAGAGCGCGGCCTGTGGGGGTTGCGCACCTTCTTCGAGTGGGCCGAACGGGTGCCTCTCGTGTTTCACTGTCCCGCCGCATTTGCGGCAAGGCGGGTGCGCACGCCCGTCTCGCTCGTCGATGTACTCCCGACACTGGTGGACCTCGCCGGCAACGAGGAGGCGTACGGCATCGCAAGTCCGGTCGACGGCAGGAGTCTCGCGCATGTCCTGCGCGGAAACGGCGCACTCGCCCCGCGCGATGTGCTGGCGGAGTACTGCGGCGAGGGTGTGCCGGCACCGTGGTTCATGATCAGGCGCGGTCGCCACAAGTTCGTCCATTGCGAGACAATCGCCCCCTTGCTGTTCGATCTTGCCCGGGATCCGGAAGAGCGGGTCGATCTGGCACAGGATGCCGCGCATGCGCCAACACGGGAGGCCCTGCAGCAGGAGATCCTCAGGCAATGGGATGTGGCCGGCCTGCCGGGCATGGTGGAGGAGAGCGTCCGGCGCCGCTCCACGATCTTCGAGGCCAACAGGCGCGGCCGGCCGCCGGTGTGGGACTACGCGGTCACCAGCGATCCTTACCACGCCTACCAGCGCAGCTATCGCGAGGCGTGGCAGAGGACGGAGGAGCGCGCCCTCCTTCGATAACGGCCCTCCCCCGCCGCCCCTTCGGTGCGGCCTGCACGACAGGGACGGTATCGCGAACCGGAGAACAATGCGGGGCGCCAGCGCCCGGAAGGCAAGGGAGACCACGATGCGCGTTGCCGGATGTGTGCTGTTGGCTTGGCTGATCCTGGCGCTCACGCCGCAAACAGGATCGGGCGACGAGCTGCACATCGCGGCCTGGAACCTGGAGCATCTCGACGACAGCGACGGCGACGGCTGCGTCGGACGCAGCGATGCCGACTATGTGGACCTTGCCCGGCGGATCGAGGAACTGGACGCCGATATCATCGCCTTCCAGGAGGTGGAGAACGAGGCGGCGGCGCGCCGGGTGTTCCCGGCATCCGACTGGCACGTGGAGGTGTCACGGCGCCCGCCGATGGAGAGCAGCCAGGCCTGCTGGGACAGACCACAGGCGCGGCTCGGTCACCTTGCGACGGGGTTCGCGGTCCGGCACGGCGTTCAGTACCGTCGCAACGAGGACCTGGCAGCGCTAGGCGCCGACGGCGCGTTCCAGCGATGGGCAACCGACATCGTCGTGACGTCGGGAGGCCGGGAACTGCGCCTGCTCTCGGTCCATCTCAGGACCGGATGCTGGGGCGCCAATCAGGACGGCGACAGCGGCAGCACGGAGAGCTGCGCGACGCTGCGCGGCCAGTTCGAGCGGCTGAAGGTCTGGGCCGACACCCGCCTGGCAAAGGCTGAAGCCTTCGTCATCCTGGGAGATTTCAACCGCCGCCTGACGCTCGCCGGCGACTGGGCGTGGCGCCTGCTTTCGCCGGCCACGGCACCGCTGTTGCTGCTGACGGAGGGTGTGCCGTTCCTCTGCGACCCGCGCTTCCCGGCGTTCATCGATCACATGGTGGCCGGAGGCGGTGCGGAGGACATGCTGGTGCCGGGATCCTTCCGGGAGACTCCTCGGCGCGATCCGCATCCCGACCATTGCGCCATATCGACAGTGTACCGGCTCGGAAGTTAGTCCGGGTCGTCCCATGGTCAGCATCGCGTCGAACAGTTCCTCTATCGCGAGATTCGCCTGGAAGAATTGCTCGATTCACCGACGACGTACGCTACCGGATGCCGGCGCGTGAAACGGTCGACGGGCTGCCCGACGCTGTTTCCGCCGATGGTGAGATGGCGTGTTTCGATGACGGCAAGGAGTTCCTTGCCATCCGCATCAAACGTCTGCGCTCATCGCTTGCTCATGCGGAGCAGCCACACTGGCCACCATGTCAGACCGCCTTCCAGGAGCGAGTGCGCCGCCGGGCGCCCAACCTGAAACTGCCGTCAGACCGGAAGATGGCTGAGTCGAAGCCTGGTCTGACGCACACAGAGGTGACCAATCACCGCGAAGTTCATCGCGTTGAAACCAAACCCGGCAAGGAACGCGTGCATGTAGGTACCGGTGGCGTCATGGAGTGCGCCTCCCAGCCAACCGCCCAACGCCATGCCTATGGCGGCGAACAGATAGGTTGTGGCCACTCTCCAGCCAATCTGATTGCCTGGAAACCAGTGCCTGATCATCAGGGCGTAGTTGGGCATGATTCCGGCAAAGCCGATGCCGAACAT
Organism: bacterium EF100-94H03 bin56; assembly: GCA_002238685.1. GTDB lineage: Bacteria > Pseudomonadota > Alphaproteobacteria > SP197 > SP197 > SP197. Next base: position 39,422 of record MPMV01000010.1, read on the forward strand.
GAATGCAGCAAGATACAGACCGACTTCGGTGTTCACGAAGGCGAAGGCCAACAACATGACCGCCTGGGCACCCGAAGCGATCAGCATTGATCTGACCGCTCCGATCCTGTCGGCAAGCAGACCGAATCCGATGCGGCTGAAGAACGATGCGGCAAACAGCACTGACAACATGCTGGCACCGGTAGAACGCGAGAATCCTATGTCGGTCGCATGGCTGATGAGATGAACGATCGGCATCGCCATCGCCGTACAGCAACCCACGACCGCAAGGCACAGCAGGGCCTGCACCGTTCCAGGAGAGTATCCCAACACTGTAAACTCACCCATGCCGTAGCCCTGAATTGCTTCGGCGGGCGCTATCGGTGGTTTCGGTTTCAGGAACAATGCGAGCGGCACAAGTGTTGCCAGCGCAAAAAAACCGAAATAGAGATACGTTTCCCGCCAGCCCACGGAATCGTTCAGCAACCTTATGACCGGTGGCCATATTGCTCCAGCCACACCCTGGCCCGACGCGATGATCGCTACTGCAAGACCCCGGCGCCGATCGAACCATCGTGTGGCATTTGCAATGAGCGGCGCAATCATTGCCGCTTCGCCAAAGGCACCGATAAGCAACCCATTGGCGACATAGAAATCCCATCGTGCGCCTGCGTGGCTGGCGACTATGGCGCCAAGACAGATCATGACCGAGCCGAACAGGACTGGCTCGATCACGCTTCGCCTGTCCATCCACAGGCCCATGGCAATGCCACCCACGCCACTGCCCATCATCAGCAGGGAAAACGCCAAAGATGGGCCCGCACGGGGCCACTCGAAGTCGGAGGCAATGTCCTTCAGGCTGACAAAGAGAATGTTGGGTGCCGCCATGGCGATGGTCCCGATCGCCAGCGATACGGCGAGGATGACCCAGCCATAGCGGACTTCGATGCTGTCAGCGCGTCGGGTCATGGCACCCGCTCTTCAGGAGCCAGAGGATGCTTGCCGGACTGCACCGATGATGGCGTCCGGGCCGGTCATCGTGTTGCTCCCTCAGGCCGCCACCGCATCTCCCATGACGTCGGCGTAGACGTCCAGATCGGCGAAGTCATCCTTCATGTGATCGGCGTAGGTGAACGGCCGTCCGCCCTCGTCAAGGGCAATCGCCTCGGCAAATCCGGGCTCCAGGAAGAAACCCAGGGAACAGCGGTCCAGTCCCGTACCGACCACCCTGTGCGGCGTACCCGCGATACGGTCGCGGGTCATCAAGGCCATGGCGCGCCCTGCGTGGATCGAAAGCCGCCCGTTGCCTGACGGCACCTCGTACCATGTGCCGTCGCGGCTTTCGTACTGCAGGCCGCCGATCCGGTCCTGCCAGAGCACCGAAAGGACACAGGCATCGGTATGGCGGTGGGTGATGATGCGTCGCCCTGCGGCGTCGACCCGCTCTGGCAGGATCTCCCTGTGCGCGGCGACGAAGTCGTCGGGCGCTGGCGGATAGTGCAGGATGCGGAGCGTGCCGTTGCCGTCGTTGAACTTGCTCATCATGGTTCCGACATCCTCGTCGAGCGCACCGGCAAGCGCGGCCAGGACCGCAACGGAAAGTGCGCGCAGATCGTCAAAGAGCGCCTCGGCTCCGGTGCGCCAGCCTGCATGGGGCTCGCGTGTCGGCCACTGGTTCGCCTCTTCCAGGAATCGCTTTACCGGATGACCTTGCGGTGCGCGGGACGGCTCATTCGGTCCGAAATCGAAAATCTCGTTGTGGGCCCAGCCTCTCTCCTCGGGCAACGGAAAAAATCCGCGGTAGCAATGTTCGGCGTCGGCACGGTGCCGTCGCGTGGCGAGGGCCAACCGTTCGGGCTCAGGCAATTCGAAGAAGCGGAGCAGGTTGCCGATCCGGGTATCGAGCGACGCTGCACCGGGCAGGCCTGTCGCGACAAAGCCGTTGGATGTCTCCATGGCCGCCAACATGGCCACTCCCGTATCGGCCACATCGGCTTTGGTGCCATCGAACAGCGCTGACAAATCGACGGCCCGGAGCGTGGGAAAGGTGCCTGGCATAGTCCAGTCTCCATCATTGACAGATCGTGGACCTGTTGAGCGAAGCGCCGTGGTTCCGGACGGCGAGGATACAGTGCTGAATCCGGCGGGACCGGTCAACAGCTACTGGCCATCTGCTTCACGCCGGAAACTGACCGGTCACGGCCGCCTCAACGAACCCCCGGGCGGCATGTTCGTCACACTGCTCGTGTCATGGTCCGTGTCTGTCAGAAGACTCCACCCCCGCAGGTGATACGGCACAAGTCTGCCGGACTCATGGCGCCTCAGATGTCCTCCAGAACTCAGACCGGAACCGCGAGGGCCACCGGATGCAGACCTACTCGCCGGCATGGCCTCCCGGCCGGGGCGCGGTAGAGATGGCACGATTGGCGCAAGCTGAATACGACCGAATGACGCGCTTGCATCCAGTCGGGGCGTCCACATACTTCCATGGATGCTCCATGCGATGCTACGGCCTCGGTGCGGCGGAAAGCGCATGCGAAGGAGAGTTCTATGACAGTCCCTGCAACGCTCGATACCGTTGCGGTCGTCGGCAATGGCCTCATGGGCCACGGAATGGCCCAGACTTTTGCAGTTGCGGGCCACCGGGTCGTCATGATCGGCCGGCGCGAGGAGAGTCTCGCCGCGGCGACGAACAGGATTGCCAAGAGCCTCGCCGCCTTCGAAGCGCAAGGGCTGGTCACGTCCGGCGAAGTGAGCGCCGCCCTCGGTCGCATCCGCACCTCGATCAAACTCGAGGACGCGGCGGATGCGCAGCTCGTCCTCGAGGCGGTTCCGGCCGATCGGAGTGTGCAGGACGAAGTGTACGGGCGGCTGGACGAAGTTTGCGCCCCGCCGGCGATCTTCGCTTCCGGGAGCGGGCAGCCCGCCAGCGAGCTCGTGTCGAACGTCACGCACCGTGAGCGTGTCGTCGCCGCCCACTTCTGGTATCCACCGCAGCTCATTCCCCTCGTCGAAGTCTGCGCCGGACCGGAGAGCGACCCGGACGTGGCGCCGTGGCTCTGCGATGTCCTCCGGGCGGCCGGAAAGGAGCCGGTGATCGTCGACAAGGAGGTTCCGGGTTTCATCGGCAACCGACTTCAGTATGCGATACTGCGCGAAGCCTGGGCACTGTGGGCGGAGGGGGCAGCATCGGCCGAGGCGATCGACACGGTGGTCAAGGCATCCATCGGGCGGCGTCTCGGGATTACCGGACCCATCGAGTCGGCCGACATCGGAGGCCTTGATACGCTGCACGCATTTGGAGCGTACCTCATACCGCACCTGAAGACGGGTTCCCAACCCGCTTCGGCGGTGACAGAGCTGGTTGATGCGGGGCATCGCGGCTTGCCCTCGGGGCGAGGCGTATACGACTGGAGCGCCCGCGACGGCGCGGCGTTGCTCAAGGAGCGCGAGGAGGAGCTGTTCCGTCACCTCGCCCGGGACAAGGCCGAGCGCCGACATCTTGATGCTACGCAACCCGGTCAGCCTCCGGCTCGCGGAGGGTAGGTGTTTCCACGCCAGGCTCAGGAGTGAGGTCTCAACGTCTGGGGTCGTTCATTGAACCGTCGCCCGACGGTTCCGGAAGACGCAGCGGTCCTTCTTGCAGCAGAGCGTTCAGGGCGGCCGGGGCGGGTAGAAACCGGACGATCATCGATTAGGACAGGCGGCCACCTCCCGGTTTCTGTGATACGGTTCATGACGGCGCAGGCGACATTCCGCAGGTTCAAGAGGGCAGGACGTGGACCAGGACGCATTGCAGTATCACGAGGCCGGCCGGCCCGGAAAACTGGCAATCCGCCCGACCAAGCCGCTCGACAACCAGCGCGATCTTGCGCTGGCCTATTCGCCGGGTGTCGCCGAGGCGAGCAGCGCGATCGCCGAACGGCCCGAAGACGCGGCGCGCTACACGGCGCGTGCCAATCTGGTGGCGGTGGTGACCAACGGCTCGGCCGTGCTCGGCCTCGGCAATATCGGGGCGCTGGCGGCGAAGCCGGTCATGGAAGGCAAGGCCGTCCTGTTCAAGCGATTCGCCGACATCGACGTGTTCGACATCGAGATCGACGAGAGTGACCCGGACGCTCTGGCAGACACGATCCGGCGGCTCGAGCCGGCCTTCGGCGCGATCAACCTGGAGGACATCAAGGCTCCCGACTGCTTCCTGGTCGAGAACCGGCTGAAATCCGAAATGAACATCCCGGTCTTCCACGACGACCAGCACGGCACCGCCATCGTGGTCGGCGCAGCGGTTGTCAACGGCATGCATCTGCTGGGCAAGGACCTGGGTCGGGTCAAGCTGGTCTCGACCGGCGGAGGAGCGGCCGGCATCGCGTGCCTGAACCTGCTCGTGGACCTGGGGCTGAAGCGCGGGAATGTCTGGCTGGTCGATACCGGCGGGCTGGTCCACACGGAGCGCGAGACGGAGCCGCACAAGGCGGCCTTCGCCCAGGACACTGACGCCCGCACGCTGGATGACGTGATCGACGGCGCGGAGATCTTTCTCGGCCTTTCCGGGCCCAATGTTCTGAACGCCGATCAGGTCGGGCGCATGGGCCCGGAACCGATGGTCATGGCCCTGGCCAATCCGGTACCGGAAATCATGCCCGAAGAGGTTGGAGCCGTGCGCCCGGACGCCATCGTCTGCACCGGCCGGACCGACTATCCCAATCAAGTCAACAACGTCCTGTGCTTTCCGTTCATCTTCCGCGGCGCTCTGGATGTCGGCGCGACCGGCATCAACCGGGAGATGGAGCTCGCCTGCGTCGAGGCCCTGGCGGCCCTGGCACGCGAAGGCATCACCGACGAGGTCGCCCGCGCCTATGGCGAACAGCGTCTGCGTTTCGGCCGCGACTACCTGTTGCCCAGGCCGTTTGATCCGCGGCTGCTCGACGCGATCGCCCCGGCCGTGGCCGAAGCGGCGATGGACAGCGGCGTGGCGACGCGCGCCCTGCCCGATCTCGACGCCTACCGCGCACGGCTCTCCAGCTTCGTCTACCGCACGAGTTTCCTGATGCGGCCGATCTTCGACAGCGCCCGCGCGGCGCCGCGCCGGGTGATCTTCGCCGAGGGCGAGGACCGGCGGGTGTTGCGGGCAATCCAGAACGTGATCGACGAGGCCATCGCCGTCCCCATAGCCGCAGGGCGGGCGGACCGGATCGCTGCGCTGTGCGCCGAGATGGGTCTGCGCATTGCGCCCGGCCGGGATTTCGAGGTGTTCGACTACGACAACGAAGACCTGATCGAGCGATACGGCGCGAAGCTCCACAGCCTGCGCGCCCGCGACGGCATCGGCCCGGAGGCCGCCCGCAAACTGTTCCGGACCAGCGATACGCTGGCCTCGGCGATGCATGTCCGCGAGGGCGGGGCCGCCTGCCTGATCTGTGGCACCACCGGCCACTATTCGAGCCACCTGGAGCGTATCGACCAGATACTGGCCACTGGAGCGGAAATCGTCTCGGCCCTGGTGCCGCTGATCATGGATACCGGTACCGTTTTCATTGCCGACGGCTATGTGAATTACGAGCCGGGGGCCGAGGAAATCGCGGGAATCTGCCGCGCAGCGGCGGCACAGGTGCGCGCCTTCGGCCTGACGCCGCGGGTCGCGCTGATCAGCCATGCCAATTTCGGCGCGCATCGCAGCCCGAGCGCGGCCCGGATGCGACGCGCCACCGAAATCCTCGCCGAGACCGGCGCCGATTTCGAGTTCGAGGGCGAAATGCAGCTCAACCTGGCCTTCGACAAGACGGCGCGCGACCGCTTCCTGCCCGCGGCGCGGCTGACCGACCGGGCCAATATCCTGGTCTTTCCGGGCATGGATGCGGCCAATGCGGCGATTCACGCGCTGTCAGCGCTCGGCAACGCCCAGCCGATCGGCCCGATCCTGCTCGGCTATGGCGGCGCGGCCCATATCGTGACACCGGACGCCACCGTACGCGGCCTGCTCAACGTCGCCGCCATTGGAAGTGCGGGAAAGGTCTGAGCGGCCCGCTTTCCCGCAGTACTCGGGAATGACCACCTGCGTGTGCGTTTTCCGGAACCGCCGGAAGATCTCTTCGGCCACCGCCTCGAACGGGATTTCGGCATCGCGAATGTCACAAGTCCTTGGGTTTGTGGCTTGCGGCCGTTGCCGGCGTCAGTTGCAACTCAACTCGCCACCACGGGTGCGCAATGGATGCATCCGATTATACTGGGCGTATGAACATGCCTTCGAAGGAGGTTGATGTCTTGAAACCTCAATGGGTCTGTCGGGTCTGCGGCTACAACATGATCGGTACGCGTCCCGACGTTTGTCCGTTCTGTGGCGAGCCTCACGACGTGTTTCTCACCTGGGAAGAGGCGGAGGATGCCTACGAGGTCACGGCCACCGGGGTCAACGACAAGGTCACCCAGCTGATGTCGGTCCCGCGCCTGGGTATCGAGCATGCGGCCTATCGGGTCGAGACCGGCAGCGGTCCGATCTGGATAGATTCGCCATCGGCGCTCAACCAGGACCTCCCACCGGTGGATCACATCTTCTTCACCCACCCCGACTTCATGGGGGCGTGCAATCAGTACCGGGAAATCTGGTCGGCCCAGGTTCATCTGCATCGGCTGGACGCGGCCAACCCGCTGGTGGAGAAATTCCCGGTGGATGATCCATTCGACGGTGATTTCGTCCACGGTGAGCTCGAGGCCTTCCACATCGGCGGTCACACCCCGGGTTTCACCGCTTACCTCTTCGAGCGGATCCTGTTCATCTGCGACTATGTGTTCCCGCCCGATGAGACGATGCACTTCAATCCGTACAGCCCCGGGTTGGAAGAAATGCGCACGCGTGGGGACCGCATCAGGACGGTGACTGAAGGTCGCGATATCGAGACGGTATGCGGTTACAACTACGTGGCGGCATTCGACGACTGGATGCCGCGCTTCGAAAGGCTGTTGGCCGCCTGAGGTAGCCCTCCCCGAAACCGCCACGGTCCTGGCGTGAGGCACACCCCGCCCGTGATCACGCGGCAGTTGCGCACGAGGTCACGGCCTTGCGGATGATCGTGCGGATGTCGCCCTCACGCTCAGGTAATCCAGCAACGTTTCTGGCCGCCGGGAGCACGAGCCCAGCCCAATGGATGTCAGGTGTCGACCACCGCTTCCCTCGATCCAGGGCTCGACGAAGACGACCTCTATGGCGCCATGGACTGGCTCCTGGAGCGCCAGGAGAGGATCGAGCGGGGTCTGGCGAAGCGGCATCTCAAAGAGGGCTGCCTGGTCCTCTACGACCTGACCTCGGTGTGGATGGAGGGGAGATCGTGTCCTTTGGCCAAACGCGGTCATTCCCGGGATGGCAAGCGGGGCAAGCTGCAGATCGAGTTCGGCCTGTTGTGTGACCGGGACGGATGTCCGGTATCGGTGGAGGTGTTCCCCGGCAACACGGCGGATCCGGCGACGCTGGCTTCGCAGATCGCCACGGTGCGCCAGCGGTTCTCCCTCTCGAAGGTGGTTCTGGTGGGGGACCGGGGGATGCTGACCCAGGCACGGATCCGCGAGGAGGTGAAGCCTGCGGGCCTGGACTGGATCAGTGCCCTCAGGGGACCAGCCATCCGTTCACTGGTGGAGGCCGGTGACGTGGAGATGTCGCTGTTCGATGAGAGGGACCTGGTGGAGATCACCAGCGACGCCTATCCCGGGGAGCGTCTCATGGTCTGCCGCAATCCGCTGCTGGCCGAGGACCGCGCCCGCAAGCGACAGGAGCTGCTCGAGGCCACCGAGGCCCTGCTCGAAGCAATAGCCGCGGCAACACGGCGCGAGACGCGCCGTCTCAAGGGGAGGGAGAAGATCGGTGAGAGGGTCGGCAAGGTCATCGGCAAGTACAAGATGGCGAAACACATCACGTGGACCATCGACGATGACGGTGTCTTCGCCTACCGGCGCGATGACGCCTCCATCGCTGCCGAGGCCAGGCTCGACGGCCTCTACGTGATCCGCACCAGTCTGCCGGCCAGTGAACTCGATGGCCCCGGCACGGCGCGCGCCTACAAGCGGCTCAGCTCCGTGGAACGAGCCTTCCGCAGCCTGAAGACCGTGGACCTGAAGGTCCGCGCCGTCTACCACCGCACCGAACCCCGGGTCCGTGCCCACATCCTGTTGTGCATGCTCGCCTGGTACGTGGAGTGGCACATGCGCCAGAAACTCAAGCCCATGCTGTTCGACGAAGAGGATGCCCAAGGCGCCGAGGCCCGGCGCCCGTCCGTCGTGGCGCCGGCGACGGTATCGATGAGCGCCCGGGCCAAGGCGAGCAGCAAGAGGAACACCGATGACGACCCGGTACACAGTCTCTCCACCCTCATCGACGATCTCGCCACCATCACCCGGAACACCGTGGCGCCCCGCCTCTCGGGTGCCGAACCCTTCCAGGTCACCACACGGCCCACGTCACTCCAGAGGAAGGTCTTGGACCGCCTCGGCGTGCGTCCGTAACGTTCCCAGTAGAGACACACTCGATTGTTCCGAACGTCAATACATTCAATGCTTTACGCCTGAGTGCGGCTGGAACTTCGACCTAGGCTCGCGTACCGATCGTAATTCCTCTATGGTTTGGCGCCATTCGGGGGTTTGGTGCCATTCGGGGGTTTGGCTCCATTCGGGCGGGGAGAGAGTCGATGGGCCGACCGGCAGCCGAGTATCTCGCCGAGGCGCTACATGTCTACGGGGTGACCCACGTTTTCTTCGTGGAGGCGATCCTGCGGCGCACCCTGATGCATCTGGAGAAGCACGGCGTGCACCGCATTCTGGCGCATAGCGAGAAGGCAGCGGCGTACATGGCGGACGGCTACGCTCGCGCGTCCGGCAAGGTCGGAGTCTGCATGGCGCAGTCGGTGGGGGCAGCGAACCTCGCGGCAGGCTTGCAGGACGCCTATCTCAACCGTACACCGGTGGTCGCTTTCACCGGCCACAAGGCGATTCCGCAGCTCCACCAAAACGCCTATCAGGAAATCGAGCACGCGGGGTTGTTTCAGTCGGTGACTCAATTCTCGGCCAAGGTAGAGGCGGCGGACCAGCTGCCGTTGCTGCTGAGGCAGGCGTTTCGCGAGGCGACCGGGCCGACGCCGCGACCGGCGCACCTCGATCTCGCTGGTATGGCGGCGCAAATCGTCGAGAACGGCGAACTTGACTGCCCGGTGCAAGTGGATTCCCGGCACGCAAGGGCGCCGGCCTATCGGGCCGCGCCCGACCCCGCCGATGTCGGGGCGGCAGCCGAGGCGATTAATGCTGCCGCCCGACCGGTCGCAATACTCGGGGGAGGCGCGACGCTCGCCGGTGCCGGCGCGGAGGCCCGCGCGCTCGCCGCGCGCGGCATTCCTGTTGCCTACGCGTTGGACGGCAAGGGCCTGGTCGCCGATGACGACGATGGCACCATTGGTGCAGTTGGCAACTACTCGGCGCCTTACGCGAACCGCATAATCCACGAGGCGGACCTGGTCATCTACGTAGGCTGCGATACCAGCGACATGAGCACCGGCCACTGGCGCGTGCCCGAGCCGGGCACGCCGGTTGTGCACATCGATGCAGACTCCGCCGAGCTGGGCCGGAGCTACCCCGGCACCCTCGGTATCTATGGCGACGCCCACCTCGCGCTCGGTGCGTTGGTGGAGCGTCTACGGGGGCGCACCGACCGAAGCTGGACAGCTCATGGGAGTGAGTTGCGCCGGGCATGGCGCGCGGAGGTTGAGCCGCATTCGAGCGCACTCACCAAACCGATCGCGGTCGAGCGACTGTGTCGCGAGTTGACCCGAATCCTGCCCGAGAATGCGATGCTGGTGGCAGACACCGGTTACAGCGCGGTCTGGACCGGCACCCTGGTCGATTTGAATCACGAGTCGCAGGGCTTCATGCGGGCCGCGGGCTCGCTCGGCTGGGCGTTTCCGGCGGCCATTGGCGCGCAGTGCGCATTACCGGATCGGCCGGTGGTGTGCTTCTGCGGAGACGGCGGTTTCTACTACCATCTTTCCGAGCTCGAGACGGCGCGGCGCTGGCGGATCCCGGTCACTGTGGTCATCAACAACAACTCGGCCTTCGGCCAGGACATCGAAGGTGTGCGCAAAGTCTACGGCGGCGACAACGGTCGCGCCCGGGACCTGACTCACTTCGAACCCGTCAGCTTTGCGGCCGTGGCAGAATCGTTCGGTTGCCGCGGCATCCGAGTCGAGGACCCGGCCGACATCGCCGATGCCATCAAGACCGCGATCGCATCGAGCGAACCCACCGTCGTCGATGTCGTGACCGATGCGGAGCTGCGGGCGCCGGCTGCCTGGGTTCCCGATGCTTGACAGGAGAGATGTTGTAGGCACGCGACGCTCAGGTACTCCCCCGCCCGAGAGCGACGCCGGTTGCAGGCAATCGAGGAAGAGCTCGACCGCGCCTACGCGACGCGAACCGCGCCTGCGGCAGGCACAACCCTAACCGCATCCCCAACCCGTTTATCCAGCAAGAGACTCCTGCGTTGTTTGTAACCTGTTGAGAGTGCGCGGGGAAGTTGGGGTTTCGAAAACGCCGCCACTAGACCTCAACAGCGCACCAAATCCGTCGCGAAAACACCAATCCGGTCGCCTGAAGCCGGCTTCAGGCGCGTGTCAGGCGGTCCCGCGGCAGTGACCGGATCCGTGAGGAAGGACGCCGAAAATCGCTGCAACGCAGAAGCCTCAGCAAGGACCGAACTTGACCCGGTTGCTCCCGCTTTGATAAACTTTCTTGGAAACTGCAACGAAAAATTGGAATCCGGGCATTTTGCAGGGGCCAGATGATCTGATTGATCTTGACCGCTACCCTGTCGACAACCTGGGGAAACCCGAGACGGCGGCGCTTGTGGCGGGCCTGCGCCGCGATCTCGACGAAACGGCGCTTGCCCGGTTACCGGGATTTCTCAAGCCAGGGGCCGTTGCGGCTATGGCGGCGGAAGCTCAGGAATTGGTGCCCACCGCCCACCGCCGTTCCCAACTCAGGACGCCCTACGGCTGGATGGACAACTCGGGCTTCTCCGAGGGCCACCCCCGTCATGCTCTCTTTACAAGGCGGGCTGGTATCATCACCCGGGACATGTTCCCTGAGACCAGCCTCGTGCGCTCACTATACTTGTGGGAGCCGTTGACCGAGTTCGTCCGCCGCGTCCTCGGTTTCGAGGCGCTTTTCCGAAGCGACGATCCCTGGCTCTCGGTCGTGGTCGATGTCGAAGACGAGGGTGGCCAGTTCGGCTGGCACTTCGACACCACCGACGGCGTCGTCTCGCTGCTGCTGCAGGAGCCGGATGAGGGAGGAGGATTTGAACTCGTTCCCTACATCCGCGACGAAGATGACGAGAACTACGAGGAGGTTGCCAGGGTCTTTGCCGGAAAATCGACCTTGGTCCAGAAACCGGCGATCACTGCCGGCACATTCTTGCTGTTCCGTGGCCGGCGCTCGCTTCATCGCGTCGCTCCGGTCGGTCGGACAGCGAAACCACGGTTGATCGCCCTTTTCTCCTATGACCACCGACCAGGCATGGTCTTCCCCGAGGCGACGGTGAGTTCGGCGCTCGGTACGACGTCCGAGCCTCACACGGGGAGCCCGAGCTTGGCCCGATGATGGGGCATTGACGCTTCAGACAACGCAGATCCGACGCACCAACATAATCAGAACCACGGGAGGAAGAATCATGTCACGCAACGGACAGTCACGTCGCAGCTTCATGGAAACAATGGCGTTCGCCGGCGGCGCAGTGGTCACTGCTGTAGGGGCGCCGCGAGTGGCCGACGCTCAGGAGAAGGTGTGCCGCATCCGCGCCAAGTCCGACATCTTCTCGCTCGACCCGGCGGTCAGCCATATCAACGACTTTAACGTCCGACTTGCGATCTTCAACAGCCTGATCGTGTACAAGCCCGGCAACGAATGGACCTGGATGCACGACGCCGCCGAGTACATCGAGCAGGTCGACCCGACCCACCTCGCGTTCCGCCTGAAGCCCGGCATCATGTGGACCAACGGCTACGGCGAGATGACGGCCGAGGACGTCCAATACTCGTACATGCGGATCGCCAACCCCGAGCTCAACGCCACCAACCGTCAGGAGTTCGAGAACTTCGAATCGATCGAGGTCAAGGACAAGTACTCCGGCGTCATCGTCACCAAGGTACCGGACCCCGACCTTTGGATGAACGCGCTGGCGAGATTCTCGGGCACTATCGTCTGCAAGAAAGCCTGGGAGGAGCGCGGCGCCTGGACTAAGTCGCTCGGCAACGACATCCCCTGCTCGAGCGGCCCTTACAAGCTGAAGGAATGGCGCCTGCGGGACCGCGTTATCCTGGAGCGCAACGAGCTGTGGTCGGGCGAAAAACCCTATTTCGACCGCATCGAATACATCGTGATTGAGGACGCCAACACCAGCGAGATCGCGTTCCTGGCCGGCGAACTCGACATCACCGAGGCTTCGGTCGGCTCGGCTGTGCAGTTCATGGAGGAGCCGCCACCGAACACGGACGTCTATGTCCGGCCGACCACCGGTTTCGTCTGGGCCGGCATCAACATTCAGCACGAGCCGTTCGACGACGTCCGCGTGCGCCAAGCGATCCGCAAGGCGATCGACGTCAACCAGGTGATCGAGGCCTCCTATTTCGGCCTCACCGAGCCCTCGGTCGGCATCATCGCACCCGGTGTGCTGGGATATCGTAAGCGCAACCTGCAGCCACGCGACGTTGCTGGGGCCAAACAGCTGCTCGAGGAGGCCGGTCTCGGCAGCGGCTTCCGGACCACGCTGACGACGCTCACCAACACGACTGACCTGTCGACGAGCCAAGTCATCCAGGCCAACCTTGCCGAGGTCGGGATCGACGTAGAGATCATGCCCTACGAAGGCGGCGTCTACTGGAACCTGGGTCTCGAATCCGAGGGCGACGACTGGAAGGATCTTCAGCTCGTTCTGCAGAGCTGGACGTCATCGCCGGACCCGCGGCGGGCCACTATGTGGTTTGTCTGCGACCAGGTCGGCGAGTGGAACTGGCAGCGCTGGTGCAACGAGGAGTACAGCGATCTTGAGTACCGGGCGAGCCTCGAGACCGATGTCGACAAGCGCGGCGAGATGTACGCGCGGATGATGGACCTCATGTGGGACAGCGCGGCCTTCATAAACCTTACACATACCGCAAGGGTCACTTTAGTGAGGGACACGATAGAGCCGAACATGATGCCGGACGGGCTAATCCACTTCCGCGCCCTGGAGGGCAAGGGTTAGTTCCTTTGCAGAGTGTGAACCGGCTGTGCCTCCCATTTATCTCATCCGGGGTGGATCAAGAACGCCGACCGGTCCGGGCCGGTACTGGTGTTGGCACTATCTTCGCTGTGAGGCGAGCATAGTCATATTTGGAAATGGCGCCCACGGCGGTCGGCAATCGGACTGTGAGACCTTGCCATAGTAGGACGGATTGATGAGGTTACGTCGACCCCGACGGCCTCAAATTCATCGCCGCAAGCCGATTGAATGGTAGCGGGTGCCGGTCAGGCCGCCAACCGCTGGTACCGATGATGCAGGCCGCCGACCTGTGGAAACGCGACGTTCTTCCCGGCGCCAGCCGGCTGAATCGATCGTCGTTCAGGGGTATCCGTGCCTAGCCCGAAGTTCCCCGTGATTTCAGCAACAAGATCGTCCCAAGCAGGTGATTTTGGCGACATAATGATGTTGTGTTGTCGCGAAAATATTCCCATGTAACTGTGAATTTTTCTGTCCACATGGCTCGCGTGAAGGCCTGTATACGTTGCCATGTACATAGATATCGTCCCCAACCGGAACTCCCCGCCCGCCGTACTCCTGCGCGAAGGATGGCGCGAGAACGGCAAGATCAGGAAGCGCACCGTCGCCAACCTCTCCTCCTGGTCCATGGAGAAGGTCGAGACCCTGCGGCGTCTCCTGAAGAACGAACCCCTCGTCGGCCGCGACGATGCCTTCGACATCGTCCGCTCCCTTCCCCACGGTCATGTCGCCGCGGTGCTGGGGACACTGAAGAAGCTCGGCCTCGAGGCGCTGATCGACCCGAAGCCCTCATCGAGAAGGAACCAGGTGCTGGCCATGATCGTGGCTCGCATCCTGGAGCCCGCCTCGAAGCTCGCCACGGCAAGGGGGCTGGTCGAGGCCACGGCGGTGAGCACCCTTGGCGAGATCCTCGATCCAGAGCTCGACGAGGACGACCTCTATGGCGCCATGGACTGGCTCCTGGAGCGCCAGGAGAGGATCGAGCGGGGTCTGGCCAAGCGGCACCTCGATGAGGGCGGCCTGGTCCTCTGTGACCTGACTTCGGTGTGGATGGAGGGAAGAGCGTGTCCTTTGGCCAAACGCGGTTATTCCCGGGACGGCAAGCGGAGCAAGCTGCAGATCGAGTTCAGCCTGTTGTGTGACCGGGACGGATGTCCGGTATCGGTGGAGGCGTTCCCCGGCAACACGGCGGATCCGACGACGCTGGCCTCGCAGATCGCCACGGTGCGCCAGCGTTTCTCCCTCTCGAAGGTGGTTCTGGTGGGGGGCCGGGGGATGCTGACCCAGGCACGGATCCGCGAGGAGGTGAAGCCTGCGGGCCTGGACTGGATCAGTGCCCTTAAGCGACCGGCCAATGAAATCCTTACGACTTGCCGGCATGCTCGCTTGCCGGGCCCTCTCGCAGCAACGCACCGACACGGGTATCGAGCAGATTATCCAACCAGTCCGGGTCCATTTCGGGTACGGAGGCGAGCAGTAATTCAGTGTATTCATGATGCGGCGGAGTCAGTATCTCATCGCGGGAGCCATGCTCGACCACCCGACCCTGCAACATCACCACGATTTCATCGGAAATCGCCTTGACAGTGGCAAGGTCATGGGTAATGAACAAGTAAGATACGCTGAGTTGGTTTTGCAGGCGTTGCAACAATTTCAAGATATCCTCGGCGACCAGCTGGTCCAGCGCCGAGGTCACCTCGTCGCAGATGATCATGTCGGGTTCTGCGGCGAGCGCCCGAGCGATACATACGCGTTGCTTTTCGCCGCCCGAGAGTTCCGACGGGAAACGATTTATGTAGCGCTCAGGCAGTTCGATGTGTTCCATCAGATCGGCAACCCGCTTGCGTTTCTCTTCGCCCCTCATGCCAAAATAGAATTCCAGTGGCCGGCCCAGAATCTCGTGAATTTTTTGATGTGGGTTCAGCGAGACGTCGGGCATCTGGTAGATCAGTTGCAGGTGGCGCAACATCTCCTTGCTGCGATCACTGAATCTTGCCGGCAGTTCCTTGCCGTCAAATACGATGTTACCCTTGATCGGCGGCAGCAAGCCGGTAATGACGCGTGCCAGGGTGCTCTTGCCGCTACCGGATTCGCCAACCACCGCGACCGTCTTGCCGCGCGTCAGCTTCAGGTTGATGTCCTGTAGAACCAGGACGCCGTCGCCATAGGCCGCCGTCACTTCACTTACCTCAAGCAGGGACTTGCTCCGATCGGGATGCTCGATCTTTTCCGCCCGGCCCTTGCGAACCGACAGCAGGGCGCGGGTATAGTCCTGCTCGGGATTGGCCAGCATCTCCCGCGTGCCACCTTCCTCTACGAGTTTGCCATGACGCAGCACCATGATGCGGTCAGCCACCTGGGAGACCACGGCGAGATCATGGGAGATGTAGATGGCAGCCGAATTGAGATCCTTGATAGCGCCCTTGATCGCCGCCAGCACCTCGATCTGGGTGGTCACGTCGAGCGCGGTCGTCGGCTCATCGAAGACGACCAGGTCTGGCTTGCAAGCCATTGCCATGGCGACCATGGCGCGTTGCAGCTGGCCACCGGAGACCTGGTGCGGATAGCGGTTGCCGATAGTGTCCGGATTCGGCAAGTCGAACCTGCGATACAGTTCCCGCGCGTCTTTTTCCGCCTCGGCGCGGGACATGATGCCGTGCTTGACCGGAGCCTCGGCGTACTGCCGGATCAAGCGGTGAGCGGGATTGAACGACGCGGCCGCACTTTGCGCAACATAGGAAACACGCAAACCGCGGATCTTCCGCAGTTCCCGGTCCGATGCGCTCGTGAGCTCGATGTCGCCGAATCTGATACTGCCACTGACAATGCGGCAACCCGGCCGACAGAAACCCATGCTGGCTATACCGATAGTAGATTTGCCGGCACCCGATTCACCGATAAGTCCCAGCACCTCGCCACGGTCGACGTGGACATCCACGCCCAGTACGATGTCGCCCCACTGCTCTTCCTGAAAGCCTTCTATGACCAGATTTCTCATTGTAAGCAAGCGCGACATGAAATGTTTCCTACAGCGATTGATCGTCAGTATTCTTCGCGAAGACCGGCTGCCTTGCGCAAGAACCAGTCAACCACCAAATTGATGCCAATGGTCAGAAACGCGATGGCGGCAGCGGGAATCAGGGGATTGTAGACACCAAAGCTGATCGCTCCCGAATTCTCCTTCACCATGCTGCCCCAATCGGCCGTGGGCGGTTGCAGGCCTAACCCCAAGAAACTGAGTGCGCTGATAAACAGGAACACAAAGCAGAACCTCAGACCGAATTCAGCAACCAGCGGGGGTAGAGTACTGGGGAGGATTTCACGCCACATGACCCACATCAGTTTTTCGCCACGCACGCGCGCCACCTCCACGAACTCCATCACCGTGATATCCATGGCGACAGCCCGTGACAGGCGAAAGACACGCGTGGAATCGAGCAACGCTATGACGACGATCAGCACTGGTATCGACGTGCCGGCCACCGACAGAACGATCAGGGCGAAGATGAGGGTCGGGAATGCCATCAGAATATCGACCATGCGGCTGATGATCTGATCGACCCACCCGCGCATGGTGGCCGCCAGAAAACCGAATGTCATGCCCACCAGGAACGAAAGTCCCGTGATAACCAGCGCGATGCTGATGGTATTGCGGGCTCCGTACAAGAGACGGGTAAACAGATCGCGGCCAATATGGTCGGTGCCAAGCCAGGCCTTGCCGTCCATGCGGTCATCATTCAACTGCGACCAGCACGCACCATGAAGCTCAATCGCTTCTTCGGAACAGTCCATGGCCCAGATACCGGGTTCCCACACCTTGCCGATTATCTCGGTTTCCGTAAACGGTGCCAGTGCCGGCGCAAAGGCCAGGGCAAACAGATTGATGGCAATAATGATGAAACCCAGTTGGGCGCTTCGAGGGGCTTTCAAGAATGTCTTCGCGATATTTGTGATCATTGCGGTGAACTCACATGGGATGCCGCAAACGTGGATTGGCAATGATCGAAAGAATGTCGGCGGTCAAATTCAGCATGACATAGGTACTGGCAAAAATCAGTCCACTCGCCTGCACCACCGGGAGGTCGCGCTTGGATACGGAATCGACCATCAGTTGCCCTAACCCCGGATAGACGAACACTACCTCGACGACCACAACGCCCACCACCAGATAGGCCAGGTTGATGACGACAACGTTGATTATGGGGGCCAGGGCGTTGGGCAATGCGTGGTACATGATCACCCAGGACCGTTTCATTCCCTTTAGTTGTGCAGTCTCGATGTACGGTCTGGTCAGCACATTGATGATGGCCGCCCGGGTCAGGCGCATCATGTGCGCAACCACCACCAGGACCAGGGTCATGACCGGCAGGAAAACGGCGTAAAGTCGCTCCCAGAACCCCGCGTTCGATGACCAGTCTGCCATGCTCGGGAAAATACTGAACTCTACCGACAGGAAGACGATAAGGATATAAGCGACAAGAAACTCAGGGACCGAGATTGTCATCAGGGTGGTCATGGAGATTATCTTGTCGAAAAGGGAATCTCGATACAGCGCCGCCAACATGCCCAGGAAAATGGAAAGCGGAACGGCGATAATGGCAGCGTTCGATGCCAGGAACAGCGTATTGGCCAGGCGCGTACCGATAAGATCGGCAACCTCCCGCCTGTTGGCCAACGATGTCCCCAGATCCCATTGCAGGATATTGCCCAACCAGTCGAAATAACGCACATGCAATGGCTGGTCCAGGCCCAGTTCAAGTCGAATTGCGGCGAGAGACTCCTGCGTCGCCTGCTGCCCTAGAAGCGCCTGAGCCAAGTCACCGGGCAACATTTCCACACCGAGTAAGATCAGCACTGAAATGACAAATAGCGTCAATAGACCGAAGGCCAGGCGTTTGACGATGAGGATCGTCAGGCTATCCACAATCGACTCCTGCCGTGAGTTGGCGGTCGAACATGTTGCGGGTGATGCGCGGAACGCCCTTGGGCTGCCACACCAAGCCCCGGCTCCAGGGCCGATGCATGCTCAGGCGGGTCGAGAATTCATCCTTCTTGGGGCCGGTCATGCCTTCGTAGTGGTTGCTGCCGACCCACTCGTCACAGGCGATCCTGGTTCCGGTGACGCAGACCGGAACCACGGGACGCACGATGAACAGGTGGCGATGCGGGGTGGTGGTCCAGACCTCCAGCTCCCCCGCGTCGCGGCCGGAGCATTCATGGAAGTCTTGGAGAACCACGCTGTTCCATTGCCCCTGGACGGTATGGTCCCGCTGGATGCCTGGACCTGACGGTTGCCGCGCCATGATCGTAGCCGGCTCAGTGGCCAGCCGTTGTGCCGCCATCGATCGGTAGCGCGGCACCCGTAACGAAACGTGCTTCCTGTGAGGCCAGATAGAAGACCCCGAAAGCAATTTCGGCCGGTGTTGCAATGCGCTTCAGAGGCGCGTAGTCGATCATCTTCTGCCAAGCAGCGTCCGGGTCCGGCTTCCTCTTGACAGAAAGGCGGATCATGTCGGTATCCACGTAGCCTGGGCATATGCAATTGACCCGTACGTCCGGCGCGATCTCAAGGGCCATGGCCTTGGTCATGTTGACGACCCCGCCCTTTGAACCGCAGTACACGGTGAGCCCCGGCACTCCGATCAGGCCCGCGTCGGAGGCAATGTTGATGATATTGCCATTGGATTTGCGTAATTCGGGAATTGCCGCCCGGCAGACGAAGAACAGACCTTTCAGATTAACGTCGATGTGATCGTCCCACATCTCTTCATCACAATCCGCAATGGGTCTGCTGGCACCGATGCCCGCACTGTTGACCAGAATGTCCAGGCCACCGAAAGCATCAATCGCCGTCTTGACAGCCAATTCGCAGCCAGCAACGGTTCCGATATCGGCGGGCGCTGCGAGCAGGTGATCTCCATTGCCCAGTTTCTCCATGGCGGAGCTCACGGATTCCGGTGATTTGCCGTTGACGGCAACACGAGCGCCAGCCTCCAGAAAGGCTTCTGCAATGCCAAAACCAATGCCTCGACTGCTGCCCGTTATCAAGACCCGTTTATCCGTGAAATTCATGTCGGTCCCTCTTATTGTCCAACAGGCGTCCTGGTTCGAGAATCAGTCTGGCACCGCTCATCCAGTCGGGGAAATTGAGCGACAGGATGGGCGATGCCAGAGAATTGTCCGGAACTCAGGCAAATCACCGGCGCTCATGCACAGGTGATTTGCCATCCGTTCGGGCGTTACTACGCGTCTTCGTCGACCCAGATTTCCTCGTACAGCAGACCGGCACTCAAACCGAAGGCGGAACTGCCCTGGTAGCCCTGAATCCGCTTATGGGTGCCTTCCACGAAGTTCATGTACATGGGATTGAACGCGCCGCCATCGTCGTGCAGCAAGGTTTCCGCCTCGCAGTAGATTTCGTAGCGCAGCGCGGGATCGGTGGTCTTGCGACCCATGACCAGTAACTCGTCAAAGCGTGCGTTCTTCCACTGGCTCTCGTTCCACTCCGCCTCCGAGTGGTAGACGAGGGTGAGGATGAGATCCGCGGTGGGCCGTGCGTTCCAGTTGGAGGCGCACATGGGCACCTGCATCCAGACGTTGTCCCAGTAGCCGTCCGCGGCTTCCCGCTTGACCTGGATGTCGATGCCGGCCGCCTTCGCGCCCTCCTGGAGCATGACTGTCGCGTCGACCGCGAAGTCGCCAGCTTCAACCGAAGTGGATACCTCGATGCCGGACAGACCCGTCTTATTCCAATAGAATTTCGCCTTGTCGGGATCAAAGTCGTGTTGCGGGATCTCTTTGCAATACATGGCAATTCCGGGATTGACGGAAAAGTCATTGCCGATGGTGCCGTGGCCTTGCAGCAGATTGTCAACCATGGCTTGACGATCGACGCAGTGCTTGAGTGCGAGCCTCACATTGAGATCATTGGTTGGTTCCCTATCGCACATCATGACCCACAGGAATTGCGCGCCCGAGGCAATGGAGTGCACGGTGACGTTGGGGTCCCGGTCGAGCAGTCCGGCGGTGCGCGCGTCCACCGCGCAGATGCCTACAGCGCCAGTGCGCAGTCCGTTCGTGCGCGCAGTGGCGTCCGAGATGCCCTGGCTGATGAAAGTGTCGACCCAGGCGGAGTCCGGCTTCCAGTAGTTCTCGTTGCGAACGGCGACCGAGCGAAGCGCGGGCTCAAATTCAACCAGTTTGTACGGCCCCGTGCCAACCACCGGGTCGCCGTCCTTCCAGCCCTCGGCGACGATCGACGTGTGGTAGTCGTGACCGAGCTGGATGGGAAAGTCGGCGTTGCCGTTGTCGAGGGTTATCTTCACCACGTTGTCGCCATCAGCCCTCATATCCATGATCGATGCAAGCAGCGTCTTTGACGGGGATTTCGAGCCTTCCTTGATGTGCTCGTTCAGCGAATAAATGACGTCGTCTGCGGTGAGCGTCTTGCCGTTGTGGAATTCCACGCCCTTGCGCAGCTTGAAAGTCCACTCGGTGGCTTCGTTCACTCCCTCCCACTCCTCTGCCAGGTTCGGCACCGCGTTCAGGTTCCGGTCCAGATTCGTGAGCCGGTTATAGACCTGATGGGACCGGTTGGCATCGGTTCCAGTGAGCATCTTGGTGGGGTCGAAAGTCTCCGTCTGGCTGGTTTCCTCGGTGGCGACCGTAACCTCGCCACCGCGCTTCGGCGTTGACGCATAGGCAGACTTGCCGAGTAAACTTGTGGCGGCGGCGGTGGTGATGCCCAGGGCGGCAGCACGACCGAGAAATTCTCGCCGACCCATGCGGCCGGTTTCCATCTCCTTCAACAGGATGTCTATGTCTTTCATAACGCTCCTCCACGTTGAGTTCTTATCATCGAGCAGTCGTCGGTCAGAGTCCCTCTCTCGTGGGCGGAGTTGCCGCCAGACCGGCGCTCCCTAATTCGTCGCGAACTTGGAACACCTCAGTCGGCCGCTCTCGCGATCCGATAGAATCCGAACCGCCTGGGGCAGTAGGTCGTTGCCGCTTGCTCAGGCAATCAATTCGCGAGTCATCCAATGCAGTCTAGGCGCGCTGGCGTGGATCTACAACCGAATTTCACGCAAGTGTCGCCAACGGGTGATATGCCCGGTCCATGTACCAGATGAACTGTCTTGATTTGGAACATCTCTGGATGATGGAGGATTGGGATGGGCCGGACGGTGCAGGTACGCGGACTGAGGTTGATAAAATCCGAGGAAATTTGCGGGCGCAACCATGGTGGTATGCTGAAGCGGCGGAAGGGTTGGAAGTTCTCTCCGGCCGCGCTTCGGTGCGGCGTCCTGCCGGCGGACGCGATGATGTCGGTCCCGAGTTGTTCGACACCCGCTATTGGGACGTCACCGCCAGGCACTTCCACGAGAAGCTGCAATCGCAGCTACAACTGCCTCGCAGGCCGGTCGCGCCGTGTCCTGCCCGGCATGATGCTGCATCAGGACGGCTCGACCCACGGGTGGGTTCCCGGACGGTGGTGGGATCTGACTGACCCCATGGACGACGCCACCGGCGAGTCCGCTGCGCCCTCTTCGTCGCCGAAGAGGGCACCATGTCGAGCTTCCGGGGGCTTCGCGAGGTGGTCGCGTCCAAGGGGCTGTTCTGCTCGCTCCATACCGACCGCGGCAGTCACTACCGGCACACGTCGAACGCAGGCGGTAATGTGGACATGGACAATCCGACCCAGGTCGGCCGCGCCTTCGCTCAACCGGGCATCGAGCTGATTCCGGCCTGCTCGCCCGGGGCGAAAGGACATTCCGAACGCATGTTCGGGAGCCTGCAGAGGCGCCTGTCCCAGGGAACTCAGACTCGCCGGCGTCACCGATATGGAGATCGCCAACCGGTTCCTCGAGGAGCACTGCCTGCCTCCGGGTGCCGGCCGAAGCCAGGTGCAGCGCTTTCTTGCCCTTCGCCGGGGCGTTGGAGGCTATCCTCCGCATCCAGGAGAAGCGCACCACCGCCAACGACCACACATGCGCTACAAGGGGCGGATCCTGCAGATCTCCCCCGCCACCATTGCGTCAAGGCCAGGGTCCGGGTCCGCGATTGCCCCGACGGCACAATGACCGTCTCTCATGGAACGCGATGCCTCGCCCCCGATACACCCCGGACGGCGAGTTCATCGAAACAGCACCCCGGCAGGCCCGGCAACCTCAACCGAAGCGGTCAATTCAGGATGCTCCCGATACCGAATTTCGCGCAGTATTCCACGCAATATTGGTGGCATCGACTTGGACCCACAGGCCCTTGCCGCGCGGGTCACGCACGTGAACTACGGGGACAAGCCGCTCACCAATTCGAATCCGGGACTACCGTTGACAGTAAAGTCGGTTTGCACCAAGCTTTGCGGAGAACGAGCAGGGAAGTCCATGCGGTCGGAGATTGTGTCGCGCCGCGGCAAACGCCCTGCTGTTTTTTGCGAGGATCGGAAGAGTGCTCGGAAACTCCAGCCAGACATTGCGAGTAACGGCTTGATAGCCGTGTCACGGTGAGGGAACCAAGAGATGGCAGAAATTCATGGAATCAATCTGGCCATGCAAACCCCGTTCAATGACGATGGAAGCATTGATTACTCGAGGTTCGAAGAACTAATCGATATCTACCTCGACTGCGGTATGCACGGTCTCGTGCTTGGTTCCGGCACCGGACAGCATGCCTATCTGACCGAGGAGGAATGCAACAAGCTCTTCAATCTGGGCATTGATCGGGTCGGCGGGCGCGTCCCGGTGATTTGCCAATCCTCGGCGTTGAATCTGGACGAACTCGTTCGCCGCTCCAAGAGCGCCGAAGGTCTGGGCGCCGATGCCATCATGGTCCTGCCTCCGTATCTTGAAGGGCCAACACATGATGACGGCATCCTCGCGTTCTATGAGCGTGTGAACGAGGCGGTCTCGCTCGACATCATCGGCTACAACATACCGCAGGCCACCGGGATCGAGATTTCGCCGGATCTCTTCAAGCGACTGAGCGAGCTGGAGCATTTCAACTACATCAAGGACAGTTCGGGCGACATAGCCAAACAGCAGGCATTGCTGGCGACCGGCGGCAAGGTCCTGAATGGCGCCGACCCGACCGCCCCTTATTCCTTCATGGCCGGCTGCGGAGGCACGATTTGGGGTTGTGCCAATTTCTTCCCACGCGAGGCGGTGCAGCTCTACAGCCTGGTGCAAGCCAGGAAATACGACGAAGCAACGGCGCTCTGGGCACGCATGTTTCCCTCGGTCGCCTACTGCTGGTTCAGCGACTATATGCCGGCGGTCAAGGCTGCCTGCCGGCAGATGGGCTTCGACGGTGGAACGGTCCGCGCGCCTGTCTGCGAAATCGGGCCGGAAAAGGAAACCAAGCTCGCCGCCGCGCTGGCGCCGCTCAAGGGCGAGGCAGGTCTGCGCGAGGCGCACTGAGAAATCCGGGCTGGACAATAGCTCCAGAGGGCAAGTGCCAGCCATGGAGGCTGCGCGGACTCGTGATTGAGGGTACTCCGGCTGAATGGCCTCCAGAGCGATAACCGGGATTGCCGTAATTGATTGCTCCCCGGGTAAGCGCGGCAGGAGGATAGTTTCCCATTGTTGATCTGGTGGCGGATCCCCATGCGAAAATTGTTCCAGGTGAACGACAGCCATTTGATACACGGTGAACTGCCAATTGGACAGGAAAGTTCAAGAGGCATGACTACGTACTCTCAACGTCCCATTACTAGCCCATCTCCAACACGGAGCGGAAGGTGTCCAGCGAGATGTTGCGACCGCATACCACCACCGCGATCTTCCGGCCCTGGTAGTCGCTTGCGGTCTTGAGAGCCGCTGCCAAGGCCACGCCCGCCGACCCTTCGATGATGAAATTTTCAATAGCCGCCATGTCGCGCATGGCACTGGCAATCTCCGCTTCGCTGATCAGCAGATGCCGGTCAATGACCTGTTGGCAGAGCGGGAAGGTTATGGCCCCCTCCTCTATACTGCCGGCAGTCCCGTCGGATAGGGAGTGAGTCTCTGGGGTATCATGGATCTCGCCCTTTTCCATGCAAAGATGCATGGCCGGGGTGTTTTCAGCCCAACAGCCGATGATCTCGACATCCGGCCGATGCGTTTTCAGGTAACTACCGATACCCGCGATCAACCCACCGCCGCCGACACAGACATAGACCACCGCCAGATCCGGGCATTCGTCCGCCAATTCCAGCCCCACTGTCCCCTGTCCCGCAATGACGTCCAGGTCCGCATAGGGCGAGACATAGGTCTTGCCCTCCCGTTCCGCGACCGCCCGCGCGGCCCTCTCCCCCTCGACGGCGTCGCCCGGCACCAGGACCGTGTTCGCGCCTAACCGCTTGATGTTCGAGTGCTTAAGGGGGGACACGGATTCCGGCAGATAGATGGTGGCGTCCACACCGCCCATCCGGGCCGCCTGGGCGGTAGCCCTGCCGTGATTGCCCGACGAAGCGGCGACGATACCACGTTCCCGGTCTTCGTCATTGAGGCACAGTACCTTGTTCAGGGCTCCGCGGAACTTGAAAGAACCGGTGCGCTGCAGATGCTCGCCCTTCAGGAGGAAACTGGCGCCTGTTCGATCGCTGAATTCGTCCGACTCGTCCAACGGGGTTTCCCGCACACCACCATCGATCGCCTTGATTCGTCGATCGGCCGCAACAATGTCGTTCACCAAATTCTTCACGGTGCGATTTCTCACTTCTTTCAGCCGGTTTTCCTCAGATGAGATAGAAATTCGCGGAAATTGTACCACTGTTCCACTGCCAGGGGAAAGAGGGCTCTGGGATTGACCCGCTTTCGTCGACGCTCGACCAGCAGAGAACACGACGAGATGCGCCGTCTCAAACATGAGAACCAGAGGCTGCACTAAGAGCGGGAGATTCTGGCAATGGGTGAGACGGGATTCCGAAATGTTTCTGCGCCGAACGTGTCGGCGGTGGAGTAAAATGGGGACACCGGCGGCTGCGAGCTTGTCACCGCAGTCCGCGACACGGATCTGTAGGCCCACAGGGTCAAGCGTGGGCTCGGTGGGTGGGCGGCAATTGCGTTCCCTCAGGAGCGTGTCGATAGAGCCGAGGAGACCGTGGAACAGGCGCGCGACGGCACTGGCCAACGAAGAGGGGGCGTGGAGATGGCACATCGTCCGCGTGCCCTCCCCGGCTACCCCGTCGAAGCGCTCAAGGTCGCCCGAAGACCGTGTTCTCGGCACCATCCATGGCTCATGCGAGGTCTTCGGGAAGGTCGTCCGGTCCACCTGCCGCGGGCGCCATCACGATCGATGGACGGCCACCGAGCTCCCGGACTACCTCTGCCAGCACGTCACAGACCCGGGGATCAAGGAAGGCATCCTCATGGTCCTCCCCGACAAGAATGAACCGGTGGCCAGAGCTCATTGCGACACATCCGTCGAGGAGGTTGCATGCACCTTCACTGATGGCGGCTGCAGGACTCATGGCAATCGTGCAGGCACCTCGCCTGCACGTTCGGGACTCATGAGTAGGGTATCGATCGGGTTTCCGGTAATGTGCCGTATCGTCGGCTCCTAACCGATGGAGGGAGGCCCATGGAGGCGGACCGTTACGTCAGGATCGATGAAGGGCTCGTCAGCCGCAGGATTTTCTTCGATCCGGACATCTACCAGGTGGAGCTGGAGCGCGTGTTCGCACGTTGCTGGCTCTTCCTCGGCCATGAATCGCAAATCCCCGAGGCCGGCGATTACATGACGGCTTACATGGGTGAGGATCCCGTCCTCGTGTGTCGCGGGGAAGACGGAATCATACGGGCGTTTCTGAACTCGTGCCGTCATCGGGGCATGAAGGTCTGTCGCGCAGATCGCGGCAATGCACGCCAGTTCACCTGCAGTTTTCATGGCTGGACCTACTCCAACACGGGTCGGCTCAAGGGCGTACCTCTGGGAAAGGACGCCTACGGCGATCGCCTTGACAAGGACCGGTGGGGCTTGCTCGAGGTCCCGAACCTGGCGATCTACGGAGGCATGATCTTCGGCAACTGGGACGCCGGCGCCGAGAGTCTCGACGACTTTCTGGGAGACCTCCGCTGGTACCTGGATGTCATGATCGAGCGTCAGGTCGGAGGAATTGAGTTCATTCCCGGCATTCAGCGCTATTCCCTCAACGCCAACTGGAAGATCGCGAGCGAGAACTTTGCGGGTGATACCTATCATCTGCCCTACTCGCACGGATCGATGTTCAAGCTCGACATCCGGCAGATCAATCCGGCCAATCCGAATTTCCGCGGCGAAGAGGCCCGGTACTACAATATCGGCTTCGACAATGGCCATGGCATGACAGGCGTCGTCTTCGACAGCGAGCGCTACGCCGTCGACCGCGAACTCGCCAAGACCTACGGGCCGGAAGTGATCGAGTATGTCGAGGAGTGTCAACAACGACTGATCAAGGCGTTTCCGAAACGCCAGGCCGGTGTCTACGCTCCCTCGTTCAGCAACATGTTCCCCAATCTTTCATTCAACGACTTCAGTGCGTTGCGGCCGATCGGGTTTTATCTGTGGCTGCCGAAGGGTCCCGATCGTCTGGAGGCCTGGAACTGGTGCGCGGTCGATCGGGATGCGCCGAAGGTCATCAAGGACCTCGCGCGTGTCGACTACACGCGCATCCAGGCAGTCAGCGGTATCGCGGCGCAGGACGATACCGAGAATTTCGAGCAGGTTACCGAAGCGACACGGGGCGTCGTGGGACAGAGACTCGATTTCAACTACCAGATGAACGTCGGGCAACCGTTGCTGGATGGGCCGGAGGGATGTCCCGGACAGTTTTCACCCTACATCTCGGAAACCAACCAACTGAATTTCTATCGGCACTGGGCGACGCTTGTGAGCTCACCCTGGTCGGGAAAGTCCCATGGTCAGCGTCGCGCTTCAGCACCGCGTTGAACAGTTCCTCTATCGCGAAGTTCGCCTGCTGAGCGAGCTTCGCCTGGAAGAATGGCTCGATCTCTTCACCGACGACGCACGCTACTGGATGCCGGCGCGTGAGACGGTCGACGGGCAGCCCGACGCTGTTTCCGCCGACGGCGAGATGGCCTATTTCGATGACGACAAGGAGTTCCTTGCCGCCCGCATCGAACGCCTGCGTTCATCGCTTGCCCATGCGGAACAGCCGCCTTCGCGGATGCGCTACTTCATCTCGAATGTCGAGGTCCTCGAAGTGAACGATGACGGGCTCGATGTACGGTGCAATCTCCTCGTCTACCAGTCGCGCCTTGAACGCACGGAGGTCATGTACGTCGGACGCCGCGAAGACCGGCTTCGCCGCCATGGCCGGCAATGGCGCATTGCACGTCGCAAGGTCATTCTCGACCAGACACTGGTGCCGCGGACGATGTCGACGTTCTTCTAGATCGGTGCCATGGTTGCTCGCGCGTAATCGACGAGAAATTCGCGGCCCGTGATTCCCGTCCCGATATTCTCTATGGACCCCGGTCCCACTGGTCCGGCAACGGCACGTGACCGCCCTTTCTCGGTTGCATCAATGCAGTGGCATGGGACACATGTTCTGGCGATCCGACGGCGTCAGGCGCGGCATCAAGGCCGAGGGCGGCCGGGCCGTCGCACTTGCCGGTAACCTGCAGCCTGGCCCCATTCATGCGCGTGCCTTGAGCCTCGATGATGTTCGCGAGTATCGGCGTCGGCACCGCGACGCCATCTTCCGTTGCCGGGTCGCCGATTTCGACCTGGTCTATCCCTCTTCCGGCCGGTCGTGACATGACTGTCAAACGCAATCGTTGGAATGGACGCCCCCTCTCCGACGGCATCGCAATGTGCCAAGGTGGGGCGTCCATTCCAACGGCTACGGAATGGCGGACGCCGGGAACCGCGATCTTCTCAAGTGCCACCTCGAGCGGAATCTGAGTATCCTGATTGCCATCGGTGTGAATCACATCGCGCTTCAGGTTGACGATACCGAGACCGCACACGGGACGCCGAAGACGACCAGCATCAACTGGGCGCAACACCCTCCAACTTGCGCGATTCGGATGGCTGGCGTACACAACTGGTCGCCGCAAAGCGAAAGACACCCGGCTCGTGTTGCAACGGAAGAGGCAGCCATGATTCCCAGACTTCAAGGGGTAGACCATATCCATGTGTTTGTACCC
The DNA here is from genome assembly GCA_002238685.1 of bacterium EF100-94H03 bin56. Classification (GTDB taxonomy): domain Bacteria; phylum Pseudomonadota; class Alphaproteobacteria; order SP197; family SP197; genus SP197. Next base: position 67,817 of record MPMV01000010.1, read on the forward strand.
GACCGGACACAGGCAGAAAAATGGTACCGCGAGGTTCTGGGTTTCGAGCGAGTGGCAGCGCTCGAGAACTGGGCCGTCGGCGGGGGGCCGCTCACCATCCAGGATGCCAACAGAAGCACCCATCTGGCGATGTTCGAGCGCGAGTTATCGCACAATCACGCAACCATTGCGTTCAAGGTCGATGGCAACGAGCTGCTCAGCTGGCAGCAGCATCTCAGCGACGCGCTCAATACGAAGATCGACCTTGTAGACCACAATCTGTCGTGGTCGATCTACTTCAGTGATCCCTACGGCAATCCGTTCGAGATCACGAGCTACGACTACGAGTGGATCTCGGAACAACGAGGTGTGCAGCCAGGAACTACTCTGTAGAGCGCTTCCGGACGGATGCGCTCACTCGGCGAGAGGCTCGTTCACCTGCGGACCGTAGAGACGGGCGTTCTTTCCGGGGGTTGACACACACACCTGCAAAGTGCTCGCATTGCAGCGGTGCTCAAACGGCGAGGAGCCCATGATGTACAAACTGTTCTATGCGCAAGGCAGTGCCGCGCAAGGGGTCCGGGTGATCCTGGAAGAAATCGGCAGGCCCTACGAACTGATCCAGTCGACGATAGACATGACTTTGCCACGCCCGCCGGAACAGCTGGCGGTCAACCCCAATGGCTGGGTACCGGTTCTCATATGGGACGACAAGGGCATGTACGAGTGTGCCGCTATCACGGTGTTCCTGTGCGATCGCCATCCCGAGGCAAACCTGGCGCCCAGGTTTGATGAGCCGGAACGCGGACGGTATTTGCAGACGCTGGTGTACTTTTCCAACACCGTGCAGACTGCCTTTCAGACCTTCTATTATCCGGATCGTTTTGCCGATACGCCCGCTGATGAACCAAGTGCCCGACGACGTGGCATCAGGCGATTGCGCGAGTCGTGGAAAGTGATCGACGACCAGATTGGCGACAACGAATGGGTCCTGGGCGAACGGTTCAGTGCGGTCGATATCTACCTGTTCATGTTGACCACCTGGCTTGCTCCGTCGAAGGGCCATCCAACAACAGCGGAGTTCCCCAATGTCAGGCGGATTGCCGATGTTGTCATGTCCCGGCCAAGCGCACGGCTTGTTTATGCGGAATGGATTGCCACCCACAAGAACCAGGGGTCATGAAAGCAGGAACTTGGCGTTCTGTTGGAATTTGCGCGGACCGAATCTCCGTGCCAGGTCATTGAATCCTGATCATGCGGAAGATGGATCCGACTTGCATTCATTCTGGAAGGAAAATGTGAGTTAACGGACTCGACTATTCCTGCCTGACACCTGGATCATGGTGCCCGGCAAGAACCGGATCTTCCAGGGCGGTACCATGGGGTGACGGGCTGTCCTTGTTTCGGGAGTCCGAAGAAAACCCTTCTTCGCGACCCAGAACATTCCGCTTGCCGGAATTTGACACGAAAATTCCATCGATGTGCGAACGGGCGCCCTTCATGGGCCTGCTGGCCCCTGTCCCTCAAGGACAAGAGCGGACTCCGATACCCGCCGCCGCATCGTTTCGTGAGAAATATCGACACCACGTTCAGTGAGCGAATACTCGGCCTCCTGGAAACCGGGAACACAGCCAGAATGCGCGCCGACGGCGCCATGGCTGCGGTGTGCGGTATCAGAAGAGTATGAGCCGCCCAATGTCGTCTCCCGTCGAGCGCGTGGACCGGCGTTGCCGCCGGCCAGGGAATGGCATGCCTTGGAAAGTGGGAGGATGTCGCGGATCACCACGCTCGTGGGCGATGTCACGACACTAAACACGTCATCCTTCACCAAGCCGATCACCCATCCAGCTCCGGTCGCAACATGCTTGCGTTTCATGTTTCGGGGTACTCAGCCGCGCCGATCATGACCGTCTGGAACAACGATCAAAGGGAAATGAAGTCATCTCCTGGTTTCCGGATCAGCTTGCCCCCCATGGATGAAGAGAACCGGTCTGGGACATGACGCAGATGACCCTCGGGAACTCGTGCGCCTTGCAACGCCGGTGCGCTGTGATATCCGTTGAACCGGCATCCCGCGGTGCGGGCGGTGGCACGGGTGCACGCGGTCGGCACGGACTGCAGTCGTCCGGCACTCTCGTTGCTCCCGGGAGCAAGGCCAATCCATGCAGCAAGGTGGAGGCGTCCGCCCCGAGGCTGATCCTTGCGGCAGAACCACCCCTGAGAAAGGTGCTGTCATGACGTCCGATTCAAGCCTGCCGGCAGTAGCGGTACTCGGTCTTGGCAAGATGGGAAGCGCGTTTGCCGATCGGCTGATCGTGAAGGGGGTCGACGTTACCGTGTGGAACCGCCATTCCGATCGGGCGCGGCCCTACGGCGACCGCGCGGCGCCCACCATCACTGAAGCGGTGCGTCATGCGAAGGTCGTCCTGACATGTCTGCGCGACCACGCCGCCACTGTCTCCAGCGTGAAGAACACGGCAGCAGCCCGAGCGCTCCGCGGGCGCACGCTGGTCGTCCTTTCGAGCATGGCCGCGGAGGAATCGCGCGAACTGGGTTCATGGGCTGAACGACATGGCATCGCTTACCTGGAAGCCCAGATCCAGGACTATCCCTCGACTGTGCGCATGGGCAACGCGACCATTCTCTGCTCCGGACCCGCGCCGGTGTTCGAGACCGTGCGGCTTGCATTGTGCGCGGTTTCGGCGCGCTTCCTGCATGTGTCCGAAGTGCCGGGCGGTGCGACAACTCTGATCGCCGCCCAACTCGCCTTTGCCCTGCACGCTTATGTCGGAGTCCTGCACGGCGCTGCGATGTGCAGGGCCGCCGACATGGACCCGATAGTGTTTCTGAGGCTCATGGTGTCGGACTACATGCGTGAAGGCCCCTTGTTGGCCGATCTCGAGAAAATGGTGACGTCGGCCATTGCCGGGAACTATGGCGAAGATGTCGGAGCAACGCTGGATGTCTGGAGGCTCTCACTTGAACAAGTCATCGCGCAGAGCCGGGAAGCAGGCCTCGATACAGACCACCTGGAATCCATCCACGTCCTTGTATCCCGTGCAATCGCCAACGGTCACGGCGAGCACGACTTCGAGGCCGTGACCGAAGTCATGGCTTCGGCGCCATGACGGGTGCTGTTCCAGCGGTGTCGGCTCGTCGGTTTTTTCCGACCCTCGGTATCAGAGTGCCGTCTTGAGCAGATCCGATGTGCTGCACTCGACCGGCCGGTGCGCCGGATCATGACTTCTCGCCTTTAAGACGTGCGGACCTCCTGGTGCTCCGTCCCGGAAGTCAACATGGCGGGATCCGTATCAGTCGATCGTCTCTCCGCCATCGACAACGTGAATGGACCCGGTGACGTAACTTGCAAGATCCGAGCACAGGTAGAGTACCGGTCCGGCGAGCTCGCGCGGATCCGCGATTCGCTTGAGTGCCGTCGTGTCTTCCAGGAGGATCGCATAACCTTCCTCGACCGAATCGGCGAGGGTGAGCGCCATCTCGCGCAGCATGTCGGTGTCCACACTGCCGGGGCAGACGGCGTTGACGCGGACATCAGGCGCGAGTTCCAGCGCGTGAGTCATGGTGAGATTGATGACTCCGGCCTTGGCTGCGCCGTAGACCGAGGACCCCGGCGCGCCGACCAGGCCAAAGACTGACGAAAAGTTCACGATCGAACCCTTCGCTGCCTTGAGGTGGGGAGCGGCGAACTGGGTCATGAAGTAGACGGCCTTGAGGTTTGTATCGATGGTCCGGTTCCAGCTCTCCTCACTCGTCTTGCCAAGCTCCGTGACGTCACCCCAGCCTGCGTTGTTGATGAGCACGTCGAGCCCGTCGAGACCCGCGACTGCCGTCTCCACGATGCGTCTGCAGTCGGCGACACAGGCAACCGAACCTGGTGCCGCGACCAGGCGGTTTCCCGCGCCGATCTCGGCAATGGCCCTGGCGGTGCTCTCGTTCGTGCTGCCGTTGAGGGCGACCCGCGCGCCGGACTCCAGAAACATCTCCAGGATGGCACGTCCGATTCCACGCGAACCGCCGGTCACCAGGACGCGCTTGTCGGTAAAGTCAATCTGCATGAGCCCTGCTCCTCAAGACCTGCGGCACGAACCTCTTTGTTGACATGAAGCGACCGACACACGCGAGGTCGAGGGTTCCATCAGGCCTCGCCAGCCAGGATATCCTCATAGTCCTTGACCCAGAGGCGGTCATACCCGCCGTCGCCTCCCGGCAGATAGCTGCGCCAGCCGAGCAGACGCTGGGCCCGGCGGGGAAGTCCGAGCGCGCGTTCCCGAGTAACGGCCAGAGGGTGCGCCTCCTCTGGCGTGAGCCAGCCGGCGTTGAAACTCATCTGCACGGCATAGCGCCACTGGTCCTTCGTCCTGTTGTGGCCGCCACCGTGGAAAGTATAGCCGGAATAGAAGAGGACAGAGCCAGCTTCCATTTCTGCCGGAACCGTTTCGGCTGGGTCGGGCCGCCGTTTCCTTTCATTCCAGCGATGGCTGCCGGGGACGACTCGTGTCGCGCCCATCTCGTCGGTAACGCAGTGGAACGGAAAGAGCGTGTTGAAGCTCAACTCCGGCATCTTCGGCCAGGCCCACTCGCAGACGCGTTGCCAGAGGTCGTTGTCGCGGTGAAGCTCCTGGGCGGGCTCGCCCGGACCGATGCCGATGAACTGCGCCGTGTTCATCCAGTAGTCGTCGCCGACCTCTTCCAGGAAGGAATCGGCGACCTCCTTGACGAGCGGGGTCAGCATGATCTCGATGAAGGCGTCACTGTGCTGGGCGAGGCTCGCGAAACGGATCGTGTTGCGGCCCCAGAAGACCTCGTTTTCCTCGCCAGGGATGGTCGGCCCCGGCCCGTGCCCGGCCCGTTTGCCGGCAAGTTCATCCCAGCAACGCCTCAACATGGAACGATCGAAGATGTCCTCGACCACGACCGCGCCGGCTTGTGTCAACGTCTCGAGGATCGCATCCTTGCCGTCGCTTGCCGGCAGACGAGAGAGTTCCATGCTCGGCCTTCCTTGGAACGGGATCAACCCAACAACGCGCAGGACACAGCAACGGCAGGACCGCTGCTAGATGCCGGCCTGGACCTCCTCCCACATGGTGATCAGGCGGTCACGTTCGGGAATCGCCTTGAAGAAGATACCCTTGCTCAACAGGGAGACCGGATCGCTGAGGCCGTTGGCTGCGAGAATCCCGTCGCTGACCAGCGGGTAGGTGTTGCGGTTGGCATGCCCGTAACCATAGAGCTCGACCAGTGCCTTGCCAGCCTGGGGATCGAGCATTGCGTTCATGTAGGCATAGGCCAGGTCCTCGTCGCCCGCACCGTCAGAGTTGAGAACCAGGCCGCACATCCAGGGCAGGACCGGATCGACGATCCTGAGTTCCACGCCCTGCTCGGCCAGAGGCGGGATCGACTGTGTCCAGATGTAGGAAGCGGCAACCTCACCGGACGCCATGGCCTGCTCGTACTCCGAAATGGTCGACCACAGGAAACGGGCATTCGATACAATCTGACGCCAGATGTCGGGCAACCGGGCGATTTCATCCTCGGTTGGCTCGAAAGGATCGGCGAAGCCACCGATTACCCCGCCTACGGCGACCGCCTCGTCGATCTGCGAACCGCACGAGACCCTGCCCTTGAACGCCGGATCGACGAGCAACGAGAAGCCTTGATCCCCCGGATCGATGAGCGCCGGATTGTAGGCGACAGCCGTGTAGCCGAACTCCCACGGCATGAAATAGGCTTCGCCGTCCACGACAAGCCCCTCGAACTCCAGCAGGCTGGGAATGATTTCATCCCAACGCTCGATGCGGGAGGTATCGATCGGCTTGATAACGCCGGCGTCGCGCCAACGGCCTATCGAACCAACACAGGGATGCGAGAGGTCGGGTCGAAAGCCTGCCCGAATCTTCTGCAACGCCTCTTCTTCGTCGGCAAAGAACGTAAACTCCGGGCTGCCGCCGGTTGCGGCGGTGTATTCGGGATGGAACTCGGGGAGTTCATAGCCACCCCACTCGTAGAGCACCAGATCGGAAGCGCGAACCTGGCTTGCGAACATCGGCACGGCTGCCAATGACAATCCTGAAGCTGCGAGTGCCTTGTTCAATGAGCGGCGGTCGAACGCGCCACTTCCGAAGAAATCGAAATTCCGAATTGGAGACATTGACACCTCCTGTGCTCTGTTCCCCCATCATGACAATCCGCCTGAGGGTGATTAACGCACCGATTCAGGAAGGGATCAAGCGGAATGGAGTGTCGAGCGGCAACGCAACGAGCCTCGCCACCATTGCAGTGTGACCGGCATTGATCCCCGTTGAAAGGAGTTTGCATTCGTTCAACCAGAACGGTTCAGCCGGTTGGCCTACGGTCCAAATGGGCCCACTGTCGGCGGCAGCCGACCCGGAACGAACCGCACATGAGCGATGTTTCGGGGTGTTGCGACGTGAATGGGAAACGCGTCAGACGGGCCGTTCGCCGGCCACCACTGCGCGCCGCATGATTCTCGGATGGCCGCGATAGTCGTTGTGGGCGTAGTGCAGGGTACAGCGGTTATCCCAGATAACGAGTGTCCCCGGCTGCCAGCGAATGCGGCAGGTGAACTCCGGAATGCTGCCGTGGGCCGCGAGCGCATTCATCAGGGGGCGGCTCTCGGATTCGGTCCGTCCCTCGAAGTTCGATGAAAATCCGGAGTTGACGTAGAGCGCCTTGTGCCCCGTAACCGGATGAGTGCGTGCGACGGGATGAATGCTCACGAGATCCTCGTGTCCCGGCGGAACGCTGACGGGCGTGGACGTGACGGCTGTGGAGCCCCTGGAGCGGGAGTGGTCACCGAAACCCCTGGCCGTGGAGTGTTCCAGGCGAAGACCGTCCAACGCCGCGCGCACGTCGTCCGGCAGCGTGCTCCAGGCCAGATACTGGTTGGCGAAGCTGGTGTCACCGCCGACCGGCGGCGCCGTCACGCAGTAAAGCAGGGTGTAGGCAGGCGGCTTCGCGAAGGTACTCGAATCGGTGTGCCAGGAGCCGCCGAAGTTGTTGATGTCGCCGGCTTCACTGACGAGTTCGGTGAGTTCGGGGTAGCCATCCATTGGCCTGGCATAAGGCCAGGGCTCGACGATGCCGAAGCGGCGGGCAAAGGTGATCTGGTCGACCGGTTCGAGCGACTGGTCGCGAAACGCCAGCACCAGGTGATCGGCGATCGCCCGCTCGATCTCGCGAAAGGCCGCGTCCGACAGGTTCGCAAGACTGACGCCGACGATCTCCGCCCCGAGGGCGCCGGTGAGAGGGGCAAGCCGGAAATGTTCGTAGTGTGCCGGAGCGGCCTGAGGCGGATGCAGCACGGCGTCCTGCATGTCGCAAGCCAAAGGATGGCACAGGACCGGAAGGGGCCGGAGACGGTGCGTTTCAGACATGGAACCCGGTTGATCGTTCACCTTCGATCGCCACGCCGGTCATGTGCGCCTTCCAGAAGGGCTGGAGCGCGTGCGTCGGGATCTGCGCCGCATGGCGGCAAGGGAGGATGTAGTGGAACAGCTGAGCATCGTTGTCCCATCCGGCTGGAACGGTCTGTCGCCTGACACGAGAAAAAGACCCTGCAACTCCGACTGACAACCAGGATTTGCCGAACAACCCCTGAAGACCCGAGTATGGACAAGATTCCGGAAGCCTTCCATCGGTTCTCACCGGCTCATCCGCTCCGAATGTTCAGAAACTCGCCGAGCTCCTGGTGAAAGCCGGCAGACGAAGACCGTGTGCTCCGCATCATCCATGGCCCTTGCGAGGACTTCGGGGAAAGTCGTTCGGTCCGCCTGTCGCGGGCGCCAAGCTTACGGACCGCCTCTGGCAACACCTCAAAGGGCCCGGTGATCAAGGATGGCATCGTCATGGTCCTCTCCGCCTGTCTCCGGGAGGCTAGCTGCTGGCTATCGCGTATGTGCCGCCGCCCGGTTCGACGCGCACGACGGGGTCCTTGACGTCGAGTTCGCGGGCGTAGCGATGTCCCGATGCCACTGCATGGACGATCGCGCCTGGCGCATGGAGATCGCCGATACATCGGATACTCTTGATACCGGCGGCCTTGACGTCATGCGCCCGTTCGGCGAGCGCCCTTGCGAGATCATCGACCGGCGTGCGCGTGCCGACAACGACCAGAGTATCGCAGGCCAGTTTACGTGAGGTGCCGCCGTAGACACAGGCGAGTTCGGCGCCACGGCCATCGATCGCGACAAGACGATGGGCCGTCACGACCTCGATCCCGCACTCCAGCAGGCGCACCATGATCCTGTGCTGTTCATCGGTGAAGGCTGTCCAGGGCGAGACGACCGGAGCGGATGTGACGAGGCTGACCTTGTGGCCGTCACGCGCCAGTTTCTCGGCGATCACGCCGCCCATGTAGTAGGGATCGAGATCAAGAACGAGCACGGCGCCCGAGGACATGCGGCCGTCCATGATGTCATCGGGCGTCATGGTCTCGACCGACACCTCTGTTTCACCGCCGTCGGGGCTTTCCGGCAAATCGACCGTCCAGCGCGCTCCGGTGGCCAGCACGACCCTGGTGGCGCCGAGTTCCACGACATCGTCGGCAGCAAGACGGCTTTCGCGATAGACTTCGACATGGCGCATGGTCTCGAGGCGGCCGAGCCGCCAGGAGCTGACGCGGCTCCAGGCGGAAAGACCCGGCAAGCGGCTTTCCCGGATGACCCGTCCACCAAGGTCCCTGCCCGCCTCGGCCAGCGTCACCCGATATCCGCGCTGGCCAAGGGCGCGGGCGCACTCCAGGCCAGCCGGTCCCGCGCCCACCACGAGGACACTGCCGTCACTGCCCCTTGTCGGGATCTGCTCGGGATGCCAGCCACGGCGCCATTCCTCGCCCATGGTCGGGTTCTGGGTGCAGCGGATCGGCACGCCCTCGGCATAGGTCGCCACGCAGACATTGCACCCGATGCACTCTCGGATTTCGTCGATCCGGCCTTCCTCGATCTTCCTCGGCAGAAACGGATCGGCGATGGACGGCCGTGCCGCGCCGATCAGGTCGAGGACGCCATCGCGAACCTGGCGAACCATGGTGTCGGGCGAAGTGAAGCGACCGACACCGACGACCGGTTTGCCGGTCTTCGCCTTGACGTAACGGATGAAGGGTTCGTGGTACGCCTCCCCGGCAAAGCGCGACGTGACGCCATCGTCGGTAAAGCCCAGCTTGACATCCCACAGGTCGGGCAAGTCGCCGATCAGGTCCAGGAGAGCTTCGCCCTCGACCTCACCCCGGAAACCCCGGGCGCCCATGTTTTCTTCGGCGGTGAGCCGCACGGCGACCGCACAGTCATCGCCGACGGCATCTCGCGTGATCTCGATCATCTCGCGCAGCAGGCGTGCACGGTTCTCGAAAGTCCCGCCATAGCTGTCGGTTCGCTTGTTGTAGCGAGACAGCAGAAACTGGAACGGCAGGTATCCCATGCCGGCATAGACGTAAACGATGTCGAAACCTGCCGAGCGCGCCCTCTTCGCTGCGTCGCGTTGCCACGAAAGAAGGTGAGCGATATCGGACCTGTCCATCGTTCGCGGCTGGATCGGATGAGTGACCCAGACCGGCTCGCCGATTCCGGAGGGAGACAGCGGCGCCTCGCGTGTCACCTTGTTGGCGACCACGCCACCGCCATGCCACAGTTCGACGCCGGCCAGCGCGCCGTGAGCGTGAACCGCATCGACCATGATTGCCTGGGCCTTGATGTCGGCGTCGTTCCACAGGCTTGAGAACGGATAGTGCCGATCGTCGGATGTCGGATGAATCGAGCAGTAGCCCGTGCACACGACTGCCCAGCCACCCTCGGCCTTGACCGCGCGAATTCCGGCGCGCGTGTTGGCCATGGCGCAGCCGGTGCCCGTGGCGTGCGGCACCTGGTAGAAGCGGTTCTTCGCCGTTACCGGCCCGATCGCCACCGGTTCGAAGAGGATGTCGTAGCGAGAATCGCGTGTCGTCGATGTCATGACAGCCCCACTGCCTCACAGGACCAGTAAGCGACAACGGTGGTTACGGTTCATCAAGAGGCAAAGCCAACATGATGTCGAGTCCCGGAACGGGGATCGGGTATCCGGGTGCACAAGGGTATGCGTGGATCATGCGGAGGCGTTCGTCGACGAGATCAACGATGCCGCGGTCCCTCCCCTGCCGGCAGTCCTCGCTGAAGAACCGCGCGGAACCATGGCGTGCCGCAATGAGGAGGTTTCACGAACCGACCCCCTGAAAATCGTCCTATCACTGTTGTCTGCATTGTCCTTGAATCGTGTCACCAAGCCCCTACAATGTGTGATCACAGTTTTGAATTAACCGTGCCATTGCCCCACACGGGCGGCCCTGTGACTGAAGAGGAAGCAACCATGTCGAAGATCGACTACTTGACTGATTTGTTCGTCCAGCGGCGCATTTCGCGACGTGAGTTTTCCGGCCGCATGGCCGCTGCCGGAGTCGGCGCTTCGGTCCTTCCGGGCCTGATCACGAGCGCCGCCAGGGCGCAATCGCCGGCAAGAGGTGGCCGCCTCACGATTGGCGTCGAGGCAGCGCAAAACATCGATTCGCTCGATCCGACAGCGTTCTACTCGACCTCCGACATCCTGCGCGGGTTTTCGGTCTATGACCTCATGGTCAACCGCGGCCCCGATCTGCGTCCGATTCCCTGGCTCGCCACAGGCTGGGACGTCAGCGACGACGCTACCGAGTGGACCTTCGAACTGCGCAAGGGCGTCACCTTTCACAGCGGCAAGACATTCAATGCCGACGATGTCATCTTCTCCTTTGCTCGCCACCTGACGGAGGACTCGGAATCGCCTGCCAAGGCCTATCTGGGGCAGATCGTCGAGATGACGAAGGACGGCGATCACGTCGTCAAGTTCAGGTTGTCCTCGCCCAATGCGGATTTCCCCATCGTGCTGAGCGATACGCGCGTCCATGTCTCCCAGGAGGGCTGGACCGACTTCAGGGACAACACGTCCGGCACGGGACCGTTCAAGGTCAAGGATTTTCAGGCCGGTTTGAGCTATGTCTTCGAGCGTAACGGTGACTATTGGGGTGATGACGGACCCTGGGTTGACGAAATCGAGACGGTGGCGATCGGCGATCCGACGGCGCGGACCAACGCGCTGTTGTCCGACGACATCAACGTGTTGCTCTATCTCGATCCCAAGGCGGTCGGTCTGATTGACCAGCGCGACGACGTCAAGGTGCTGAACTCGAAAAGCGCCTCGTTCCTCAACATCGCCATGATGCTCGACCGCGAGCCGACGAGCGATCCCGACTTTCGCCTGGCGATGAAGTATGCCATCGACCGTGAAGCGATCATCAACAACGTGATGAAGGGGTTCGCTCATGTCGGCAACGATCACCCGATCTCGCCGATCGATCCCTACTACTGCGATGACATCGAACAGCGAGTCTATGATCCGGACAAGGCCAGGTTCCATTTTCAGAAAGCCGGGCTCGAGGGCACGCCCATCGATTTCTATGCCTCCGACGTGCCGGGCCAGGGCGGCCTTGCCGCCGGCCAGGTCTTCCAGGAATCGGCGCGGGCCGCGGGTATCGATATCAACCTGATCCAGCCGCCGGCCGACACCTACTGGCAGACCGCGTGGCTGGTGAAGCCCATGTGCGTTTCCGGTTGGGACGGACGGCCCGTGCCCGATCTCATCCTGTCGATCGCCTTTGCCGGCGGCGCCTCGTACAACGAGACGGCGTGGAACAACCCGGACTTCGACAGGATCATGGTCGAAGCGCGTGGTGTCACCGATTTCAACAAGCGCAAGGAGATGTATTGCGAGCTGCAACGCATGCTCCAGGACGACGGCGGCCATATCACCATGGCGTTCAGCGACTACATGGATGCCACCCGAACTGAAGTTCAGGGTATCGTGCCGCACCCTTCCGGGCCGCTCGGTTTCTACCAGATGGCCCGCACTGCGTGGATTGAAAGCGTCGAGAGCTGAGGCTGACCGCTGCTCTTTGCCTGTAACGCGCCACCGCGGGGGCTCGCTTCCGCGGTGGCCGTTCCATGGTAGTCTGGAGATGGCAAGGAACGGGGAGCGCGCGAAGCACGATCCATGAACATCCTCAGCGTCATCGTGCAGCGTTTGGGGCTGGGCATTCTGACCGTGCTGATCGTCTCGATCCTGGTCTTTGTCGGCACCGAGATTCTGCCCGGTGATGTCGCCTATGCCATCCTGGGGCAAGGAGCGACGCCGGAACTGGTCGCCAACATCCAGGAACGGCTGGGTCTCGATGAGCCGGCCCACCTGCGGTACCTCGCCTGGCTGGGTGAACTGTTGCGCGGTGATCTCGGCACCTCCCTGACGAATGGGGCGGTCCTGAACGATGTCATCGGCGAGCGCATTGGCAACACGGTTCTGCTGGCCGTCGTCACGGCGGCGATTGCCGTGCCGCTCTCGATCGTGCTTGGCCTGGTCGCCTCGACCCGACCCGACAGCGCGATTGACCGGCTGATCTCGACCTCGACCCTGGCGCTCATTTCCGTTCCCGATTTCCTGATTGCAGTCCTTCTGGTGTCCCTGTTTGCCGTTCAGCTCGGCTGGTTGCCGGCGATTGCCAACCTGAACCGCGTCGATGGCTTTCTCGAATACGCGCGCGTTCTCGCCCTGCCGGTTGCCGCGCTCTCCTTCACCGTCATGGCGCACATGGCGCGGATGACGCGCAGCGCTGTCCTGAACGTGCTGACCTCGTCGCCGATAGAAATGGCGATCCTCAAGGGCGTGCCGAAATGGCGGGTCATCCTGGTGCATGCGCTACCCAACGCCATTGCGCCGATCGTCAACGTCATTGCGCTCAACCTTGCCTACCTCATCACCGGCATTGTCGTGATCGAGTCCATGTTCAATTTTCCAGGCGTTGGCAGGCTGATGGTTGAAGGAGTGACGACGCGTGATATCCCCTTGGTGCAGGCCGCGGCGATGATCTTCTGCTCGACCTATGTCGTACTGAACCTGGCTGCCGACATCATCTCGCTGATCGCCAACCCGCGCGTCAGGCACCCGAAATAGATGGTCGAACATGCCGCCACAGCGCTTCGCGAATTCAGGCGCGACTTGACGCCGACGGCCACGTTGTGCCTGTTGATCCTCAGTCTGATCCTGCTTGCTGCGATCCTGGCGCCTTTCCTGGCACCCTACAGGGAAGGCGAGATCCTGACGACCGGCAGCTTCGTGTCGCCAGGCGAGGGTTTGTTGCTGGGCAGCGACTACCTGGGGCGTGACCTCTTCTCCCGGTTGTTCTACGGCCTCAGGCTGACCGTCGCCGTTTCTTTCATGATCGCCATTCTGGCTTTCCTCGTCGGCTGCAGCCTGGGCTTTCTGGCCGCTGTCCTCGGTGGCCGGTTCGACATGCTGATCAGCCGTCTGGTCGACGCCCTCATCGCTTTCCCGGCGATCATGCTGGCGCTGATCGTGCTCACCGCGCTCGGGCCGTCGATCCCGGTTCTTGTCGTCACAATCGCCTTTATCGATTCGACCCGGGTCTTCCGGGTTGCCCGGGCACTCGGCGTCGACATCGTGGTCCAGGACTACATCGAGGCCGCGACCGTGCGTGGCGAGCGGTTTGGCTGGCTGATGTGGCATGAAATCCTGCCCAACGCCCTGGTCCCGCTGGCGGCGGAGTTCGGTATCCGCTTCACCTATGCGATCCTGTTCATCTCTGCACTGAGCTTCCTCGGCCTTGGCGTCCAGCCGCCACAGGCGGACCTGGGCGTCCTGATCCGGGAGAACATGCAGGGCCTCCTCTACGGTACGTTCTCGCCGATCTATCCGGCGCTCTGCATTGCCGCGATCACCGTCAGCATCAATCTCCTGGTCGACTGGTATCTGCGGCGCAACGACGCCAGCTCGCCGGAAGATCTCCAGTGATGACCGGCAACGTCATCGATGTGCGCAACCTGTCGGTCGATGCCATCGCCAAACGCGGCGAACGCACACCGATCGTCCAGGATATCTCCTTCTCGGTCGCTCCCGGCAAGGTGGTCGCGCTGATCGGCGAGTCCGGTTCGGGAAAGACGACCATCTCGCTTGCCTGTCTGGGCTATGCCCGTCCCGGCTGCGCCTTCAGGGGCGGCGAGATCCTGCTTGACGGCAGTGACGTACTGCAGCTCGACCTCGTCGGGCGTCAGCAGATACGTGGCGTCGACATCTCCTATGTCGCCCAGAGTGCCGCCGCGTCGTTCAACAGCGCACTCTCGATCAACCGCCAGGTCACCGAGATTCCGCAAATCCGGAACTTGATGAGCCGGGATGGCGCGACCCGCAAGGCGGCCGCGCTCTACGGCGAACTGGATTTGCCGTCGCCGGAGACAATCGGCCAGCGCTATCCCCACCAGGTCAGCGGCGGCCAGTTGCAACGCCTGATGGCGGCCATGGCAATGATGTGCAGCCCGAAGCTGCTGATCCTCGACGAGCCGACCACCGCACTCGATGTCACGACCCAGATCGAAGTGTTGCAGGCGTTCAAGAACCTGGTTCGCGAGAACCAGACCTCGGCCATCTATGTCAGCCATGACCTCGCCGTCGTTGCCCAGATCGCCGACGAAATTCTGGTGCTCAAGGACGGCCGGATGGTCGAGTACGGCCCCACGGAAACAATCATCACCGTTCCACGGCAAGGCTATACCAGGCAGTTGATCGCCGCGGCCCATGTCATGCCGACGGAGGTGACGCAGAGAGCCTCGCGGGGCGCAGGAGCGCCCCTGCTTTCAGTCAACGGTGTCCTGGCTGGCTATGGCCGCCAGCGGGATGTGCCGGCCTTGCGCGATGTCTCCCTCGACGTGCGTGCCGCGGAAACCGTCGGCGTCATCGGTGAATCCGGTTCGGGAAAATCGACACTCGGCCGTGTCGTCAGTGGCCTCATGACACCCTGGAAGGGCGAGATTCTGCTCAGGGGACAGCCGCTTGCCGCTTCGCTGAAGCAGCGCACACGAGATGAGTTGCGCGAGATCCAGATCGTCTTCCAGATGGCCGATGTGGCTCTCAATCCGCGTCACGTCGTCGCGAAGATCCTGGGCCGCCCGCTCGCATTCTATTTCGGTGCGGATCGCCATGCGATCGAGAGCCGGGTCGGCGAGCTCCTGGAGCTGGTCGGTCTCGATCCTGCCTTCGCAAGGCGCTTTCCGCGCGAACTGTCAGGCGGTCAAAAGCAGCGGGTCAACCTGGCCCGAGCACTTGCCGCCGATCCCCAGCTCATCATCTGCGATGAAATCACCTCGGCTCTCGACACGGTGGTCGCCGAGGCCATCCTGGACCTTCTCGTCTCCCTGCAAGACCGGTTGAATGTGGCCTACATCTTCATCTCCCACGACATTTCGACGATCGCGCGCATCGCCGACAGGGTGGCGGTCATGCGTGACGGCGAAGTCGTCGAGGCGGGGCCGACAGCCGAAGTGCTGCGTCCGCCACACCATGACTATACCGATCTCCTGGTGAGGTCCGTTCCCGACCTGAAGGTCGGTTGGCTCGAGGCCGTCATGGAACACCGGCGGCGGACCGGTCAGCAAGCGGCCGGTAATTGATGCAGCGCGGCGGGAACCCACGATCCGCGCGAAGCGACATGCCGCTCAGTGACCAGATCTATCAGCGACTCAAGTGGTCGCTGATCGTCGGCGAACATGGTCCTGACAGCGCACTCTCTATCCGCACGGTCGCCGAGAGGATGGGCACCAGCATGATGCCGGTTCGCGAAGCACTCAAACGCCTGGCATCGGAACGCGCCCTCATTGCCTCTGCGAACCGCTCGTTCCGCGTTCCCAGGCTCGATCCCGCGCGAGTCTCAGACCTGTTCTTCCTGCGCGCCAACCTTGAGGGCGCGGCGACCGAACTCGCCACGCCGCGCATGACCCTGGCCGAGATCGACCAGTTGGAGAAGCTCGCGCGCCGGACGAACAAGGACGTCGAGAGCGGAGTCAGGGGGGATTATCTCGCCAACAACTACGCCTTCCACTTCACCATCTATGCGGGCGCTGGCAATCCGGAGCTGACGTCGATCATCGAGGGATTGTGGGCGCAGTCGGGACCCTACCTGGCCGATGTCGTACGGGTGCTGGAGACGACCGAGGACTGGCGCCTGCTCCACGCGCGTATTGCCGAAGCCATTGGGGCCCGCAACGCCAGGCTGGCGCGCGATCTGGTCGAACAGGACATTGGATGGGGTATGAAGGTCTACGATCAACTGGCTGATAGCGGCGATTCGGTCAGCCAGACCTCACCGTCTCCACACCATGGGTGCTGAACGGAACAGTAACACAACGAAACAAAATCGATATCTCTCAACGTCTTCCGCCGGGCGAGCGGATTCACGTCGTTTCCGTATCTCCCGGTGCAACAGGATCCGGGAAGAATGCCATGCCCAGAAGCCGCCTTGCGCAACGACGGATCGATGGTCCGGCGCCCCAACACCGCCCCTCATCCAGTCAGCATTGGGGGATGACGGCGTTTCAGAGGCTCTGGGATTGACATCGGCGCATCTACAAGCGACATACTTTGTCGTCGGGTGCCCTTGATGGGCTCGATATGGTTCGCCCAGCCTGACATCACTCACCCTCCATGCGGAGGGTTTTTTGTTGGTATGAGTTCCACGCCTGCGTCGCCAGCGCGGACAACGGCGAGCGGTCCGGCCAGACCTTCATTCCGTCGAGCGCCGTTCCCTGTCGCCGCCGGTAGAATTTCCCCAGCACCCTCTCGAAGTACGGATAGCCGAGGTCCTCGCCCTTGAAGGCGCGATAGACGCTGTAGGCCAGCAGATCGGCGAGCTGAACGCCGTTCGACAGTTCGCTGCGCGTGAAGAACGGATACTCGACGATCGCCGGAAACGTCATGTTCCGGTTTCCCGCCCTCTGGAACGAGGCATGTTTCATCGCGACCGCGCGGTTGAGCTGCCGGCTCGTGTCGTCCATCACGATCATCGCTCGATGCTTCGCGTGGTACTGCCTCATGTAGTGCTGAATGCGCTCCAGCAGGAACTCGCAGGCCGTCATGTGCAGCGTTTCGTGGGTCGTGCCATCGTGGAGGAACCTCTTGCCGATCACGCTGGCCATGATGACGGTGTGGCGTCTGGCGACCTGGTCGAAGTACGCGTCGGTGAGCCGGGTCACGTCGGCTGCGGTCAGTCCGTGAAGAAACCGGCTGCGCTTCTCGCGCTCGCCCGGAATGCGGACCCAGTTCGACTTCACCTCGCAATCGGCCAGCTTGAACCGGCCCTTGCCCCGGCGCGACAACCGGTCGGCGAGTTCGAGCTTCAGGCCGGAAATCTCGGTCTCGAACGGCCGCCATTGCCCTTCGTACATCCCGACGGCGAGAAGGACATATAGATGGTCCTTCGGTTTCTGCGCGGTGCCGACCGAGGGGTCACGGAAGCCCTATTCGTCGAAATAGAAGAAGTACATGAGCCGACCGTTGTCACCGCCGACACTCTATCCAAGGAGCGCACAAGTCACCCGCAATTCTGTCATGACTGTCCCATGATTCCACTGATGGTCCGGGCGGGCGGTGCCACTGCCCTGTCCCCCAGACTCTTTCGCAGCTCCCGTCGGTCGCGCCAGCATGAGTCCGGCGGGTCATCAACCCCACCGATTGCAGGAGCCGTTCTTGAACACTCGTACACCGGCCAATCTATCGATCTTCATCGAGCGTACTCCGTCTCGGGCAAGACGGAGCGCGTGATCGCGTCGCTGACCAGGGCGAAGAGGGACGTCGCGTAACTGCGCGGTACCAGGATCGCGATCTCGCCGGCCGACCGCGGCATCACGATGGCGGGGTGTCTGGCAAGATGGGTGGCGCAGGCTGATCTCTTGAAGCCTGAGTCAGCGCTGGCATCGATCGGACAGAATTGCGTGACGATGTCTACGGCATCCTCTCCTTGCAGCCGAAGCAGTCTCCACGCGTCGCTTTCGTCAAACACGAGCAACGGCTGCTCGGGACCGATCATCCGGTCCACCGGGCCTATCGGCTCCCGGTCCAGGACGAGCCATTCTGCCGGGCCGAGCATCATCACCGTCCTTGACCCATCCACCAAGGCTTCGCTGATCCTTGACGGCAGCTTCGGTTCGATCTGCTCCAAGACATTGTTGCCTCGTCTGGTGGCGAGGAGCCGATGAACCGATAGCGGTGCGATCTCCGACAACGTCGTCATGCGCGCGTCCTGCCGCCTTCGGCATCGTAGAAAGGCAGACTGGCGATCTCGACCGCGACATCAAGGCCGACAATGGGCGAGACGGCACGGAGTTCGCCGTCGCCGAGGCTGGTTGATTCCTGCAGCATGGCCAATGCGATCGGCTGGCCGAGAGTCGGACTGACGACGGATGCGGTGACATGGCCGAGAGCCCGGGATCGTTGCGTCCCGGCAACGAGAATCGCGCCGCGAGGAATGGGCGTACGCCGGTCCGTTGAAACAAGCCCGACCAGACGCTGACGAAAGGAGTGCTGGCGCGCCGGTGAGTGAACAAGCGCGCGACCCAGGAATGGTTCATCACGCTTGATCATGCGGCCGAGACCCAGTTCGGCCGGTGTCGAGCGGCCGTCGAATTCGCTGCCGGCGCAATGGCCTTTTTCGATACGCATGACATCAAGCGCTTCGACGCCATAGGGCGCGATACCGAAGGACGTGCCGGCCGCCGCCACCGCATCCCACAGCCGGTCGCCGTGCCGTGCGCCGACATACACTTCGTAGCCCAGTTCTCCGGAATAGCTGATGCGAAAGACGCGGGCGCGAACGCCGTCGAACGCGGTTTCCCGACAACCCAGGAACGGCAACGCCTCCGGCGAGACGTCGAGCTCCGGTGCGACGGCGGCGAGAACATCGCGCGCACGCGGTCCGGCTATGGCAAGACCGGCCCATTGTTCACCGACATCGACAAGGCGGACATGAAGCTCCGGCCACTCGACCTGGCGCAGGCGCTCGAGATGACGCCACACGTCGCCGGCATGGGCCGTCGATGCGGTGACGTGCCAGCAGTCTGTGGTCATCCGCGCGACCGTACCGTCATCAAGCACGACTCCGTCCTCGCGCAGCATCAGCGCATAGCGGCAGCGTCCCTCGCCGAGAGTCGAGAGACGGTTGGCATAGGCACGTTCGAGGAATATCCCGGCATCGGGCCCCAGAATCTCGAACCTGCCCAGGGTGGACATGTCGACAAACCCGACCGCGTTGCGCACGGTCCGCACTTCGCGCTCAATCGCGGCATCCAGCGTCTCGCCATCCCGCGGATAACATTTCGGGTAGTGCCAGGATCCCGCAAGCTCCATCAGCGCGCCCTCGGCCAGATGACGGTGGTGGAACGGGGTCTGGCGTGTCGGGAACAGGTGCTCACCCCTGGCGTGGCCGACAAGCGTGCCCAGCGTCACCGGCGTGTAGGGCGGGCGGAATGTCGTGTGGCCGACCTTCTCGAACGGCTGTCCGGTGACTTCGGCAACGATGTCGATCGTCATGAGGTTGCCGAGCTTGCCCTGGTCCGTTCCCATGCCGGACGTCGTGTAGCGTTTCAGGTGCTCGATTGCGCCGTATCCCTCATCGACCGCCCGCATCAGGTCCTGGGCCGTCACGTCGTTCTGCAGATCAACGAAGGCTGCGCGCTGCTGCCTGACGTCGAGGCTGCGGCAGGAGGGGCCGGTCGGGTTTCCAGACGACACCTCTGTCTCTGCGTCAATCACCGGCAGGCGGAGCACCGGGACTTCCCGGCCCAATGCCTGGAGCACGGTGCCGGCTGCCCTGGCACCGTCGGCAAGGCACTCGGCCAGACCCGTGACACCGGCTGCGGCGCCCGCGATTGCCACGCCATCTCCGGGCGCCGCTGCCGGGCAGGCCGCGTCATGTTCGTCATGGCGCATGGCGCCGCCGCGATGGCCCAGCAAGTGGAGTGTCGGGGACCAGCCACCGGCAACACACATGAGATCGGCGTCGATGACACTGGACCGGCGGGAACCGTCAGCAGGCCGGGCATCGATGCGGCGGAGCCGGTGACGACCGGCAGTTGAAACGATCCGGTGGCCAGCCAGCACGTCGACATCACGGACCATGCGCAACGCCGCCTCACCGATCAGTTCGTGGGGCCGCGTATCGATGATGGCCTTCACGTCGATTCCCGCCTGGCAGAGATGCCGGAGAACGCCATAGCCGGAATCGTTGTTGGTATGGATCACCGCACGCTTGCCGGGCGCGACTGCGTACCGATGAATGTAGGCAACGGCGGCCGAGGCCAGCATGATGCCGGGCCGGTCGTTTCCAGGGAAACACACGGGCCGCTCGATCGCGCCCGTCGCCAGCACGATTTGGCGCGGCCGCACGAGCCAGAGCCGCTCGGCAACGCTACCTGCGCCGGGTCTGCGCTCGACCAGGCTCACCAGTTGATGATCTCCCAGCCACACGGCGCACGTGTCGAGCAACACCGATGCACCCGGTGACGCTGCGATGTCCCCGGCGGTCTGCCTTGCCCATGCGCTGCCTGCCTCACCGTCGATGCACTGCATCGCGCCGGTCAGGGATCCGCCAGGTCGTGACCGCTCGTCGCACAGGACAAGGCGCAACCCGGCCCGGGCGAGCAGACGTGCCGCCGCGAGCCCCGCCGGGCCGGCACCGACGATGAGTACGTCACATTGGCTGTGCCGGTGCTCATAGATACCGGGGTCATGGCCTTCCGGCGCCCGTCCCAGACCGGCGGCGTGGCGAATCAGCCGCTCATAGAGGCGTGGCCAGGCGCCGCGAGGTGCCATGAACGTCTTGTAATAGAACCCTGCGCCAAGCAGGGGCGCGGCAAGACCCGCCACGGCACCCACATCATGATTGACGGAGGGCCAGCAGTTCTGCGACCGCGCAACAAGCCCATCATGGAGGACGACCTCCGTGGCCTTGAGATTGGGTGTGCGCGATGACCCTTCGCCGACGGTGACGACGGCATTGGGCTCCTCGGGGCCGTCGGTCATGATGCCGCGCGGCCGATGGTACTTGAGGCTGCGCGCCACCACGTCGATGCCGTTGGCCATCAGGGCCGAAGCCAGTGTATCGCCCTTGCAGCCGTAGAAGGCCCGGCCATTGAAGGTGAAGGCAAGCGGCCGCGTGCGGTCGACCAGTCCGCCCTGTGCCAGGCGGCGGGTCTGGCTTTTGGCGGTCACGACGGGTTCTCCGGCGGGCGGCCGTCGACAATCTTCTGGGACACCGTGTGCCTGCGCACAACAACCCACTGTCGGCAACCGAAACCGTGGAACCACAATTCCTCGCGCCAGCCCATGGGGTTGTCACAGGAGTAGAGGGCGCGGCGCCAGGCCGCCGCGTCCGCATCCAGTGACGGCAGGGGCCGCGCGGGGCCGCCATAGCTGAATTCGCTCTCGTCGCGTTCGCCACACCACGGGCAGGGAATGATCAGCATGGCGCGGCTTCAGTGGAGCCAGGTGTAGGGACCGGCGCCGCCTTCATCGAGCAGGGCACCGGTGGTGAACCGCTCGAGACCCAATGGCCGAATCAGTGGATGGACCTCACCGGTCGCCACCGTATGGGCCAGGCACCAGCCGGCGGCCGGTGTCGCCTTGAAGCCGGAATATCCCCAGCCGGCGTTGAGATAGAGGCCGCCGACCGGTGTCGGACCGACGATCGCACTGCCGTCGGCGGTGACATCGGCAATGCCGCCCCAGGCACGCATCAGCCGCACACGGCTCAGGAACGGCAGGAGATGCACGAGTCTGGAAGCGGTCTCGCCGATCCTGACGACGCTGCCACGCTGGGCATAACTCGCCAGCGGTTCCAGACTGCCGCCCATGACGATTTCTCCCTTGTCGGTCTGGCTGACATAGGCCAGACCGATGTTCATGTTGGTGACGCGGTTGAGAACCGGTTTCAAAGGTTCGGAGACGAAGGCCTGCACGGCATAGGTCTCGATCGGAAGGTCGATCCCCGCCATGGCCGCAAGCCGGCTGGAATGGCCGGCGACCGAAACGACGACGGTATCAGTCTCGATCATGCCACGACTGGTCTCGACGCCGACGATGTGCTCATGCTCCAGCTTCAATCCGGTCACTTCGCAATTCTGCACGATATCGACGCCCTGCCGGTGTGCGCTTCTGGCGTATCCCCAGGCGACGGCGTCATGGCGCGCCGTTCCGGCGCCGGCCTGGACCAGACCGCCGAGCACCGGGACCGGTGGTTTCGGGCCAATGTCGAGGGCCGGTTCCAGGTCGCGCAGGGTCTGCGGATCGACAATGCGGGCCTGAATCCCCTTGAGACTCAGCATGTTGGCGCGGCGGATGAAGAGGTCGAGCTGGGCGTCCGAATGGGCAAGGTCCAGATATCCGCGCGGGCTGAACATGACATTGAAATTGAGGTCGCGCGACAGGTCCGGCCACATGGAGAGCGCATGGCCGAAGAACTCCAGGTTGCCCGGCAGCAGATAGTCGGCGCGCACGATGGTCGTATTGCGCCCGGTGTTGCCACCGCCCAGCCAGCCCTTCTCGATGACCACGATATCGCTGACACCGTGCTCCCTGGCGAGGTAATGGGCGGTCGCAAGACCGTGACCACCGCCGCCTATGATCGCGACGTCGTATCGTCTCCGGGGAACGGCCCCGCCGAACACGGGGCCCGAACGAGGACCGAGACCGAGAGCAGCTGCCGTCAGGTGAAGGAAGGAGTAGTGGGCCATGGCACGTTCCGGCAATGTGCTCGGGTCCACCCTTTCCTGTCAATCTGTGATCACAGTTTGCGTTGCCGGGATGACCGGCAGGGACAGCACACGCCCCAGGCCCGGGTGCCCGGGAGCGCGGTCCTTTGGCCAGTCTTGCTGCGGGAATGTCCGAGCGGATGAAGACCGGCGACACTGCCGGCTACGCCGCCCCATGGTCATGACTGCCGCTGGAGCCCACGGTTTTCACGCTGTGTGACCTCGAGCACCAGCGGTACGTGGTCACTCAAGCCTGAGCCAATCCAATCCTCGTATCGGCCAACGGTCAGGTCGAAGGAGCCTTTCGTCCATTCCTCCGGCATGAACACGTAGTCGATGTGGTAGGTCCGGCTGCGCCAGTAGAGTGTCGGTTCGGATTCGTTGCCGGCCTCGATACCGCGCGAAACATGGTAGGCGCTGACCAGTCCGAGACGCGCCAGGCTGCGGATTTCATTGGCGTGGTTCATCTTCCAGCCGGGACGGTCCCATTGAACGTGATTGTTGAAATCGCCCGCAACGACTGAGGGAGCCGACCGCAAGAACCTGCGATACCGCCCAAGTGCCTGCTGAACGTACCCGGGATTGTCCTTTCGCCGGTTGCCTTCGCTGGCGTTCTGCGCCCAGACACCGAGAAGATGGAGAGGTCCTTCCAGGCCGGGAAGCCCGCGCACAGCGACCGGTGCAATCCAGTGCAGGCTGTCGTCACATCGGTTTCGGTCGAAATCGAGAAGGGTCGTGCCGAAACCGGCCAGCAGGAGCCCCTTGTTCGGATTCTTGCCGACCCAGACCAGGGAAGCTTCCGCCAGTGCCGGAACCCGTTCAACAAGACGTTCCGGCGCGCCCGCTTCCGGGATCACGGCAAGGTCCGGGCGTAGCGCCATCAGTGCATCGATCTTGCGATGCAATGCCATCCTGCAGTTCCACGCGACTATGCGCATCCCGGTCGCCGACTTGTGCCCGAAGACTCTTGGTAACCGGACTTCAGGGGGTCAAGAGAGTTCTTCACTCCCGAACTCGAAGTCCGTCTCTCGTGGATCACTCTCAACCAGCGAGCCGGATTTCCGATCTCCAAGCTGGCTCGATGACGCCTCCCCCGCGGAAGAAGTCGCTGGCAGAGGAGAAAGCCCTTGGTGGAGCAACCCGAAAACCTCACTGACATCAGGCTCGTGATCGGAGGCATTGGAGCCGAGGCTGATCTTTCCGGTTCCCTTTCGATCGACGCGTTCAACGGTCTCTGACAGGCGTTTCCCGTTCACGTGGTGATGATTACGAGCCGGCCCCACCAGGGAACAGCGAGAGCGGTCCTGCTACCCACCCCTGGCCGCTCGGAAGCTGGTTCGGGATCCGGCCGGAACTTAGTTATCTTGCTGAATCGACGCTCCGACACCCGGTACTGTGATCACAGTCTTGACGGGTGGCGGACCGGCTACTTAGGCTGGCGATCATGGAAGGTCGGTGCTTTGTAAATGCGTCACGACGGACTTCCCGGAGATAGAGTGCAATGGCCGACCCGATCTGCTGGCTTGACATCGTTGAACCGGAGGACGCCGACGGCCTTCTCGCCGAAACCTATGATCTGATCCGACGCACCGACGGATCGGTGCACAATCTCTACAAGGCCATGTCCTTGCGCCCGGAACCGATCCGCTGGGCCGATGGCCACTATCGCGCTGTTCTGCACAACAGCGAAAACTCCCTGCCTGAGTGGTTTCTGGAACTGGTCGCGACCATGGTCGCGCGGCTCGCCAGCTGCGCCTACGCCCAGACCCATCATGGCGCCAACCTTCGCTATCTCGTCGGCGATGCCGCCAGGGCCGACGCCATGGTGGATGCGGCGGCGGCAGGCAGGGAAGCGGATGTCCTGGACGGCAAGCTCGCCGCGCTGGTCAGTTATGCCCGCAAGCTCGCCAATGAACCGGACGGCATGACGCAGGAGGACGTCTCCAGGGCCCGCAATGCCGGTGCCGACGATGCCGAGATTCTGGAGACCACCCAGGTCGCAGCATGCTTTTCCTATTGGGTTCGCATCATCAATGGCCTGGGCATTCGGATCGGCAACGAGACCATTGGTCGCAAGGGTGGCGAACCACGTGTGTCATGACGGCTCACCACGTTGACAAGGGCCGCACACAAGCCTCCGGCAGGCGCCGGCGCAAGAAGGGCGCGCCACCACCGCCGAGCCGATTCGCCCGGACATTGCGCCTGAAGATATTCAGCGAGAGTGATCTGGCAATCCTGCACCAGGCGACCCTGGCAATCCTGGAAAGGGTCGGTGTTGTCGTCGAGGACGATGAAACGCGTACAGCATTGCTGACCCGGCCCGGCTGCCGCGAGATCAAGTCCGGTCGCCTGGTGATGATGCCGGAACTGGTCGAGCAGACGTTGGAGACTGCGCCTTCGAAGGTCGTTCTTTACGATCGCAACGGACAGCTCGCCATGGATACCTCGGACGCGGTGCCGCGTTTTTGTCCCGGCGTCAACTGCATCAAGACACTCGATCATCGTACCGGCGAGCACCGGGCCTGCATTCTTGCCGACATCGCCGCCACAGGCCGGGTCTGCGAAGCCCTCGCCAATCTCGATGTCGCGGCATCACTGGGGTATCCAAGCGATGTGCCGCCGGAAGACGAGGCGATAGCCACGGTGCGCACGCTGGTCGAGAACACCGTGAAGCCGGTCGCCTTTACCGGTCATGATGAAATTGCGACCCGACGCATCTGGCACCATCTGAGCGAGGTTGCCGGCGGAGACGATGCGCTCGCCGAAAAACCCACCGGCATCGATCTGGTCGGACCGGTATCGCCGCTGAAGCTTGGCGGTGAAACGTGCCGCCGACTGCGCGATGCTGCGCGGTGGTCCGTGCCGATCGTCTGCTATCCTGCGCTCTTTCCCGGCATGTCGGGGCCGATCACGCTGGCGGGATCGATTGCCCAGTCGAGTGCGGAAACGCTTGCCGGGCTTGTCGTCCACCAGAACGAACGGCCGGGCGCGCCTCTCATGTCCGGCACCGCCATTCTCCCCATGGACATGCGCCAGGCCGACCTGGCCTATGGTTCGCCGGAGTACAGCCAGGCCGGTCTTGGGGCTGCCGAGTTCTTCGATTATCTCGGTCTTCCCAGCTGGGTCGCCGCCGGCTGCAGTGACTCCCACGTGGTCGATCAGCAGGCTGCGGCCGAGGGCGCGGCCAACATGACGACAGCAGTGCTGTCAGGCACGTCCTTCGTCCACAATCTGGGTTACCTGTCGGCCGGCAGGACAGGCTCGCTCGAAATGCTTGTCCTGGCGGACGAACTGGCCGGCATGGCAAGCCGATTCGCCTCGGGCATCTCCGTCGACGAGTCGAGCGTCGCGGTCGATGTTGTTGCCCGCGCGGCTGAGGACAACAGTTTCCTGAGCGACGAGCATACCTACGGACGCTATCTCAGCGAGATGTGGTTTCCCACGCTGCTTGGCCGGTCGGACGTTGACCGGTGGCTCGAATCGGGAAGCGTCGCGCTCGAGGACCGCCTGAAGGCACGTCTTGACGATATCCTGGGATCAGCGCCATGAACCATCGGCCAGAGCAAGGCCGCTTGCCCGGGGATGGACGGCTTGAGCCTGACTTCGAGCAAATGCGAAGTGACGGCTATGCCGCAATCGACCTGCTGGTGGACCACCTCTCCACGCTTTCGGACCGTTCGGTCGGTCATGTCGGTTCCGCGGGCGAGATGGCAGAACTTTTTTCCGCTGATCCACCTGACAGGGGGCGCCCGTTCACGGAAGTCCTGTCACACGCCAGGGAAGATATCTTCGCCAACAGCCTGCTTTGCAACCACCCGCGCTATTTTGCCTTCGTACCCGGTCCCAGCAACTTCTATGGCGTGCTGGGCGATCTGTTGGCGTCCGGTTTCAACATCTTTACCGGCACCTGGCTGGAAAGTTCCGGACCGGCTGCGCTCGAACTTTCGATGATTGACTGGCTTTGCCGGACGGTCGGCCTGCCGCCGCAGTCGGGGGGGCTGTTTGTCAGTGGCGGTTCTGTGGCCAATCTGACCGGTCTGGCCGTCGCGCGCCATGACAGGCTCGACGATCGAACGGACGACGCTGTCATCTATTGCTCCGATCAGGTGCATGCCTCCGTCGACAAGGCGCTCTTCCTGCTCGGCTTCGGTTCGCATCAACTGCATCGGATCGGGACCGACAGCGAGTTCAGGCTCAACCCCGACCGTCTTCGACAGGCCATCGCCAGGGACCGTGCCCAGGGGAGACAGCCGTTTTGTGTCGTTGCCAATGCAGGTTCGACCAACACCGGCGCCGTCGATCCGTTGGCCCCTTTGGCTGACATCTGCACTCAGGAGGGGATGTGGTTTCATGTCGACGGCGCCTACGGTGCGAGTGCGGCGCTCGGTCGACGGTCCGGTGAATTGCTGGCGGATCTCGGGCGTGCCGACTCCCTGGTTCTCGACCCCCACAAGTGGATGTTCCAGCCGTTTGAAATCGGCGCCGTCCTGGTACGTGACAAGACCCTGCTGGCCGAGACGTTCCGTACCTCGGCCGACTACATGCAGGACGCGAAGACAACAGGCCAGGAAATCAACTTCTGCGACCACGGCATCCAGTTGAGCCGCGGATTTCGGGCCCTCAAGCTCTGGGTGAGCCTTCAATGCCTGGGGCTGGACGCCATCAGGGAGGCGATCGACAGGGGCATTGTCCTCGCGGAAATGGCCGCCCGGGAAGTTCAACGCGATGACCGGTTCGAGGTGACATCACCGGCCTGCCTTGGCATCGTCACCTTTCGCTATGTCGGCAACAGATTGGACGGGCGCGCGAGGCTCGACGAGATCAACGGAGCGATACCGCACGAGATCATGGCGACCGGTGAGGCTGTCGTCACGTCAACCGTTCTGGACGGTCGAATGGTCTTGCGCATGTGCGTCATCAACCCCCGAACCAGCGAGCACGACATACGCCGCACCGTCACCATGCTCGCCGATACGGGCGATCACTTGGCGCGCCATGCTGATGGAGTCGGCTGAGTGGCCGGCTGACAGCCACGGTGCTGACGATCCAGTCGAGTTCCAATGCAACGCTCTCCGGTGCCCCGGCTTCCGGTCTCGTTGAGCGCGACAGTTGTATCGCACTCATGTTTTCAGAACGCCGCGGTCCTCGCCTGCCCGCGGTCGGTCTGGTCCCGTCAGCCGAAACCGGCCATGACCGGGATGGCGCCGGTCATGTGCAGGTTGGAAGGCTCAAGTTCGACGTGGACTCGCACGGGCAATCCCGACAATGTGGCGGTTTCCTGCCGGAAAGCGACGTGCAAGGAGGAGACAATCCATGACGTCATGGATCACCATGATCGAGGATTCGAAGGCCTCGCCTGAACTGCAGGCCAGTCTCGAAAGGGCTCGCGGCCCATCCGGCCGGGTGGACAACGTCATGCGTGTCCATTCACTTCGGCCGCACACCATGATCGGCCATTGGACGCTCTACATGAGCGTCCTGCATGACGATGGAAACGAACTTCCAATGTGGTTTCAGGAGGTGATCGCCTCCTGGGTCAGCATTCTCAACCGTTGCGACTATTCCCTCGCCAATCACTTCTCCAACGCACGCCATCTCATCGCGGATGACGAGCGTGCCGACGCCATCCTGGCCGCGCTCAAGGCCGGACGTCCGGAGACTGCCTTCGAGACGGCTCATCTTGCCATGCTCCGCTATGCCGAGAAACTGACTCTTGAACCCGGCGCGATGGTCGAGAACGACCT
Organism: bacterium EF100-94H03 bin56; assembly: GCA_002238685.1. Lineage (GTDB taxonomy): Bacteria > Pseudomonadota > Alphaproteobacteria > SP197 > SP197 > SP197. The sequence continues at coordinate 96,222 of MPMV01000010.1, forward strand.
TGCGGCCATGCGGGCCTGTGGCGTTGACGACGGCGCGATTCTTGAAGTCAACCAGATCTGCGGCTACTTCAACTACGTCAACCGCCTGCTGAACGGGCTCGGGGTGACCCTCGAAGGTGACGTGGTCGGATTCTACGTCTCACCCGAGAATTCCGCCGGTGAGACGACTGGAGCGACCTGACATGGCTTACGCCGCACACAAGGAGATCGACACCTCTGCCATACCGATCATCGATATCGGTCCCTTGCGCGACGGATCCGCGGAGTCCGGTGTCGCCAGAGAGATCCACGAAGCAAGCCGGGATGTCGGATTTCTCTACATCCGCAATCACGGGATCGATCCGGAACTGATCGCCGAAGCGCATCGCAAGGGATTGGCGTTCTTTCGGCAGGACGACGAGATCAAGCGGGAAGTTTCCATCAACAAGGACCACCGGGGCTACCTGAGACCCGGCGCCTCGAAGATGGATGATGACGCTACGGCGGATCTCAAGGAGAGTTTCGTGTGGGGCCATGATTTCCCCCCATCACAGAGGATGAGACCCTTAGAGGGTGTCAACCAGTGGCCAGCGTCACTGCCGGGCCTGCGTCCGGTTCTGGAACGATACATCGTTGCCGCCAGCGAAGTCGCCCGACATGTGCTGCGCGGTTGCGCCCTGGGGCTTGGCCTGTCAGCCGACACCTTTCTTCAACGAACCTCCAGGCCGCTCAGCCGGGCGTCATTGACCTACTATCCACCTCAACCGGAAAATCTGGGCCCCGATGTCTTCGGTGTGTCGCCGCACACGGACTTCGGAGTTCTGACCGTGCTTCACCAGGACGAGGTCGGAGGCCTCCACGTGCAGGATTACGAAGGCGAATGGGTGGCGGCTCCTCCCGTTCCGGGCACGCTTGTCGTCAATGTCGGTGACTTGCTGGCACGGTGGAGCAACAGCAAGCTGCGTTCGACACCTCACCGGGTGATCAACCGGTCGGGCCGCGAGAGACTGTCGATAGTTCTGGCTTTCGACCCTGATTTCGACACCCTGATCGATCCGTCGGTATCGTGCGCGGACGGCGAGGTTCCAGGTCACGATACGATAACCTGCGGCGACTATCTGGTGTGGCGGTTCGCCAGGTCATTCTCCTATGACGACGGGCCGTCATGAGAGACCTCCTCGACGACGATCTGCGGGACGGTGCGAGCAACCTGCTCCTTGACTGTGTCGGCATGAGCAAGGGCGATGATGTGCTTCTCGTGGGAGAAGACCATCGGCGCGCGTTCTTCGATACCCGTGTATGCCAGGTTCTCGCCACGGCGGTACGTGAACTGGGAGGCCGCCCGCACATCGTGATCGCGCCGGAAACAGACGGGCCTGAAAATGTCCCGGATGAGGTTGCTCACGTCATAGACAGGATGGACCACACGATCTTTGTGTCCCGGCTTGGTGATCAGCTGCGGTTCCGGGAGATTGAGGGTTCCGGCACCAAGACGATGTGCTACCTCCACGACATCGAGTACTTGCGCAATGCCTTCGCTCGCGTGCCATACGGAGCCTTGAGAGAGGTCAACGAACTTCTTCAACGGGAAATTGCCGCAAGGCAGCACTGCCGCATCACCTGTCCCGAGGGGACCGATCTGTCCGGCCCGGTGTCCGGTGATGCCGCGGTTCTGGAGGATTTCAGCGTCAGGTTGTTTCCCGTGATGATTGTTCCACCGATCGAGGCCGGTGGACTTTCCGGGCGCCTCGTTCTCAGTCGATGGCTGTTGTCGACCTCCACCCATCTCTACGAGGACAGCTTTCTGACCTTGCCTGTCCCTCTCGTTGTCTGGCTGGAGGAGGGCAGGATCGTCGGCATCGACGGAGAGGCAGAAGAAGTCGATCGTGTCCGCCGGCACTTCGAAAGCGTCGCGTCCCGCTCAGGGGGTGAGGCCTTCAGGATCCACTCCTGGCATGCCGGCACCAATCCAACGACCTTCTTCCATGGGCGTGCCGAGGACGATATCGAGAAATGGGCCGACATGGTATTCGGCAGCCCGCGCTACACGCACTTCCATGCCTGCGGCATCGCACCCGGTGACGTCTCGATCTCTCTCTTCGATACGACGGTTACCTTTGACGGAGAGGATTTCTGGAAGTGCGGCAGACTGGCATTCCTTGACCGCCCGGAGGTCCGTGACCTCCTGGGGCGCTATCCCGGTGCCGGGCGTGCCCTCGAGATGCGGTGCGATATCGGCATCTGAACCCTCAAGGCGTCTTCCGGGAGTCCGCGCGAACCTTGGATTCGGCAGGGTTTCCTATCCCTCCTCCGGCTTTGCCGGGGGAGTCCAGTATCGAAACCGGGGCACCCAGTTGTCTTCGTCGATGCCGGCGAGTGCCAGCAAATGCCACAAGGGGCAGTAGAGGTCGCCGGGGCCGAAGATGACGCTGTTCCTGCGCAGCACCCGGTCTCCCGAACGCTCGTAGAGGACCGCTCCCGGCATGTTGCCCTCACCTTCCATCACGGATTGCTCGCGGATGTAGGATCCGCCGCCGTGAGAAGCGAGACGGAAGCGCCAGTTCCTGGAGTTGGCGAAGTCGCGCTGGAGGCGGGGTGGATCCCGTGAAAGCAGCACCACGGACACGGCGGATTCCAGGTGCGCGAGAACGCCGTTGAAGCCGTCTGCCCACAGGGTGCAGAACCGGCATTCCTGGCCCATGTTGTGGATGGCAAGCAGATGTTGCCTGTCTGTGAAGAGGTCGAGCAGCGTGACATCGCCACTCAGGGTCGCGAAGCGGTAGTCCGGCACCGGCTTCGGCGGTGTCGCCTTGCGCAATCTGTTCAGCCTCGCGGTGAGATCGAAGATTTCCCGTTCGAGTTCGGCAATTTCCTGCTGCGACATGATGGTCTCCATTGAACGACACGCGAAGGAAGACGAACTCGCTCACTCGCCCCTACAGCCTCGCACTCCTTCGGCAAGCCGGGGCCTCCAGATTGTCACCTGGGCACACAGGGCCACCGCCAATCGTGTTGTCAGAACTGGAGAGCCCCTTCAGGAAGGGATTCGCCCCGGTCCGCCGCGTGGCAAGATTTACCATGATCGCGCCGGGGGCTACCATGTCTTATCGTGCTCATTGAGGACTTTGGAGGGATCCTGATGCCCGTCCCGGAAATCCGGCCGGCACTGTCGGCATGAAAGGGGCGTTCCCCCTCGTCGAGGCCTCCGGCCCGCCCTTCGAGCGAGGCGTGGCGATCGGCCGTCAGAGCGGTGACAGAATCGCCCGGAGCATCGCGATCTACGGCCGCCTTCTCGAACGACGTTCCCTTGCGTGGTCCGACGTCCGCCTCCTTGCCGGCCGCTATCTGCCGCGTCTCATTGCCTTCAATGCGCCGGTCGTCGAAGAGATTCGCGGCATCGCCGCGGGATCCGAACGACCAGTCGAGGATATCGTCGCTCTCAATGCGCGAACCGAACTGCTCTATGACAGGAACGGCGACACCGAGCCCCATGCCGATGGCTGCACGGGGGCCATAGCGTTGCCGGAAGCGACGGCCGATGGTCACCTTATCCATGGCCAGAACTGGGACTGGTTCGATGCCTGCAAGGATTCTGCGGTCGTCATGCGTCTTGAACAGGAGGACGGCCTGCGTCTGCTGATCTTCGTCGAGGCGGGAATTGTCGCCCGCGCCGGCATGAACAGCCACGGCATCGCCGTCACCGGCAACTTTCTCGACTGCCCCGAACCTCCGGCTCAGGGCGCGGTGCCGATACCATTCATCCGCCGCCGGATCCTGGAATCAGCGGGTCTCGCGGAAGCTGTCGGTGGTGTTCTCAACGCCAAGCGTTCCTTCTCCGCCAACCTGATGATTTCCGACGCGGCGGGTGAAGCCATCGACCTCGAGACGACGCCGGCAGAAGTCTTCTGGGAGAAGCCGGACCGCGGCATTCTCGTCCACGCCAATCACTTTCGTACCGCCGCCGCGCGGGCACGGGTGGTTGACACCGGTCTCGCCAGCGCGCCCAGTTCGATCTATCGCGACAGTCGGGTGGAAAGGCGTCTCAACCAGAGCATCGGTCACGTGACTGCGAAGGACATGGAGGATGCCTTCGCCGACACCTACGGCGCGCCTTCCGCCGTCCTTGCTTCTCCGGGAGCGGACAGCGCGGGCGATGCCGAACCCTCATCGACCGTGGCCACGGTGATCATGGACACCACGGAACGCGTCATGCGAGTGGCCCGGGCACCCTACGCCGGCGACATTTCATTCAGCGAGTATCGCCTCGACGCCTGACGCCCGGCGGGTGACCCGACAGGAAGCTATCGTCCGATCAGCATCGAGCTTGAACGGCCACCCGCAGCACATTCGGAAGACGGCTTCCTGAACCATTGCCGTCACCCGTGTTGTCCTGATTGTGGTCCGCGCTCAAGGTCCCGTCTCGCCTCCATCAGACGAGTCGACAGGGTGCGGGATGTCGCCGGCTTTCGCGCATTGCAGAACCGTGGATCGGCACGGGCGCGTCCGACTGACACGACAATCCGATGGATGGATCGCCAGACGAGAGGAAGGGTTCTTGTCAGCGATAGGGATCGGCGGCGTCGCGCAATCCGTCGCCGAAGAAATTGAAGGCGAGAACGACGATGATGACGGGAACGACAGGGAGCATGAGCCAGGGGTAGAGCGCCACGATGTTGATGTTCTGGGCCTCGTTCAGGAGAACACCCCAGCTCGTGATCGGCGGCCTCAGGCCCAGCCCCAGGAAGGAGAGCGCGGTCTCGCCGAGGATCATGCCGGGGATGGAAAGGGTTGCCGAGGCAATGAGGTGACTGGTGAAGCCGGGAAGCAGGTGACGAAAGATGACCCGCGACGGCCTAGCACCCATGAGCACGGCGGCGGTGGCAAAGTCCTCCTCCCGCAGTGCCAGGAGTTTCGAACGCACGGCCCGCGCCAGACCGGTCCAGTCGAAGAGGCCGAGAATGATGGTGATGCCGAAGTAGACCAGGACCGGACTCCAGGTGATCGGCAGGGACGCCGACAAGGCCATCCACAAAGGCAGTTCCGGGAAGCTGCGAATGATCTCGATCGTGCGCTGGACAAGACTGTCGACCCAGCCGCCGTAGTAGCCCGAAAGGCCACCCAGGACGACTCCCAGGAGGAAGCTGATGGCGATGCCGATGAGGCCCACCGTGAGCGATATCCGCGCACCCATGAGAATTCTCGACAGGAGATCACGTCCCAGCCTGTCGGTTCCCAGCAGGAAGAGCGTACCGCCCTCGGCCGGACAGACGACGTGGAACCGCATCTCGACCATGCCCCAGAAGGTGTACTCATCGCCCAGGCAGAAGAACCGCAGACGCTCGATCCTGGTCCGGTCCGGGGTGTAGACCCGCTGCAGGTTCGACATGTCGAGGTGGTAGTCGTAGCCGTAGACGAAGGGTCCGACGAACCGGCCTTCGTGAAACAGCCGCACCATTTGCGGTGGCGCATAGATGTGGTCAGTATCGCGCGTGTGGAGATTGTAGGGGGCGAGAATCTCCGATATGGCGATGGAAAAGAACGTGGCCAGAAGGATGAGGCCGGAGATGACGGCAAGGCGGTGGCGGCGGAACTTCCACCACATCAGCGTCCACTGGTTGGCGAGATAGAAGCGCTCCAGTTCCGGCGTCAGCGTGTCGACATCATGAGGGTCCCACGGACGGGTATCGGTCCAGTGGTCGAGTTGGCCGGGTGCGTCGCGCATCACCGGCTCCCGCTGGCGCCCAGGCGGATGCGTGGATCGAGCAGCGCCAGCAGAAGATCGGAGACCAGCACTCCGAGGACGGTGAGCAGCGCCAGGCACATCAGGAACGAGCCGGCGAGATACATGTCCTGGGTCTGCAGGGCACGCAACAGGATGGGCCCGGTGGTGGGGAGTGACAGCACCACCGACACGATCACCGCACCTGAGATGACCTGGGGAAGCAGATTGCCGATATCGGCGATGAACGGATTGAGGGCCATGCGCAACGGATAGCGGACAAGCACTCTCGCTGGATGCAGCCCCTTCGCCTTCGCCGTGACGACATATTGCCTGTGGAGTTCGTCCAGCAGATTGGCGCGCAGGCGGCGGATCATGCCCGCCGTGCCGGACGTGCCGATCACCACCACCGGAATCCACAGGTGTTCCAGGATCGAGAGGAGTTTTCCCCAGGTCCAGGGCTGATCGAGGTACACGGGATCCATGAGGCCGCCAATCGACGTCCCGAACCACACATTCCCGAGGAAGAGAAGCACCAGGGCCAGCAGAAAGTTGGGTGTGGCCAGGCCCAGAAAGCCGAGGAAGGTGAGCCCGTGGTCACCCCAGGAGTACTGGTGGGTTGCCGAGTAGACGCCTATGGGAAAGGCGACGGCCCAGGTGAAAATGATGGTCGCGCCGGAAACAATGATGGTGAGCCACAAGCTCTCGCCTATGACCTCGGCCACCGGCTTGTTGTATTCGAAGCTGATTCCCATGTCGCCCTGGACAAGGTCGGCAACCCAGATCACGTATTGCTGCCACACGGGCCGGTCGAGGCCGAATTCCTGTCGGTAGATGCCGATCTGTTCCATGCAGCCCGATTCACCCTGGGCCTCGCATTCGGCAATCATGGTCGACAGGAAGTCGCCAGGCGGAAGCTGAATGATGATGAACGTGATGAGGCTGATGCCGATCAGCGTCGGCACCATGATGATGAGCCGGTGTACGGTGAAGGCGATCATGGCCGGCCGTCGTCGCCATCGATGAAGAAGAACGTATCGGGCTGCCACACCCCGAGCTGGGCTCCCGGATCCCAGTTGTAGATGGCTTCCTCCGGCACGTTCCTCATCCGGTTCGAGACGGCAAGGGGCTGGAGGATGCCGGCCACAAGGCCGATGGAATAGACCCCGTCGCAGTAGAGCTCCAGCATCTCTTCCCAGATGGTCCGGCGCTCATCGACTGTCCGGCTGTCGCGCCAGGCGAGATAGAGATCCATGAGACGGCGGGGCGCTTCCATGTCGATGGGCTCCCCGGCGGCGCCGCCGGTCTCGTGGTACTGGCCCCACCGCGGCCACATCAGCAGCTGCTGGGTGGTGGGAGCGAACTCGCCGGGGCTCATGTCGGCCACGGGCACGCCGTTCTCATTGCCGAACCACATGGCCATCACCGTCTTTCCGGCGAATATGCGGTTGCGCAGGACCTCGCGCTGCAGGGGCTTGGGGTAGAGCTTGATTCCGGCCGCTGCCCAGGAATCGTGGATCAGTTCGAGAATGTCGGTCTCTTCGGGATTCTCGCCGGCGGTCTCGACGATGACTTCAAGGGGTCTGCCATCGGGAAGCAGGCGTACGCCGTCATCGACGACAAGCCCCATGTCATCCAGCAGCCGGTTGGCCTCCTCAAGATCGAACCGGGCCCAGGCATCGCGGAATTCGGCGCGGTAGAGGGGCGATGCGGGAAGAACCGTGTTCTGCCCTTCAAGGCCGAGACCGAAGTAGATGACCTGGTTGATCTCCCGGCGGTTGATGGCCAGCGAAAGGGCCCGCCGGAAGCGGAGATCCCGCAGCACCGCGCGCCACACCGGATCGGCCACGTTGAGATTGGGATAAAGGGCAAGCTGACTCCCTCTCGCCGTCTGCCACAGCCGCACCCCGTAGTCGTTGTGTTCCTCTCCTTCCTTGAGAAAGGTGTAGTCGTTGAAGGCAAGTCCCCGCACCTGAAGGTCGGCTTCACCCGCCCACGTCTTGAGCGGGATGAGCTTGCTGTCGACGACGGTCATGACGACGCGGTCGATGTAGGGGAGCTGGCGGCCCCGGGCGTCTACCTTGTGAAAGAAGGGATTCCGTTCGGCGATGAACCGCTGGGCCGGCGCCTCGTTGGTAATGATCCACGGCTGCAGGGTGGGAAGGTCGGGATTGTCGAAGCGATAGAGATTGTCGAGGGCGTTGTGGAGCGATGCCCAGCCGGGTTTGCCGGCCTCGGCGGCCTGGCGCGCAATCGCCTCAGCATCACCATGATCCACGTGGAACTGCTTCATGTAGTGGGCCGGGCGATAGATGAAGAGGGGAGCTGCGCCGGCCAGCGCTGGCAGGAAGTCGGGATTGGGAGTGGGCCACGTGTAGCGCACGACCTCGTCGCTGATGACTTCGAAGAGCGGCAGGGCCCCACCGGCGCGCATGACAGTGGGCGGGCCCGAGGGAGAGAGTTTCGGGTGTCCGGCAACATCCTCCCACCAGTAGCGAAAGTCCTCGGAGGTAAGGGGATGGCCATCCGACCATCGATGGCCTCGGCGCAACCGGAAGGTGAAAATCCGTCCGTCCTCGACGGTGAAGGAGTCGAGGAGGTCCGGCACCAGGGTGAAGGTCCCGTCATATCCGACCAGCCGGGCGTAACCGAAGACAGCGAGGATTCGTGTGTCCTTGCTGCGGCTGATCAGCATGTTCCAGTCACCGCCATAGTCGCCGGTTGCCCGGCCGTCGTCGACGACAAGAGGTTCGTCCGGCAGGCGCTCGCGAAGGGGCGGCAGATCGCCGGCAGCGACCCGCTCCGCAAACCACGGCACCTCCGTCGCGAGGGCCGGCATGGCAAGAAACGCCACAAGGAGCGCCACGACGGCGCGCCCGCTCATGACGGGACGTCCCCCGGAACGGCTGTGGCCCGCACCCAGTGATTGTCACCAACGCGCACCGTGGCGAGACCGCCGGTCTCCGTGAAGGGTTCCGGCCACTCGGACGGAACGGAGGCGCGGCCCTCCATGAGCAGCGACAGATCAAGCTGGCGTTGCGGGTCGGGCTCCGGTACAGCGGCAAGCAGGGCCCTGGTGTAGGGATGCACCGGATTGCTGAAGAGTTCCTCCCGGCGGGCCTGTTCGACGAGGCGCCCGGCGCACATCACGGCAATGCGGTCAGCCATGTAGTCGACCACGGCGAGATTGTGCGAGATGAAGATGTAGGTGAGACCCATCTTTCGCTGCAGGTCTTTCAGCAGGTTGAGAACCTGCGCCTGGATCGATACGTCGAGAGCCGAGACCGGTTCGTCGCAGATCAGCAGTTCCGGTTCGAGGGCAAGGGCCCGGGCGATGCCGATCCGCTGGCGTTGCCCGCCGGAGAAACTGTGCGGATAGCGGCGCAGGTGGCGGACATCCAGGCCGACGACATTGATGAGATCCTTGACCCTTTCGGCGCGCTCCCGGGCGCTGCCCACACCGTGAATCAACAGCGGTTCGACGATGATGTCGAACACTGTCATGCGCGGATTGAGCGATCCGAAGGGGTCCTGGAAGATGAACTGCACCTTCCTGCGGTAGGCGAAGAGATCCGTGTCCTTCAGGGCAACGACATCCCTTGGCTTGCCGTCGTCAACGAAGGTGATGGTTCCCGCATCGGGTTCCAGGGCCTTGAGTATGAGCTTGCTCGTCGTGGTCTTGCCACACCCCGATTCGCCAACCAGGCCAAGGCACTCGCCACGCCGCACCTCGAAACTGACGTCGTTGACCGCGACATGAGGGGCCCTGGCGCGGGACAGCAACCCGGACTTGCGGGTTGTGAATGTCTTCGTGAGTCCCTCGACCGAAAGCAGCGTTTCGCCGGTTCCCCCGCGAGCTTTTGTCCGGCCCATGGAAGCAATGTTCGCCATCGGTATCTCGCGCAGCGGAACCAGCCGCTCTCCGGGGCGCAGGCCAAAGCGTGGCACGGCCGCCAGCAGGCCCTTGAGATAGGGATGGCGGGCTCGATGGAAGATGTCATCGAGCGAGCCCCGTTCCATGATCCTGCCGTGGTACATGACGACGATGTCCTCGGCGACGTTGGCGACCACACCCAGATCATGGGTGATCATCAGCACCGCCATGGAAAGTTCGGCCTTGAGGTCGTTCACCAGTTTGAGGATCTGTGCCTGGATGGTGACATCAAGAGCGGTGGTGGGTTCATCGGCAATCAGCAATGCCGGTCGGCAGACCAGCGCCATGGCGATCATGGCGCGTTGGCGCAGGCCGCCCGATAGCTCGAAGGGATAGCTGTCGAAGGCGGCGCGTGCATCCGGAAAACCGGCGAGACGCAGCATGTCGATGGTCAGTTCACGGCCTTCGGCTCTTGAGCAGCGGCGGTGGAGATTGAGGGCCTCGCTGACCTGGTCACCCACCGTGTGCAACGGCGACAGGGATGTCATGGGCTCCTGGAAGATCACCGATATGCGCCCGCCACGGATGGCTCTCATCGCCCGGCCATTATCCTCGAGAGAGATGATGTCGACCGGCGTTCCATCACGATTCTGGGGATCGTGAAACAGGATGCGGCCCGACGTGATCTCGGCTGCTTGCGGCAGAATGCGCATGATCGCCTGGGAAATCACGGTCTTGCCTGAGCCCGATTCACCGACCAGCGCAAGGGTGCGCGCCGGCCACAGGGTCAGCGACGCTCCCTTGACAGCCTCAACGGTGCCATCGCCGACACTGAAGCGGATGTGAAGATCCCTGACCTCGATGAGGGGGGTCACGACAGGACCTCCTCACCGTCTTGCGACGTGTGGACGAATCCCATGGCCGCCAGATTGGCAAGGGTGACCGGGTTGAGCGTCAATCCGCGCTCGCGGGCGACCCGGGCGGCCTCGCCAACGACATCATCGAATCCTTCAAGGGAGGAATCGATCTTGACGGCCTTCCGTCCCTCGCGAAGGGTGAGCTCCATCCAGCCACCCGGGGACCTTGCGATGATTTTCCGCCTAGGGCGGGTCTGGAAGTAGGCGAGATTGATGGCCGTCAGGTCCTCCCAGGAGACCGTGACGCCAAGCGGCCCCGTGGCTTTCATCCCTTCCGGGGAGAGTTCATAGACGGTCAGGTGGCGCAGCATGGTTCTCAGGCCAAAGGCCACGAAAAGCGCGCCCACTGCCACCAGGATCCACGCCAGCACGGCAGCCACATCCACAAGCACCGGCGGGGCGAAACACGCCACCGCACCGAACATCGCGCGCGCGTAGTCGGCTGCGATGCTCCGGGTGTCATAGCGCAGGACCCCGGGCGTTTTCATGGATCCGCTCGCCTTGCGGTGCCAAACACCATGCCTGCAGAAAGCCAGCGCCCTGCCGGGTGCCGCGCAACGGTATGGACGAACCGGTCAATGAAGGCGTGGCATGCCGCGTCATGGACGAGGTGGTGGGTCATCAGTCCAGTGGCCTCCGAGGGGTCCACGACACCGCGACGGCGGTTCTCGAGATGCCGGACCGAGGCCTCCAGGCAGGCCTCGTCGCCGGCAAAACGTCTCCCGGCTTTCCAGTCGATGATATCGATGTGAACGTTGTTGACGACCAGACCGTGCATGCGCGCGCCGCACCGTGGACCGAGTGTCGACAGACCAAGAAAACCGCTCCCGGCAAGGATGGAGAGAACCGCCTCATCGATCCTGTTCCACGGGGGCACCATGACCTCGATCAGGGACGACGGGAAGGACGTGCGAAGCACGTTGCGCGACCGTATCAGGGCTTGCCGAAGACCGGAAGGCAAGGCCCCGGCACTAAGTTCCATTCTGCGCCCCCTGCCCCCGCTGTGATCGGCATGGGCAACGCCGTGCTGCAACACGTGGATGTCGCCTGCCCCGGCGATGAGCGCGGTGACATCCGGTGTCAGCCAGTCCGGCACCACGGCCATGGCAAGAGGAACTCCCAGACCCTGCCGCAGACGAAGAAGCTCCTTCAGTTTCGCGGCATCGGCGCCGGCATCGTCATCACGCCACCAGAACGTCGCCGTTTGTCCCGATCGCGCCCACGTGTCGAGTTCCTGCGCCAGTGACGTCCAGTCAGCCATGGCGCTGCCATTCACGAACAAGCCTGGCGCTCTCGCGGGCTCCGTCGAGGCTGATGTCCTCCAGGTCGCCGGCCTCGAGGTCGAAGGCTTCATCGACAGCTCTCGCAATGCCTCGGGGTGTCAGCGCTGCGTCATCGAGGACCACGGCAAGCCGGCGCCGCTGCAGATGCTTCGCGCGCTCCTTTTGTTCTGTTTCACCAGCCCCCGACCATGGTGCCACAACGGCCCGGGCGCGGGCGCCAAGGAGTTCCGCCACCGTGTTGTAACCGGCCTGTGACACCGACACGGCACAACGGCGGAGAAGGTCGGGAAAGTCGGGCCGGTTGGCTTCGATGACCATGCCCTGATGCTCGCATGGAGCGACGCCGCTGTCGCCGACGAGCAGGCGCCATCGTCTCCGGCACGCCCGTTTCGAATAAGGTGGCGCCGCCATGGCTGCCTCGAAGAGCCCTCTTCCGACGGCCCCGCCGCCGGCAGACACCACGATTTCGTCGCGTCCGGGACCGCGGTCGCTGACGGCCGATGGCACGTCGGCAACGTAGCCCGTGTAGACGAGCCGGTGACTCAAGGCGCCCGCATGGCGGAAGGTCTCCCCGAACGGCACGAAACTCTCGACCCCATGCACCATCACGTGATTGCAGTGCTGCTGCGCCAGGTCGCGCATCGCGTCGTGGCGCTCGGGCCTCGAGGGCTGCTGAAGAATGTCGCGCACCGAACTGACAACCACCGTGTCGGGGCGAACACGACGGGCGGCGCCGATGAGGCCCAGCACTTCCGGTGTGAACTGGCGCCGGCCAAAGGGCCAGGTCTCGGTCACCACAAGACGCGCACCCAGACGGCGGACCAGGCTTTCGAGGCATCGGCGGCGATCATCGAGACAGGCCGCGCCTACCTGCTGACCGGCGCCGTCCACCAGCGTCGAGAACCCTTCATCGCCTGCACGGACGGGAGACAGCTGGACCAGGCGGGCCCTTCCTGTATCGAGGGTCGCCACAGGCATGCCTCCCGACGCGATCACCGACTCCGTGCCGCTCTCGGCCAGTACCGATGCGATGCGCGCCACACGCTTGAGATGACCGCTTCCCAGAAGATGCTGAACCCAGAAAAGCACAGGTCCGTCCATCACGCCCCTCCTGTCGCGATGACAAGGGGATCGTCGGGAGACAGCTTCGCGTTGTCGTCCACGGTGAGCATCAGCAGTCCATACCGCGGCATCCTGACGGGCGGTGCACCGGTGAAGTCCCAGCCGGTGGTTGCCGAAAGGGCGGCGCGCATGACACCGCGGTGCGTCACGGCGATCGTGTTGCGGCCGTCAGCCGCAAGATCCCGGACAAGATCGAGGAATCGGCAGCGGACTTCCCGGGGGCTTTCGCCGTCAGCCGGGCGGAAGTCGAGACCCGCTGCCTCGTTGGTGGCCATGGCCGATGGATCGGCATGGCGCAGACTGTCGAGTGTCTTGCCTTCCCAGTTGCCCCAGTCCATTTCGCGCAGACGCGGGTCGATCTCCGGGTCTCGCAAGCCCGCCAGTGCGGCCGTTTCCAGCGCTCTCAGCATGGGACTCGAAAGCCGCCGCCAGCCGTACAGGCGATCAGGCAGCCGCCAGGCCCTGGCCGCGGCCCTGCCGGCCCTCGAGAGGTGTGTGTCACTCAGCCCCTGGAGCCGGCCGGCCTCGTTCCACGTTGTCGGCGCATGTCTCAGAAGCGCGAGTTTCACGGACGCATCTCCAGCACCCGGGCGAGAACGCACCGGGCGGCATCGGTCGAGTGGTGCCGAAGGACATGGCGTCGTCCGGCATCGCCCATGGACCGGCGCAAAGCGGGATCGTCGAGCAGTCGGGAGACGGCCGTCGCCAGTGATGCCGCGTCACCTGCCGGCGCCAGAAGACCGGTGCCGCCATGGTTGACGATCTCGCCAACCCCCGGCACGTCACCGGCGGCCACCGCGCATCCGCAGGCCTGGGCGAGAAGGATCGCCATGCCGTAGGCCTCGTTGATGGCGGGCCATATGAAGAGGTCGCATCCGGCCATGATCCGGCGGATCAACTCCTCGTCGAGGACCCCGGCGAAGACGGCGCGGCCGGCAAGGAGGTGTTCGACCTCGCCCCGGGACGGGCCATCGCCGATGACGAGAAGCTGCAAGTCGTCGCGGTCCAGTGTGACGAGGGTCCGTGCCAGGACCCGGTAGGATTCGAACTTGTCACCGGGACGCATCATGGCCACGGTGACGGCGATGATGCGATCCCCGTCAAGACCGAAGTCGCGGACAAGGCCGAGGCGTGCCTCCCTCCTCCCGGTGAAGACGTCCGTGGCGTCGATGAAGGGGGGCAGACGCACGATCTTCCGGCGCGGCAGACCTGCGGCGAGGAGGCCCCTTTCGTCCTTGAGCGTCATGGCCAGCAGGGCATCGGCACGCTCGATGGCCGCCCGGGCATGCGCCCAGGGGCGCCGCCACCGGCCGTTGGCCTGGGCCGGGGATATCGACGGTTCGGCAACGACATAGGGAATCTTGAAGGTGTCGGCGATGGCCGGTCCGAGATGATCCGGCGCCTTGTGATAGAGATGATAGGTAAACCAGACGTGCGGCGGATGGTCCTGCCAGCAGGCGAGAAGGCGTTCCCTTTCCCGGATCGCCGCGTTCAGTATCGCCTCCTGTCGTTTCTCGTTGCCAGCCTCCCATGTGCGCAGCGTCGAGGCGATCTCCACGTCGTGTCCAAGCTCCCCGAGAAGGCGCAGGAACTGGCGTGCCATCGTTCGATCACCTGAGGGCCGCCCATGGTCCGGCGCCTTCATGGGCGCATGGAAGGCTATTCGCATTCCACCCCGCTCGACGCAAAGAGCTCGACAAGCCTGTCGATGCCACTCTCCATGGAAAAATCGGTTCTCACGCGATTCTCCCCGTTGCGTCCCATGCGGTCGCGCAGCTGCGGATTGCGGACAAGGTGGCACAGCCGGGAGGCCAGTGCCGGGGCATCGCCCGGGGGAACCAGGCAGCCGTTGACATCGTCTCTCACCAGTTCACTGACCGCCGAGACATCCGTTGTGACCACCGCCAGGGCCTGGCTCTGCGCTTCGAGGAGAACGTTGGGAAGTCCGTCACGGTCCCCGTCACGGGCGATGACCGGCGCCAGCACGAAGAGATCGCCGTTCCGGAGAGTTTCCAGGATCTCGTCCTGGCGTCTGGCGCCGAGCCACGTGATTCGCCTTTCCAGTCCTGCCCGGCCGGCCGTTTCGACGAGGGAGGCGAGCAGCGGTCCGTCGCCGGTATGGGTGAGGTGCCAGTGGAGATCGTCTGGCAGCAGGGCCAGCGCTGCAAGAAGTGTGCCGTACCCCTTCTTCTCGACGGCCCGTCCCACCGTGACAAGGCGCACGGGATCATCCGGATTGCTGCCGTCGCGGTTCGACGGGGGACGAACCGGTGATGGCCATCGCGCCTGATCGATCCCGTGATAGACGAGACGGACACGTCGTCCCGGAACCAGGGACTCGAGCCAGTCGCGGTTCGTTGCCGTACAGGTCACGAGCCAGCGGCAGCCGGATATCTTGTCCGCAAGATCGCGGCGGGGTGTGGTGTAGATGTCCCTCGCGTGGGCCGACGCCGACCACGCCAGCCCGGTCATCATCGCCGCATAGCGGGTGACGGATGCCGGGGTGTGGAGAAAATGGGCATGAAGATGGTTCACGGCAGGCGCGATCTCCGTGGCGACCACACAGGCCTGGCCAAATCGCCGCACCCGGTTGCGGGTCGGGTCCCGCCAGAGATCGGCGAGCCAGTGCCGCCTCGCGCAGGCGTAGCCGGGCAGTTTCCGGGCCCGCCGCCAGGCTCTCCAGGTTCGTCCGGGTTCCTCGTGAAGATATTCCGGAAGCCATGTGACCGGCGCCCGCACGGCATCGTGAATCGCGTGACGATCCGCCGTCGATGGATGGCGCAGGGAGACGATCCGGATGTCGAGACCGCGCTGCTCCAGGGCCAGGATCTCCTGGGCGATGAAGGTCTCGGACAGTCGGGGCCAGCCCTTCACCACGAAGGCAACGTTACCGGGCACGCGTCAGCAGCGCCCGGCCGGAGCGCCGGTATCGGACGCAGCCCCGGCGAAGTAGTCTGTCCCGGACACCGGACATCTGGACAGTTCCGTCATGAGCAGCAGTTCCCCTTCGTTGCCCGGGAACGCCCCCGGACGGCGCACCATGATACGCAATCTCGTCCTGCTGTTCGCGGGCAATGCCGTACTTGGCGCCCAGATGCCCATGCTCATCATCATGGGGGGGCTGGCCGGTGCCTACGTGGCGCCGGTGCCAAGCCTCGCCACATTCACCATTTCCCTGCAGATGCTGAGCGCCATGGTCACGGCCACCCCCATTTCCCTGCTCATGGGGCGATTCGGGCGGCGCGCCGGGTTTCTCGGCGGGGCCGCATGTGCCATGGCAGGAGGCTGGCTGGGCGCGGTGGCGCTCTTCGAACGGGATTTCATCTACCTGTGCCTCGCCCACGTGTGCTTCGGCGCCATGCAGAGCAGCCTGTGGTACTTCCGCTTCGCCGCCGCCGATGCTGCCCACGGGCCCTGGAAACCCAAGGCGATCGCCATCATCACCGGTTCGGGTCTGATTGCCGCCCTGCTTGGCCCGGAAATCCTGATCCACACCCGGGATCACTTCTTCCCCGTGCCCTTTGCCGGCGCCTATGCGTCCATCGTGGTCATCTGTCTTGTCGGATGTCTTCCGGTTCTTTTCCTCGATCTTGCGAAACCTCCGCCGCGTTCGCGGGCAACGGCTCAGCCGCTGGGCCGGATCCTCGGCAGCCCGCCGGTGCTGACCGCCATCGTCTGCGCCGCCGCCGCCCATGCCATGATGGTGTTCGTGATGACGCCCACCGCCCTCGCGATGGCTGACTGCGGGCTGTCGACCGACCAGTCCGCCGACGTGGTGCGCTGGCACGTCGTCGCCATGTTCGGCCCGAGCTTCTTCACCGGATCACTGATCGCGCGCTGGGGATCGCGGCGCGTCATTGCCATCGGTCTTGTCCTGCTGGCGGCGGCGGCCATGGTCGCGTGGTCCGGTGTTGCCCTGGAGAACTTCTATCTCGCCCTGGTCCTGCTCGGGGTCGGCTGGAACTTCGGATTCATCGGATCGACAAGCCTGCTCGCAGAACATGTTCGGCCCGAGGATCAGTCCCGGGTCCAGGGACTCAACGAGACGTTCATCGCACTCGGAGCCGCCGTTGCGTCCTTTGCCTCAGGCGCGCTGACCGTGACCCTGGGCTGGTCGACATTCATCCTGACCTCGATACCGCTCTTCGTCATACCGGCGCTGTGGCTCGCGCGGAGTGCGCTCGCCCGCCGCCATGCCAGCTGACGGTCAACCCTGCCGGCGCAGGGCGTGGTGCCGGCGCGGGCTCGTGCGGGTTTCGGCGAGATGCATCCCGACCAGCCGATTGACATTCTCCAGGCCATCGAGGAGTCCCGGAACCACAACCTGGCCTGGACGGCGCTGTTGCGGGAGTTGGCGAATCGCCGTCGCCATCGCATCGGCCCGGGACGCGGCCTCTTCGGTCAGCATGGAGACAAGCCCGAGTTCGCGGGCGCGGCCGGCCCGGATGATCTGCTCGCGGCGCGGCGCCTGTCTTGGAACGATGAGCGCAGGCTTGTCGAATGACAGGATCTCGCAAAACGTGTTGTAGCCCCCCATGGCTACCACCCCCGCCGCCCGCGCCATCAGCGACTCGAGGTGGGTTTCGAAGGTGATGGCCGATACCAGTTCAAGACGGTCGACCCGTGTCTGAAAATCGGTCTTGACCTCGGGCTGCATGAATGGCCCGAAGACGACGAGAGCCGGCAATTCGGGCGCCATGGGGCATTCATAGGCCGCCAGCACCCGGTCGACCAGGAGGTCACCATCGCCTCCACCACCCGTGGTGACGAGCACAAAGGGCTCTTCAATGGCAGCGGGCAGTGCCGCCTCCGGAGTCAGCTCGGGCACCGTGCGCTTGAGATACCCGGTGTAGACCACCTTGCGGCGAACCGAGTCCGGCAGTTCGATCTCGGCGAGCGGATCGTGAATCTGGGGCAGGCCATAGACCCAGATCTCGTCGTAGAGATCGCTCAGGGCCGGCACGGCGTTCTTGCGTTCCCACTCCGGCTTGAGGAGCTCGGGATCGTCCATGACGTCACGCAGACCGAGAATGATCCTGGTGTCACGCTCCTTGAGCATGTCGATCGTCTCGCGGACCTCGCCCCGCAATCCGAGCGGCTCCTTGTCGACGAGAAAGATGTCGGGATCGAAGATCTCTGCAGTGTGCCGCATGATGGATGCGCGCATTGCCATGGTCTGCTCGATGCCGAGCATCGGATTGAGCGGTGAGTACTCCCCGTTGCGCAGCTTGATGACACCGGGAACGCGCACGAAGTCCACCCGGGCACGGAAATCGAAGCTGCCAATGATGGGAAGGCCCGAGAGGATGAGGACCGTCAGGTTGTCGACGGCCCCCACCATGGCATGGGCAATGGCCCGGCACCGGCGCAGATGCCCCAGTCCAAAACTGTCATGACTGTAGATCAGGACGCGCGGGCGCCCCGGCACCTTGCTCATGACACACCCGTCTGTTTCCAAAAAACGGCGCGCATCCTGCCACACTCGCTGGCCTGCCGTCACCGGATGAGTGCCGGAATATTCGGAGAGCCTTGATCCGACGCCGTGCCATCCTAGTATCCACGGAAGCGGTTTGCCGGCCGGGGCCATGGAATCCACCATCTACAAGTTCATCTTCCGGTACTCGCGCAAGGAGCAGGTGTTCATCCTGCTCTTCACGCTGCTGTCCCTGCCGTTCTATTACGCCTCCCTCGACATTCCCAAGCTCATCGTCAACAACGTGCTGGCGGACCCGGAGTCCCTTGCGCCCGGTTCGGCCGACCTGCGCACGCTCGTCATCCTCGGCGTTCCCCTGGGCGAGATGGAGCGGCTGGGGCTTCTGGCCCTCTACTGCGGTCTCTTCCTGGCTCTCGTGCTCGCCAACGGCGGCTTCAAGTACGTCATCAACGTCTACAAGGGTCTTCTGGGGGAGCGCATGCTGCGGCGGCTGCGCTACCAGCTCTACAGCCGGATCCTGCGCTTTCCCTCGCCTCACTTCCGGCGCGTGAGTTCCGGCGAACTGATCCCCATGGTGACGCAGGAAGTCGAGCCTCTCGGCGGCTTTATCGGCGATGCCCTTGCCCTGCCGATGTACCAGGGTGGCCTCCTGATCACGGCTCTCTTCTTCATCTTCATGCAGGATCCCCTGATGGGCCTGGCCTCGGTGGCGCTCTATCCCATGCAGGGCTGGATCATTCCGAAACTCCAGCGCCAGGTGAACCTCCTTGGCAAGGCGCGCGTCCAGGAAGTGCGCAAGGTCTCGGAGCGCATCTCGGAGACCGTTCAGGGAGTCGAGGAGTTGCACGCCAACGGCATGGCGCGCTGGGAGGCAGCCGAGTTTGCCGCACGCATGGGGCGGATCTTCGACATCCGCTACCAGATCTACCGCAAGAAGTTCTTCATCAAGTTCCTCAACAACTTCCTGGCGCAGATCACACCATTCTTCTTCTACGCCATCGGCGGCTGGTTCGTGATCGATGGCTCGCTCACCCTTGGCGGCCTGGTTGCCGTCCTTGCCGCCTACAAGGACCTGCCGCCTCCCTGGAAGGAACTGCTCAATCACTACCAGATCCGCGAGGATTCCAGGATCAAGTACGACCAGGTCGTCACCCAGTTCGCGCCGGCCGGCATGAGAAGCGATGCCGTCGTCTTCGACGACCGCGAGGTCACGCCGTTCGAGGGGAGTCTGGTGGCAACCGGCGTGAAGTACAGCGAGGACGACGACACCCTCATCGATGGTCTCAATCTCGACATTCCGCTCGATCACCACGTCGCTGTCACCGGCGATGCGGTGAGCGGCCGGGACAGGATCGCGTCGCTGATGGCCCGCCTCGTTGACGCCGGCCAGGGCCGCCTCGCCTACGGCGCCGAGGACGCCGGTGATCTTCCGGAGGCCACCCTGGGGCGGCGGATCGGCTATGTCGGACCCTCGACGTCGCTGTTTTCCGCATCACTCCTCGACAATCTCCTCTACGGGCTGCGCCAGGCTCCTCAAGCACCCCGGAGTGTCCCGCAGGCGATGGAGGGTGTGGTTGCCCGCGAGGCGCGGGAGCGCCAGTTGACCGCCAACAGTCCCGATGACATCGAGGATGACTGGGTGGACCTTGGCCTGGCAGGCGTGGACAACAGGTCCGGACTGATTGACGCGGTGCGTCACGCCCTGGCCGTCGCCGATTTCGAGGATGATGTCTACCGCATGGGATTGAGGCGCCAGCTTGATCCCGCGGAGCGGCCCCGGGAGGCGGAAAGGCTCCTCGAGGCACGGCGCATTCTCGAGGAGCGCCTCGCGTCCGATACTCTCTCAGGCCTGGTCGAGCCCTTTGACCGGGGCACCTACAACACCAATGCCACGGTCGGCGAGAACCTGCTCTTCGGCACCCCTGTCGGTGACACCTTCGACCTCGATCGCCTGCCGGAAAACGATCACATCATGTCTCTCCTCGCCGGAGCCGGGCTGACGGAAGAGTTCCTGGCCATGGGCTGCGAGGTTGCCCGGACCATGGTCGAGCTCTTTGCCGATCTGCCGGCAGACCACGAGTTCTTTCTCCAGTTCTCCTTCATTTCACCGGACGATCTTCCCGAGTACCGCACACTGCTGGCAAAGGTGGAGCGCAGCGGGGAACAGGACCTCGACGAGCAGGAACGCCAGCGATTCCTCGCACTTCCCTTCCGTCTCGCCCCTGCACGCCATCGTCTCGGCCTGATCGACGACGCCATGCAGGTCCGGCTTATCGAGGTGCGTCACGCCTTTGCCGAAGGCCTGCCCGAAGACCTGAGGGGCGCCATCGCGTTCTTCGACCGGGCAGAGTACAATTCCGCGCTGTCACTCCAGGACAACATCCTCTTCGGCAAGATCGCCTGGGGCATGGCCGGGTCCCAGGCGAAGGTGGGGACCCTGATGGCCGACGTCATTCGCGACCTTGATCTTCGCCCGCTGGTGATCGAGCTCGGTCTGGAGACCGGGGTCGGTATCGGCGGCGCCCGTCTCACACCGGCACAGCGCCAGAAGACGGCCATCGCCCGGGCCGTCCTCAAGCACCCGGCCATCATGGTGCTCTCGGAAGCGACAGCCATGCTCGACGGGGCCTCCCAGGCTGCCGTCATGGACAATCTTCGCGAGGAGTTTCGTGCCAGGGCCCTGATCTGGGTGGTACACAGGCCGAGCGATGCGGCCCGGTTCGACCAGGTCCTTGTCATGAAGGACGGCAAGCTTGCCGAGAGCGGCACCTTCGCGGAACTCATGGACCGCACCGACTCGGTTCTCGCCAGCCTGGTAGCACATGAATGACATGGGAGGAGATGGCTCATGAGTCTGCAGGAAGAAGTCGACCTGTTGCGCACCATCCCGCTGTTTTCGAGGATCGAGCCGAGCCGCCTCAAGCTCCTTGCCTTCACGGCCCAACGCCTGACGTTCGCCCCGGGGGATCTCCTGTGCCGCCAGGGCGACGAGGGTGATGCCGCCTACATCATCATCACCGGTGACGCCGACGTCCTCGTCGAATCGGAGTCCGGCGCCGTGAAGGTGGCGACGCTGGGTCCCAACGATCTGCTGGGAGAGAATGCGATCCTGTGCGACGTGCCGCGGACAGCAACGGTGAAGGCGGTGACGAAGGTGGAAACACTGATGATCTCCAAGGAACTCTTCTTCCAGCTGGTCAACCAGTTCCCGTCGATCTCGATCGAGATCATGCGCGAACTCGCCCGCCGCGTGGAGAAAACGACGACGATGCTGCGCGACGCCATGGCCAACCGAGAAACGTGAGCCGGCTCGACAGCGCCATCCGCCGCCTCGAGGCCCAGCGCCTGTGCCTCGACGAGGCCGCCGTCCTTGTCGCCGGCCGGCCCGGTCACATCCTTGAAATCGGGCTCGGCAACGGCCGCACCTACGACCACCTGCGCTGTCTCTTTCCGGAAAGGGACATCTACTGTTTCGACCGCCGGATCGCCGCCCATCCCGACTGCATCCCCGATGACGGCCACATGTTTCTGGGCGATCTTGCAGAGACACTCCCCCTTGCCGCGCACCGTCTCGGGCCGGCGGCCGTCCTTGCCCATGCCGATATCGGCTCAGGTGATCGTCAGGCGAGCCTCGATCTCGCCATCCGGCTTGCCGAAGCCTTGCCGCCCCTTCTCGCCGGCGCCGCCGTCATCATCGGCGATCAGCCCCTTCCCAACACCGCCTGGACCAGTCTCGATCTCCCCGCAGGCGTCGTTGCGGGCCGCTACCACATGTACCGGACAGCTCCACTCGCAGGAGCATAACCTGAAGGTCGTAGGTTCAAATCCTACCCCCGCAAACACAGAAGGCCCGGAAACAATTGATGTTTTCTTGGGTTTCTTGATTCGGTAATTGAACAGAAGTAGGCGCGATCAACACATAGTCAACACGGCTAAGCTGTAAGCGTCCGGCGTGACCGCCCCTGGAGGTATTCGTTCGGTCACGCGGTGACGTATTCGTCCGGTCGTCGGGCGATGCCATCGCTGGGCGGGGGCGATTCCGGGCTCTGCCCGACCGAGGGCGGTTGAACCAGGTGGATTGCTCACCGCCATCACCCCGTGAACGGTAAGCATCCGGCAAAGGCCCCCCGGCGTCGTTGGGAGAGTACGGTGGCGGTGACGGGACACGTGGCGAACGCGGAGCAGCCGGGCCGGCAACTTCGGAGACGCGCGCGATCCGACATGAATCATTGGAGTTCGACAGAGCCTGCTGCCCGATCGACCCGGGCGGACGGGCTTGGGCCGGCCTACCCTGAGTCCGTCAGCGCGATCACACTGT
>MPMV01000011.1 GCA_002238685.1 bacterium EF100-94H03 bin56
TAGGCGGGCATCCACGCGGAGTTGTTCCATGCCCAGCACGTCAAGCAGTTGAAGGGACGCAAGACGGACATCGAGGACAGCCGCTGGCTGGCGACGATCTGCCAGTTCGGTCTGGGGCGGCCGAGCCTGGTGCCGCAGGGAGAGTTCCGTGCCGCCCGCGGCCTCAGCCGCCATCGGCGGACTCTGATCCAGGAGCGCAGCCGGGTGCGCAACCGTGTCCAGAAGGTCATCGACGGTGCCGGCATCAGGATCGGCAGCATTCTCTCCGATGTCTTCGGGACCAACGGCAGGACCATTCTCGAGGGTCTCGTGGCCGGGGCCTCGCGCGAGGACATCCTGGCCGGCCTGACGCGCCATGTCGCCGTGAAGATCGAAGCTCTCGGCGATGCCCTGAGCCTGTCGCTCGGTGACTGGGAGCGCACGATCCTGAGCGATCTCATGGATGCCGAGGGCACTCTCAACAAGCGCATCGCGGTCGTCGAGACCACTCTCATCGAAGGTCTCGCGCCGCACCGCAGGGCCCTCGACATCCTGCAGACCCTGCCCGGCGTCGATGCCGTCGCCGCAGCCTCGATCCTCGCCGAGACCGGTCCCGACATGAGTGTCTTCGGCTCCGCCCACGCCTTCACCGCCTGGGCCGGGCTGTCACCCGGCAACAACGAGAGTGCCGGCAAGCGGCGCTCCGGCGCCACCCGCAAGGGGGCGAAGCACCTGCGGGCCACCCTGGTCGAGGCAGCCCATGCCGCCACACGCACCAGCCACTGCCAGTTCCCCGGCTACAAGCGCGCCATCGCGGCGCGGCGCGGACACAAACGTGCCATCATCGCCACGGCTCACAAGATGGCCCGCATCCTCTATGTCATGCTGCGCGACGCCACGCCGTATCGCGATCCCGGGACCGACTACGAGGCCCTGTTGGTCAACCGCAACGCCTCGCGCTGGCTGCGCCAGCTCGCCAGGTTCGGCGTCCTCCAGGAAGACCGGACAGGAGTATTGCGGGTCAACTGGGACGCCCTGAGACCCCAGGCCGCCTGACCGCCCTGCCCGTGCAGCCGGCAACGCCATCAAGGAGCCAACCGTTCTTCGCCAGGGGTTGACGATCGGCCAGATCGACGCCGCACGGTGGCCAGGGCAGAAAACAACAAATCTCCATCAGCGCCTCAAAGGCGCCACCGGTGACGTGCGACCCCGCGGCAGAGTACTTTCACGGCAAACTTATCACCAATCTTGAATTGAACTGTGATGCCGCGTTCCGTCGAAAACAAAACGCGCCATATGCTGCTCTTGCGGATCGTTTGGATCCCGATTGCGTCGTCGGGGTTGACATCCACCGTGACAAAGTTTTTGCCGCAATTAAAGTAAGGTGACGACTCATCTTGTGCTGTAGTCGGGCAGGCAAACAACAAGGCGGCGGTGAAAGCAACCGCGATGACGCTGGCGCGGACAAGTCCAGTGTTCATCTTGCAAATTCCTACTTGGGAACTTCCCAAGTAGGCAACTGCACATGGCGTGTCAAGGCAGCCGCCATTGCTCAACCCAACGGGAATGCACACATGGTCAGTCGTCAATGTGCGGCCATTCCCTTGGCTCGAAGCGTGCGCAACGATCCGCTGCGAATGTCGTTGGTCCCACCGCGCTGCCATCCTGCAAGACGATCGGCGGGTTGCACATGCACTGACCTTGACATCGCTGACATAGCCTAGATATTCCCATCATTTGCATTTGTCGCAACGCACCTCAATCTGGCTACTCATGGTCTCCCTCTTCAACTGGTTTCATCGGCGGCGGTGGCAAAGTCGTCAGCAGCGTTGCCGCCACCTGTGCCCATTGCACCTGTATCTTCTCAATGCCTGATTGCTCCATGCGATGGCTGGCCGTGGCGTAGAGTTGTGCCGCCAGTCCCGTGCCGCCAGCGCCACGGAATACTTCATAAGCCTCCATGAAGTCTGTCATTAGTCCGTTTTCCCTTACACGTTGTCAGTCCAGGCACTCTAGCACATGTCCGGTGTCAGGGCGCAAAGCGGCGAATCTGCCCGTTAGTGCTTGTATACGAGAGAAATTGATTTCTAGAGCGTAACAGGGCTTTTGGCCACTTTGTGTCCATGGTCAGAATGGCACGTTCAGTGACGCAACCTGCACACCTTTCAACCTCGCCGCTTACCGCCGTCCACGATACCACCACCAGTGTTCAACGGTGCCCACCGAACAGACGCCTCTTATGGCGTTTGCCGACATTCTCCCTGACATGCGGGCGGTCCAGTTTCCAAATACCTGCCTCAAGTCTCCAGTTGCCATCCTGTCCGCGTCATGGTTTCCGAGTACTACCATCCCAATGTCGTCAAAGAAAATTGGAGTATGTCATTGTCGCTTGCCCAAATCCGCACTTCATGCGCAAGGCTGTCCGGGCGGGGTGTCAGGTGTCAGGTCTCTGGCAAGGTAGCGCCGTGCGCCCTCGGCCAGCCATGCGACAATGACCGCCGCCTTTGAACCGTCTACCGGCAATTTGTTGTCAATTCGGAATATGCGCAACCGCCGCCGCAGTCCCTTGATTGTGCCGCTTGCGGTCGGCAGTTCATTTGTTGTGATAAACAGCTTTGCAATCGGCCGGAATGTGACACTGCCGCAAGATCGTCAAACTTCCGCGGGCAATGAAGATCAAGAGCACGTATACCAGCGCTTCCGTCAGTGTCGTCGATGGATCGAACTTCCGCCCCATCACCGGAAGCCGTAGCCCGTGTCCAGAAGTGAGATCGTCGGGAAGCTGCCGAGCTTCGGGCATGGGAAACTTTGGATCGCTCACAGTGATGCTCCTTCGCTGTCATCGTCGATTTCGTCCCACATCTGACGAAGGCTACCCCGGATCAGTCAGCAATCTCTTTCAGTGCGGTGGGCTCTGTGATATATGCGAATGAGTACAAGTATTTACATACACAGAGGAGCCCATCCCCATGGCCACACAGTGTACAGCACAGCAGTTTGAGTTTGAAGGCCTCGGACACCGCCGGATTATGGCCGAATTTGACGGTGGCCGCATGACATCTGACGGCGGCGCGCTGCTGTTGCGGGAAGCAGACAGGCTATTCAATGTCACACAGCGAGTGGCGGAAGCCTTTGTCGATTACCATGATCCTGGACGCATCGCGCACGATGTGAAGACCCTGGTGGCACAGCGCATCTTCGCCTTGGCCCTGGGGTACGAGGATCTCAACGATCATGACCGTCTGCGTGACGACCCCGCCTTGACCCTGACCTGCGGGATCGATGACGTGGACGAAGAGAGACCGGCCCGCGAGCGGGACCGTGACCATGCGCTGACGGCATCGAGCACGCTGAACCGCCTGGAACTCAGCCAACCGGCGGAGGCCTCGAAGGATCGCTGCAAAAAGGTCGTGGCCGACCACGGTGCTCTTGTACCGTTCGTACTCACCGGTCTCCCGCACCGCATAGCCGCACACGTCTTCGGCGCATGTGGAGTTGTTTGGCGATGAAGCTGAGGATGTTCACCCCTTCCGTCAACAATCGTCTCGCGACTGGAGAGCAAATGGAGTTCACCATATGAAACTCGGCTACTCGGAATTTTCCTTCGGTTATGCGTTTACGGAAAACCTGATCCGGTGGGCAGCGACGGTCCCCGGCGCAGCACCATACTTTCCGAACCTGTACGACGAAGGTCGGCTCGGGTACGATGTCCGCATAGATTTTCCAGCTTGTCCGCTATTCTTGCAGTACAAACTGCCCGATCTGATGGTACGGGATACCGCGGGCGAGGTTTCGATACATTCCCTGGCGGGACTTGTGGCTCCGTTCTTTCGCATGCACCTGATAAAGAGGTATGTCTCACAACAGCACAAACTGCTGATCGATCTTGAACGCCGTCATCCTCATTCGGTGTTCTACGCGACCCCAGAACTGAGTTCGCCTGACCTGTTCAATGACGCATACATTTCCGCGGAAGTGCATTTGCAATCAGTGTTGTTTTCGCCGGCCGAGATCGGCTACTTGCCTGATGATCAACAGCATGTCGTAGCGTATCGCGACAGCCTTCCATATGCCTGGTTCTGTTCCAGACCGCGGAAGATCCGCGCGTTCAGTTTCGGAGATGTCATCGGCCCACTGCGGATGTCGTTCGAAGAACCGCGCTATCGAACAGTGGGCGATATGGCTCGAACGACATTGGAAGAGGTTCTTCAGCTGGTCCCATGGCAGCTTCGGGAGTCCGTGCAGCGCATCCGGCAAAGCATTCAGGCGAGGAGGGCGAGCCGGGTGGAGCGTCCCGGGATTGACGAGGAGACGACAAGCGTGATCGAAGACTTGCTCGTGTCCCGGGAACTTTCTCGTGTTGGGCTGGGCGTTGAGTTCGTGGTGGCACAACCACCGGGGTGACTGTCCGGGCCAGGTGGAGCGGGGTTGAGGCATGAACGAGTTCAAGGGACGTCACTTCCGGGGGGAGATCGTGCTCTGGGCAGTACGCTGGTACTGCCGCTACGGTGTCAGCTACCGCGACGTTGAAGCGATGATGACTGAGCGCGGCGTCGCGGTCGATCACTCGACGATCTATCGCTGGGTGCAGCACTTCGCTCCGACAATGGAGAAGCGGCTGCGCTGGCAATGGCGCCACCCGCAGTCGGCGAGCTGGCGGGTCGACGAGACCTACGACAAGGTCCGCGGCAGGTGGGCCTATCTGTACCGCGCGCTCGACAAGCTCGGGAACACGATCGATTTCTATCTCTCGGCGACCCGTCACACCAAGGCAGCGACGCGGTTTCTTGGCAAGGCGCTGAAGGGGCTGAAGGAGTGGGAGTGGCCCGAGGTTCTGAATACCGACAAGGCGCCGACCTCCGCCGCTGCCATCGCGGAGCTGAAGGCCGAGGGGAAATGTCCCACAGGCACGAGGCATCGGCAGGCGAGATATCTCAACAATGTCGTCGAGGCCGACCACGGCAAGCTCAAGTTGCTCGTCCGGCCGGTACGTGGTTTCAAGACGCTGAAGACGGCCTATGCCACGATCAAGGGCTTCGAGGTCATGCGGGCATTGCGAAGGGGCCCGGCCCGGCATTTCGCCCTGGAAGGCGGCATCGTCGGCGAGGCCAGGCTCATCGAGCGCGCCCTCGGCCTCGGGCCGGGCGCGCTGACCGTGGCAGTGGCCTTGCTACAGGACCGTCTGGACATCGCAGGAACCTGACGCAAACCCGACTTCCCCAACCGCGTCTCTACTCCCCGCAAAGTTTGCAACAGAGCTGCCTCGCCGGTGGGCAGGCGCAGCTCGTCTAGCCTGTTGGCCGCCTTCTTCAAATCCGGCTTGAAGTCACGAATGCCGAGGCGCGCCAACGTCGCCTTCATTCGATTGATCACCTTGGTGCACTCCCGCGACCGCGCGACCCTTTCCCGGTGCGGGGTCTTGGCATCCTCTGCCTCGATCGAAGGAACCACGACCATGCGGCGGTGCTCGGCCTCGCCACGCAGCCAGCCGATGAATGTGCGCATCAGAAGCCGGCAATCCAGCCGGTCCGTCTTCGCGCGGTGCTGCTCCTGCTTCACGGGGATGCTGCTGGCATGAATGACTTGAGCCTCGATCCCCTGGCGGTCCAGCCAGCGAGCCAGCCAGAACCCATCCCGGTCCGCCTTGAAGCCAACGCAGATACGTTCAATAGACCGCTCATGCCGTTCAGCCTCGTCGCGCCACCGGTACAACAGCGACAGCAGACCCGCTTCATCAGCGCCGAGCTTCTTCTCCGGACGGCGTCGGAAGCCGGGAACCAGACCGAAGATAACCCAGCTCGACAAACTCATGTCGATCACTGCAACAAGCGTTTGATCTTCCTCAAATGGGACGAAAGAGTGGTTGAGGCCATCACCTGATGACATGGGGATTCTCCTGTTCGGGGATGAACTAAAACGACGAGACCGTCACGAACCCGTCGCTAGCCCCATAGTATCTACCATGGTGAGAATGGGCGGCTACGTTGGTGAGATTCCGCAGCCGTCTCGAACTCGCGTCTGCATCGCGACCAGCCGCTCTGATCGCACCTTGGGAATCTGAGGATTTCAGTCCTGCAGCGACCTCTGAAACGATGGGTCTGGATCACTGGAACCAGGAAACTGCCAGCCCATTTGGGTGACCGAACTGATAACCGCGCACGAAACTTCGGCCACGTGGCGCTGCACCTGATCCAAGAACTCACAGTCAATTGGAGCGTCGAAGACATTCAGCTTCTGATCGACGAACAGGGGAACAGATGCACCATTCTCGTCGGGTGCTGACCAAGACCCATGACACAAGACGTTTCGAAGCCTTGCGGATTTTCGTAGGTGATCAAGCAGAACATCTAAGTTTTCTACAACTGCATCTGGATGTTCGCGAACAGATTTACCGTATTGATCAATAAGATTACCCAAGGGATTCGTCAGCGCTCTCTCCAGCGTCGGCAACCATTTTTCAAACGCTGCATCGATTTCTGTCGCCTCATAGCGTCTCGTCGCGGTGAAGGAATAGATTGCCTTCCCCAGAATCTCCTCCAAGAACCCGTAGGTCGCCACGGCGCGCCCCAGACGCTCCCAGAACACTGCGTCATGACGATGAGTAGGAAAGTCGAACGGGAGCGCATCCATATCCACAATCCAAGTCATCCCCGCCTTCTCCCAGGACCGCATAGACCGTCTCCCACTATTTTCTGAACGTACGTGTGTGCTGCCGCCTTACTTCTAGCCTGCGCAGCATAGCAGCATAGGCTGCTTGCAGCGTTCCCACTGGGCTGCCACGGTCGAATTTCAGCCGCGCAAATTTACTTGCGAGTACGATACACCTAGATCTTTCGCGAGCCGGGTCAGGTCGGCCGATAGCCGGCACTCACTGACGAGCAACGAATTTACTGATCTACCGGATTGTTCCTGTGCTTGGAGCACCGCCTGATACTTTATGCACTGAAAAATGCCGCGTCGAAGATCGTACCAATTCGAATCCCGCGATTTGACCTCAATGGCAAGAAGTTCCCTTGCCGTGGTAAACACGATGTCAACACGATCACCTGAAAGAAGTTCCTTTTCTGTTTCCACCTTGGCGGATCCAAAACGCCTTCCGATTCTCTTGGGATGTCGCATAACCCATATTCGAAGAGCTCTATGGTTGGCACCCTCGCCACCGCCACCTCGTGGAGATCGACTATCCTCTGCGGGCGTACATTGAGGATCAGGGACATATCTCCCAAACAATTCCCCGTACACCGCATCCCAATCGGGAAACCGATAGACCTCCTCAGCAGCCTGCATCACTAGTTCGGTCCAAAGTTCGGGATGCGAAGTTCGAACGCCTTCCTCCTCGAGCCGAATCTCGGCGGGGTTCCTGTTTGCTAGGAATTCGCGAGCCTCGTCTCCGGGTTCCCCAGTGTCGTTTCGGACGAGAAGCACATTGAGCAAAGGGGCATCCTCATCCAACTCTAGAATCCGGTACTGCATCTCCCCCACGACCACACCCATTCTGACGGCCGGGAATATTCGACCAAACCCGCATTCCTTCTCCAACCTTGAAGCAGCCTCTCCATAGGTGAGGTTTGTGTGATGTGCCGCCGCACCGACTAGCCAACGTGCAAGTGGTTCGGTTGCCCGCGGGCTTCCGAGATTCGCATTCGTCGCCTTGATCCGTTCCACGATGCTGTAGCCCAGCACCTCGGAAAGATGGAGTCTGGACTCGTTGGCGTGGAATCGACCAGGTCCACGTGGCGGCAGCTCCCCCAATCCCTCGTGCACGTGTGCTGCGCGTGCGATCAGCTTCTGGTCGTACCGCCGGTTTCCCACTTCAACGAGCCATCTGGTCGATCGTCCCCCTCCGTACTTTCGAAGCATCGCATCCAGACCGATGCGATTGAACTCTTCGAGAGCCAGATCAACCCCGTTGCTCGTAATGCCACCACCCCCCGGATACGCGCCAGATTCGTTGTCTGCGAGAGAGGGCTTCGCCTTCCCCCACACGGCACGCTTTGGCGAGTTTCGCACCGCCGCCAACTCTCCCTCCCCTGCCTTCTTCCTAGCCTCCTGACCACCACACCTTCAATAACTCTTGCGCCCTCATGGAGTGTTTCCCTTCGGCGCTTGCCAAACATTCAAGGCGGGACTTGACTGCTTCAACGTCAACAAAGTTCTTAAGAAAATGTGCTGGCACATGTGGGATATTATTCTGCTCGCTACTACTCACATACTTCAGGTCACCTAGAGTATCCAATAGACCTTCGTCGGATTCACATGCTAATGTCAACAAACCTTCCGGTCCGTCCGACGATCCCGTTACTTCCTTCCACGCATACAGGACGTCGTAGGGTGATGACAACTTTACCAACTCCTCTGGCTTCAACAACTCGAATTGGTCTGTTTGACACTTTACGGCGGTCTTCAACTCTTCCTCAGTCAGATACACTCTGTCCATATCAGCGCTATCTCCACTTCCCATAGCTGCGAACTGCTCACGAAGTATAGCTGCGCTAACACCCAAGTTGCTGCCTTCACAAAACAAAACGCGTATTGCTTCACCCCGGCGCTCCTCATTTACAATACGAAAAATCTCTCTCGTCATTACTTTGACCCGAATGTCGAACTCTTTGTCGAAGCCAAACTGTCTTTCCACCTTCGACGTCTCCTTAAGCATTTCGGCGTTCGCAATCACGGCCTTAAGCCAACGAACGGGCTCTTTGATCGCCCTGTTTCTTGCATCAAAAATCACCCGACTGACGACTTGATCGCCTACATCGCGCCCAACCGACGATCCAAGAGATATTAAGTCTCGAATCACTTCGTTTAGTTTCGACACCGAAACCATGGCACCTGCCTTCAATGCTGCCCACTCATCGTCTGTGACTGCATGAGACGGAGGATCAAGAGCAAAATAGAGCCGCCAATGCCACGGTGACGACAGACGGCGCTCCTCTCGAAAATGATCCAATTCTGCGGCTTCTATCTCGTGCGTCCATCTTCCCGGTCCCGTCGAATTTTCATCAAGGCTGTCCTGCGTGACTCCGGCTAACAGCCGGTCCAAATAGTGGAAATCGATCGAGTCCATTCCCTCCTCGTCTTTGTATTCCCTCCAACCTAGCGTCTTAAGTATTTTCACTAGCTCACTCTGATCCCCAAACGTGCCTGAGATTCGTCCCCCAATTGCCACCGCATCTAGAGACTGAAGGTACCTCGTCACCCACGAGTATAGGTCCGCATCGGGTTCTGCCGCCTTCTCCTTCACCATTTGTAACCAGATGAGGTCCAACAAATCAGCCTTCGCTTCCAACCGCGGCCAAAGCGCTCTTACAGAGAAAAGCAAGCGCTTTACATCTCGTGGTGTCCTCAGCAAGCGACCAGCCCAAGCATCCAACACCACCTGAACCCGAGGCGATGCGTCATCTATTGCTGTTGGAAAGAGCTTGTCGATCTCGTCCCGTAGCCACCGTCGCAACCGAAATGGCTCCAGGGGTGGCACCTTGAAA
The DNA here is from genome assembly GCA_002238685.1 of bacterium EF100-94H03 bin56. Classification (GTDB taxonomy): domain Bacteria; phylum Pseudomonadota; class Alphaproteobacteria; order SP197; family SP197; genus SP197. Next base: position 9,465 of record MPMV01000011.1, read on the forward strand.
GAGAATTGAATTATCTTCTCCAAGTATGCATTACCGTCCTTTATGAGCGCATTCTCCGAAATTGAAGCGGCCAAGGCCGGACGATCATATGCGAGAAAATATGTTATGGCGGGAAAGTCTGCCACGGTTTTCACCAATCTCAGCACTTCAAGCGCGTCTTCAGGGTCCAAACGGTCCAAGTCATCAATAACAACAACAATGCGAAAGCTGCTATCTGCGTTGGCAATTTGTCGTAGACATCGAACAAGGTTAGATTTCAACTCTTCAAGAGAGCGCTCACCGGGCTTTATTGCTCTTCCTAGACGACCCGACAGGTTAGCGACTACGGCAGCATTTAACGTAGGGTCAACCGCTGACGCAGCGGTAGAAGCAAGAGTCGTTAATCCTGCAAAGCGGCTCATCGCTTTTCGAGTTGACCGAATATGTTTACCAACTAAACGTCTTCTCATTCTAAGCCACTTGCGAAATTGTCTTCTGTCACCAAAGGAGTGAAGAAGTCGTGTTCTTCGAGAGGCCGTGTCTATGGCTTTGTCCAGTTGTTCGAAGAATTCGGAAATCAACGCTGTCCGGTTGGAAATCAGCCACGGAGAAAATGGAACAACTATCAACCCTACGCCTTGAGAAGAACTCTGCTGATCTCTTTCCTCTAACTCTTTGCGCAATAGTTTAAGAATGCTCGATTTGCCAGAGCCCCACGGTCCGTCAATACCCACGGCCAGTGTAGAAGTGTTGGATTGGGACAGAATGATGGCTCGCAGCGTGACGGCGAGCTCACCGTACCCGAGGACATCCTGATCGTCGTTAACAATCGGCTGATCAAGCAAATGTTCGTCTATTGACAAGCTTTGATTTATCGACACAGGGGTCATTTTCCATCAATGCTGAGTTCGCGTCGTCCAAATCGTATCTGCTTCTATAGGCTCCGCCCGTCTCTGCATGGACGGCGTACTCGGTCTGTCTGACTTTCGGTGAGAGGTAGTCTTGTAACCCAGGAGCATTGCTTCATTGTTGATTCTCAAATTGTGATTCCCTTCGGAGGGGTCCTTGCAAGCAAATAAGGACTCCTTTCTTCGGTTGGCACCATTCGCGTCTACTATTCCTCTACGAGTTCTACTCCTGCGACCTGGATTGTCAAACATTGCCCAGGCCACTTGAGAAGGCATCGCCACGATGCCTTGCGTCAGCGTGAATGTTGGCGGACCTGTCGTCAACTCTGGCGGTTGACCCCCCGACGCGAGTTCCGCTTGGATTCGGTAAAGGTTCATTCCTGTCCATGTGGCAGGCCGACAGCAATTGCGGCCACGCCGTGCAGGGACCCTCCGCGCCGATAGCTCCCGCGTTTGCTCACGGTCGTCCTCACTTGACAGCTCGCCACAACTGATCCATACGCGTTGGACTTTGTTCCGTAATGAGGCAATCGCCCAGACGGGCAGTGGTGTGGCCTTCCTTGAATCCGACTAGATGGTAGCAACGACTTAGCGATCTCACCCACGAACGAGGTCAACTTCCACGGGTCGGCCGAATGACCACCGAGGGTTCGGGCAATCGTTCCGAGAATCCGTGCTCAGCCGTCCCAAGAGAGGTAGTCAATGCCCGGAGTGCGCAGAGATCCGTCATCTGGGCGCACCAAGCGCAGCCTTGGGCCGGTCCGGTCCATGGATACACGGAACGGTTGCCAGGGTTCGGGCGGCAAAATGGACATCAGCTGCCTAGGGCAACCACTGTACGTCCTGCTATTGAAAAATCTCGCATTCGGTTTGATGATGGATACTGTACTCTTGTCGAAATGGCCTCCCTAAGAAGGGTTAATTTCTTGCTATATTACAATGCATTATGAGTTTTGATCACGAGACACACCGGCTTTAGTCCGTGGACAGCTGGTCGGCCGGACGTCCGTCAGGATCGCCGCTCAGCCGTGCTGACGGCGGTCGTGCCACAGGGAGGGCGCCAGGTCGCCCCAGAGCTGCTGGCCGCCGCGGGTGCGAAGCCCGGTGCAGACGATGATCTCGGTGCGGGCGGGGCGCATGTCCCTGACCCCCTTGAGCGTGGCGGTGACGCACCTCGCCCGGCGCCCGTTGCCCTTCGCCGGCGTCTCGCCGGGCCAGGGGCGGATATCGCCGTCGGCGTGAGCTTTGAACCGTTCGACCACGTATTTCTCGTCGGCTTGGCCACTTCCGAAGAGGTGAACCAGAAAGGTCGCCGCGGTGTTGCCGGGAACCGCCATTGCTGCATTCATCGTGCCGTCTCCGTCCTGCCGTGGGTGGGAACGACGGCGGCGCCATCCTCGGGGACGCCCACCGCCGCCCCGCTTCCGGCACGCCCTCCACTCTCGACGGCGCGCGGCAATGCGGAGGCGCGGCTGAACGGCGGGCTATACGGATGTCGCCCGACACGGCACCGGTGTGGCCTCTCCGGTCAGGGTGTCGCGCGCCGGTGTCTTGATTGCATCGCAGTCACTCATAGAATGCAGCCGACCAGCGGGCGGACGATCGCGGGCATGGCGAGAATCACGATCCGCAATCTAGATGACGACGTGAAAACGCGGCCGCGCTTGCGGGCCGCGATGCGCAATCCGCCGGACTTCTCCTGAGCCGGCCGGATGTATGTCATAGACACGAATGTCGCGTCCGAACTGATGCGGCTTTCATCGTCCCCTGCCGTCGCGGCGTGGATTGCCGGTCGGGACGCGGAAGAGCTGTGCCTGACGGCTTCAGCGAGGCCGAACTGCTGTACGGCGTCGCGATCGTGCCGGCGGGGCGACGGCCAACGATCTGCAAGCTGACCCTCTTGGGGCTGACAGGAACGACAGCCGAGATAAGCTCTCGTCAACTTGCCAATTTTGTATTATTTTCACTTTCTTGAGATTAGCGGGCTCAGTTGAGAGGCAGGACGGCTGATGGCCGACACCGACGTTATGACCGTGCGCGAGTTGGCCGAGTACCTGAAGGTCAAGGAGCGTACGATTTATCGGTTGGTCGCTCAGGGAGATGTTCCGGCATTCAAGGTCGGGGGTCCTGGCGTTTCAGAAAAGGAGAAATCGATAAATGGACGGAATCGCATGCCATCGGGCCGAACGACACAGAGGAAAGAGCAGAACAGGATGAATGATTGTCCCAACGATGTTCGGGATGTGCCATCCATGGTAGACCTGCCCGTTTCCGGCCCGAGTCGCTTGGGTATGACGGATTGGACATGAAGGAACCTGGCCGTTGAGTGGTGACGCTCCCCTGAGCGAAGGACAGATCGTCACCGGCCCGTTGTTCAGTGAGCCGATGCGGGTGGAAACCGTTCGCGCCAATGGCCCCGACGCCTGGGTCGCGGGCCTTGTCGGGTTGCAGTCGGAGCAGTTTCGCCGGGTCACGCTGACTGCGGATGACATCTCGGGCCTGAGCATCGCCGACTCCGCCCTCTCCTACGACGGCGACGGACGGCTTCTGCGCCTCGGCCTTCAAGCCTATTCTCTGGGCATTGCCTACGAATTCGACCCGTATTTCGGGCTCTCCATCTCCCGGGTCGATCCGCTGCCGCATCAGCTCGAAGCCGTCTACGAGCATCTCCTCAAGCTCCCCAGCGTGCGGTTCCTGCTCGCCGATGACGCGGGCGCTGGGAAGACAATCATGGCGGGCCTGTTGGTCCGCGAACTCAAGCTCCGGGGCCTCGCCGAGCGGATCCTCGTCGTTTGCCCGGCGAATCTGGCCTTCCAATGGCAGCGCGAGCTCAAGGAGAAGTTCGACGAGAAATTCCTCGTACTCAAGGGCGGCGACATCCGCGATCAGTTCGGCGTCAATCAATGGCTGGAGCAGAAGCAGGTTATCACCTCGCTCGACCTCGCCAAGCGTGACGAGATCCTGCCCGGACTACGTCAGGTGCATTGGGACATGGTGATCGTCGACGAGGCGCACCGCATGTCGTGGTCGCCACCGGCTCGCAAGACGGCGCGCTATGCGCTCGGCGAACTTCTGCGTGATAGCGCCGATCACATCCTTCTGTTGACTGCCACGCCGCACAAAGGCGATCCGCAGAATTTCACGCTGTTCCTTCAACTCCTCGATCGCGACGCCTACGCTGACGTGAAATCCATCCGCGAGGCCATGGACCGGCAGCGGGCGCCTTTCTACCTCCGCCGCACCAAGGAGGCGATGGTCTATTTTCCGGAGCGGCAGGCAGACGGAACGTGGGCGGCGCAGCCGGTTTTCACGAAGCGCATTCCGCGCACGGCCGATTTCGCCATCGATGGGCCCGAGTTCGAGCTCTACCAGGAGGTTACCCGCTTCGTGAAGCGCCAAAGCGTCCGCGCCGCGGCGCAAGGTGACGATCCGAGGGCGCGGGCCGTCGGCTTCCTAATGTCGCTTTATCAGAGGCGTCTCGCCTCCAGCACTCACGCCATGCGCCGATCGCTTGAAAATCGAGCCAAGCGCTTGGAGGACGGCCTCCAGCGGGCGCAGGAGTTGGTGCAGAAGGCGCCGCCCACACTGCCCGAACCGGAAGAACTGGAAGAACTGGAGGACGCCGAGCGGGAACGCCTGGAGGAGATGCTCGAGGCAATCACGCTGGCCGGCAACGCGGAGCAGGTGCGCGAAGAAATTATCGAGCTTAGGGAACTTGCCGAAGAGGCGAAGAAGGTCGAGGGATCAGGAGCCGAAGCGAAACTCAGTCGGCTCAAGGGCATCATGCAGGACGAGGGTTTCTTCGAGAATTCCGACCAGCGCCTGCTGTTGTTCACAGAATTCAAGGACACTCTCGACTATCTGATGGAACAGCTGAAGGCTTGGGGCTTCGTCGTCGGCTGTATCCATGGCGGCATGAAGCCGGGCTCGCGCGACGAATCGGGAAGCCGCCTCTACACTGAACAGCAGTTCCGCGAAGGCCATATTCAGGTCTTGGTGGCTACCGAGGCGGCCGGCGAAGGCATCAACCTTCAGTGCTGCCACATCCTCTTCAACTACGACATCCCCTGGAATCCGAACCGGCTCGAACAACGCATGGGCCGCATCCACCGATACGGCCAGCGTCATGACTGCCTGATCTTCAACTTCGTCGCCACCAACACCATCGAAGGCCGGGTGCTCCAGCGCCTGCATCAAAAGCTTCAGGAAATCCGCGATGCCCTCGATGACGACGCGGTGTTCAACGTGGTCGGCGAGGTCCTGCCGGCCGCCCATGTGGAGCGCGTGCTCCGGGACTACTACGCCGGCAAGCTCGGCGACGCCGATCTGGAAGATCGGCTCTTAAGGGACGTGGACGAAGGCCACTTCCGGGCCATCTGCCAGACGGCTCTGGAAGGCCTCGCCTCCAAGAAGCTCAACCTCGAAATGCTCATCGAACGCCGGGCCCGCGCTCAGGAACGCCGCGTGGTGCCTGAGACCATCGCGCGTTTCATCAAGGAGGGTGCCGAACGCGCCGCGCTCGCGCTAAAGCCCATCGGCAGTCTGGCCCATACGTTTGAGCCGGGGCGGACACCGCCATCCTTGAGGAAATATGAGCGCGAGGCGAGCTGGAAGCTTCCGGAACTCGCGGCCCGTTATCCCCGCCTGTCGACGGACCGCGAGGCGGCGGAAGCAGACAACCTCGAATGGGTCACACCGGGGCATCCACTGTTCGAGGCCCTGCGCCGGCACAGCCTCGAACTCGGCCGCGACGCCTTCGCCAAGGGCGCCTGTTTTCACTCCCTCGAACACGAGGCGCCGGCACGGCTCGACTTCTACCGGGCTCGCGTTGTGGATGGCATCGGACATGTTATTCACGAACGACTGTTCACTGTGGAGCTGACGGATGATGGCACCCCTTGCCTCCGGGAGCCGGATGTCCTTGGAGACCTGAGCCCCGCCACCGCATCGACTGAATTGCCGTCCCTGGCGCTTCTTCCGGAGGCGACCGCTTGGCTCAACGAGCATGCGCTGGTCCCATTTATCAATGAGGTTCGTGCCGAGCGGCTGGCCGAGGTCGAGCGCATCGCAGAGCACGTCGAGCTGTCGTTGACTGAGGTTCTGCAGCGCATCGACGAGGAGATCGGCCGTGCCGCCGAAGAGGTGGCGAACGAAGTGACCGGCGCCGAGGGCCGCCTTGCCCAGGCCGAAACCCGCCACTCCGAAGTCCTGGCTCGGCGCGAACGCCGCCGTGAAGAACTCAAGCGCCAACGGGCGGTGACGCTACAGGGCGTTGAGCGGCTGGCGAGCGTCCTGATCCTGCCCCATCCCCAACGCGACTCCTTGGACGTCCGGCGGCTGCGCCCCAACCCGGAAACCGAGATGACCGCGATGCGCGTGGTCATGGAGCACGAAGAGGCGCAGGGCCGGCAGGTCTATGACATCCACGAGAAGAACCTCGGCTACGACGTCACCAGCCTGGACCTGGAAACCGGGGAACTTCGGCTGATCGAAATCAAGGGTCTCGCCGCCGCGACCGGCAGTATCCTGCTCACGCCGAAGGAGCGCCGCGTGGCCGAGGACCGGCGCGATTGTTACTGGCTCTATGTGGTGACCAACTGCGCCACGGCGCCCGAGCTTCAAGAGCCGGTCAAGGACCCCGCTCGGTTCCCGTGGCATGAGGTCACCAAGGTGCAGCACTACTGGCTCCAGGTGGACGCGATGACCAAACCCATGGGGCTACGGGAAGACCAGGTGCCGTATGGACCCGGGGAGGCGGACGAATGAGCAAACGGAATGACCTACTAGAATCCATTGCTAACACGATCGCCGACTATCGGGCGGGTGATATTCCCGAACCAACACCGGACCATGTCGACCGTTGGATCAGTCAGTTCGACGCCGCCGTACAGGTTCCGTTGCTGCGTGAAATCGACCATGTATTCGAAAGGACATACTTTTCGAAGGACGATGTCACTCGGTTCTTCGCTAATCAGATCGAACATGAAGAGCTTGCGGGCGATGATCCGTGTGAATTCTGGCAAGCGGCGCACCTGCTTGATATTCAGCAGCACGGGAACAGTCAGACGGATCTCCGTGAGCTGTTCAGCGAAGCGTTGAAAGAAGAGTGCGACCTTGAAATCGATGAATGTGGTTCGGCTAGTGGAGACTTCATCTATTTGGACGACGTACTGTTCAGCGGCGGCCGAGTTGGGACTGACCTCGCCGCCTGGGTCGCGAACGCGGCTCCGAAGAATTCGACCGTTCATATCATGGTCATCGCGACCCATCGTCTTGGCGAATGGCAGTGCATCGAACGCCTCAAAAAGGACGCTGCGGCAGCCGGAAAACAATTGGAACTACATTGCTGGGCCGCCGCTCGCTTCGAAAACCGATTCAAGTATCGCCATACGTCCGAGGTGCTCTGGCCGACGGTTGTTCCTGAAGATGCCGCCCTGCAGGCCTATATTGCGGAAGAGAAGAAATTTCCATTCGAGCCACGCCAGCCAGGCGAAAAGATTGAGCATGCGATCTTTTCCTCGGAGGAGAACCGCCAACTTCTCGAACGGGAGCTACTTCTTGCCGGCATGCGGATACGGTCGTTCAGCCGAAACCCCAGCCCGGCCTTGAGGCCCTTAGGATTCAGCGCGTTCGGCCTCGGTTTCGGTTCGATGATGGTGACGTTCCGGAATTGTCCGAATAATAGCCCGCTCGCGCTCTGGTGGGGCGACCCGGACGCCAATCCAGGTCATCCCTTCAGAAACTGGTGTCCTCTATTGCCGCGTAAGACCTACACCCCAGGAGGTGGATTTCGATGACATCGACTTCTGATGGGCGCAGCAACGGCCAGACACGCATTTACGACCGCGCCGATAGCGTCGTCTTTCGCAAGACGAAGGAAGCGTTTGGAGGCCTCTCGAATATGGCGGGCGGCTTCCCGCTTGAGGTCAACGGTATTCGCATTCTCACCTCGGAAGCACTTTATCAGGCTTGCCGTTTCCCACACCTCCCGGAGGTGCAAAGGATGATTATCGAGCAAAAGAGCCCGATGACGGCGAAGATGAAAGGCAAGCCGCACCGCCATGAATCGCGACGCGATTGGGACCGAGTACGGACCAAGATCATGCGCTGGTGTCTTCGCGTGAAACTTGTTCAGAATTGTGTGAAATTTGCGGACCTGCTTCTAGAGACCGGAAACAAGCCGATCGTCGAGGAGTCGAAGAAAGACGATTTCTGGGGCGCGAAACCGTTAGATGACGGGACGCTTAAGGGAAGAAATGTCTTGGGGCGTCTACTGATGGAGCTCCGAGAAGAACTCCTGAGTCAGAATAGACAAGCGTATGAACGGATCGCACCGCTTAAGATTCCAGACTTCAATCTCTTTGGCTCAGCAATTGACGCCGTTATGGCACCGAAGGAAAAAGAGTCAGAGAAATCCGAGTTTCAGGATGCGCCTTTGTTCTCGCAACCACCCCTTCCAGGGCTCTCTGCTGAAGAACCGGCATTGGAGCGGGCCGGATCTCCCAATGCCGCTAGAATTGTCATGGGCATTAATGAATCGACTAAGAACACAGGAAGTATCAACTCTATCCCAAAGGAGTGCAAGCGGCTAGCCGAAGTAGATTTCCCAGTTGCTCAAGTCTCCGATTACTCTGTGAGGGAAAACAATGTACGCCACGGCCACCCTAAGAACATTCACTGGTGGCGCGCTCGACGACCGTTGGCGGCATGTAGAGCTATGATTTTGGCTCTGGCGTTCCCGGATCCGATAGACCCCTACTGCCCGAGGGCATTCAAGGAACAAGCCATAAAACTTCTCTCACGGTTACCAGGCCGAGTGGGGACTACGGACCAGGACCTACAGCATGCGTTGTTACGATTCATTGCAGACTTTGCTCAGTGGGATCTGGCACGAGAACCAGCCTACTTGGAGGTCGCAAGAGAACTTGTGTCGGCGGCACACCCAGATGAACCGCCGTTGGTCGTTGATCCATTTGCCGGCGGAGGCGCAATTCCTTTAGAGGCGCTTAGGACCGGTTGTGATGCATTTGCGAGCGACCTCAATCCGGTCTCCTCATTAATCCTTAAAGTCATGCTTGAGGATCTACCTCGTCAAGGAGCGGGTTTTCAACATGATCTCCGGGTTGCATTTGATAGGTTGATTTCTGACGTCCGGCTAGATCTGAGGGAAGTTTATCCGACCGATCCTGATGGTGCACAACCCATCACTTATTTATGGGCCCGAACGGTGACTTGTGAGTCTCCTTCATGCGGCGCCGAGATTCCGTTAATTCGAAGTTTTTGGTTGAGCAAGAAGGCGAATAGGAGAATCGCACTTTACTATAAGATAGTTGAACGGAATAGTGACGTTCCACTGATTGATCTTGAGATTATTTCCCCAAGAACTGATGGCGAGGTTCCACAACCTACGATTAGAGGTGGAAAAGCGACTTGCCCAGCCTGCAACACCTCGCTATCCTCGAATAGAGTAATGAGCCAATTGACCGCCCAAAAAGGCGGAGCAAATATTGTTTTTGATGAACAGGGCCAAAGAACGCACGGAGCCCGTTTACTAGCTGTAGCAACATTGAAACCCGGCAATATAGGGCGCCACTACAGACTTGCTCAATCACATGATTATGTAGCTCTAGTTCGAGCAGAAGAAAGATTGCGGAGTTTCAAAGAAGATTTATCAGAAGGTTCCCTCTCAATAACGCCTGATGAGCCGATCAACCCTATACGACCGTCCCCAAATGCGCGAGGCCTTTCGGCTCCTACGAGATATGGAATTCTCACGTTTGCTGATTTGTTTACTCGTCGGCAGCTGCTTAGCCTCATAACGCTTACGCGCGAGGTCCGTATTCTGAACGAAGCACATGCCGAGATACTCTGCCTCGCTCTCTGCAAACTGACGGATCTAGCCAACTCAATGACACGGTGGGAACCTATTGCGGAGTGCCCGCGACAGATGTTCAGTCGCCAAGCGATTTCAATGACATGGGACTTCACTGAGGGCGTTCCGATCTCGAATTCGAGCGCAAGCTTCGAAACATGTTTCGACGGTTTGCTCGACGGTTTGCGTTCTTTAGATTTCAAATATTCTTCTTCATCACCACAAATGGCAGATGCTGCTAATTCTCCGCTTCCTGATGATTCCGCCGCGATTTGGTTTACTGATCCTCCGTACTACGATGCGATCCCTTACGCCGATTTGTCAGATTTTTTCTTTGTTTGGCTAAAGAGGACGCTACCAGAAAATAGGTTCGTGAACAGCCCATTAGTTTCGGTTGATCTATTGACACCCAAGAACGAGGAATGCGTTTGGAATCGCGCACACAAGATATGCGGCAAACCTAAGGATGGCCACTTCTTCGAGGAAACGATAGCAAAGTGTTTCTTGGAAGGAAAGCGCGTACTTAAGGACGATGGGATTGGATGTGTTGTTTTCGCCCACAAAACAACTGAAGGATGGGAAGCCCTTCTTTCAGGGTTGATACAAGGTGGGTGGGTCATCACAAGCTCATGGCCCATTGAAACCGAAACCACAAACCGTCTGACTGCGAGAAACACTGCGTCACTAGCGACGAGTGTCCATCTCGTCTGCCGTCCCCGCGCAGGCGATGCCGCAGTAGGTGATTGGTCGGATGTTCTCCAACGATTGCCGGTCCGCGTTGGAGACTGGATGGAGCGCCTGCAGAGCGAAGGCGTGCGGGGAGCCGACCTCGTGTTTGCCTGCATTGGTCCCGCTCTTGAGATATTCAGCCGGCATTCAAGAGTTGAGACCGCCGAGGGGCGAGAGGTCGGTCTGCCTGAATACCTCGAAAAGGTCTGGGAAGTAGTCGGCCGCAGAGCCCTTGAGCAGGTGCTAGGGACTGCCGAAGCACAGGCCCGTAATGGTCTTGCCGGCGCGCTGGAGGAAGACGCGCGACTGACCGCGTTGTTCCTGTGGACACTGCAAAGCACGAATGGCGGCGCTGAGTCGAATGGCGCCGATGATTCCGAGGAGGAGGACGAGGCCCCACGAGGCAAGTCGAAGGGCTACAGCCTGATGTTCGACGTTGCCCGCCGCTTTGCCCAACCGCTCGGCATCCGACTTCCCGACTGGGAGGGCCAAATCATCGAGACGAGCAAGGGCGTGGTCCGGCTGATGGCCGTTACCGAGCGAGGAAAGCAACTCTTCGGAGAATCTGGAGCCGGCACGCTGGCCGACGAAATCGAGGTGAGCCCGTTGGCGGCGGCGCAGCTCACCCTATTCCCCGAGGAAACTCCGACTGTTCGCGGTAGCGGCCGGCAGCGCGGGAGAACCGCGAGCGTGGCCGCCGGCAACTTGGAAGCTTCCCTTGAAGCAACCACACTCGATCGGGTCCATGCCGCCATGCTTCTGCAAGCTTCGGGCCGCAGCCAAGCGCTCCGCAACCTGCTGAAGGCGGAGCAGGAACGCGGGCCGGATTTCCTGCGCCTTGCCAACGCCCTCTCCGCCCTTTACCCGCGCGGTAGCGAGGAGAAGCGCCTCTTGGACGCCATGCTGTTGGCGGTGCCGCGATGAACCGGGCGAGAAAACGTTTAGTTGGGGAAGGATGAGAACGTGGACCCTTGGTACAAAATCGTAACGCCTCGAAAGGAGGTCCGCGAGGGCCGCTCGTTCAGCCCGGACGAGTTCGCGATCGCCCTCGAACAGATTGTCGCCAAGACCGCGCCTCTGGACTACCGCGAGCCGGCACAGTTCTTTGCGCGCACCTGCTTCACCCGCGCCTTGAAAGAGCACGCCGGTATGGTGCTCCGTCGCCTGTCCGGGAAGACGGAGAACACGGCGCCGGTCCTCACCCTCGTCACCCAGTTCGGCGGCGGTAAGACGCACACGCTGGCCTCGCTTTACCACCTCGCCAACGCCGGTGCCAATGCTTCCAAGCTCCCGGGTGTATCCGCTCTTCTGACCGAGGCGGGCGTTGCGGAAGCCCCCGCCGCCCGGGTCGGTGTCTTTGTCGGCAATGCCTGGGACCCGGGCGAAGACCGGGAAACGCCGTGGATCGATCTGGCCCGCCAATTGGCAGGCGATAAGGGTGTCGCTACGCTTGGCGCCTCCGCCGAGACCACCCCCCCGGGAACCGAGGCCATCGGGCGAATGTTCGCCGCTGCTGAAGCGCCGGTACTGCTGCTGTTCGACGAAGTCCTGAACTTCGTCAACCGTCACCGCGGCTTGGCCGAAAGTTTCCATGCCTTCATTCAGAACCTGACAGTCGCCGTGACCGGTTCGTCCCAGGTCGCGGCGGTCATCAGCCTTCCCCGCAGCCAGGTCGAGATGACCGACTGGGACCAGCAGTGGCAGGATCGGATCACCAAGGTCGTCCGCCGTGTCGCCCGCGACCTGATCGCCAATGACGAATCCGAGATCAGCGAGGTTGTGCGGCGGCGGCTGTTCGAGGAAATCGGTGACGAGCGTATCCGCAAGAAGGTCGCCAAGACCTACGCCGATTGGTGTTTCGAGCGGACCGCCCGGCTCCCCTCCGAATGGATGGCCGTGGACACCGCGACCACAGAGGCCAAGGCACGCGACTTCCTGAGGGGCCGGTTCGAGGCCTGCTACCCCTTCCATCCGTCCACACTCTCCGTCTTTCAGCGAAAATGGCGCGCCCTGACCCAGTTCCAGCAGACCCGCGGCACCTTGGCGATGTTGGCGCAGTGGATTTCCTGGGCGGCTCGCGAACATTTCGAGCAGGCGCGACGGGAACCCCTGATCACAATGGGATCGGCGCCATTGCACGTGCCAGAGTTTCGCGCCGTGGTTCTCGGCCAACTGGGTGAGTCGCGGCTCGACGTCGCCATAGAAGCTGACCTCGCCGGGCCGTTGGCGCACGCCAAAGCCTTGGATGCGAACACCAAGGGGCCGCTTCGCGACATTCATCGCCGGGTGGGAACGGCAATCCTGTTCGAATCCTCGGGCGGCCAAGTGGACAAGGTGGCCCACCTGCCCGAGCTACGGTTCGCGCTGGGCGAGCCGGAGGTCGAGACCACGACGATCGACAACGCCGCGACGGCCCTGGAAGCCTCGGGCTTCTTCATTCGCAAGGTCGGCACGGACGGCTTCCGCATCCACCATCAGGCGACCTTGAAGAAGGTCGTCAGCGATCGGCGAGCGTCCCTCGACGAGGAGACAGAGATCAAGCCGGCCATCCGCAAGCTGGTCGAGGGAGAATTCGCGCGGGGCGCCACCGTTCCCGTCGTCCCCTTTCCCGAGGACGGCACAGCGGTTCAGGACTCGCCGCGCCTGACACTCGTCATCGTCGACCCAGAGGCGGAGTGGAAGGACGGCAGCCAAGCTGTCGAGCGGATTGGCCAGTGGACCAAGGAGCGCGGGAAGTCGCCAAGACTGTACCCGGGGTCGCTGGTCTGGTGCGCCAGAAAACCGGGACGGGATATTCGGAATCGGATCGAATTGTGGCTGGCTTGGCAGCGCGTCGCCCGGGAAGTGGCGGAGGGGGTCCTCGGCGCGGAATTCGACCGCACCGATCGCGCGGAAGTGCAGGCCAAGGTCAAGGATGCTGAGGAAACGGCCAAGGACGAAGTGTGGGGCGGCTATCGCTTCGTGGCGCTCGCCGATACCAAGGCCGCGAACGGCCTCAAGATCATCGACCTCGGCGCCGGCCATGCCAGCGCCAACGAAACCCTGTGTGGGCGGATCATCGGTGCGTTGAAGGCCGAAGCCCTGCTCAACGAATCCGTCGGCGCCGGCTACATCGACCGCCACTGGCCGCCGGCGTTCAAGGAAACCGGCGCTTGGCCGCTCACAAGCCTGCGTCAGAGCTTCCTCAACGGCTCACTGACCCGGTTGAACGATCCGGACTCGATCCTTCGCCGCAAGATCGTCGAGTTTGTGGGAAATGGGGATTTCGGCCTCGCATCCGGCGCCAAGGGTGACGGCCGATATGAGCGGCTGTGGTATGCGGAGCAGATCGGGGTAGAGGAGGTCGCGTTCGAGGCCAGCGTCTTTCTGCTTACCAAGGCGAAGGCCGAGGAACTCCGATCGACGCCGGGTGGCCCGCCGCAGCCGGAACCGGGGTCCACTCCGGGTCTTGGTCCCGAAACCGGACCGGAACCTGAGCCCGAGCCGGGCACCGAGCCTGAGCCTGGCGCCGGCGATCAGAAGACGACGCTACGCCTGGTCGGGACGGTGCCGCCCGAGGTCTGGAATCGGCTTGGAACAAAGGTGTTGCCCAAGCTTCGGTCTGGGGACGATCTCAGCGTCGGGGTCGAGTTCTCGGTGAGCATCGGCTCGGCATCGGCCAAGAACATGGAGACCGAACTGCAGCAGATCCTGAACGACCTCGGCCTGGGCGACCGGGTCCGTGTTGAGCGGTCGTGAAGTGTTCGGCATCAAGGCAACACTTGCCTGGGCGTTGCTAGGAGATTTCCGGTGAATCTGAGCCGGCGATCCAGGCTGTCGCTCTGCCAGTTTCTCGATTTGTTTGACAGAGATTCGCTCGTAGTGCTGTTCGAGAAGCATGGGCTACAAACCGACGAACTCTCGAACCAATGGGGCGGGACAAGCGTCACGGCCGCTGTTCGTGAAGCAGTGCTCGCGGCGTCCGGCGAGCGAATCGGTAACATCCTGGAAGAGGCCCTTAGAACCCACGGGGCGCTACGCTATCAAATCTCTCCTCGCTATCGGTTCGACGAAAGATGGAACGACCTGCTCCTTTGTTTGGAGTTGGACGGTTACCGTCGAGGACAGGACGAATACGAAAGAGAAACCGACACTTTCGTACCGACCGAGCCCACGATCGAAGGTGTCCAGGCCGTCGAGGATGATTTGGCTGCGGAGCTTCAGCGATCTGGATTGCCCGACGCCGGTGACATCGCGCGGGTAATCGAAAACTCAGCCGACGCCTTCCTCCGCGGCGACTTTAATGGGTGTCTCGGCAATGCCCGCGTAGCTTTGCAGTCTTTGGCGACATCGATCGCACAACAGAGGCAAGTCAATCATGCTAGGAGTTTCGACCACAGTAAGTGGGGACAAATCGCGGCTTATCTGCGGGTGTCGGGGTTCATTACCGAACAGCAGGAAGCCGGGCTAACGGGGGTCTTCAGCTTCGCCAGCCCCGGATCGCACACGCCGGTCGGCTTTTCCGAACAGGAGTTCGCGAGGCTGGGCCGCAGCCTAGCGCTAGGATTCTGCTACTTCTTGGTTAAGAACTTCAACGCTGATCACCAGTAGATCTTTGGCGCATTGATCGCTCCGATTACCGCGCCTTCCCCCCGAACTTCTCTGCCGTTCGCATCGCCCCGGGACCCAGCAGCGACAGCAGCACGGTGACCAGCGTATCGGTGCCGGTCAGTTCCGGCAATGCCGTCACACGGGGGAAGCAGTTCCCGTGACCCAGGTCAGCAGGTCGAACAGGATGAAGTGCCAGAGCAGTGCGAAGCCGCAGACCCAGCCGATGGAGGGCCGCCAGCCGGCGTCGAAGATGGAGCGGTGGCCGGCCTCGATCTTGTTGAACTCGATCTGAGCCTAGCTGGGTTTCATCATCAGCTTCGGCCGCAGAAATTGCAACATCAAAAGCAACCTCTAACACGTATTTGTGGGTGATCCTTCTCTTGCCCCTATTTTGGATGAATAACTCCAACACCGACCTCCCTGCTCGTTCGTTGTTTTCTGAGCTTCCTTAATGCCTCTTAACACCTCCAACAATGACTCCCTTATGAATTCATCTAGGTTCATTGCGTCCTCCTGAATTTCTTGACCAATGCACCGACGTTGTTGGAGACGATGGTTTGAGCTTAGGGCAGCGAAACGCTGAAAGTGAACTTCAGCCGCAGGTTTCTCAACCGACTGGTTTGCCTCTACCCAACGACGTCGACTGGAGAAGCATCGATCACGCGCTGATGTACAAGATCCTAGCCCTACCGAGTCGAATTGAGAACGACAATCGCTTCATTTCAATCACAGCAGAGCGCGCCTTTCCTCCTGACTACACTGAGTTTGTCGAGGAGCGACGGTATCGATACGCGTGTATGGGTTTGCATGTTGTTTCTGTAACACAACAACTAAGATCAACCTATGGAATTTCGGAATAGGAATTTGGCGACTGGGATTCCACAACCTTCCTCAATAGTGAGAAAGACAAGATTGAGAAATGCAGGATGGATCGGAAGAATAAGCCATCCGTATTGGACGAACTCTAATGAACTTCGGTTAACCGTGCTCCAGCAGACTCGGCACAATTCGTTGCCAGAAGACGATGTCCGCTCTTAGGCCAGACAGAGCAACCGGGTCCGGGTTGAGCAAATGCCCCACAGCCCCCAAACGGCTAACGTCGAGTGAGTTCTAATGGCCGGACCTTCCCTCACTGCAGTCTTCCCGTCCTCGCTACGCAGGTAAGCCGATGGGATCTACCTTCGTCACGCGGTTCCAGCTGCTGGAGAGTCCCCTGTCCAAGGGTATCGAGTTTGGGGAACTACATCCCAGACTATGCAATTCAAAGACAGCTCCAGTCTCTTGGATTGACCTGCCTCGGCCTCAAGTGTCGTGGGTCTGCTCAAGATCAGAGTGCCCTTGAACACGGAGCCACATCGAGGAGCGTAGGCCAATTCATGATGACCCAGCCTCCATGGCACTCTCCTTCGGGTCGCAATCGTGCCGTAATCAACTGGTGATGCCATGGCGCCATGCCTTTCGGCCGGCCAGGCGCATCCCTCTGCGTGGACATTCAGGCCATCCTTCTTCGAAGCACCGCACGGATCCTGTCGGTGACGTCGGTCCCTGCTGACGCCAGCCCCCCGGACGTGTCGAACCTGCGGGCCTCCATGATGCACAGCGTGCCGAGTTCCCTCATGGCCCGGTGGGTTTCCTGCTTGCGCCGGCGGTAGTCCTCGTCTTCAAACCCCATGACCTCGATCATGAAGTCGACGCTGTCCCTGCCTTCCCAGGCTTGAGGGTGCGCCCGGATGATGAAGTCGGGAAGGCATGGCCCGTACTGCGTGTTGGTCTCGAACAGCGGCTTTCCGAGAGTGAACGCCACGGCGTCGAACTCGCGCCGCATGATCCGGAGGGTTTTCCTCAGCGTGCGGAACGCCTGGCGCTCCGCGTTGGATTCCACCGGAACCGGACAGTTCATGGCGACGATGGGCTGGGCATGGCCGGAGAGGCAGGCCCAGGCATCCGCACCGTCCTCCATACCCACCACGCCCATGAAGAGGTAGGGCGGGCTCACCGGGTATCTGCCGATCACGGGCTGCGAGACCCGGGCGGCGACGTCGAGACGCGTGCCCCTGCGCCCGCCGGTGACGCCATGGTCGTCCACGCCCCACACGGCTCCGCAGAAAAATCCCTGCGGCCTGTGGCCTTCCGGCCAGGCCTTCGCCACGGCGCGCATCCTGTCGTCGATCCGGTCCATCTGCCACATGCGCCGCCAGGGGAAGATGAGATCGCCCAGCGGACGGCCGGGTGCAATCTCGAACATCCCCGCGGCCTGCCTGATCCTGTTCGACCATTCCTTTGCATTCCGGACTTCGGCATCGGGAAGCCGGTTGAGCCCGGCAAACAGCACCAGCTGGAACAGCTTTTGCCGCAGTTTCGAGTGCCGGTTTCCATGGCGGGCTCCGCCGGGATCCGGCGATGCGTCCGGGTCCGCGAGCCTCGGGTCTTCCGGCTCGTTCAGAAGCACCGCGAAGAACCTGTCGTCAGGCGGTTCCACCGGCGCCCGGGCTTCCGGGTCCCTGGCTTTGTGCAGGAAGGAGACGCGGGCACGCGAGTAGACGCAGCCTCCGGCGTGCGCCACGTGCGGGGCGGACAACCTGCGCCAGTAGTAGAGGGCCAGGCGGCGGCAGGGCACATTGACCGGAGGCCTGCCACCCTCGCCCCGGCAGTCGCACGCCAGCCACAGGCGTTCCGCGTGTGCCCGCACCAGGACCTCGAGAACGGACGCCTGGAGATCCTCGCTCCGATCGCCGTCGGCCACACTGCGAAGGGCCTGCTCCTGTTCGTGGTCAAGCGCGAATGCATGAGAGAGATCGTGGTGGACAAGGTGAAGCGCCATCGTCGTCGCCTGCTGGTTCTGGGCCCTTCGACAAGGTGCTGTCCACACCCGCGCGGTGCGACCGCCGCCGCGACCGGGTCTTTCTGAACCGAGGATAGCAGTTCCCGTTGGGACCTGTGTGCAATGCCCGCTATCCTTGGCCAAGGGGGACATGGACGCCATCCCCTTCTTCGTGACTGTGCCATCCACGAAGACATGACGGACCGGCGGCATGTCCCCCGTGTTCGCCCGGAACATTGCGATGCCTGGTGCGGTTCGGCGAGATGTCCGGCAATGTCTCGCCTTGACCCTGCCGGCCTTCCGCCCGTTCCTGGCTTGCGCCCTCAGCATTGGCGCTGGACATTCTCGCCGGCCCCGACCAGAATTGCGGCGCTTCTGACGTCGCACTTTTAAACTGGCCCCGCAGCCCCCGGTTCGCGGGGCGCCTCTTGTGGGGGCGGCGCACCTCCCCTTCCTGAATTGAGACTCCGGGCGTAGAGTTCTACGGAACGCGGGGCTCCTCCGAAGCCTCCGGCCCCGCCAGGGAGGCCGCGGGTTCGCTCTCCTTCTCGCGGCCTTCCACTTGGCCGCACGTCAAGGAGAGACACTGCCGGAGGTCCGGGCCGGTTTTCCCTCAGGCGCCCGCAGACGGTATCGTGACCGCCGTCTCAGCAACAACATCCAGGAAACATGCGCCACGCCCCGGAGACACCTGGCTCACCGTGCACGGGATCCGATCAATCTCCGGACATCGCGTGGCCCGGGGCGTCGCTCCACGATGACGAACCATGGTCGCGTCGGTTCGCAACCTGACATCGGCGTCGGCCACGGCCGACTACCTGCGCCGCGATGGCGGCTACTACACGGCCGCCGGGCCTGAGAGCGACGCGGGGCGGGCGAAGAACGCGGAACACCGCAACGGCAGCTTCTGGCACGGCAAGGGCGCGCTGGCCCTGGGGCTGCGGCCCGACCTCCATGTCGCCGCCGGCAAGTTCGAGTCGCTGCTGGCGGGCCACGTGATCGGCACCGGCATCCGCCTCGGCCGCAAGCGCGACGGCGCCCATGAGCACCGCCCGGGGCTCGACATCACCTTCTCGGCGCCGAAATCGGTGTCCCTGGCGGCCCTGCTGCCGACGAGACGTTATCCCCATGGCGACCGCGGCGTGGTGCATGCCCATGACGAGGCGGTGAAGGCAACGCTGGACTGGATCGAGGGGAACCTCCTGGAGACCCGCGGCTGGGACCCCGCCACGCGAAAGCGTCCGCGGATCAAGGCGCCCCACATGGTCGCGGCGACCTTCCGCCATGTCGCGAGCCGCAATCTCGATCCCCAGCTCCACACCCATGCGGTGATCGCCAACATGACGCGCGACCCGCAGGGGCGCTGGCGCAGTATCGAGGCCACCCTGCTCCACCGCCATGCCCGGCAGATCGGCGCCTACTACCGCAACGAGCTGTCGCGCCGGCTGATGGAACGGGGCTACGACGTCCGTCCCGCCATGGCGGGACGGATGCCGAGCTTCGAGATCGCGGGCTACGGCCGGAAGCTGAGGAGCGCGTTCTCGACGCGCCGCAGGGAGATCCTGACCTACCTGACCGAGAGGGGCTGGGACCACAGCCAGGCCGCGGCGCAGATGGCGACGCTGGCGACGCGGCGGCGCAAGGACGAACCGCTGCGGGCGATGCTGGAGACGGTCTGGGCGGAGCGGGCTCAGGCGCTTGGCCTCGGCGCCGACCTCGCGGCAGCCCGTCCCCGCCGGCCGGTGCGGAAGCCTGAGGACCTGTCGGCCCTGGAGATCGTGGCCCGCACGGCGGAACGCCTCGAGGAGCGCCAATCGGTGTTTGCGGCGCACGAGCTCGAAACGCTGGCACTGGCGCATTCGCCGGGGCGCCATACGCTTGACGCGATCAGGCAGGCGGTCGGGCAACTGGTGAAGGACGGCCACTTGGTCGACGCCACGTTGCGGCGCGCCGACCGCGCCTTCGTCACCGACCGGACCCTGAAGGCGGAACGCTCGGTGATCGCCATGATGAAGGCCGGCCTCGGCGAGACCGGGACGCTGGCCCGCGACGACGATGTCGCGGCGCGTCTGGCGGCGTCGGGCCTCACCGAGGGACAGTGCGACGCGGTGCGGACCATTCTCCTCTCAGCAGACCGGATCATCGGCGTGCAGGGACGAGCCGGGACCGGCAAGACCACCATGCTGCGCCAGGTCCGCGAGCTCGCCGGAGAGCGGCGGATCATCGGCCTTGCTCCGTCTGCCGCCGCATCGCGCGTGCTGGAGCGCGAAGCGGGGATCCATGCGCGCACGCTTCAATGGTTCCTCACGCGCTGCCGGGCGGCCGATCGCGAAGACCCCGGTCCGGGCCTGGAGAAGCTGCGCGCGCTCTTTGCCGGGTCGGTCGTGGTGCTGGACGAGGCATCGATGGTGTCGACGGCGCAGATGCGCTCCCTGCTGCGCATTGCAGGCCATCTCGACGTCGCCCGCGTTGTGCTGGTGGGCGACACCGGCCAGCTCCGCCCGGTCGATGCCGGCCAGCCGTTCCGGCAACTGCAGCAGGCCGGGATGACGACGGCGCGGATGAGCGACATCCGCCGCCAGCGCAACCCGGATGTCAAGGCGGCAGTCCTGTCGGTCCTGGAGGGAGAACCCGGTGAGGCGGTCCGGTTGCTGGGCGCCGGCCTGGTCGAGGTCGATCACGAGGATCTTGCGGAAAAGGCGGCGCGCGCCTGGCTGGAACTGGACCCGGACGCCCGTGCCCGCACGCTGCTCATGGCGCCGACCCACGCCCTGCGCGCGGACATCAATCGGACGGTCCGCGAAGGCCTTGCGGCCGAAGGCGCGCTGCGCGGGCGGGTTCTGCAAATCGAACGCCTGGTCGGCCTTGGCATGACGCGCGCCGAGAAGGCGGACGTGCGCAATTACGGGGAAGGCGACGTGGTGGTGTTCCACCAGGACCTCGTGAACTACCGGGTGAAGGCCGACGACGCCTGCACGGTGACCGGTATCGAGGGCGACCGCGTTCTGCTCTCCCATCCCGACGGCACGGCCCGCCGGATCAGACCGGAGGGGAACATCCGCTACCGGCTGGAGGTCTACGAGACCCGCGAAATCGAACTCCAGGCCGGCGACCGGATCCGCTGGACGCGCAACGACAAGGCGCGCGCCCTGGTGAACGGTGAACAGGCCGAGATCGTGGCGATCACCGGCTCCCGGGTGCGGGTGCGGACCGCCGATGGCGGCACGCTTTCGCTCAAGCATGAGGATCCACAGCTGCGCCACATCGACCATGCCTGGAGTTCGACGGTTCACGGAGCGCAGGGCAGCACGGCCGACGGCGTCATCGCGGTTCTGGATTCCGGTCACGGTCTGCTGACCGACCAGGCAACCTTCTATGTCGAGATCAGCCGGGCCCGTGACAGCGTCATGGTGCTGACCGACAACGGCGAACAGCTGATCGAAACGCTGGAAGCCAACACCGGGGAGAGGGCAACGGCGCTGGAGGCGATCGGCGTTACGGCGGGCGAGTTGCGGGCATCTCTCCCGGAGAAGACGATGCCATGGCGCCCGCGCGAGGAGACGGTGGTGTCGGTGACACGCCGCGAAGACGCCGCCGGAGCGCTCGTGGCCGACGGTCATTCGCCGACGGACGAGACGGGCGGCCGGGATGACAAGGCAAGCGGGCAGGCTCGCGACCATGTTCGCGGCATCGAAGCGTCCGCCGCCTGGGGCCGGATGGACGCCCGCATCGACGCGCTGCAGAGTGAAGCCGATCACCTCCTTCAGGTGCGCCGGGACCTGGTCGAACGGGCCGCCGGCGAGGCCTGCCCCGTGGTGGAGACGGCCGGCTACGCGGACTGGATCACGGCCGTCGCGACGATCGAGGCCACCTGGAAGGACATGAGCGACGATCCCGACTTCCGGTCCATCCTTGCCGTCCGGCCGAAGAGCGCCGGGGCGATCGCGGCATGCCTCGGGACATTCCGGGCAGCCCAGGAAGGTGACGAAGCCTCAACCCGGTTCGAGACGCTGCGCCGGGAAGTCCACGAACGCGCCGCCGCCGGGAACACGATCCCGTTCCACGTCGACGGTCATGACGATCTCGTGGCGCAGGCACGGTTGCTGGCGGCGATGAAGAACGTGCCCGAGCAGGTGCGCTCTTCCGCGCGCGCGGTGATCGCCCACGAGGCGCAGGCCCGGGATCGCCAGGAGAGGGTTCTGGCGCTGGCCGCGGAGGCCGGCAGGCTGCTCGACGGCCACCGCCGGCTGGCGGCTCGGGATCCGGAGCGGCCGGCGGCGGAACTGGCCGGCTACCGGGCATGGCGGGAACGCTGGCTCAAGGCCCGGCGACAGTGGCGGGCGATGTTGAAGAGGCCGGACCTGTGGCAGCCCCATCTCGACCGGGACGCGGGCGATGCGGCCGAGCGCCTCGAGCGCTGCGAGCGGCTTGCCGAAACCGATACAGCCTGGGCGCAGTTCGCCGCGGCCCACCGGCGGGTTCGCGCGCGGGCTCAAGGCGAGGAACGAATTCCCTTCGGCATGGTGGGCTGGCACGGCCTTGTGACACAGGCAAACGCGCTTCTGTTGCGCGACGGCCTTCCCGATGCCGCCGCGGTTGAGGCACGCGGCGTTCTGGCGAGCGATGCGGAAGGCCGGGCATGCCGGGACGCCATCGGCCGGTTCCTCGATGACGCCCGCCGACACACACGGCGCTGGCGCATCCTTGACGCCGAAGCGCGGGAGCGTTCCCGCAAGGGCCGCGATACGGTCATCACCGATCTCGAGGGTTACCGTCCGCTCGCCGCATTCGCCCGCGAACTCGACGGGGCGGGCCGTGCGCTCTTGCGCGACGAACGTTACGGTCCCCATCTCGACCATGACGCCGCAACCCGGAGACGCATCTCCAGGGCGCTCGACAAACTGGAAAGGCACGGGCCCTTCGACCGTTTCCTCGAGGTAACCAGGAACCTGAAGGCGCTGCGCCGGCGGGCGCGGCGCGATGGCGTCCTGCCATTCCATGCGGAAGGTTATGGCGCAATGTTCGACGACGTGCGGGAGCTGGCCGGCGACCGCGATCTTCCCGCCGCGGCGCGACGCCGGCTCAAGCCCGTCATCGCCGAGCACGCCAGGTGCACAGGCGAATGCGCCCGGATCGAGGCGCGGGTGAAGGAGATGGCCGTCCTTGACCGCGAGCATCGCGCGCTTGAGGAGAAGGCCAGGCGGGACAACGTGCCGGTCACCCTGCTGGACGAGTGGCCGCGATGGCAGGGGAAGGCCGCGGCGTGGCGTGACAAGGCTGAGGACCTGCTGGACCTGAGTCGTTTCGCGCGGCACCTCTCTTGTCAGCCCGTCCTGCGGGAGCGAATCGAGACCGGGCTCGCGGACGTGACAGAGAGGCTCGCCGCCCCCGACCGTGACCGGATCCGCATCGCGGCCATGGTGCGCGAGGAATGCGCCTGGCTCCGCGCCCGTCCGCCCGGTGGCGCGTTCGCCATCGCCTGGCGCGGGAACGAGCAGCTGGTCGCCGGCGACCGGCTCCGGCGCCGGCTGGCCCAGGGCGGGTCCGTGCAGGAACTGGTGGTGGTGTGGCCGGGCGTGAGCGGCGGACGCGACCGGAAGGATGCGCTCCTCGTCGAGCGCGGCGGCGCCCGGCGGAATGCCGACGGCTCATGGAAGGGAGTCGAACGCGTGGCATGCGGCGATCTGGCACGCGATCAGGTGCATCGCGCCACCTGGAGCGACGAGAGGCTGCGCGATGCGGTGGCGGCGCGCGAGCGGGCCTCGCCCGATCATGTGCATCGCATCGCCTGCAACCGGAGTGTCGTCGCCGGCGACCGGCTCCGCTGGACCACGATGCCCGCTCCTCCCGCCGGACATCCCGGCCACGACGGCATCGATCCCGGTGTTGCCATGGAACCGCACCACTGTGAAGGCGTCCTTCTCCGCATTGTCGCGGGCAAGACCCAAGCCGAGGACCTCTGCACCCTGCAGGTGCTGCGCGTCAACGGACGGGCGAATGTCCACGAGGTGGAGATGGAGCGCCGCGAACTCTCCGGGCGCGGCTGCTACCGGGCGTCCTGGGATGACGAGGACGAGCGCACCGTCAGGAAGCATGAACAGACTGAAGAACTGAAAGAGAGGCGGCGCATCCTGCACCGCAGGGGACCTCACTTGTCCATGTGACCCTGTTCGGCGTCGGCCCGACGCTGGCGCGGCCTCTGCGCCCAGCGCTCGATCCACCTGGCGTGTTTCTTGTCGAACACCTCCTGAAGTTTGGTGCGCGCCTCTTCAGACCGGCCTTGCCGTGTCATCGCCCGCACGCGTTCCCGCAGGACATGCCGGACATCGTCCTCGATTCGGGACAGCGACTCCGGACGGCCCGAAAACGGCTGGGCCAGGCGCTCGACCGCCATGACCACGGTGCGTTGCTGATGTTCATCAAGGACCAGTGGAAACGTCCTGCCCGCCAGCGGGCTCACGCTGAGGGCGCATTGTATGAACCATGCCGACGGTTTCTTGCCGGCCCGTTCCCCGCCCTTGCAGATCATCTGCCAGTCCTCGTCCGTGCAGGAGATCGAATGCGACATGCCTTCCTTCCGCCGGCGCGGCTTGCTCATCGCCCTTCCCCCGGTTCGGTCAGTCGCAGGAAGCGAATCACGTCGCTCGTCAACACTCCGATCTTGTCCGACTTCGTCTCGTCCAGCATGATGTGCCCGGCGCGCACGATGGTCTCCATGTCCTCGTAGAGCCGGCGCTGCCGGTCCTGCGGTATCACCAGCGCATGGCCGGACGGTTCAGCCGGACTGGTGCGTCCTTCCTCGTCGGCCTTGAGACAGCACAGCACGCCGAAACGCGAGACCGGCATGCCCGCCCTTCGCGCACGCCTGCCGATCTTCTCCCATGTCCGGGGATCACAGTAGATGCAATGTTGCCGTGCGCGCTTCATGGCGTCATCCCGGTCATTCCAGCTCCGCCGCGCCGTCGATCCAGCCATCGACTTCCGCGGCGATCTCCTGCCATGCCGTGCCCATGTCGGCTTCGTCGAGACGCAGCCTCTCGATGCTCTCCAGCGCCAGCACGGCACGCGCCACCCTCCACTGCACCCGGGCCGTCAGAGCCGTGCCGGTGTTGTCCGACGGCGGTGATGGTGGCGCCAGGAGAGTCCGTACGACATGGTCCGAGATCGACAGGCCGTACGCCGCGGCGCCCGCGCCGATGCGTTGCCATTCGCTGTCGGTTGCCATGACGCTACGCGCCCTGCGCTTCTCGCCCCGCGGTCTTCCAGCCATGAGAATCTCCTGTATCGTGGGTGAATCGTGTGCGAAACAGTCCCGATGCGACCATGTAAGCGACCGATAATCGGAACTCACAAGGGAATATACCCCAATGAAAACCCAATGTCACAGAGTTGTAGAAGAGTGAACGTCCACGAGCTCGTGGAAAGTCTGACCATGCCTTGTACAGCGTCGATGATCGGCCAAACGTGCATGTCATGCAGGCTCTCTCGTCTTTCGATGAGCCCGGCATATCCCCCGATGTCATAATCCGTCGTGAAAAACCTGATCCTACATGGTCTGAGTTCGAAACTCTTCGATGTTTGACAAGTCGCTAACAGACGGTAAGATAACGTCGAAACGAGAGAACCATCGATCAAGCTGCTAAGGAGTTTCTCGCCTGACTGATATCTATAATTCTGCTACACGGATGGATGGACCCTGGCCCATCGATGTGTTCACGCCGCCGGCAGGTCGCCGGCCCTGCCGCCATCCCTTCAACGGCGTCCTCGCCATCGACGGGTCCCCGTTGGCGGCCAGCGACGCCTCTGCACACGCCGACTTTGCCCTGGGTGGCGGTGTGACCCGGTTTCCCGGCGTCAATCTTGCATTCCGGACCGACGGCGACCGTCTCCTGCCGGTGCACCGGGGACTGCATCGCCGGCCCGATTCGCAGAGTTACTGGGACATCACGGTTGGCGAGGGATGCATCTGGAGGGGTGATGGCGCCTGTGATACCGCATCGTTTCCCTTCCAGCTTTCCTGCGAAAGAGAGAACGACAGCCACCACGGGGTGGCGCGATTCGCCTGGGATGGGGAGCGGGTGCGCGATCTTGTCGTCCAGGTGGTGACTGAAACGCTCCCCGATCACATCCCCGAGACTCTCGATCTCTGGGGCGTGGCAGGGGCGTCGTTCCGCGAGGCGGGAGGGTCACTGGCCGCGCCAGACCATCACGACCCAATGCCGATTCACGACATCTCCGAGATCGCTCCCCCGGACATGCTCGAGGCGCTGCTGGACGATCCGATGCGCGAGTGCGAGATCACCAGCGGCCTCGTGATCGACGGGCACATCTACACCACGGGGTTCGCCACACGGCACGGGCCCTACCCGTTCCCCCACGCGATGCGCTTTGGCATCTGGTCGGCCACCAAGGCGGCATTCGCCACCACCGCGCTCATGCGCCTGGCCCGTCACCTTGGTCCCGGTATCGCCGATACCCGCATCGTTGATGTCCTCGATGTCACGGCGGATCACGACGGCTGGCACGATGTGACGATCCGGCACTGCCTCTCCATGGCGACCGGCATCGGCACCGCCGGCGAAACCGGCGACATCCACGCCGACAATCTCACCGGACCGGAATATGCCTCGGCAGACGGTCCGGACGGCGCCTGTTACCGCGCTTATCAGAGTTGGTACGCCGCCCGCAGTCGTGCGGACAAGCTCCGCGCAGCGTTTCGTGTGCCATCCTATCCCTGGGGACCGGGCGTCGTGGCACGCTACCGGGACCAGGACCTCTTCGTTGCCGGCGCGGCCATGGATGCGGTGTGGAAGCGCTACCGCGGTCCGGATGCCGATCTCTTCGCCATGGTCGAGAACGAGGTGCTGCGCCCCATTGGCTGTGGTCCGGTGGACATCAACCGCACCCTCGAGGAGGACGGCACCAGGGGCGTGCCGCTCACCGCCTTCGGCCTCTTCCTCGGTCTTGACGACGTGGCGCGCCTTGGGCGGTTGCTGTCGAACGGCGGATGCCACGAGGGAACAGAGCTGCTGGAGCCTTCCCTGGTGCGGGAATGTCTCGACGGCGCCATGGTGAAGGGGTTGCCGACGGGGACGGTCACCGCCGACGGGAACGACATCACCTACCACCTTGCCTGGTGGCAATTGCCGCTGACCACCCGGTCCGGCCGGACCACGAGGATCGCCACCATGCGGGGCTTTGGCGGTCAGATCATCCAGCCCCTGGCCAACGGCATCACCTGTTTCCGCTTCGCCCACGACAGCGCGGCCAGCCAGGAGCGTTACGACGCCCTGATGCTGCCGCGCCTCGCCGATGCCCTGCGCCCCTTGTGACGTGACGGATCAGGGGGCGGCGTTGGGAAAGAAGAGCTGCCTCCCGTCGATGCGGTAGGAGGCGATTGAAGCCTGTCCGGAGGGCGAAAGGAGCCAGTCGACGAAGAGGTGTGCCTCGTCCTTGCGGACATGGGGAAAGCGCTCCGGATTCACCACCGTCACGCCATACTGGTTGAAAAGATTCTCGTCACCCTCAACGAGAAGGGCGAGATCGCCGCGGTTCTGGAAGGCAATCCAGGTGGCCCGGTCCGTCAGGACGTAGGCGCCGACATTGGCGGCCACGTTGAGAGTGGCGCCCATGCCCGAACCGGTCTCGAGATACCATGAGCCGCTGTGTGCCGTGGGGTCGAAACCGGCGTTGCGCCACAAGACCATTTCCTTCGTGTGGGTGCCGGAATCGTCGCCCCGGGAGGCGAAGGGAAGACCGTTGCGAGCGATATGCATGAGCGCGGCCCCGGCATCGGCGATGCCGCTGACACCCGCCGGGTCGGAAGCGGGGCCGACAATCACGAAATCGTTGTACATCAGGTCGAACCGCTCGACGCCGTAGCCTCCGGCGACGAACTCCTCCTCGGCATCGCGGGCATGCACGAGCAGGACATCGCCGTCTCCGTTCATGGAGTTGCGGATGGCCTGCCCGGTGCCCACGGCAACGACCTTGACGAGAATGCCCGTCGCATTGCTGAAGTCGGGAAGGATGTGATCGAACAGACCGGAATTCTGGGTCGAGGTCGTCGACTGGACGACGATGGACCTGTCATAGGCGGTTACGCTGCCGGGAATGAGGCCGAGAACGACCACGGCACATGCGATGAACCTGGACACCATCATGGGACTTCTCCGGCTGCGCAGATTCAGGCGACCAGACGGCCCTCGACAAAGGCCGAGGCCCGTCTCGTGGGGGGACTGGAAAAGAAGAGCGGGGCGTCGCTGTCCGCTTCGAGAACTCCACCATGAAGATAGAGGATGCGGTCGGCCAGGCGCCGCGCCTGGGCAAGGTCGTGGGTGACGAGGAGAATGGGCGTGCCGTCGCTGCGTGCCTGGTGCACCAGGTCCTCGATCGCCAGGATCGAACCCGGATCAAGGTTGGCGGTTGCCTCGTCGAGCAGCAGGACGTCCGGAGATGTCGCCATGGCGCGGACAAGCGCGAGCCTCTGCTGTTCCCCTCCCGAGAGTGCCTGTGCCGGGACTCTCGCCCTGGCTCCGAGACCGGCCGTAATCAGTGCTTCCAAGGCGCGCTGGTGCTGTTCGCGGCGGGGTACACCGGCAGCCTGGAGCGCAAATCGGACGTTGGCCAGCGCCGTGCG
The DNA here is from genome assembly GCA_002238685.1 of bacterium EF100-94H03 bin56. GTDB lineage: Bacteria > Pseudomonadota > Alphaproteobacteria > SP197 > SP197 > SP197. The sequence goes on from MPMV01000011.1 coordinate 38,003, forward strand.
GTTCAGCATCACGGGATGATGGAAGACAACACCGAGCCTGATGGCCCGCTGACGGTCCGGTGGGCGTCCGTTCCAGGTGACATCGCCATGGTCCGGTTCGACGAGGCCCGCCAGCATCCGGACCAGAAGGCTCTTGCCGGCGCCATTGGGACCCAGCAGCACCGCGATTTCCGGCCGGGAGATGGTGACGCTGACATCATCGACGACCAGTCGCGTCCCCCGCATAAGACTGAGGTTCCGGCCGGCCAGCGGCAGCACCTTTCCATCTGACCGGTCATGCAAGGCGCGGATTCCTCGCAATGGTGTTGAGCAGGCCGGCGAGCCCGTTGATGACGATGATGATCGTCAGCAACACGATTCCCAGACCCAGCGCGAGATCGAGAGCGCCGCGCGAGGTTTCCAGAGTGATGGTCGTGGTCATCACCCGGGTGACATGATTGATGTTGCCGCCGACCATGATGACGGCGCCAACCTCCGCGATGGCCCTGCCGAACCCGGCAAGCACCACGGTGACGAGACTGAATCGCGCCTCCCACAAAAGGGTGATGGCGGTGGAGCCCCTGCCCAGGCCGAAGGCGCGCAACTGCTCATCATAGCGGCGGTGAAGGTCTTCGATGACCTGGCGCGTCAGGGCTGCGACGATGGGTGTGACGAGCACCGTCTGGGCGATGATCATGGCCTCGGGGGTATAGAGCAGACCCCAGTCGCCCAGAGGCCCGGCCCGCGACAGCAGAAGATAGATGGCGAGGCCGGCAACCACGGGCGGCAGGCCCATGAAGGCGTTCATCACAGCGATGAGGGCGCCGCGCCCCGGGAACCGCGAGATGGCCGTCGTCGCGCCGACAGGCAGACCGATCAGCATGGCGAAGAACACCGCAAAGAGACTGACCCGGAGCGACATGAAGATGATCTCGACCAGATCGCGATCAAGGGTCATGATCAGGCGAAGGGCTTCCGTGAAGGCGTCGCTGGTGTCCTGCATGGTGATGGTTCGCAAGGTGGATCGGTGATGCAGGGCCTGTCCGGGCGGGTGACCTGCAACAGGAGTGTGGTTGGGGCGCCAGGATTCGAACCTGGGGTCACGGGACCAAAACCCGTTGCCTTACCGCTTGGCCACGCCCCAGCAGGCTTCCTATAAACCGGAAAGCACCGGAGTGCGCAACCGCGGGGCGGAAACACTGCTCCGGTCAGGCGAGAACAATTCTCTCGCGATGGTGGCGAACGGCCCGTGTCGCATTGCGCGTGTCAACCAGCAATGGCACGGCCGCGACGAGGGCATCGTAGTCGACGCAGTCGTGGTCGGTGACGATCAGTGCCGCATCGTGGACGCCATCGGTGACGTCGTTCCACGCCAGACTTTGCCGTCCGGCCAGACCGGCGTGGGCGCGCGTGGCGGGAATGGTGCCGATGAAGGGGTCGAAGAAAGATACCGCAGCTCCCCTTGACTCGAGCAGTGTCATCAGCGTCAGGCCAGGACTTTCGCGGCAGTCGTCGACGTTTTTCTTGTAGGCCATGCCAACGATGAGAATCGCCGCGCCACTGAGACCGCGGCCGAACCGGTGATCGATCTCGCCGGCGAGTCTGGAGACGATGTGGTGCGGCATCAAGGTGTTGATCTCTCCGGCAAGCTCGATGAACCGGGCGGGTACGCCGAACTCCCGCGCCTTCCAGGCGAGGTAGAACGGGTCGATGGGGATGCAGTGGCCGCCAAGCCCTGGACCGGGCCAGAAGGGCATGTAGCCGAACGGCTTGGTGCTGGCGGCCTCGATCACGTCCCAGATGTTGATGCCCATGGCATCGAAGATCACCTTGAGTTCGTTGACGAGGGCGATGTTGACGGAGCGGAAGATGTTCTCGGTGAGCTTGACCGCTTCAGCGGTTCTCGTGTCCGGGACGACAATGGTTCCGGCAGGGATGAAGGATTCATAGAAGACTGCGGCGGTGGCCCGCGCCAGGTCATGATCACCGCCGACGATCTTGGGCACCGTTCCGAGACGATGGGTGGTGTTTCCCGGATCGTCGCGTTCGGGTGAGTAGGCGAGCAGGAAATCCACTCCCGACACGAGGCCATTGCCCTCGAGAATCGGACGCACCAGTTCATCTGTTGTTCCGGGCCAGGTGGTCGATTCGAGAACGACGAGGCGCCCGGGAGCGAGAATCGACGCGATGCTGTGACTGGTGTCCACCACGTGGCGCATGTCCGGTTCCCGGTGGCGGTCCAGGGGTGTGGGAACACAGATGACAATGATGTCGGCAGCGTCGAGGTCGCTCACCCGGCTGGTACCGTGGAATCGTGGCGACGCGGCGAGTTCGCTGACCGCGGTGGCATCGATGTAGTTGATGTAGCTCGTGCCGGCGGCAAGGTTGGCGATCTTGGCTGGATCCGTGTCGAAGCCGGTGACGCGAAATCCGCACCCATGGGCTGCCAGGGCAAGGGGAAGACCAACATAGCCCAGGCCAATGACGGCGACATGCGCATCGCGCGCGGCGATGCGCGCTTTGAGGTCTCCGAGGGAGTTCATGGCCCCGCCCGGGGCTGCGTGAGGATGATGGTGGCCTCGATCCACCAGCCGGGGTGGTGACGGCGGAGCAGGGCCGCCGCGCGGTCGGCCTGTCGCAGGGTGCCGGCGAGGCCGAAACATGTGGCGCCGGTGCCGGTCATGCGGGCGAGGGCTATTCCAGGCGTGGTGCGCAGTGCGGAGAGGACGTCGGATATCCCGGGTTCAACGCGGCAGGCCGCGGGTTCGAGGTCGTTCCGCCGGTTCGCGAGTTCCCGGACCAGGTCATCGAAACTCTCCGGCGGGCGGGTCAGGGGCCGGGGCACTGAGAGAGGCTCCTCGAAACCGGCGAAGACCTTCGCCGTGGGAAGAGCAGTCCCCGGATTGACGAGAACGAGAGCGCACTCGGGAAGTGGTTCCACGGGCGTGACGACATCGCCGGTCCCGGCGGTCATGACCGTGCCATCATGAAGACAGGAAGGAACATCGGCGCCGAGTGTCGCCGCGATGGCCGGAAGATCTTCGGTCAAACCCGAGACAGTCCGCAGCGTGGCGGCGGCGTCGGCCGAACCGCCTCCCAGGCCCGAGGCGACAGGGATGTTCTTTTCCAGGACGATGCGGAATGCCTGTGTCGGCGCAACGGCAGCGAGTGCCCGCGTCACAAGGTTCCGGGATCCGTCCAGATCCTGCAGTGCCGCAGAAAAGCGGCCGGTCACCTCGAGTGCCGGGGAGTCTGCCGGAGTGAACCACAGACGGTCGGCCAGGGAGGTGCGCACATGCAGGCTGTCCAGACTGTGATAGCCGTTGGCCAGGCGCCCGGTCACGTGCAGCCACAGGTTGACCTTGGCATGGGCCGGGACCGCCCTTTCACCGACCGCTGTCATCGAGTCCCGCCTCGAGCTTGTGGCGCACGGCGTCGACAAGGTCCTCATCCTCCGGCGCCAGTGTCAGCACGTGACGCCACTGGAATCGAGCCTCGTAGTGCCGCCCGGTCTTCCAGTAGGCGTCACCCAGGTGGTCGATGATCACAGCCTCGGCAGGTTCCAGGCCAACAGCACGTTCCAGTTCGACGACGGCCTCGTCATAGCGGCCGAGCCGGTAGAGCACCCATCCCAGACTGTCGATCACCATGCCGTCATCGGGTGTCCGCTCGAGGGCGCGCTCGATGAGATCAAGGGCCTCGTCGAGGTTCTCGTTCCTGTCAGCCCACGCGTACCCGAGATAGTTGAGGAGCCAGGGGTCGTCCGGTCGCGATTCCAGCGATTCAAGAAAGACCTGTTCGGCGCGCTCCCATCGCCCCGTCACCTCCAGCACCGTCCCCAGATCGAAGAGGAGGCCCGGACGGCGGTGAGACCCTTCATCAAGCAGGCGGAGCGCTTCATCGTAGGCTTCCACCGCCTCGTCCCACCTCCGGTGCGAGCGCATGACGTCGCCGATGGCCATGAAAGGATCGGCGCTCTCCGGACGTTCCCGTGACAGGGCGCGTCCCAGTGTGATGGCGTCTTCGGTGAGGCCCGCGTCGTTGAGACTGCGGACACGACGAAGCCGGGCGTTCCAGGCAAGGGGAGAATCGGGTGCCACACGGCCATAGGCGGCCGCCGAGGCAGCGTCGCGCCGCAATCGGGAAAGCACATCTCCGGTCATGAAGTGAATGCGGTCGTCCGCGGGCTGGAGCCAGGCTGCATGATTGAGCAGTGCCAGGGCCGGAACTCCCCGGCGTTCGCCGAGCAGTTGCCGTGCGGTTTCCGCCAGGGCGTCGGTGATCGCCTGAAGCATGTCGGGCCTGGCGGGCGGCACCCCACCGTCGAGCGCCCGTGTGACGGCGTCCTCGAACCACGGACTCTCCGGATTGATGTCCATGAACCGTCGGTAGAGGCCGACGGCGTCCTCGCCCCGCCCGAGGCGCTCCAGATAGCCGCCGTAGGCTCGCGTGGCCTCCCAGGTGACGGTCTCTCCGGCTTCCATGGCCTCGCCGAAGGCCGTCTCGGTCACTCCGGCCTTTCCTGCGGCGTCGCTGAGAAGGGCGGCATGATAGGCTACGAGGGGTTCGGCGCCTGGCGCGGCGGTGTCTAGGATTTCGATGGCGCGCGCATGGTCGCCCCCTTGTGCTGTCGACCAGGCTCGGGCGATGAGGGCGAACGTGCCGAGCGGGCCTTCGGAGCCGAACCTGGCAAGGGCGTCGTCCATGGCATCCGCATCGTCTGCAGCCAGGGCGTCGACAAGGAGGGTGACCGGGGACACTTCAGTGATGACATTCATCCCGGCGAGATGCCGGGCCAACTCGATCGCCTCGGCAATACGGCCGACAGATACCATGGCCTTGTACGTCTGGCCGAGGAGTGTCACGTCCCCGGGAAGGCGTTCAAGCGCCTGCGACAGGAAGTCGGCCCTTGCCACCATGTCGCCCTGGTAGGCGGCTGCTCTCGAGGCAAGATAGGCACCGCTCGTCGAGACGAGATCGGTGGCTGCACGGGCACCTGCCACTGTCGCCAGGCCCAGCACCACAAGCACCGCGCAGATGAGGCCGCGGCATACCCTGGAACGGTTCATCCAGGTCTCCTCGCCGTGGCGATCCGTCACATGTTGGGGTAGTTCGGGCCGCCGCCGCCTTCCGGCGTCACCCAGACGATGTTCTGTGTCGGATCCTTGATGTCGCATGTCTTGCAATGCACGCAGTTCTGCGCGTTGATCTGCAGCCTCACCCCGTCGTCATCCTCGATGATCTCGTAGACACCGGCCGGACAGTAGCGTTGTTCGGGGGCATCGTAGAGAGCGAGATTGATGTCGACCGGCACGCTGGCATCCTTGAGGGTGAGATGGACGGGCTGGTCCTCCTCGTGGTTCGTTGATGAAAGGAACACCGAACTCGCACGATCGAAGGTGATCTCGCCATCGGGCGGGGGATAGGCGATGGCCTGGCAGGCATTCTTCGGCTTGAGGGACTCGTGATCCGGCCGATGCCGGAACGTCCAGGGCGCCCGTCCCCTCAGGATCACCGTGTCGATGGCGGAGTAGAGGAAACCCTGCACGAAGCCGCCATGGAAACTCGGCCTGATGTTGCGCACGCGGTAGAGTTCGTCCCACAGCCAGGTCCGGCGCAGGCGCTCGCCATAGGCGAGGACTTCAGCATCCGCAGGCGTCTCGCCGGTGAGCCAGTCGAACACCGCTTCGGCCGCGGTCATGCCACTCTTCATGGCCGTGTGGCTGCCCTTGATCTTCGGCACATTGAGAAATCCGGCCGCACAGCCGATCAGCATGCCACCAGGGAAGGTGAGGCGTGGAATCGACTGGAAACCGCCCTCGTTGATGGCGCGGGCGCCATAGGCGATGCGTTTGCCGCCCTCGAAGAAGGGGCGGATCGCCGGGTGCGTCTTGAACCGCTGGAACTCATCGAAGGGCGAGAGCCAGGGGTTCTCGTAGTCGAGGCCGATGACGTAGCCGACGGCGACCTGGTTGTTGTCGAGGTGATAGAGAAACGAACCTCCGTAGGTCTTGCCATCCATGGGCCAGCCGGCGGTATGGATGACCGTGCCCGGCGCGTGTCTTTCCGGGTCAATGTCCCACAATTCCTTGATACCAATTCCGTAGGTCTGCGACTGGACGCCCTCACGAAGGCCGAAGCGGTCCATCAACTGCCGGGAGAGGTGTCCGCGGCACCCTTCGGCAAAGAGAACCTGCCTGGCGTGGAGTTCGATACCGGGCTCAAACGTGTCTTTCGGCTTGCCGTCGCGACCAATGCCCATGTCACCGGTGGCCACACCCTTCACGGACCCGTCATCGTGGAACAGGACCTCTGCCGCGGCAAAGCCGGGGAAGATGGCGACGCCAAGGGCTTCCGCTTCGTTGGCCAGCCAGCGGCAGACATTGCCCAGGGAGATGATGTAGTTGCCGTGATTTGCCATCTGCGGCGGCGTCGGCAGGCGAAACGCCCGCTTTTCGGTGAGATAGAGGAACCGGTCTTTCTTCACCGGTGTCAGGAGAGGTGCTCCGCGTTCCTCCCAGTCGGGTATGAGTTCGTTGATCGCCCGCGGTTCCATGACCGCGCCCGACAGGATGTGCGCACCGACTTCGGACCCCTTCTCGAGAACGCAGACCGAGACCTCCTTGCCCGTTTCCTCCGCCAGCTGTGCAAGGCGGATGGCTGCTGCCAGCCCTGCAGGTCCGGCGCCCACGATCACGACATCGAACTCCATGCTTTCGCGTTCGCGCTGTTCCATCCCGTCCTTCAATGCGCTGTCATTCCAGTTCTCTTAACCGAGGGCGATATTCGTTACAATGGCACCGGATGTCCGCCGAACGGAGAACCATGGATCGCGAGGAAGCCCGCAGACTGCTGGACTGGTATGTCGGGATCGGTGTCGACGAAGCAACGGGCGCAGTGGCGGTCGACCGTTTCGTTGTTCCTCCGGCGGCGCCTCCCGTGCGAACGGCACCCGCGAGACGCCCTTCCCCGGTTCCGGCCCGACCGGCCGCTGCCCTCGAGGACGCCAGGACCCTGGCGGCCGGCGCCTCCAGTCTCGCGGAGCTGGTCGGGGTCATCAACGCCTTCGACGGGTGTCCACTCAAGCGCACGGCTACCACAACCTGCATCGCCGACGGCAACGCTGAGGCATCCATCATGATCATCGGCGAAGCTCCCGGAGCCGAAGAGGACCGGCAGGGCAAGCCGTTCGTCGGCCCGGCCGGAAAACTCCTTGACCGGATGCTGGCTGCGATCGGCCTCGACAGAACCCATGTCTACATCACCAATACCCTCTACTGGCGCCCGCCGGGAAACCGCACGCCCACGCCCGAGGAAATCGCGGTGTGCCTCCCCTTTCTCGAGAGGCAGGTGGAACTCCTCTCGCCCAGGCTTCTCGTCTACGCCGGAGGAACAGCGGTGCGGGCCATGTTCGACACGGCTCCAGGCGAGGGCATCACACGGCTTCGCGGACGCTGGCTGCGCCTCGAGCGCGAGGGCAGGGAACCGGTGCCGGCCATCGCCATGTTCCACCCGGCCTATCTGTTGCGCCAGCCCCTGAGGAAGCGCGAAAGCTGGCGCGATCTTCTTGCCATACGACAGCGCATGGAAGAACTCGGGATCGCACCCGGAATGCCGACGGTCTGACGGCGCCTGCCGGATGGCAAGAGATCGTCTCCAGGCCGGGATGTCCGGCATCCTGCGCCTGCTTGTGGCAGGTGTTGTCATTGTATGGGCCCACGGCGCATCGGCTCTTGACCTGCCTCCCCTGCCCTCCCTCAAGCCGGCCGCGCCGGTCAACTTGAGTGCGGTGCCCCTGCCGGGTGTGCGGCCCGAGGCTCCCGAACGCGATCCCTGGCAGATCCTTGACGATGTGGATCAGGAGACCTATCGCCGCATCTTTGCGGTCCAGGAAGGGGCCGATTGGCGAGAGGCCGACCGGCTGATCGCCCGCTTGAGGGATCCGGTCCTGATGGGCCACGTCCTCGCCCAGCGCTATCTCCATGCGACAGGGTGGATCTCGAGCTTCGACGAACTGCGAGGCTGGCTTGACTCCTGGGCCGACCATCCGGACGCGAGGCGCATCCACGCCCTGGCGCTGAGACGCCAGCCAGCAGGTGCGGCGGCTCCCGCCCCTCCCGTCGGCAGGTGGGATGGACCGGATATTGCAACCGTGACAATCGCGGCCGGCTCGGCTGTCCCTGCGCCGACAAACCCCGACAGCGGGTTGAAGGCCGGTGAACGCAACTTCCTGAAGCAGGTTCGCCGTGATGTCCGCAATGGCCGCCTCGGGGTTGCGTGGTCGCGGTTGGCCGATACCGAGGCTCTTTCCGTCGCCGGATTGCTCGCCATCGACATGGCGGCGGCGGAGATCGCCTTTGGTTACTTCATTCACGGTGAAGATGCTCTTGCTCTCGATATCGCCACCGCGGCACTTCATCGATCGGGACACCTGGTTCCCCTGGCCGGCTGGACGGCGGGACTGGCTGCCTGGCGCTCCCGTCATCCACAGACGGCGCGCTCGATGATGCTGGTGGCCTCACGGGGAGACCCCTCCAGCCCGCTGGTGGCCGCCAGTGCCTGGTGGGCGGCAAGGATGTCCCTTCTGGCGGGGGACCCGAGCGACATCGGCCATCTTCTCGGCATTGCGGCGCGCCGGCCCTATACGATCTACGGACTTCTTGCCCGCCATGCCCTGGGCATGGATGGCAGCCTCGTCAATGATCCCCTTCCGAGCGTGTCTGACGAGGGCTTGAGGACGCTGTCGAAGATTGCGGCCATGCACCGGGCCCTGGCGCTTGCCGAGGTGGGTCAGTACCACCGGGGAGACCGGGAGTTGCGGGGGCTCAGCGTCCGGCGTCACCCGGCCGCTGCCGCCGCCATGATGGCCATGGCGGAGCGCATGCCCTTTCCGGCGACACGTTACCGGCTCTCCCGGGAGTTCATGACGCTCCACGCGGCACGACTCGATGACGCCCTCTTCCCGCTTCCGCCATGGGAACCCCATGGAGGATTCACCGTTGAGCCAGCCCTGATGTATGCCCTCATTCGCCAGGAATCGCATTTTCGGGCCCGCACGGTCAGTCCTGCCGGCGCCCGGGGGATCCTGCAGATCATGCCGGCCACGGCTGCCTGGATTGCCGATGATTCCGACCTTGCGGGCTCCGGGAGGTACCGTCTCGATGATCCCGGACTCTCCATCAACCTGGGGGAAGACTATGTGCGCTACCTGCTCGATCTGCCGGACATAGGCGGCAATCTCTTCCTCATGCTTGCCGCCTACAATGGCGGTCCGGCACGGCTGGCGAGATGGTTGAATGACATGGGCCCGCTGGATGATCCCCTTCTCTTCGTGGAGTCCTATCCCTCCCGCGAGACCCGTTCCTTTCTCAGGAGCGTGATGGCAGACTACTGGGTCTACACCAGGAGACTGGGATACGAACCGGCTTCGCTGGCCGCGCTGGCGGCCGGAGACTGGCCCCTCTATGGAGGTTCCCGACATGCCCGGGATCGATGACAGCAAGCCGTTCCTCGCGGTCCGGATCGCCGTCCTGACGATCTCCGACAGCCGTTCCCTCGATGACGACCGGTCAGGAGCCGTTCTCGTGGAACGCGTGGAGGCGGCGGGGCACGAGGTGGCCGATCGCCGCATCGTCACCGACGACGTGGCCTGCATCGTCGGAACCCTCCGGACGTGGATCGACGATACCGGTGTCGACGTGGTGATCGCCACGGGCGGTACCGGAGTCACTGGCCGCGACGTCACGCCGGAAGCCTTCGACGAGGTCTGTGACAAGGCGATCCCCGGATTTGGCGAGCTCTTCCGCTGGCTCTCGTTCCGCAAGATCGGCACCTCGACGATCCAGTCCCGGGCAACGGCCGGCGTCGCCGGTGGCACCTATCTCTTTGCGCTGCCGGGCTCGCCCGGTGCCTGCAAGGACGCCTGGGATGACATTCTGGTCCACCAGCTCGACTACCGCTTCGGCCCCTGCAACTTCGTCGAACTCATGCCCCGCCTGCTCGAGACAGGCCGCGCCACGGCGAGAGGCTCCTGACTGTCCCTGAGGCAGGAAGACAGACTCTTCGATGCCGCGCAGCGCATCCTTGCCCCGACCTGCGCTGATCGATGACGTGGCGGGAGAGAGGCGGGGGCGCGGGCGGGCCCAGGGGGGGGGCCGCCCGGGAAAACCGCCAACCCGGGGGGGGGGGGGGGGGGGGGGGCGGGGGGGGCGGGGCGGGAGAGAGGCGGGTCCGCGGTCGGCACCAGGGGCTGAACCGCCTGGAAATCCGGCAAGCCGGATGGGGCGGGCGCAGGCGGCTTCGGGAAGGTCGTGGCCGACCCCAGGGCTCTTGACCGTCTCCCTGTGGACCTGTCACTGGAGAGCCATCCCGAACAGTCCGGGGTCGCTCCCGCCGCATCCCGTCACGGGCTGAAGGCAGCGTCTCGCGAAGATGTCGGGAGGGATGTGCCCGGCGCATGCCCGGCAGAGGCGAGAACACCAAGAATCGGCATTCGACCCTGTCGACTTGCCAAGATGACACGCGATCCGGGCTGAAGCGCCGCATCACTCCACCAACAGCGCGCTCACGGCGGTCCCTGCCTGCATGCGGGGTCTATCGCTCGTGGCGGTGAAGGATGTGAGCTACTGTTCGGACCAGATCAGTCGCCGGGGGCAGGTCACCGACGACCGACGGAGTCTCTTTGGTCCATTCGCGTCACATCGGGACGAGGCGGGGAAGGGAGCTTGGACAAACTGATCACAACCTGCCGACGGTCCTGCCGGATGGCCACGTTCACGCTTGCTCTTGTAGCGCTCGCGCCACTCTGGTCGGTGGCGGATGAAGCAGAAGACATCGTGGCTCGCGCTGATGCGGCTGCTTCGCTCGCCCGCGAATCCGAACTTCGTGGTTGGGCCGCGGCCGGGCGAGCCGAAACGGCCGCGGCACGGGCCCGGGGCGCCGGCTCCCCCCGCCCGCAAACCCGAACTGGGGGGTGGGGCCGCGGCGGGACGAGCCGAAGCGGCTGCGGCACGGGCCCGCGATGCCGCCCGCCAGGCTCGAGAACTGGAAGCGGAAGAGGTCAGCTCCTTTGCCTTCGAGAGCGACCGTTTCGTGGGACAGGCAGTCGATGACGAACCCCACGGCCTTGGCGTTTGGTACTTCGACGACGGGACTCGCTATGAAGGCGAGTTCGTCAACGGAGCGTTCCACGGTCTCGGCGTGTTGTTCCTTCCGGGAGACGATAGCTACAACAGCCGCTACGAGGGCGAGTTCGTCTCCAGTGTTCCACAAGGCTACGGCATCTGGCAGTGGCGGGATGCGGGGACCGGGCGCGGTGGCGGCCGAGAGGGCGGGCGCCGGGGGCGATGGCGACCGAGAGGCCGGCGTCTGGGTCGATGGAGAACTCGATGGTGCCTTTACCTACACTTATCTTGAGGGAGACTTTGCCGGCACGGTCATAGCAGGTGAACAGGAGGCCGACTCCCAGATTGGCCGGGGCGTGCTGGATTACTCTGATGCCACTCTCTATGCGGGATCGCGCTACGAGGGCGATCTCTCCGGCCACTATGCGGACGGTTACGGTCTCTGGCGCTTTGAGGATGGTTCGACGACCTACGGTCTCTGGCGCCAGGATGAAGTCCAGGAAGACGAGAGCGTCACGATGGGTGCCGGTGGCGAGATCTTGGCGCCGGGCGAAGCCGTGACCGTCGCCAACGGAGCGGACGCAGCCACCGAGCAGATCCGCCAGACACAGGAGTTGCTGAGCGCGCTCGGCTACCATACCGGGCTGGCCGATGGTGTCTTGAGCCAGCCCACCCTCGATGCCGTCGCACACTTCCAGTCGGATTACGGTCTTGCGGTCACGTTGTCGGTTTCGGCTGCGCTGATCGATCAGTTGCGGGTGGCGCGGGCCGCCCGGGGAATGGCCGTATCACCGCCGCGCGACCAGCTTGAGCTCGAATCCTGGGGAACGGGCTTTGTCGTTTCCGCTGCCGGCCATCTGCTGACCAACCATCATGTGGTCGAAGGATGCCATGCGATGCGCGTCCGCGACCTGGGTTGGGCCGATGTCGTTGCCTTCGATGAAGACACCGATCTTGCACTGATCGCGCTGCAAGACGGCATCGTTCCTGGCGTCGTCTCGTTCCGTTCCTGGCCTCCCGTGAACATGGGGGAAGCCGTTGTTGTTTTCGGGTTCCCGCAACCGGAACTGCTGTCGGCGTCGGGCAACGTAACCACCGGCGTGGTGAGCGCACTGGAAGGCGGCGCCGATTTCGATTTCCACCAGTATCAGTTCACTGCCCCGATCCAGGGTGGCAACAGTGGTGGTCCCCTGCTCGACGGCACCGGGAACGTGATCGGTGTCGTGGTGGCGTCCTACGATGACCTGCAGGCTGCAAACTTCGCGGTCAAGGGCGAGGTCGCGATGTCCTTCCTGGTCGAGAACGGGCTTCAACCGGACGTGATCTCCGGCAAGGCGGCGCAATCTCGTCCGACCGAGGACGTCGTTGCCGAGGCGAAGCGCCACACATTCCAGTTGGAATGCTGGATTGAGACGGGGCCAGCCATCTCCGACGGCGACTTCGCTTCCCGAGGTGACGGGGCGATCGAATTCGGGGTCGACGATCTAGATCAAGACGGCCTTGGCGACTGGAACTTCGACGGCCAATGCGACGACCCGCGCTTCATCGGCGACGACATGGGAAACCCCACTTACACCGCATTGGTCGGCCGCGATGCGAGCGATTGTCGCGAGTTGCATGACGCCGGGACGATACGGTTGCGGCAGGCAGGAGAAATGGCCGGACTCAATTTCGGGGACGACACCGGTGACTGGGCTCGCGACGGAGAATGCGACGACCCGTCATTCGAAGGCCCGGGCATGGGTGCGACCGACAGTGAGGAACATCTCTTGTCCGATGCGAGCGACTGCCGCGATGCCTTCGCGGCCGGCACTGTCCGTCTACGGGATGGATAGCGTATCGGTGAGTCTGAAGAGAATGTGACCTGCCCCTGTGGCGGGATCCAATGGCCGCATTGGAGACTGTCAACATCCCGTGACCATCCCACCACGGGACTGGACACCCAATCCACAAACCCGACCAGTCGCTGGGGGCAGGTCAGGTCCGCATGGTGTCGAGGCAGACAGCCAACGCCTCGAGCACCGCGGCCTCGAAGAACTCTTCCGCGTTCCACCAAGTGCGTTCTACCTCCATGGCCAACACCCTCACCAACGCCACGCAGAAGCCGAAGAACGACAAAGCCGGGAGCGGCCGGACCCATTGGGTGAATCGAGGTGTGGGGCCTTTCGGCGAGACACCATGCCGGCACAATACAAGATTGCCAGGGACACCATCGATATCATCGAGAGTGACGGTTCGGCGCGCTTCCTTTTGCGTCGCCGCAACATCCGGTACTGCGAAGCCCGTCGCCGTCCGCCACATGAAAACGGTGAAGATCACATTCCGGCATGCGAACTTCCGGATCCGTAGTCAGTCGCCCTGATCGGATACGTCCAGGCGCGTCACCGCGGTCCCGGCCAACAGTCATAACAGGGACTTGAGGGGGACGGACGTGTCCGAGAGCGCGGCCGGATCCGGGCGTCGTCGCTTCTCCACCAGGCGTCGGCAGACCGAGAACTCGCGCATGCTGTTGACGGCATCCACCCCGATCAGCACCCCTTCACACAGATGGAATGCGACAAAGGAGTCTCCTCCGAAGGTGCCGCGGACGACCGTCCGGTCCGCACCCTCCGAGACGCCCGCCATCTGCAGCCTCACGCCATGCTGGTCCGACCAGAACCACGGTACCGCATCGCATCCACCTTCCACGCCGAGCATGGCCGAGGCGGCAATCTGCCCCTGTGCAGTCGCGTTGGCGACCGATTCAAGTCGCACCCGACGGCCATGAAACGAACTGTGGCGACTCGAGCAGTCCCCGGCTGCAAGAACGTCAGGGCACGACGTACGGCATGCGCGGTCAACCACGATACCGTTGTCGCAATCGATGCCCGCGGCGCGAGCGAGATCGGTAATCGGCTCGATTCCGATCCCGACCACCACGAGATCGGCCGCAATCTTGCTACCGTCCGCGAGCGCCACCGATTTCACCGCGCCGCTGCCATGAAACCCGGTGACCGCCGTTCCCAGCCGAAGATCGACGCCGTGCCGTCCATGGAGGTCTGCGTAGAACGCCGAGAGCTTGCTTGTCATCACGCGCGTCAACAACCTCGGCATCGTCTCGATTACGGTCGCCGGCAAACCGGTCTCGACAGCGATGGAGGCGACCTCGAGACCGATGTAACCACCCCCTACGACCGCAATCCGGTCCGCGTCCTTCATCGCGGCGCGGATCCGTTCCGCGTCCTCGATGGTACGAAGATAGAAAACTCGATCGAGTCGGGATCCGGGCATGTCGGCGAGCCGGCGCACGCGGCTTCCGGTAGCCAGCAGAATCTGGTCGTAGTGCAGGACACGTCCCGACTCGAGCTCGACGCGGCGGGAACCCGGATCGATTGCGACGGCCCTGGTGCCCGTCACGAGTTCTATCGCGTTCTCCACGTAGAACCCGTCGGGGTAGAGCCGCAGACGGTCGCGCTCACATCGACCTGCGAGATAGTCCTTTGAAAGCGGCGGTCGTTCGTAAGGGGCCTCGTCCTCCGCGGTCACGAGGAAGAGCTCACCCTCGAACCCTCCGCGGCGAAGGCTGCTCAGGGCGTGGCCACCTGCCTGTCCTCCGCCCACCACCACAATTCTCGATGATCGCCCCACTCTGCCCTCCATTTCCGGCAGTCCAGGCCTCGGTCAACTGCGAGAGGCCGCATTTCTTCCTGTACAGTTCGCCGATTCGCCGACTCCGCGCTCGCTCGAGAAAGTCGATGGCGGAACGGACGAAGGAGTCCGTCGGCCACGGGTCATTCGATCCCCAGTACCAGTCCCGGCAGGAACAGCGAGAGTTCGGGCACGAAGGTCACGATCAACACCATCGGGAGGTGGCCCAGCGCCAGCAGCTTCATCGTCGGTACGACGTACTTGTCGAGCGTCAGCTTGCTCACTCCCGCCGCCATGTAGAGCATCGGCGCACAGGGAGGTGATACGTTCCCGAGGCCGAGGTTTGTACCGACGATCGCGGCGAAGTGGATAGGATGGACACCGATCTCCGTTGCCACCGGCAACAGTACGATCGCGGCAAGCACGCTGCCGGAGACATCATCGACGATCATGCCGATCAGGAGCAGGATCACGTTGATGATGAGGAGCACCAGGATGCGATTCTCGGTCAGCGCCACGAGCGCTTCCGCCACTTCCTTTGGAACCTGCTGCAGAATCATGGCACGGCTCATCACGAACAGGAAGAACAGCACCGCGATGATCGAACCCGTCGTGATGGCGGCTCGAACGATCGTCGAAGGAAAGTTGCTCAGCTTCAGCCCCCGATAGATCAGAAACCCGATGACCATCGCGTAGACGAGCGCGATGGCCGCCGCCTCGGTCGGGGTTGCGATCCCGGAGTAGATGGTTCCCAGAATGATCACAGGCAGCAGAAGCGACCAGAACGCTTCGGCACCGGTCTTTCCGACTCTTCGCACCGCTTCGCGGAACGCGATGGGCTCCTCGACGGTGATCGTATCCACCTTGCGAAGGAACAGGAAGTTCAGACCGACGTAGACGGCCGCCAGGATGACACCCGGAATCACGGTGGAAAGAAACGCCGCCCCCACCGAGATCCCTCCGGTTACCGCGAACACGATCATCGGAATGGACGGCGGTATCATCAGGGCGAGCACGGACGAGCAGGCGACCAATGCAGTCGCGTGGCCCGCCGGATACCCCTCCTTGACCATGCGCGGAATCATGATCTGGCCGATGGCGGCAATGGCAGCGGAAGATGAGCCGGAAATTGCGCCGAACAGGGCGCAGGTCACGATCGTAACGGCGCCCAGACCGCCCTTGAGCCTGCCGACAAAGGCGTTCACGAAGTTGAGCAGGCGGTCGGAAATTCCGCCTTCAGCCATCAATGTGCCGGCCATCACGAACATCGGCAGGGCGAGCAATGCGAAGCTCGAGGTCGTCTGGTAGGCGAAAGGAATGAGAAAGGACACGTCCGAACCGGACGCCAGACCGAACACCAGCGCGCCGATGCCGAAGGCGAACGCGATCGGCATCTCGGCCAGGAGCAGCACGACGATAAGGGCGATGGATCCAAGGAAGATAACCATCGCTACGTCCCCCCGGAACCGCGGAATCGCGCCCTCAGGTCCATGAACTGGTGGATTGCCTGGAGCATCATGTAGATTGTGGTCGCCGTGAATCCGACGATCATGGAGGCCGACCACCAGCCCTTCGGCCAGCGCATGTAGGAACTCAACCGACCGGTCTGGATCTCGAACAGGGCATAGCGGATGGCGAAGTATCCGAACACGACGCAGGCAAGAAATCCCAGCACGGTCATGACAAGGCGAACGCATCGCACCGCATTCTGGCTCTTCACCACGAGGGTCAGGATGCCGCCATGGATGTGCTCACCGTTGCGCGTGACGTACGCGATGCCCAGGAAGTAGAACCAGGCACCGAAAAGCAGCGCGAGTTCCTCGATCCCCACGAACGGCGAGGCGAAGACGTATCGAAGCACGACCTGGGCGAACAGCAGGGAACCGAGGCACAGGCCAAACACGATGATGAAAAAGAAGAGAAACCGTTCGAACACGGCCTCGATGGCAACCAGCCACCGGATTCGGTCTGCCATTGCACCTTCCGGTATGGCCGTCAGGTGGGGAGGCGTTTCGGGCT
The DNA here is from genome assembly GCA_002238685.1 of bacterium EF100-94H03 bin56. GTDB lineage: Bacteria > Pseudomonadota > Alphaproteobacteria > SP197 > SP197 > SP197. The sequence continues at coordinate 54,751 of MPMV01000011.1, forward strand.
CGCTCAGTTCGGCATCGTAGATGAATGAATCCGCGCCCACGGGTGGGCGAGGACGCTGGCCGGATTTGCGATCCATGTAGGCGTGTCCGCTATCGGTGAGGGGTCCGGGCGCCGAAACGCCCGGACCCATTGCAGGCAGGCCCGCCGTGAATCGTGCTACTCGACGCCCACGACGCCCCGGATCTGGTCCATGATGTCCTTGCCGACGGTGGCTTCCATCGCGGGCCATTCATTGTCGTAGACGATCTGCTTTGCAGCGCTCATCTGCTCGTCGGTCAACTCGACGACGTTGATGCCGGCGTCGCGAGCCCTCTGCAGGAACTCATCGCTCTTGCGTTCGGCCTCCTGCCAGGACCACTCGATCGTCCCGTCCGCCGCGCGCTGTAACGCGTTGCGAACCTCGTCCGTGAGACCGTCCCACCAATCCTTGTTGACCAGCCAGAAGGCCACCTCGAAGTAGTCGTTGGTGAGAATGTTGGCCTCCAGCACGTCGCGCAGCGTATAGGTCTCAACCGCGGTCGAGAACGAACGTGCGTCGACGGTTCCCAGCTGCAACGCCGTGTGCACCTCCGACAGCGGAATGGGCACGGCGGCGAAGCCGAAGCTGTTGAAACGGTCGACTGCGATTGCAAGGCCCGGTACGCGAATCTTCATGCCGCCCGGATCGTCGGGGAAGTTGAGTGGAAGTTCACCCACGCCCTTGCGTATCACGACGGAACCGAAATCGGTCGGGATGATCCCGACGGCATGGAGGCCGAGATCGCCCAGCATATCGTTGTAGACGTCCAGCATGCCGGCGCCGGGACCGTAGAGTTCCTTGGCCTCTTCCCAGTTCGAGACGATGTAGCCCAGGTAGATGAGATCCAGACGCGGGTCGAAGTCCGACGACGCCCAGGTCAGGGTCATCGGGACCACGCCCTGCATCGATTGTTCGAACAGCGAGGTCCAGTCTCCCAGGTCGCCACCAGGGTGATACTCGATCGAGACGCCGCTCTCTTCTCCGAGTTCGGACATGAACCGTTCCGAGATGGCGTGGAACACGTGATCGGTGTTCATGGCATGAGCAAGGATGAATTCCTCATCTGCATTCGCCGGTGTGGTCGCGGCAGCCGTGGCAAACGACAGTGCAGCGACGCCGTACAGAACCGATTTGCATAATGTTCTCAGCATAACTCTCTCCCTTTGTTGACGTGGTTTTTTGAAAACGAAACTCCGAACGAACCTGATGCGAGGGAACTAGACCTTGACGTAAATCTGACCGTCCTCTTCCTTCACTGGATAAGTGTTGAGATCCACGCATGGCGGCGGTGACACGACCCTGCCCGAACGGATGTCGAACCGGCCCTGGTGCAGCGGACACTCGATGATGTGACCGGTGAGAAGGCCCATCTCGAGATGTTCGTCCTCGTGTGTGCACAGGCCGTCGGTGCAGAAGAATCCGTCTCCCGTGTTGTAGATCGCAAAGGTGCGGGTCCCGTGGTCCCAACGGAGGAGGTCTTCAATCTCGATGTCGTCGCAGGCGCAGGCGTGTACCCAATTGGTCATGGTCGTACCTCAGGGGTTGAAAACCGGGCGTAACTCGAGCGCCTCGAGAAGCTGTTCATGCTCGTTCGGCAGCATCGAAACGCTCGTCTCGGCGTCGGGATAGCCACCGTTCATGACCGACATTCGATACTCCTGGAGCGCCCGTCGACGTTCGTCGGCCAGGTGCGCGCGGATCTTTCGAAGATCGGCGAATGCTCGTGCATGCCCGGGAGGCCGCTCGGAATCGCCGCAGATGTCCACGAGGAACATGAAGATGATGTCACCTGCGGAACCGGCGCCGATGGAATGCGTCACCAGCTTCGTTCTCGGCTTGATCGCGCTAAGAGCCTCGGCCGCCACGCATTCGACCTCAGCCCCGTAGGCACCGGCGTCTTCCAGCCGTCGGAAATCCTCTGCCAGCTCAAGTGCTTCTTGTGCCGTCCTGCCAACGATCCGGAGACCGCCCCGTTGCGTTGAAAGCCTGGGCACCAGCCCGAGGTGGCCCTGAACGGCCAGCCCCTCCCGGGCCAGCATTTCGACCATCTTCAGGCTTCGCGGCGTGTAGACTGCGTCCGCGCCCAATTCGGCCGCATTCACGGCAGCGCGCAGGATGTCAGCCGGTGTCTTGTGTGCCGTCATCGGCAGGTCGGCAATGGTGAACGTCTCCGGCGCGCCGGCGCGAACCGCGTGAAGGTCAGCGTCCGACGTGTTCAGCACGTCAATTCCGGCTTCCTCGCAATCTGCCGCTTCTTCTTCGGTCGCCGGACAGGTCTGACAGAGCGTGACCCTGCCCTTGAGTGCGACAAGATCGGCCACTGTGAAGTTGCGTCGAGCCGGCTTGCCGCCGTAGGTGTAGATGCGCTTGCGCGTCACTGCATTGTCGCCCTTGAGATCTTCGGCTGTGTCCCGCCATCGGTCACCATGTGCGGTGCCTGCCGTATCCAGGCCGACTTCGTGCTTCGCCCGAGAGAGCGCCGCAGAACGACCGAGAGAAGATCAAGATTGGTGCACCAGAATCCCGGATCCGGCTCCGGCGTCTGATCGGCCACTTCCTTGTGAAGTTCGGGAAGCGAGAAGAACGGCACCTGCGGATAGAGGTGGTGCTCGATGTGATTGTTCATGTTCAGATAAAGGAATCTCCCCACCCGGTTCGTTCGAAACGTTCGCGTGCTGTCGATGACCGATGGAGCGTTCTCCTGCATCTCCGCATGCTGGATGATGTTGAACATCAGCATGATCGGGCCGCCAATGAGGCGCGGCAGCACGTAGAGCCAAAGCAACGGCCACCCGTAGCCGGTCACGACCAGGGCGACGACGCCCAGATAGACGAGACAGAACAAACGCGCGTTGCGGGTCATCTTCGGCAGTTCCGCCTCCGGAGACACGTCGCGCATCAGTGGCGTGTATCGTCTGGTCGCGAGCTGCCAGAGCACCCGGAACTGGAACTTGTGTATCGAGAGGCCGCTGATGTCGTTGAGCCAGCCCTTGAAGGTGAGTGGCGTGTCGAAGGGCATCTGGCTGTCGAGACCGATGTACCAGGTGTGGGTGTGATGGTTGGTATGCGTGTAGCGTCGGTGCAGCGGCTCCTCGCCGTAGAGCAGCGACGTCAACCAGAACACGGTGTCGTTGAGCCAGCGCGTGCGAAACGCCGTCCCGTGGGCTGTCTCGTGGCTGAGCGAATAGGCCGGAACCGTCAGGACGACACCGTAGACGAACATCGCCGGCCAGACATAGAGCGTGTCCAGCGCGAACCAGACAAGGCATCCCGTCGCGATCAGTGCCCCGGTCCACACGCCGAGATAGGCCAACCCCGGCCGGTCGCTCCGGCGCACGAGACGCTTGAGGCGCTTTCGATCGATCCGGATACCTGACGATGCGGCGTTGGTAACAATCTTGCTCGAGAGATGGTTGCGGGTGGCGGGCCCGTCGTCGATCTTGCTCGAACGACACTCGCAGTGCCCGGTGGTGGTTGCAGTCGCTTTGTCCATGACCTAACGGGGCATCACCGCTCCCTCGGATGCAGGAGCGACATGCTCCGCGTAGTGCTTGAGATAGCCGCGCTCGATTCTGGGTGGCCTTGGCGAGTGCCGGCGCTGACGCTCAGAAAGCACCTCCGCGTCGACCTCCAGGTCCAGCTTGCGGTTTGACAGATCGATGCGGACCGGATCGCCGTCTTCCACGAGTGCGATCGGCCCGCCGCGCACCGCTTCCGGTGTCACGTATCCGATAGCCGGCCCGTGCGTCGCCCCCGAGAACCGACCATCGGTGACAAGGGCGCAGCTGTTCCCGAGGCCGGCTCCCATCAACGCGGACGTGGCGCCGAGCATCTCGCGCATGCCAGGTCCGCCACGCGTTCCCTCGTTTCGGATGACGATGCAGGTGCCGGGCGGGATGGCGTTGCCGCGCACCGCGTCGATTGCGCTCTCCTCGTCTTCGAAGACACGCGCGGGAAGGACGGCATTCCACATTGCCCTGGCCACGCCGGACGCTTTGACGACCGCCCCGCCGGGCGCGAGACTACCCTTGAGGATGTAGATCGAGCCTTCCGCCGCGACAGGATGGTGCTGGCCGTGCACGCACTCGGCATTCTCGATCACGGCGTTCCTCATCAGCTCCCCGGTCGTTCGTCCGCTCACGGTCGAGGTCATCGGATGGATGAGGCCGTCCAGTGCTCTCATGACGGCGGGCACGCCGCCCGCTTCACCGAGATCCGTCACGCCCCACGGCCCGGAAGGCGCCAACGCGACCAGTGTCGGTGTATCGCGGCTGAGCCGGTCCCAGGTGTCGAAGCTCACCTCCACGCCGGCCTCTTTCGCCATCGCGATCATGTGGAGCACCATGTTGGTGGAGCCGCCGACGGCCATTCCGACACGCATGGCGTTCTCGAAGGCCTCCTGCGTCAGAATGCGGGAGGGACGCAGATCGTTCTCCAACAGTCCCATGATCCGCATGCCGGCGTGTTTCGCGGCACGAAGCTGGTAGTTGCTTCCGGCGGGATAGGTCCCGCTGTGGGGTAGCGCCAGACCGAGGGCTTCGGTGTAGATGCCGGCGGTGTTCCCCGAAGTCGCCGTGTCCGACGCTCCGCAAAACGGGAAGTGATTGTCCTCGAGACCCTTGAGATCCTCTCTTGTGAGCATTCCGAGAAGGTGTTCACCCACGCCGTCGTAGACGGTCTCGAGGAAGACCTTGCGCCTCTTGTAGATGCCGGCCTTGGTCGGGCCGCCATAGAGCATGATGGCGGGCACATCGAGGCGTGCCGCCGCCATGACCATGCCGGGCATCACCTTGTCGCCCGAGCCGATCAGGACCATCGCGTCGAAGCGATGACCTTCGACCATGAGTTCGATCATGTCGGCCACGAGGTCGCGGCTTGGCAACACATAGCGCATACCGACCGAGGCAAAGGTCTCGCTGTCGGTGACGTGGAACGTGTTGAACTCGCACGGCGTCCCGCCCGCCATGCGAATGCCTGCCTTGACCGCATCGCCGACCTGTCGCAGGTGAAAGTTCTCTGGCGAGAAATCCTGGTAGGTGTTGACGACGGCGATCATCGGGCGCTCGAACTCCTCGTCGATCAGCCCGGCTCCCTTTGCCCAGGCCCGTTGCAACGAGCGCTCGACTCCGAGGTATTGCTTGTCGCTGCGCACTTCCGCTTCCACCCGATTCCGCCGCGGTGCGTGGTGTCACCGCAGGTCGTTGCGAGAAAGCCTATGGTGCGATCGAGGCGGGATGTATATACAGACAAGAAAGGATCTACATACAGAAACGGGAGGATCGTGGTGCCCCGAAGACCAGGACACCCCGGACCGGTGCCGGATCGTCAGCTTCATGCTGGAGAGATGGGCAGCGACGGCCGGAGAAAGACGCCTTCAGGGATCACGACGCGGCTCGGCCACCGATGAGCGGCCCTTTCCTGTCTGGCATCGGATCAAGCGGACCGCCGGTCAGATCGGACGGCTTGCAAGCCACGCCTCGCGCAAGTCATCGATTGCGGGAAAGTCAGCGTCATGTATGAAAACATGATTGTGATCGACCGGGATGCCCCGGAAAGCCTTCAGAAGCAAATCCGGCGCCAGCTCGCGATCGGCATCGTCAATCGGCAGTATCCCGTGCATCGTCCGCTTCCGTCGATTCGCCAGCTTTCGACGGAGCTGAGCGTGAGCGTGACAACGGTTGCGCTCGCATATGAGGCCCTGAAGCAGGACGGCTTTGTTCAGGCCAGGGACCGATCGGGATTCTATGTCAATCCGGATGCGCTGACGGATCCGGGACACACGCTGAAGCGCGATGCGCTGGGCGACGTCGCCGTCCCGGGCAGCGGGATAGACTACCGTAGGTTCTTCTCGGGCCGCAGCTTCAATCTCGAGCGGGTCGTGAAGCCCTCGGACTGCCTTGTCCGATATCGATACCCGTTCGTATGCGGCCTCATCGATCCATCCTTCTTCCCCATTACGAGCTGGCGAGAGTGTGTGCGCGATTCCGTCAATGTCGTCGAGGTTGCGAATTGGGCGACCGACTACTCGGCGATCGACGACGAAATGTTGATCGAGCAGCTGATACAGCGTGTCCTCGCAAAGCGCGGCATTGTCGCCCATCCAGACGAGGTTCTCGTGACAGTTGGCGGCCAGCAGGCCATTTACCTTGCCGTCAAGCTGTTGCTGTCGGCGGGTGACACCATCGGTGTCGAGGACCCTGGCTATCCGGATGTCATCAACATGGCGCGTATCGAAGGCATCGACGTGCTGCGGCTCCCGGTCGACCGGGAAGGTCTGGTCATTTCCGGCGACATGGGTCACTGCCAGTGTCTGTTTGTCACTCCCAGCCACCAGTTTCCGACCACCGTGACGATGCCGCTCGACCGCAAGCGCGAATTGCTGGAGTTCACGAAGAAGAGCGGCCAGTTCGTCATCGAGGACGACTACGAGGCCGATATCAGTTTCAACATGACACCGCCACCGGCGCTGAAGAGCCTCGACCGCTGGGGCAATGTCATCTACGCAGGCGGACTGTCGAAGTCGTTGCTGCAAGGTCTGCGCATGGGTTATCTGGTCGCTGATCGCGAGTTCATCCGAGAAGCGAGGGCCCTTCGGCACCACATGCTCCGGCATCCTCCGGTCAACAACCAAAGATGCGTGGCTCTGTTTCTTCAGAGGGGATATTTCGATCGATACGTCGCGATGCTGACGAAGATCTACAAGCAGCGATGCGACGTCATGCATGAGTCCCTCGAGCGTCATTTTCCCGGCGCCTCGGAGAAGCCGGAGTATGGCGGCGCCATTGTATGGCTCAGGCTGCCGGAGGAGGCGGACGCCGGGCTGCTGCGTGAGCTGGTCGAACCTGAAGGCGTGTTCTTCGAAACGGGCGGCTTCACGTTTGCCGACGAGCGGAACAACCGCAATCACCTTCGACTGGGGTACTCGGTGATTGACAAGTCGTTCATTCCGGAGGGAATAGGCAGGATCGCAAACGCCCTCCCGAAAGCGCTTGTCCGTCGCTGATTCAGGTGTCCTTGCCTTTGCCGACCGCCCAATCGGACCACATGGAGTTCCATCGGAGCGCCCCAGCGGCTTCTTGATCTAGGTTTCCAACGTTGCATCAGGTCTTTCACCGGAGGGATGCGATACCCCGGCGTCCATTTCCCGGAAAGGACGCGCTCCTCGATGTCGGCGCGTCGTGCGTCAGAGGATCGGGTGGCCGGAGGTGTCTGCGAGATGGCAGGCTGAACGACCGCCGTGCTGGACGGCGCGCAATTGGGGCTCGGTCACGCGGCATGCTTCAATGACCACGGGGCAGCGGGTGGAGAACCTGCAGCCCGCGGGCGGGTTCAGTGGAGATGGCGGATCGCCCTCCAGAAGAACCGGCACACGGGTCGCCTCGACTCGCGGATCGGGGGATGGCACGGCGGAAAGAAGCGCTTGCGAATAGGGATGCGTGGGATCGGCGAAGAACGGCCTCGCGGCGCCCTCCTCTGCGACGCGACCGAGATACATGACGGTTACTGCCGAACAGACCTCGCGTACGATGGCGAGGTCGTGGGCGACGATCACGATGGTGAGGCCGAGTTGATCCTGCAGACGCGCGAAGAGATTCACGATCTGCGCGCGGACCGAGACGTCGAGCGCCGAGAGTGGCTCGTCGCACAACAGCACCCTGGGATCGAGAGCCAGCGCCCGTGCGATCGACACGCGCTGGCGTTGACCGCCCGAGAGCGAGCGGGGAAGTCGGTCGAGGACTGACGCGGGAAGAGAGACGAGATCGAGAAGCTCGCCGACCTTGCGCCGCCGCGCCGCCGCATTGCCGATTCCGTGGATCCGCAGTGGTTCCTCGAGCGTCTGCAGCACCGACTGGCGTCGGCTCATCGACCCCAGCGGGTCCTGAAAGATGAACTGGACTGACCGGGCAAAGCCCTTTCGGTTGGCGCGCTGCCAATCGGCTCGGTCACGTCCCAGGATGCGCACATGCCCCGCAGTGGCGGACTGGAGCCCGACAATCGCCCGCGCAAGCGTCGTCTTGCCGCAACCGGACTCTCCGACGATGCCGTGGAAGGCACCGTTCTGTACGGCGAGATCAACGCCGTCCACCGCACGGACGAGGCCTGCCGAGGTCCGGAAATGAACCTTGAGGCCCTCAACTTCGATCGCCGGGCCTGAGTTCGCCGCCTTGTCCCGCGGGCGTGGATCACTGGCGTCGCTATCAGTCATTATCAGCGAGTCCCTCGTCTCTGATGACGATCGGGCAGGCCGCGCGATGCGGGACTTCATTGCCTCCGACGCAGGTCAGTACGGGCCGCTTCGTGCGGCATGAGGCCTCGGCTTGCGGACAGCGATCGGCGAACCGGCAGCCGGGCAGGACGCGTGTCTGATCCGGCGGAAGACCGGGAATCTCGCGGGTGCCGCTGGCCGTGTCGGAGCGGAAGTCCGGGACCGAGGCCAGGAGGCCGCGGGTATAGGGGTGAACCGGGGAGGTCAGAACGTCGATGGCGCTGCCTTCTTCGGCGATCCGTCCGGCGTAAAGCACGATCACCCGGTCGGCGAGCACGGAGACGGCGCCGATGTCGTGTGTGATGAGCGCAACCGCGATGCCGTCCTCATTCTGGATCTGCCGCAGGAGCGCGAGGATCTGGGCCTGAACTGTGGCGTCAAGCGCCGTTGTCGGTTCGTCGGCAATCAGGACGCGAGGCCGGGCCGCGAGCGCGAGCGCGATCATCGCGCGCTGCAGCATTCCGCCCGACAGTTCGTGCGGGTATCGGTCGTAGCGATCTTCGGGGTCCGGGATGCCTGTTCGCGCCAGCAGGGAGACCGCCGCGGCGCGAGCCGCGGCCGGAGAAAGGCCGGCAAAGCGCCGCGCCTGTTCGGCGAGCTGCGGGCCTATCTTCAGCATCGGGTTCAGCGCGCTCATCGGATCCTGGAAAATGACACCGAACTGGCCACCACGGAGCGACGAGAGCTTCTTCGGCGACATCTTCACGAGGTCCTTCCCGGCCGCCCTGGCCGATCCCCGCAGGTCGATCGTCACGCCTTCCGGCATGAGGCCCAGTGGTCCGAGCGTCATCACTGTCTTGCCCGACCCGCTTTCGCCGACCACGGCAAGTGTTTCGCCGGCGTTGATGGCGAAACTCACCCTGTCCACCGCCCGAACCGAAACGGAGGGGGTATAGAGATCGATGACGAGATCCTCGACCGCATAGACGGGCTCGCTCATGCCTGACCTTCCACCGAGACGCGTGCCTGATCCTCGGCTTTCCTTTCGGCGCGCTTGCGGCCAAGCAGGCGTCCTCTGAGCGCGCGCGGCACCTTCTGGAGCGCGAAGGCTTCTCCGAGCAGGTTGAAGCTCACCACCACGGCGGTCAGGGCAAGACCGGGGATGATGACGAGGTTCGGGTATTCCTCGATGTAGCTCATGCCGTCGACCAGCATCTGTCCCCATTCCGGAGTGGGCGGCGCCACACCGAGTCCGAGGAAGGAAAGGGTGGCGATGGCAAGGACCAGCGCGCCGGCATCGGCCGACGCGTACACGACCACGAGGCCGAGGACATGGGGCAGGATGTGGCGCGTGAAAATCCAGAGATGCGACGCGCCCATCACACGCGCGGCTTCGATGTAGGGCTGCTGGAGTTCGGCCACCACGACGGCGCGGCTCATCCGTGCATAGTTGGCCCACCAGGCCAGGGTGAGGGCGAGCACCATCTTCCAGTAATCGCTCAACCAGTCGAAGTTCTCGCCCGAGAAGACGCCCATCAGGGCCAGAGCGATGACGAGCGAGGGCAGTGCAAGCGCGATGTCGATCAGCGAGATCAGCACTGTCTCGACGAGGCCGCCGACATACCCCGCGACGGAGCCGATGACCACGCCGATCACGAGTGCGGCAACGAGCACGAAGGCCATCGCCACCAGCGACGTGCGTGCGCCGCCGACGATCCTGCTCCAAAGGTCACGGCCCAGATAGTCTGTACCGAGCCAGTGCGCCGTCGATGGCCCCTGCAGGATCGCGGTGTAGTCCTGTACCGCAGGATCGTGTGTCATCAGGAGAGGTGCGAAAACGCCGACAAAGACAAAGATCAGCGCCGGTGTCAGGACCAGCCAGGGAAGCCTGGCAAACCTCATGTCAGGCTCTCCTCGCGCGGCGCAATCGCGGGTCGACCAGCATGGCGACCAGATCGACGAACAGGTTCACGCTGACGAAGAAAACCACGAACAAGGTGAGCACCGCCTGCATGCCCACGAAGTCGCGGAAACGGATCGCCTCGATGAAGAAGGCGCCAATGCCGTTCAGGCCGAACAAACGCTCGACCACAATCGCGCCGATAATCATCAGCGTGAACTGCGCGCCAAACGTGGTGATGTAGGGAATGGCAATGTTTGGCAGTGCCTCGCGGACCAGCACCTCGCCCCGGTTCATGCCCTTGGCAAAGCCGGTGGTCGCGAAGGGGCGCGCCATTGCCTCTTGCAGGTTGACGCGCACCACGCGGGCGAGTACCGATCCCGGGAAAAGTGCGATGGTCACGCAGGGCAGGATCCATGAGGTCCAGCCGTAGAGGCCGAAACTCGGAATCCATCCGAGCCCTACTGCAAAGACGATCACCAGAAGGGCCGCGACGAAGAAATTGGGTGTCGAGGCGCCGATCAGGGCGATACCGTGCAGGATCCGGTCCGCGAAACGACCGTTCGATGTCGCGCCCCACAGCCCCAGTCCCAGGGAGTAGAACAGCGCGAGCATGCCACCTCCGGCGAGCAAAGTGGCCGTGACCGGAATGCGTTCGGCGAACTCTTCGGAGATTGGCTTGCCTGTGCGCAGGCTGACCCCGAAATCGCCGGTGAACGTATCACCCAACCAGCGGACGTATCTCACGGGGAGGGGATCGTTCAGGCCAAGCTCATCGGCGATCCGAGCGATCATTTCACCGTCCGCGCCCGGGCCTGCCGCCCGTTCGGCGATGAGCGCGGCTACGTTACCAGGAGCAGCAGTCACCAGCGCGAAGGTCAGCGCCGTGGCGGCCAGCATAAGGAGGAGGGCAAGACCCGCCCGTCGCAGAAACATGCGTCGCATGGGTCTTGCCCTGATCGTTGTCGCGTCAGCCGAGCGTCAGTCCCTTGTAGGGGATGTCATAGTCGGTGGCCGGCAGGCTGAAGCCCTGAACGCGCGGATGCACCGCCCAGATCCGTTGCGTCACCAGGAGCGGGCAGGCGGCCACGGCGTCGTAGAGCCAGTCGTAGACCCCCTGCATCGCCGCCTCCTGCGCATCGCCCGAGGCTTCGAGCGCGGCGAGCACCACGGGGTCGAGTTCGTCGGAGATGTAGATCTTGCCGTCGGGCCCGGTGTCGACCGTCGAGACGAACGAAGCGCCGAGCGAACCATGCGGATCGTAGGGCGCACCATAGGTGGCGAAGAAAGTCAGGTCATACTCGAAGTTCGGGCGCCGCTCGTGCATCGTGGCGTTATCGACCGATGAGATGTCGACCTTGAACCCAACCTCGGTCAGCATCGCCTGGATCATCTCGGCGATGCGGCGCGATCCCGGGAAGGATTCTTCGGAAACGAGAAAATCGATTTCAAGTGCATCTCCACCCTTTGTCCAACCTGAACCGCCACCACTCCAGCCCGCCGCCGACAGCGCTGCCTGAGCGGCCGCGACGTCGCGTGCGGGAACCGCGTGGCGCACGCCCGCAGTCGGCACCGTGGTCGGGAAGATATCGACGCTCGGGTCCGCAAATCCTTCGAAGAGCACCTGGGCGATGGCGGCGCGGTCGATGCCAAGGAAGACCGCCTCGCGCACTCCCCTGTTCTGCATCATCGGCGATTTCGGCGAATAGCCGAGAATCGTCGTCGCGGTACCCGGCTCGGCCACGATGGTCATGCCCTCGCCTTCCAGCGCCTTGGCCCGGCGCGGGGAGAGGGGCGCGACCCAGTCGCCGCCGATCACGTCGAGTTCGCCCGCCCGAAGGGCGTTGGCGCGTGCCAGTTCGTCCGGCACGACCTTCAGTTCGATCCGGCTGAACGAGGGCCTTTCGCCCCAGTAGTTGTCGTTCCGCGTCAGGACGGTTTCGCTCGACGAATAGCTCTCGACGATCCACGGGCCGGTGCCGACGGGAGAAGCCTGCTTGCCGTCCGCGTCCACGGCATTCGGCGACAGGAAGCGAACGGGGCGCACGATGGTGAGTTCGAGAAGCGCCGCGGGAACCGGTCGCGAGAGTCTCACCGTGATCTGGTTCGGGCCGCTTGTTTCAATGCTCTCGTATGCGTCAGCGATCCCAATCCACGAAAAGTCGCCGACACCCATCCAGCGCTCGAGGTTCCACTTTGCGGTCTCGGCGTCGAACGGCGCTCCGTCGGAGAAGGTGACGCCCTCACGGAGGTCGAAGGCGATCGACTTTCCGTCCTCGGCGATCGTCCACGCCGTGGCAAGACCGGGCTCAAGCACGCCCCCGGGGCCATAGTGGATGAGACCGTCGAAGACCACCGTGTATGACGAAAGCGTCGAGACGTTCTGCAGGAGGTCGAGGTCTCCGGTCTCGCCCGCGATCGCGACCCGCAGCGTATCGCCATGTCCCCCGGCCAGGGCGATATGCGGCAATGTCGAAAGGAATGAGAAGGCGGCCGATGATGCCATGACCTGGCGTCGACTGAGCTTAGGCATGTTCGGGACTCCCTGTTTATGGTTGGTTTCAGCTTATCGGCGTCGGTCCGATTGTATAGGACTTCCTGCAAGACTCCCGAGCGCACGGCGTTGATTCATGGCGCGAATGCTCGGTGGCATCGTCGGCTGACGTTTGATCCGATGCGAAATGAACTTGCAGCAATTGCCGCGACGGTGGAAGACAGGCGTCCGTCTGCCACGATCGCGGCAGGTCGTGTCCCCGCGCGCCGGCGCAGCTCGTCCGAGCCAACGTCGGGGCATGATTGGTCCAGGGTCAGGTGAAGGGCCGATATGTCGATTGTACGCCATGGGTCCGGATTGGTATGCTTTCGGCCTGCACTTCGCCACGGATTAGAATCCGGGAAAGCCGATGTCGCTGAGTTACTTCGATCGTTCCGCCGACCCCGAGGCAATCAAGGCGGCCCTCAGCCGCGACGGCGTGGTTGCCGTGATGAATCTGGTCGATGAGGACCTGGCCGATACCGTGGCCGCGGAGCTGCGGCCCGAACTCGATGCCAGGGGCCTTGAGTCGGCCAGTGCCTTCAATGGCGAGCTGACCAACCGCTACGGCGGTGTGCTGCGGACAGCACCAGGCGCCGCCGCGCTGGTCGAACATGATCTGGTTATCGACATCGCGAACCACGTCTTCCTGCCCCACGCCGCGACATACCGGATCAGCAGCCTGACGGCGATCGAGGTCATGCCCGGTGAAACGCACCAGGCGCTCCATCGCGACGATACAGTCTATCCGATCGATATCGCCGGCATGGAAATGACCCTGGGCGTGATGTGGTCCCTCAGCGACTTCACCGAAGAGAATGGCGGCACGCGCGTGATCCCCCACAGCCATCGTCTGCTGCGCTCGTGGCACCTTCCGGATGTATCGAACTGGGAATCCACGGTGATGCCGAGGGGATCGGCGGTCTTCTACCTGGGCTCGACCTGGCACGGCGCTGGCGCGAACCGAAGCAACTCGCCACGCCTGGGGCTGGTCAACAGCTACTGCCTGGGATGGCTGCGCCCGGAGGTCAACCAGTACCTGATCACGCCGCCCGGGGTGGCGGCGCGGTACAGCCCCCGCGTCCGCGCGCTGCTCGGCTACATGGCGCACGACTCGGGCGACGACCTGTGCGGCAGCTATCGCGGCGACTGCCCGGCTTGGGTCGACACGCCGCCTGATCCGGCATGGAACAACGCGCGCGGCACGGTGGGCACGATGGATGACGCCAGGGCGCAGGGCGGAGGCTGACCTGAGCCATGACGGCGGCTATGATGATAGCAACAACTGAAAGAGAAAGAGGGAGATTCTGATGACATTGAAGCCACTGATGGAGACAACCCGTTTCCACGACCTGTTGTGCGATGGCAAACTGACCAGGCGGGACACCCACCGGGTCATGGCGACCTACGGTATCGGCACGCTGACCGTGCACACCCTGGGAGGGAGCGCGCTCGCCCAGGAGGCTGACGACGACCACCCGATATTCTTCACCTGGGGCGGCTATGACGAGCCGGAGTTCATGGTCCACTACACGGCGAAGTACGGCCGCGAGCCGAACTACAACTTCTTCGCCTCAGAAGACGAGGCCTTTGCCAAGATGTGGGGCGGCTACGAACCGCACGTCACCTACCCTTGCGGTCCCTCACTCAAGCTCTGGTATGACGCGGGCCTTCTGGCTCCGATCGAGACCGACCGGCTTTCGAACTGGCCTGACGTCATGCAGGTCTTCAAGGATGTGCCCCACTCGGTGGTGGACGGTGTGCGGCTCTATGTGCCGGAGGACTGGGGCCAGACCTCGATGGTCATCCGCACCGACCTCGCACCGGAATACGCCGATCCCGCGAACCAGACATGGGAAGCGTTGTGGAACGAGAAGTATTCGGGCCGCCTCTCGATCTCCAACCACGCTTACGAAGCCTTCGCGATCGCGGCCCTTGTCCTGGGTATCACTCCCTGGAACATGAACGAGGCCGAACGCATCCAGTGCGAGGATCTCCTGCGCAAGCAGATGCCGCTCAATCGCGGGCTCGAGTCCTCGTTCACGGAGCGTGGCCAGGCGGTGGCAGCGGGCGAACTCATTATTGCGGTGTCCGACAACGGACTCGTTGCGGAACTCGCGGCGCATGCTGAGGGCACAGGCTTCGAGTTCGCCTGGGCCACGCCCAGGGAAGGCGCACTCACGTGGCATTGCGGCCTGTGCATCCATCCCGCCGCGATCAAGGACGGCTTCTACGAGAAGGCGCACGAGATCATCGACTCCTTCATTTCGCCCGAAGCCGGAGCGTACGAGATCGGCAACTGGTACTACGGGCACTCCAACGTGAAGTCCTACGAGGGGTTCGACGAGGAGTTCCTCAACTCGATCGGTCAGACCTCGAAGGTCGAGGAGTTCCTCGCAACCGCCCAGTTCCAGCAGACGATGAACGAGCCCGAAGTGCTTGCCAACCGTTGGGAAGAGTTGAAGGCCGGGTTCTGAGTCGCTCGTTCGCTTGACCGACCCAGGAGTTCGCAGTCAGGCCCGGCGCCGGTGGTGCCGGACCTGACTGAATTCTGCCTCGGGCAAGGCCAGGAATGGACACGTCCGCTGTTCTGCTTGACCGCATTGTGTTGTGAGAAAATGTCGGTTGATACGATCTGACAACCGCCTGTTGTTCACATGCCGTCCTCGTTCATGACACCTCAGAAGGATCGGGCTGTCGCCCTTCTCAAGGTCCACGGCCCCATGCGCGGCATCGAACTCAGTAACGCCGGCATCCACCCGGAAACGCTCGCGCGCATGCTCAGGGACCGGATTCTCATCCGCGTCACGCGCGGTCTCTATCAGTTCGCCGATGCCGAGGTGACAGCACCACATGATCTGGCTGAAGTTGCGAAGCTCGTTCCGAAAGGGGTCATCTGCCTCGTCTGCGCCCTCCAGTTCCACGAGCTCACGCTCCAGATGCCTGGCCGGGTCTGGCTTGCCATAGGTTCACGAGCGCGAAAGCCCGGGTTCGGCTATCCTCTGACCCGGGTCGTGCGGTTCGGGCCGCGTGCACTTTCCCTCGGCGTGCGACTGACGGCAACCGGCCACGGAGTCCGGGCGGGCGCACCTGGACTTTGCGACCTCCAGTTGGTCCAACTGAACCACGCTCGACCTTTCGTGTCCCCGTGCTGCACGGACACATCAACTCGCGAATTCGGAGCTGGCATGGCATTGAAGCTGACACGTTCTGCACCGGGGGGCGCATCGTGACTTCCGTACGCCCGGCCCGGGAGCTGGCCGCCGAGCTCTGGCGCCTGTTCGACCTTGGGCGATTCCGGGACACCCTGCCGCTGTTCTCGGAGGACTTCGAGGCGCACTGGCCCAGTACCCGGGAGCGCATCCGCGGCCGGGAGAACTTCGTTGCCCTCAACGAGAACTACCCGGGTGACTCGCGCTGTACGGTCCGGCGGATCGAGGAATGCGACGGTGGCGTGGTGACCGTGACCGAAATTGCCAATGACGGGACCACGTTGTTCGCGGTGTCGTTCTTCAGCGTGCGGGATGGTCGAATCGCCGCCGTCGAGGAGTATTTCAGCGAGAATGGTCCGCCGCCGTTCGATCGTTACGACTGGGCGGAACGTTACTGAGTTTTCGTCGACCAACCAGGCATCCGTTTTCTGCTGGCCTCGCTGTCCGCAGCCCGCGCCGGGCTCCTGCCGTGATCCGAGGAGTCAGCCATGACCATTGCGAGCACCCGCGAGTTTCGGCGCAGATTCGACCGGTTCCAGCACGTGACGCAGCATGAGCCAGGGGAGATCACCCGGCCTGGGGGTCGCGCGCTCATGCTCCTGTCTGCGGCACAGCGCAGCCCGAACATCTGGTGTGTCGGCACTCGGTCTTCAGCAGGAGCAGGATGGCTGCGAGCCGTTCAACAGACGCGGTGCCTTTGGGCGTGGAGACGTGCCTCCCGGAATCCCGCTTGCTCAGCTGGTCGTGGTGCCGGTCGCCATCGAACGCGCGAGCCAAGTGACGGCATTTCCGGTCCTGGGTGAGCGATGTATATCATGTCGATGTGCGAACTGTGGCAGCGTCAGGGATTCGCAACGATGGCCACTCACCCCCAGGCGACCGCCCGCGGAAGACTGCAACGCTGCATGACAGTCTGCCTGATTGCGATGACGATGTGTGCGGGCGTGACGCCCATCTCCGGCACCGCAGCCGGATCGGAACCGGGGGACGACCGGCACTGCGCGTTCACGCCGGCCGCACAGACCGAAAGGTCCGTTCCCGGACTGATCGTCAGCGCCGATGTCCTGCTGCCGGAAGGGCACAGGCCGAATCATGCCGTCTACATCCGCTTCAACGGAAGCCTCGGGGCCGTTTCGGACTTCGATTCAGTGCGGGCCGACTTCCCCCACGCGGCCGTTCTCGACTGCCGCGGCAGGGCCGTCCTGTCGCCGGGATTTGTCAATGCCCATGAACATCCGGCCTACAGCTGGGCCTTCCCCGACCCGAACCTGAACCCGGGCTATGTCCACCGGGACGAATGGCGCCTCGGCCTCAACGACAAGATGAAACTGCCGTCGCCCCGGCCTCACCGCTTCGATCCCGAGGATCCGCGAACGAACGCGGTCCTCGTCGCCATGGAACTGCGGCACCTGCTTGGCGGGGCGACGGTGATCGCGGGGTCGGGTGGCGTGCCGGGGGTGATCCGCAACGTCAACCGTCACAAGCGCGAGGGTGATCCGGCGTTGTACGACGCGGAAGCGGATGCGTCGACCTTCCCCTTCTCGTTTCGAGTGGTGGAGGACCTGAGGGAGGAATGCGCCGGCGGTGCGACCTACCGGTTCCCGCCGCCGGCTGGCGACAATCTGTCTTTCATGGCCTACGTTCCACACGTCGGCGAAGGCAGGCGATCGAGCTGCGCGGCAAGGGCCGAGGTGGCCCGCTACCTGACGCGCGTGCAGAGGCGCGATCGACGCTATTCCCTTGTTCACGGGGTGGCCACTGACCGGGAAGACTACGCACTGATGCACGAATTCGACGTGACGCTGGTGTGGTCGCCGCGCTCCAATCTCGCGCTCTACGGCGAGACCGTCGACATCGCGGGCGCCCTGGAGAGCGGCGTGCGGATCGCCCTGTCGACAGATTGGTCGCCGAGCGGGTCTTTCAACATGCGCGAGGAGGTCAGGTGCGCGAGGCGGGTGGCGGAGGAAGCCGGCGTGGCGCTGTCTGGCGAAGCACTGTGGCGCATGGCCACCGTCAACGGAGCCTACGCGCTTGGTCTCGAGGACAGGTTCGGGGCGGCCCGCCCCGGACTGCGGGCGGATCTTGTCCTCGTGAAACATGACGGCCGGGATCCATACGACGCAGTGTTGGAGGCGACGGACAGGGACATTCTGGCGACCTGGATCGATGGCAGGGCGATTCTGCGATCCGCGTTGCTGGACGACGCGCTGAGCGACGGGAAGTGCGTGACGCTGGAGGGTGTCGTACCCGAGGTTTGCGGCGTGCTCGACGATTTCGGCCTGTCGGCGGGGACTTTCGGCGACTACATCAAGGATGCCGTGCCCCTGAATAACACCAGTCGGCAGGCTCCCTGCGAGACGTCACGGCACTGACGACAGCGCGGTAATCGCGAAATCTGACATCTCGGCGCTTGGATTCCCTTTGGACGTTGGTCTACCGTGACGGTCACGCCCACAATGACGCGAATCAATGGGAGGATACGAACATGCCCAAAGCAATGGACATCAAGGAGTTTCGTTCACGCATCGACAATTGTGATCTGACGCGGCGTCAGGCGGTGAGCGCGCTGACCGTGGCCGGCGTCGGCCTGACGACCATGACGTTCGGCCCGGGCGGTGTGCGCGCCCAGGAATCGCTGCCTATCGACGACTCGCTGCAAGTGTTCGAGTGGGGCGGTTATGATCTGCCCGAATTCTACGTACCTTATGTCGAACAGTATGAGGCGACGCCGGCGTTTGCCCTGTTCGGCGAGGAAGAGGAAGCGTTGCAGAAGCTGCGCGGCGGCTTTCGAGCCGATGTCGGCCATCCGTGCACCTACAGCACCAGGCGCTGGCGCGACGCAGGTGTGCTGGAGCCGATCGACACCAGCCGGCTGTCCAATTTCTCCGATGTCTTCCCGAGTCTGACAGACCTGCCGGGCAGCATCGGCGAGGACGGCTTGACCTACTTCGTGGCAGCCGACTGGGGCAACTCGTCGGTCCTGTTCCGCCCCGATCTGGCACCGGAATATGTCGATACCGAAGACCAGAAGAACGAGTCATGGGCCATCCTGTTCGATGAAAAGTATGCCGGACGTCTCGGCATCTTTGACTCGGTTGACGGCGTCATGGCCGTCGTCGGTTCGGTGATCGATGCCGAGAACCCCTTCGACATGACCGATGCCGAGTTGGAGGAGGCGACGGAACTCCTGCGCAAGCAGCGCGAAATCCTGCGCTTTTACTGGACCGATCAAACCAGCGTCGAACAGGCGCTCGCCTCGGGCGAAATGGTCGCGTCCTATGCCTGGAACAGCGCCGTCGTCGAGCTCAAGAACCAGGGTGTCAACGTCACCTACATGAACCCGAAGGAAGGCATCTGGACCTGGGTGTGCGGCTTGTCGCTGCTCGCCGACGGTCCAGGCGACCAGGACAAGGCCTATGAGTTCATCGACGCCTGGCTCTCGCCGGCGTCGGGCAAGAACCTGATCGAGATGTACGGATACGGCCACTCCAACGCCAAGTCGTTCGAACTGGTCGACGCCGCCATCCTCGACAACCTCGGCCTCAGCGACCCGGATACGATGATGGCGACCAGCCGCTTCTTCGGCGAGATCGCGCCGGAGGTGCGCGAGAAGTACATCGTCCTGTTCGATGAGATAAAGGCCGGCTTCTAGGACCGTCGCCAGGACACAAGAACGGGATCGGCGACACAACTGGTGACGGACGACTCTTGCCCAGGTAGCGGCTGCTTCGTCGTGCCTGTGCACATCGTCGGCTGGAAAGGTGTCAGCCGGAGTTGTGTCGTCCGAGCGGGCTTTTGCCGAGGTCGCCGATCCTGATCCTGGACTGATGTTCATTTGCGGCGGCGCGGTTCGGCGTGAGTGAGGCGCGTGTCAGCCAGTGGCGCCAGCGATCGCGGTCCAAAGTTTCCTGATACGCCACGCGATAGCAGGAAGAAGACCGACCATGCCAGTGAGCAAGAAACATGTGGGACATTGATTGACGGCGGTCAATGAAAACCGTCTAATAACAATGTAGTACACAGAAACTGTGGCGGAGGGGACGGGATTCGAACCCGTGAGGGCTTGCGCCCAACACGCTTTCCAGGCGTGCGCCTTAGACCGCTCGGCCACCCCTCCGTCTTCGCAGACGGGCGTGAACCTAGCGATAGTGCCGGGTGTGGACAAGCACGGGTGTTCAGTCGGCGAGCTTGAGGGCAGCGAGGAAGGCGTCCTGGGGGATCTCGACATTGCCGAACTGGCGCATCCGCTTCTTGCCCCTTTTCTGGCGGTCGAGCAGCTTGCGCTTGCGGCTGACATCGCCGCCATAGCACTTGGCGAGCACATCCTTGCGCAGGGCCGAGAGGGTCTCGCGGGCGATGATCCTGCTCCCGATGGCGGCCTGGATCGGTACCTTGAAGAGTTGCCGCGGGATGGCATCTTTCAGTTTCTCGCAGATCGCGCGGCCGCGGGCCTCGGCCCGGCTGCCTTCGGCGATGAGGCTCAGTCCGTCGACCTGCTCGCCGTTGACGAGGATGTCGATACGCACGAGGTCGCCCTCGAGATAGCCGTCGAGATGGTAGTCGAAACTCGCATAGCCGCTCGACACGGACTTGAGGCGGTCATGGAAATCGAAGACGACCTCGGCGAGCGGCAGGCGGTAGATCACCATCGCCCGGCCGCCGACATAGGTGAGGTCGACCTGTTCGCCGCGTCTCGAGGTGACGAGGCGGAGCACCGCGCCGAGATAGGTGTCGGGGACCATGATGGTGGCCCGGATCCACGGTTCCTCGATGGACTCGATCTGCGTCGGATCGGGAAGATCCGCCGGGTTGTGGAGATCGAAGGTTTCCCCTGTTCTGGGCGTCACCCGGTAGACGACACTGGGGGCAGTGGCCAGCAGGTCGAGGCCGAACTCGCGTTCGAGCCTCTCCTGGATGATCTCGAGGTGCAGCACACCGAGAAAGCCGCAGCGGAATCCGAACCCCAGGGCGGCCGAGTTTTCGGGCTCGAAGTGGAAACTGGCGTCGTTGAGCCTGAGCTTGCCGAGACTCTCGCGCAGCTCGTTGTAGTCGCCCGAATCGGTGGTGAAGAGACCGCAGAAGACAACCGGCACACTCGGTGCGAAGCCTTCGAGCGCGGTGTCCGTGGGATGGCGGTCATCGGTGATGGTGTCGCCGATCCGGCACTCGGCGATATCCTTGATGGCGGCGGTGATGAAGCCGATTTCGCCAGGACCAAGGGAGTCAACGAGGACGGCCTTGGGCGTCATGATGCCCACCCGGTCGATTTCGCGTACCGCGCTTGTCCCCATCATCCTGATCTTCTGGCGTTTCTCGAGATGACCGTCGAAGACGCGCACGAGGATGACGACTCCGAGATAGGGGTCGTACCAGGAATCCACCAGCAGTGCCTTGAGAGGCCGGTCCTCTCCCCGGCTCACCGGTGGCGGCAGGTGGGCGATGATGGCCCGGATCACCTCAGGCACATTGGTCCCGGTCTTGGCGGAGATGGGAACGGCGGCAGTGGCGTCGATGCCGATCGAACTCTCCACGTCGCGCCGGGTGCGCGCCGTGTCGGCCGCGACCAGGTCGGTCTTGTTGATGACGGGAAGAATCTCGAGATCCGCCTCGATCGCCAGGTAGGCATTGGCAACCGTCTGCGCCTCGACCCCCTGTGTGGCGTCGACGATGAGGATGGCGCCCTCACAGGCACGCATGCTGCGGCTGACCTCGTAGGTGAAGTCGACGTGACCCGGGGTATCGATGAGATTGATGAGCCAGGACTCGCCGTCCTTATCGTCCCAGGTGAGGCGGACCGTCTGGGCCTTGATGGTGATGCCGCGTTCCCTCTCGAGATCCATGGCATCGAGGACCTGGCCCCGCATTTCGCGCTCGTCGAGGCCGCCGCAGACTTCGATCAGGCGATCGGCCAGCGTCGACTTGCCATGGTCGATGTGGGCGATGATCGCGACATTCCGGATGTGATCGAGCTTTGCCATGGGTCACTGCGCACGCAGGATCCCGCCGGTGCGCTTGCGGACGGCCTCGACAATGCGTTCGGAGAGGGACTCGATCTCGTTCTCGGTCAGGCTTGCCTCTTCGGGCTGGAAGGTCACGGCCACGGCAAGCGAGACCTTGCCGTCGGCGATCCCGGACCCGGTGTAGCGATCGAAGACATCCACCTCCCGGATGAGGGTCCTTGCCGTGCCGGTGATGGCGCGCAGCACCCGGGAGGCGGGCACGTGCGAATCGACAAGGAAGGCGAAGTCGCGGCGCACCGGCTGGAAACGCGAAAGGTGGAGGTCCGGGCGCGACGGCGACCGGGTCCGCGGCCGGGGAAGCGCCTCGAGGTGGAGTTCGAAGACGACGGCCGGGCCGGTGACATCGAGGGAGCGGAGAATGTCCGGATGCACTTCGCCGAAGGAGGCGAGGGCCTTGGGTCCGAGTCGCAGGATACCTGACCGTCCGGGGTGAAACCACGTCTCGGCGTCGGCTGTCGTGTCGAGTCGGCCGATCGGGACGCCCGCCGCATCGAGAACCGCCATGGCATCGGCCTTGGCATCGAAGGTGTCCACGTCCCGGTCGCCACCGCACCAGTGTCGTGGTCCGGTGCGTCCCGTTCTCAGTCCGGCGATGGCCGTCTTCTGGTCGGCGATGCCGTGATAGACGGGGCCGATCTCGAAGAGGCCGGGATCCCGCAACCCTCTCGCCTGATTGCGTGCCGCTGCCTCGAGGAGGCCGGGGACCAGGGAGGGGCGCATCGCCGACATGTCCGATGAGATCGGATTGATCAGTTCCAGTCCGTCATCGCCGCCGCCAAACATGCTGGCCCTGCCCGAGGCGATGAAGGAATAGGTGACCGCTTCGTCGAGACCCCGCCCCGCAAGGATCCGGCGGGCCCGGCGCAGTCTCTTCTGCCCGGTCGAGAGAGCGTCGCGCGGGATGCCGCCAGGTCGCGGCAGCGTTGCCATCGGGATCGCGTCGAATCCGTGAATTCGCAGGATTTCCTCGATGACGTCGGGTTCGCACTCCATGTCATGGCGCCACGACGGTACGTCGACGCACCACAGGTCATCGCCGGCCTGGCGCACGTCAAACCCGAGGTCGCCGAGAATTCCTTCGGCCCGTGCCGGGGTGATTTCGATACCGCCCAGGGTGAGGATACGCGAGGGACGCATCTCGAGTTGCTTGCGGGACCGGGGAACATTGCCGGCGGTCACCACATGGCTTGCCTCGCCGCCGCAGATCGACAGGATGAGCCGGGTGGCGATCTCCATGCTCTCGGCGGCGAAGGCGTTGTCGATGCCACGTTCGAAGCGCTGGCGGGCATCGCTCACCAGGTTGAGCTTGCGGCCGGTGGCCGCCGTGCGCAGCGGATCGAAGAGGGCTATCTCGAGGAAGCCTTCGCTTGTAGTTTCATCGGCCCCGGTTCCCGCACCGCCGATGACACCGCCGAGTCCCAGCATCCCGGATGAATCGAAGATGACGGTCATGGTGTCGTCGGTCTCGTAAGCCTTGCCGTTGAGGGCCTCGAAGTCCTCTCCCGGCCGTGCCAGTCTGGCACCAATCGGACCGCTGACCTTGCGGGCATCGTAGATGTGCGCCGGGCGTCCGATATCCAGGGTGAGCCAGTTGGTGATGTCGACGAGCGCGGTGATGGGACGCAGGCCGACGGCTTCGAGTTTCCGCCGCATCCATTCCGGACTCGAACCGTTCGCGAGCCCCCGGAAGTGGCGGCCGAGGAAGGCCGGACAGGCGTCTTCGGTGCCGGGTGCGAAGTCGAGTTCGATGGCGAGGGGGCTGTCGTAGGTTCCCGGCCATGGAGCCGTGTCGAGCGGCAGCAGTTCCCCGAGACCGGCTGCGGCGAGATCCCGGGCGATACCGCGCACGCTGAAGCAGTCGCCCCTGTCAGGCGTCACGGAGAGGTCGATGACGGGATCATCGAGGCCGGCAAAGGCGGCAAAGGAGGTTCCGACCGGCGTCTGATCGGGAAGTTCGATGATCCCCTCGTGTTCGTCGGAGAGGCCCATCTCGCGCTCCGAGCAGAGCATGCCGCGACTCTCGACGCCCCTGATCACGGTGTTCTTGAGGTCGAGACCGGTACCCGGGATATGGCTGCCGGACGGGGCGAAGACACCCACCATGCCGGCCCGCGCGTTGGGTGCGCCGCAGACCACCTGGACTTCGGCGTCTGCCGTTTCGACCAGGCACACCCGAAGCCTTTCGGCGTTGGGATGGAGTTCTGCGGATACCACCCGGGCGGCCGTGAAGGGAGCGAGATCACGCGAGCGATCCTCGACCCCTTCGACCTCGAGGCCGATGCGGTTGAGCGTGGCGACAATCTCATCGAGCGAAGCGCTCGTCTCGAGATGCCGTTTCAGCCATGCGAGCGTCAGCTTCATGGTCGCGAATCCGTTTCGGGCGCCACCTGGTCCGGGGACACCCCGGCCACTCCAGTGGATGACCTGGCCGGAGCCTGACGGCCGTGGCGCTTGTCCGCCTCAAGCGGCGCGGCGGTCATGGCGTCAATCCACCATAGAGGGTGGGAACATCGAGCGGCCTGAATCCGTAGTGGCGCAGCCAGCGCAGATCGGCATCGAAGAAACCACGCAGATCCGGAATAGCGTACTTCAGCATGGCGAGACGGTCGATGCCGAGACCAAAGGCAAAGCCCTGCCACATCTCGGGGTCCACGCCGCCGTTGGCGAGCACACGGGGGTGCACCATGCCGCTTCCGAGGATCTCCATCCAGCCTGCGCCTTCGCCGATGGTGAGCCGGTTGTCGGAGAAGGAACAGCCGATGTCCACCTCCATGGACGGAGACGTGAAGGGAAAATAGCTCGGACGGAAGCGCATCGGCACATCATCGACGCCGAAGAAGGCCTCGACAAACTGACGCAGACAACCCTTGAGATGACCCATGTGAATGTCCCGGTCGATCACCAGGCCCTCGACCTGGTGGAACATGGGCGTGTGTGTGAGATCACTGTCGCTTCGGTAGGTCCGGCCCGGAGCAATGATGCGGATGGGTGGCGGGTTCTCCAGCATGTGGCGGATCTGCACCGGCGACGTGTGAGTACGCAGCACCGGCCGGGTTCCGCCGGCGACAGGCGGCAGGTAGAAGGTGTCGTGTTCCTGGCGCGCCGGATGTTCCTCCGGCATGTTGAGGGCGCCGAAATTGAACCAGTCATCCTCGATGTCGGGCCCCTCGGCCACTGTGAATCCCAGGTCGGCAAGGATGGCGATGATCTCGTCGGTTGCCTGGCTGACGGGATGCACGGTGCCGGTGGATGCGGGCCGTTCCGGGAGTGTGACATCGATGCGTTCGGCCTCGAGACGGGCCTCGAGACGCTCTCGATCGAGTTCCTCCCTGCGCCTGTCGATGGCGGACTGAAGGTCGTTCTTTGCGGCATTGAGCGCCTGCCCGGCCTGGCGCCTCGCCTGCGGATCCAGGGCGCCGAGGCCCTTCATCAGGAGCGTGATCGAACCCTTGCGTCCCAGCGTGGCGACACGGATGGCGTCAAGCCCGGCGGTGTCACCGGCACCGGCTATGGCGTCGAGGGTGTCGTTGAGAATGGTGGTGATGCGGTCGTCCATGTCGGGTCCAAACAGCACAAAGGGGCCTCCAGGAGGCCCCTTCGCCGGTCAGGTTCTGGTCCGTCAGTCTGTCTGTTGATCAGGCAGCGCTGGAGACCGCCGAGCGGGCCTCGTCACACAACTTGCTAAACGACGCGGGCTCCCGTGCCGCGAGATCGGCCAGGATCTTGCGGTCAAGGTCAACTCCGGCACGCTTGAGGCCGTGCATGAACTGCCCGTAGGTGAGGCCGTGCTGCCTCGCTCCGGCGTTGATGCGCTGGATCCACAGGCGGCGGAAATCGCGCTTGCGCGTACGGCGGTCGCGGTAGGCGTACTGCAGACCCTTCTCGAGGCGCATCAGGGCCACGGAAACGCAACTGTTGGCGCGACCCCGGTACCCCTTGGTCTGCTTGAGAAGCTTCTTGTGACGTGCGTGGGACGTCGTTCCGCGTTTGACTCTGGCCATCGTTCAACGTGTCCGGTCTGGTGTGTGTCAGCCGCCCGCCAGCAGACGGCGGATCATCTTCGCGTCTGCCGGGCTTACCGCCGCCGTGCCGCGCGTGGTCCTCAGGAACCTCCTCGTCCGGCGGCGCATGAAGTGGCGCTTGCCGGCAAAGTTGCGGCGCAACTTGCCGCTTCCGGTCGTCGAGAACCGTTTCTTCACCGAGCTTTTCGACTTGAGTTTCGGCATCGGGCCAATCCGGTCTTCGTCAGGGACTGCCCCCGGTCGTGGGGAACGCCGTCATACCCCCTTGACCGGGCTAATGCAAGGGGCGCTACTTCGGCGCCATCACCATGATCATCTGGCGCCCTTCCATACGCGGCATCATCTCGATCTTGGCGAGTTCCTGGGCCTCGTCCCGGATGCGCTCGAGAAGGTTCCTGCCGATTTCCGGGTGGGCAAGTTCCCGGCCGCGGAAACGGATCGTGACCTTCACCTTGTCCCCGTCACCGATGAACCGGGCAAGGGCGCGCATCTTCACGCCGTAGTCGTGATCATCGATGTTGGGCCGCATCTTGATTTCCTTGACGTCGAAGGTCTTCTGGCGCTTGCGCGCCTCGTTGGCCTTCTTCTGCGCCTCGTACTTGTACTTCCCGTAGTCGAGAAGCTTGCAGACCGGCGGATCGGCGTTGGGGGAAACCTCGACGAGATCGAGGCCGGAATCCTCTGCAGCCCTCAGTGCTGCCTGGAGGGTGACGACGCCGACCTGCGCTCCATCGGCCGAAATGAGCCGGACGCTGGGTGCATTGATGTCCTCGTTGGCCCGCGGTCCCGACTTGACGGGCGGGGCCATGTTCTGTCCGTAGCGTGCTATGTAACCAACTCCTCGGGTTATTCAGGTCTTTCGGGCGAGATCCGGCGGAACGGATTGTGCGCCAAGTGTATGGATGGCGGCGTCAAGATCAAGGATTTGCTGTTCCGTGCTGCCGAGTCGGCGCAACGACACCGTGCGTTCCTCCTTCTCGCGCCGGCCGAGGGCAAGGAGCACCGGCACCTTCGACACCGAATGCCGCCGCACCTTGTAGCCGATCTTCTCGGATCCGGTATCGATGACGCCGGCGAGTCCGGCAGCGGCGAGGTGCGCATGCACCTCTTCGGCATAGTCATCGGCATCATTGGTGATGGTTGCCACGGCATACTGGACCGGAGCCAGCCACAGCGGGAAGTTTCCGGCGTAGTGCTCGATCAGGATCGCGATGAAGCGCTCGAATGATCCGAGGATCGCGCGATGCAGCATCACCGGGCGGCGCCGTTCGCCATTCTCCGCGACGTAGGTGGCATTGAGCCGTTCGGGCATGACGAAGTCCACCTGCAGGGTGCCGCACTGCCAGTCACGGCCGATGACGTCACGCAGATGGAACTCCAGCTTCGGACCATAGAAGGCGCCCTCCCCCGGACTGTAGGACATCTCCAGCCCCGTTCCGGAGGCCGCCTGTCTGAGCGCCTCTTCCGCCTGGTCCCACACGGCATCGTCGCCGGCGCGCACGGCCGGGCGGTCGGCGAACCGGACCGAGAATTCGGCAAAACCGAGATCGCGGTAGACGGATGCCAGCAGCGTGCAGAAATGGACGGTC
This sequence comes from bacterium EF100-94H03 bin56, assembly GCA_002238685.1. GTDB lineage: Bacteria > Pseudomonadota > Alphaproteobacteria > SP197 > SP197 > SP197. The sequence continues at coordinate 82,252 of MPMV01000011.1, forward strand.
TCGGAAGCGATCTCCTCTTCCGAGCAGAAGATGTGCGCATCGTCCTGGGTGAAGGAGCGGACCCGCAGCAGACCATGGAGGGCGCCGGAAGGTTCATAGCGCAGACAGGAACCGAACTCGGCCATGCGCAGCGGCAGGTCACGATAGCTCCTCACCCCCTGGCGGAAGATCTGCACGTGGCAGGGACAGTTCATCGGCTTCATGGCCCAGATGCGTTCGTCTTCCGTGGTCGCCGTGAACATGTTGTCGCGGAACTTTTCCCAGTGACCGGAATCCTCCCACAGTGACCGCGACACCATCTGCGGCGTGTTGACCTCCTGGTAGCCGGCGTTCTCGAGGCGACGGCGCATGTAGTCCTGGAGAGTGCGGTAGAGACGCCAGCCAGGGGCATGCCAGAAGGCCGAACCGACAGCCTCGTCCTGGAAATGAAAGAGATCCATTTCGCGCCCGAGGCGCCGGTGATCGCGCCTTGCGGCTTCCTCGAGGCGGTCCAGCCAGTCCTGCAGCTGCGCCTTGTCGGGCCAGGCCGTGCCGTAGATGCGCTGCAGCATCGCATTGCGGCTGTCGCCCCTCCAGTAGGCGCCTGCGAGGCGTGTGAGACGAAAGGCCTTCGGCAGTCTGCCCGTGGACGGAAGATGCGGACCTCGGCACAGATCGATCCAGTCGCCCTGCCGGTAGAGCGTGATGGTCTCCCTGGCGGGAAGGTCGCGGATGATTTCCGCCTTGTAGGCTTCGCCGATGGATTCGAAGAAGCGCGCCGCCTCGTCACGGTCCCAGACTTCGCGGCTGATGGGTTCATCGCGGTCGACGATTTCCACCATGCGGGCCTCGATGGCCTCCATGTCCGCCGGCGTGAACGGCTCGTCGCGGGCGAAGTCGTAGTAGAATCCGTCGGCAATCACCGGCCCGATCGTCACCTGGACCTCCGGAAAGAGCTCCTTCGCCGCCTGTGCCAGCACATGGGCGGCATCGTGGCGCAGCAGTTCGAGCGCTTCCGCCGACTTCGATGTCACGATCTCGATGACCGCGTCGTGATCGATTTCCCTGCCGAGATCGCGCAGGTCACCGTCGACCTTCACCGCCCAGGCGGCCCGCGCCAGGCCAGGGCCGATGGATGCCGCCACGTCCGTACCGGTGACCGGAGAGGCAAACGTGCGACAGGAGCCGTCCGGCAGCGTGACGTCGATGGTTCCCGGGCAGGTGTTCATGCCTTCAGGGTCTCCGGCGGTGAGCGATGCCATACATGGAGGCTGTGCAAGGCTTGTGCAACCTCTTCCGGAGGCAGCTCGCCGAGCGTGTCGCGGCGCAGCACCGTCACGCGCGGGCCGTGGGGCCGTGAAAGATCCGGGTCGGACGCCTGCGAGAAGAGGACGATGCAAGCGCAGCCGGCAGTGGCGGCGATGTGCATTGGTCCCGTATCATTGCCGACGGCGAACACTGCATGACGCGCCAGGGCAACGATCTCCTCGAGGCTGGTGCGTCCCATCATGTTGACGATGGCGGGATCAATGGCGGCAATCCGTTCGAGGACATCGGCTTCGTGCGGACTGCCGATGAGCAGGGGCGTGATGCCGCGCTCGAGCATGCCGCGGGCGAGAGCGGAAAAGTGCGCGGCCGGCCACCTCTTTTCCGGGCGGTGCGGCGCGCAGCCGGGCACCAGCAGCGCCATGCGGCCGACGGGCATGCCGGCGGGTGGCCGGGTGCGGATCATCGACAGGTCGGGAGGCAGGATCCGCTGCACGCCGGCTCGGCGCAGCTGGAGTGCATGACGCTCTACGGGGTGGTACTGCACGAGTTCGCGGCGATGGTTGTGGAGGGAGCAGCCGCGGGCCACGCCCGACCACTCGGGCCGTGGACGCCTCAGCAGATGATAGTAGGCGGAGGTGCGATCCGAGATCTGCAGATCGTAGACACGCTCGAACGCGCCGGAATCGAGACATCTCTTGTGGACAAGGATGCCATGCGGCTTCCACCACACCGGCCGCCGGTCGATCCACACGTCGTCGAACCAGCCGCCGGCGCGGCCGAGACCGGCGTAGGCCGGGCGTGTCAGAAGCACGATGCGGGCGGTGTCATGGAATGCGCGGATCGATGCGAAGGCACCGCTGGCCATGACGAAATCCCCGAGGGCGCCAAGCCTGATGACGAGAATTCTTCCCGTCATGGCCGGGCGGTCAGTTCCCGATAGACCTCGAGGGTGGCGTTGCACATGTTGCCGAGGGCAAAATGCGATACCGCATGGGCCCTGGCGACCGCCGCATGCCTGATGCGCGCCTCGGCATCGAGATCCAGCGCCGCGGTCAGTGCCTCGGCCAGGGCGCCGGCGTCACCTGAAGGCGTCAGCCATCCGGTTACGCCCTGGCGGACGGTTTCGCTGGTGGCGCCGGTATCGGACGCGACGACGGGAACACCCATGGCCTGCGCCTCGACGGCGACGCGCCCGAATCCCTCCGGAACGAGGGAGGGTTGCACGACGACATCGGCGAGGCGGTAGGCTGCCGGCATGTCGTGGCAGCTGTCGATGAGCGTCACCCGCCCCTCGAGTCCGGCCTCGAGAATGCGGTTCTCGACCTCCCGGCGCAGTGCGGGGCGGGCGCCGGCCACACCCACCATCAGGCACATGGCGTCACGGCGCAGCTGCTTGAGGGCGTCGATCATGACATGGTGACCCTTGAGCCGTGTCAGGCGTCCGGGAAACATGATGATGGGAACGCCGTCCGACAGGTTCCAGTAGTCCGCCAGGGTGGTGATACGGTCGATGCTCACCGCAACCGGGTCGAACCGCGCCATGTCGATACCTCGGAAGATGCAGCGCAGACGGTCTTCCGGGACTCCGTACTCCTCGCGCACGTGGCGGGCCACGTATCCGGAGATGGCGATCACCCGGTCGCCGCGCGCCATCACGGAGTTGTAGAGCCGCTTGGCCCTGGAGCTGATGGTGTAGGGGGCATGGAAGGTGGTGACGATCGGTGTCCCCGTGCGCCGCGCGGCAGCCAGGGCGGACCAGGCGGGCGCCCTGGAACGGACATGGATCACGTTGACGTGATGGATGCGGATCAGGCGGACGAGGCGCAACGTGTTGAGGGCGATGGTCAGGGGATTCTTGGAAGCGACGGGCATCGCCACATGAATGGCCTTCGTGTGCAGCAGGTCAGGCACGAGTTCGCCCCCCTGGGAGGTGACGAGGGACTGCATGCCGGCGGCGTTGAGTGCCTGGGAAATATCGATGACGGCGCGTTCGGCGCCGCCGATCTTGAGCCGCGGAATGACCTGGAGAACGACAAGAGAGCCGTCCTGACGTTCAATCATGATATAGAGACACCTGCCGCTTGCACCAAGCAACCATGGTATAGGCCATGCCGGACACAGATACGAGATGGCTCGAACGCGACGATGGGATCGCTCTCGCCTACGCCCGCCGCACCGGCACCCGTCCGGGTGTGGTGTTTCTCGGTGGCTATGCCTCCGACATGTCGGGGACGAAGGCGACGTGGCTCGATGAACGGTGTTGCCGCCGCGGACGTTCCTTCCTGCGCTTCGATTACAGTGGTCACGGCCAGTCGGGTGGGCGTTTCGAGGACGGCACCATCGGCGCCTGGACCACGGATGCCCTGGCTGTTCTCGACTCCCTGACCGAGGGTCCGCAGATCCTTGTCGGCTCCAGCATGGGTGGCTGGATCATGCTGAACGTGGCCCTGGCGCGGCCCCGCCGCGTGGCCGCCCTCGTCGGCATTGCCGCAGCGCCCGATTTCTCGCAGGACATCTTCTGGAATCTCTCGACCGAAGACCAGGAACGACTGCGGCGCGACGGTGTCATTGCGGTCGAGGAAGAGGGTGGCGGTTACACGGTGACCCATGGCTTCATCGAGGAGGCGCGCCGTCACCTGGTGATGCGCCGCCCAATCGCCATCGACGTGCCGGTGCGGCTGCTCCACGGCATGAGGGACGATTCGGTGAAGTGGTCGCTCGCCCTCGACCTCGCCGCCAGGCTGGCGACGGATGACGTCAGCGTCCACCTGGTCAAGGACGGTGATCACCGGTTGTCGCGCGATCAGGACCTTGCACTTCTCGGCAGGGCACTCAACGGGCTCGAGGACGCCGCCAGCGCCGCCAGCCCCTCGCGATAGGAGGGGTAGCGGAGGCGGACGCCGAGCTCCTCCCTGATCTTGCGGTTGGAGACGCGCTTGTTGTCGGCATAGAAGCTTGCGGCCATGACGGAGAGGTCCGCGTCCGCAAAGGCCACGGGCCGGGGTGCCGTGACGCCGAGGAGACGGCAGGCGTATTCCGTGACGAGCGCCGGTGATTCCGGTTCATCGTCGCACACGTTGTAGATGGCGCCTGGCGAGGGTCTGGCCATGGAGGCCTTCAGCGTGGCCACGATATCGTCGACATGGATGCGCGAAAACACCTGTCCCGGCTTGATGATGCGCCGCGCCCTTCCTGCGCGCACCTGTTCGAGTACCCCGCGGCCGGGCCCGTAGATTCCCGCCAGACGGAAGACATGCACCGGAAGGCCATAGCGTTCATGCATGATGAGCCAGGCCTGTTCTGCAGCAACACGACGTGCTCCCCGTTCGGTCGCCGGCGCTGCTTCGTCCGACTCGTCGACCCAGTTCCCCTGGCGGTCCCCGTAGACGCCCGTGGTCGAGAGATAGGCCAGCCAACGCAGCTCCTCGAGATGGGTGAAGGCGTCGGCGTGGCGGACCAGCGGCAGCGGCGCTTCGCCGGGGATGGGTGGTATGGAGTCGATGACATGGGTGGCCCGCGACAGAAGAGACGCGACCGCGTCGCTGCCGAACACCGCCGCCTCGATCCCGTCACGGGCCAGGCCGGCAATTCGCGCCGGATCGCGTACGGTCCCGGAGACGTGCCAGCCCTGGTCCCGGAGTTCGAGGGCAAGGCGGTGGGCCGTATATCCGAGGCCAAGGCAGAAGAATGCCGTCATCGGGCTTCGGAACCCTCCCTCCACTCGCGCCTGACCTGGGGGTCATCCTCCCCTGCCAGATGGCGCTTCCTGGCGGCGGCAAAATGCGCTGCCGGTGTCAGGCGGGACAGGGCCCACACCGCCATCGCCCTGACCAGCGCCGAGGAATCCGCCAGCCTGCTCTCGACGACGGGGACAGCGTCGCCATCTCCGCTGTTGCCCAGGGCGATCATGACATTGCGCACAAAGCGGTCGCGGCCTGTGCGCTTGACGGCGCTGGCCGTGAAGAGGGCGCGGAAGGCAGCGTCGTCGAGTGTGGCAAGGCTGGCCAGCCGTGGCCGCGTGAGTTCGGACCGAGGCAGGAAGTCCGCGTCCCTGGCAACCCGGGCAAACTTGTTCCAGGGACAGACGGCAAGGCAGTCGTCACATCCGAAGATGCGGTTCCCCATTGCCGTGCGGAACTCGCGGTCGATGTGGCCCTTGTGCTCGATGGTGAGATAGGAAATGCAGCGTCGCGCATCGAGGCGCCAGGGTGCGGGGAAGGCATTGGTCGGACAGATGTCGAGACATTTCCGGCAGGAACCACAGTGGTCGCCTTCTGCCTCGTCCGCCTCGAGTTCCGCCGTGGTGACGATGAGGCCGAGGAAGAACCATGAGCCCAGCTGCCGCGACACCAGGTTGGTGTGTTTGCCCTGCCAGCCGATGCCGGCCCGGCCTGCCAGCGGCTTTTCCATGACGGGGGCGGTATCGACAAGGACCCTGACCTCGCAGGGTGTCTCGCGGGCCAGCCATGCCGCCAGCACCTTCAGGTGTTTCGAGACCACCCGATGATAGTCCCGCGCCCGCGCATAGCAGGAAATGACCCCATGTCTGCGTGCCCTGAGGTCGTCCAGGGGGCTGGTGTCCGGACCATAGTCCCTGGCGACGGCAATGACGTTCCTGGCACCGGGCAGGAGGGCCTGCGGATCGGTGCGTTCAACCAGGCGTCCGGCCAGCCACCCCATGTCTCCGTGGTAGCCTTCCTCGACGAACCGCGTGAGGTCCTCGCGCCAGCGTGGATCGCCCGTCGCACGGGTGATGCCGCATGCGGCAAACCCGAGTTCCCGAGCCTGCTGCTTCAGACGGCCGGAAAGTGTCGCTGTCACGGCGATTCACCGCGGCAACTGCCGGTTCGGGAATCGCAAGTCTCCCGGCCAGGCGCCGCATGCACGATCAGGCGATGGCACTTCGGTTCAGAAGTCCGGATCGGCATAGTGATCGTCGGGCGGCATGCCGGCAAGGCGGTCATGGAGGATCGGCCGGAATGACGGCCGCGACTTGATCCTGGCGTACCATTCGCGGGTTGCCCGCGAGGAGGACCAGGGAATGTCGCCGACATAGTCGATGCAGGAAATCTGCGAGGCCGCGGCAATGTCGGCGAGACTGAAGCGCTCGCCGGCAAGCCAGAAGCGCGTCGCCAGCAGCCGTTCCATGTAGTTCAGGTGCAACCGCAGCCTGCCACGCGCCGCCGCCAGCACCGCGGAGTCGGGTTTGCCACGCTTCTGGCGCCACTTGTGGATCTTCTCCTCGATGATCAGGAGGGTGACCTCCCGGTACATCTTCCTGTCGAACCAGGCGACAAGACGGCGGGTCTCCGCGCGTTGCGCGGGACTTTCGCCAAGGAGATCCGGCTCCTTGTGGATGTCCTGGAGGTACTCGACGATCGCCTGGCTGTCGGCAAGGGCGGACCCGTCGCCATCGACGAGGACGGGGACTTCGCCGGCCGGATTGAGGGCGAGGAACTCCTCCCGCTCCAGCGCGACGTTCTCTCGGGTCAACGAGAAGCGCACGCCCAATTCGTCGAGAACGACCCTGACCTTGCGGCAAAACGGTGACATCGGATCGTGGAACAACTCGGGCAAGACCATCCCTCATGGCGTGACCGGGAAATTTATGGACCGGCCGATGGGGCAAATACAACCGTCCTGAGGCAGGTTCAGGCGAATAACGCCTCCTCGTCATCGACGAGCGGGAAATCCAGCCGGTCGACCATTTCCTTCGGGCAGATCTGCCAGAAGCGCGTGACCTCGGATTTCCAGTCATGCAGGAGCTCCGAGGCCCGCCTGGAGTGTGTCGCCGTGACATGGTCCTCGATGAGCGCCTTCAGGTGCGCCTCCCACCGTGTGCTGGCCAGGCGCTGCATGATCACGAGATCGGGATTGATGTTCTCTGCCAGGCACTCGTGCCTGTCGTAAACGAAGGCCATGCCGCCGGTCATGCCGGCGGCAAAGTTGGGTCCCACAGGGCCGAGCACGACGACCGTGCCTCCGGTCATGTATTCGCAGCCGTTGGATCCGCAGCCCTCGACCACGAGATCGGCCCCGGAATTGCGCACCGCCAGTCTCTCTCCGGCCTCGCCGGCGGCAAAGAGGCGTCCCGCAGTGGCTCCGTAGAGGACCGTGTTGCCGATGATCGTGTTGGAATGGGCCGGTCGCTCGCTCGAGACCGGCGGGCACACCACGATGGTGCCGCCCGAGAGACCCTTGCCGACATAGTCGTTGGCGTCGCCGAAGACCTCGAGACGCACACCCTGCACCGCAAAGGCTCCCAGCGACTGGCCGGCGGAGCCTCTCAGGCGGACCGTGATGTGATCGTGTGCTAGTCCCTTCATGCCGAAACGGCGGGTGATCTCGGAAGAGAGTCTGGTGCCAACCGCGCGATCGGTGTTGCGCACATTGTAGGCGAGCTGCATTTTCTCGCGATCGTCGAGACCTGTACGGGCGTCGCGGAGCATGCGCATGTCGAGACTGTCGGGAACCTCGTTGCGTCCCTCGACCACCGAGTAGCGCGGAAATCCGCCGGGATCGGCCTGGAGGAGAAGGGGGTTGAGATCGAGATCGTCAAGATCCTCGCTGCCGCGGCTCACCTGTTTGAGGAGGTCGGTGCGGCCGATGATCTCGTCGAGGGAGCGTACCCCCAGTGAGGCGAGGATGTGTCGCACGTCCTCGGCGATGAACGAGAAGAGGTTGACCACCTTTTCCGGCGTACCTTCGAACTTGTCGCGCAACGCGGAATTCTGCGTGCAGATTCCGACCGGGCAGGTGTTGGAATGGCACTGGCGAACCAGCAGGCACCCCATGGCAACCAGCGAGGCCGTCCCGACACCGTATTCCTCGGCGCCGAGCATGGCGGCAATGACGACATCGCGGCCGGTGCGGATGCCGCCATCCGTGCGCAGGCGCACCGTGTGCCGCAGGCGGTTGAGAGTGAGTACCTGGTTGGTTTCCGCCAGACCCATCTCCCAGGGCGCGCCCGTATAGCGGATGCTGGTCTGCGGGCTGGCCCCGGTTCCGCCAACATGGCCGGAGATGAGAATGACATCCGCCTTTGCCTTGGCGACCCCGGCGGCCACCGTTCCCACACCCGCCTGGCTGACAAGCTTGACACACACCCGGGCCACGGGATTGATCTGCTTGAGATCGTAGATCAGCTGAGCGAGATCCTCGATCGAGTAGATGTCGTGGTGCGGCGGCGGCGAGATGAGCGACACCCCTGGTGTGGCATGGCGCAGACCGGCAATCATCTCCGTCACCTTGAAGCCCGGCAGTTGTCCGCCTTCGCCGGGTTTCGCGCCCTGGGCGATCTTGATCTCGATTTCCCGGCAATGGGTGAGGTACTCCGCCGTCACCCCGAAGCGTCCCGAGGCTATCTGCTTGATCGGCGAGTTCGCGTTGTCGCCATTGGGTCGTGTCCTGAATCGCTCGGGACTTTCACCACCCTCGCCGGAGTCGGACAGTGCGCCGATGCGGTTCATGGCGATGGAGAGGGTCTCGTGCGCTTCCGGTGACAGGGCGCCAAGCGACATGCCGGGAGTGACGAATCGCTTGCGAATTCCGGTGATGGATTCGACGTCATCGATGTCGACGGGGTCGTTGCGGTCGTCAAACTCCAGGAGGTCGCGCAGACTGAAGGGTTCCCGTGCGTGGAGCCCGTCGGCGTAGCGGCGGTAGATCTGCCAGCTGTCGCTCGCCACGGCGGTCTGCAGTGTGTGGATCAGCCGGCCCTCCCAGGCATGGGATTCACCACCCTGGCGGAAGCGGTAGAGTCCGCCGATCGGCAGCGCTTGTCCCGCCATGCCGTGGACCTCGCGGTGGAGCTTGAGTGTGCGTTTCTGGATGCCGCTCAGACCGATTCCCGAGATCTTGGCCGGCATGCCGGGAAAGAACTCCGCGACCAGGGTCCTTGAGAGACCGATGGCCTCGAAGTTGTAGCCGCCCCGGTAGGACGAGATCACGGCGATTCCCATCTTGGACATGATCTTCAGGAGGCCGTCGTCGACCGCCTTCAGGTAACGGGCAACACACTCGGCCCTGCTGTAGCCGCCAAAAAGACCGCGCCCGTGGAGTGCCCGGATGCTCTCCTCGGCGAGGTAGGCATTCACCGTTGTCGATCCGACGCCGACGAGAACGGCAAAGTGGTGCACGTCGAGGCACTCGGCCGAGCGTACATTCAGTGACACGAAGGTTCGCAGCGACTGGCGCACGAGGTGACTGTGCACGGCGCCGGCGGCGAGGATCATCGGCATGGCGGCACGGTCCGGACCACTCATCTCGTCAGTCAGGATGATGTGTTCGCAGCCGCCACGGACCGCGTCCTCGGTCTCCCGGCGGATGCGCGTGATGGCGTCGCCCAACACGTCGGGGTCATCCCCGTCCGCCGGAAAGGTGCAATCGACGACCACCGCGCCCTTTCCGAGATGGCGCTGCATCGCGGCGAAACGGGCATTGTCGAGAACCGGTGAGGCAAGTTGCAGGATGCGGGTCTGGCTTTCGTCCTGATCGAGAATGTTGGAAAGATTGCCCAGTCTCGTGTCGAGGGTCATGACCCGGCGCTCGCGCAGCGAATCGATGGGTGGGTTGGTGACCTGGCTGAAGTTCTGGCGAAAGAAGTGATGCAGGCCGCGGTAGTGGCCCGACAACACCGCAAGCGGCGTGTCGTCGCCCATGGACCCAACAGCCTCTTTCGCTTCCTCGACCATGGGGCGCAGGATGAGTTCCAGGTCCTCGAACGAGAATCCGGCGGCGTGCTGGCGCCATCTCAGCTCGGTATCCCCGCAGGCCGGTGCCCCGTCGACGCCGCACTGGAGGTCATCGAGATGGGTGATGTTGCCGACCCACCGCGCATAGGGCTGCTTGGCGGCCAGGTGTTCCTTGATGTCGGCATCCGTGAAGAGCCGGCCTGCGGACAGGTCGACGGCGATCATGGCGCCTGGTCCGAGGCGGCCGCAGTGGTCGAGAATGTGTTCCGGTACCGGGATCATGCCGGTCTCTGAGCCGACAATGAGCAGGCCGTCCCGGGTCAGCGAATAACGCATGGGCCGCAGGCCGTTGCGGTCCATGCCGGCGATGACCCAGCGGCCGTCCGAGGCCGCGATGGCAGCCGGGCCGTCCCAGGGCTCCATCACCGTGTTGCAGTAGAGATAGAGCGCACGCACCTCTTGCGACAGCCGCGCATTGTGTGCCCAGGCTTCCGGAATCAGCATGGTCTTCGCCAGCGGCACCGAACGTCCGGCGCGCACCAGGAGTTCGAAGACGGAATCGAGTGCCGCCGAATCGGAAGCGCCGAATGGGATGACCGGCTTGATGACATCGAGATGCTCGGCAAAGGCGTCATGGCCGATGCGCGCCTCGTGACTCTTCATCCAGTTGACATTGCCGCGCAGCGAGTTGATCTCGCCGTTGTGGGCGAGCATGCGGAAGGGCTGGGCGAGATCCCACGTCGGGAAGGTGTTGGTCGAGTAGCGCTGGTGGAAGATGATGAAGCTGGAAACGAAGCGGTCGTCGGAGAGGTCCGGATAGAAGTTGGACAGTTGCTCGGCGACGAACATGCCCTTGTAGACAATCGAACGGCACGACAGCGAGCAGATGTAGAATCCGGTTACCCCTGCCTCGCGCACACGGGCCTCGATCTTGCGGCGGATAATGTAGAGATCATTCTCGAATCGGCCCTCGGCGAGGGCGGCTTCGCTGGCGATCATGATCTGTTCGATCTCCGGTCGCGCCGCGCTGGCGCGTTCGCCGATCACCGTGCTGTCGATGGGGACATGGCGCCAGCCAAAGATGCGGTATCCGAAGTTGAGGATCTCGGATTCGACGATTGCCCGGCAGGCTTCCTGGTTCGCCAGATTGGTGCGCGGCAGGAAAATCATGCCGACCGCAAGGCGGCCGCTGCCCGGTTCGTGCCCCGTGCGCTCGATGTGCTCCCTGAAGAAGCCCTGGGGGATCTGGACCTGGACTCCGGCACCGTCACCGGTCTTGCCGTCGGCGTTGACCGCGCCGCGATGCCACACCGCCTTCAGGGCGGCGATGCCCGCTTCCACGACCCTGCGGTCGGGGGCGCCATCGATGGCGGCAACAAATCCGACACCACAGGAATCGTGCTCGAAGGAGGGATCGTAGAGACCGTGCCGTTCCAGGCGGGTCCGTTCGGCTGTCCGGCAGGGATCGCTCATGGTCCGCCCAGCTCCTGGTGAATGGAATCGGCCGCCTGCCTCGCATCACGGATTGCCCACACCACGAGCGATGCGCCACGTGCGATGTCGCCAGCGGCCCACACTCCGGGCACGCTGGTCCTGCCCGACGGACCGGTAGTCTTCACGGTGCCGTCGGCCTCGGTTTCGAGATCGTCGAGCGAGAACATCTCCGCGACCGGCTCGGGGTCGAATCCCAGGGCCTTGAGCACAAGTGTCGCTTCGATGCCGAACCCCTTCCCCTCGACCCGCAGTGGCCGCCGCCGCCCGCCGCTGTCGGCGTCGCCAAGGCGCACGCGCGCCGCCTTTACCGTGGTCACCCGGTTGTCGCCGGCAAAGGCCTCCGGGACGGACAGAAACTCGAAGATGACCCCTTCCTCGATGGCATAGCTCACTTCCCTCTGGCTGCCGGGCATGTTGTCGCGATCACGGCGGTAGAGACAGGTGACGGCCCGGGCCCCCTGACGCACGGCCGTGCGCACACAGTCCATCGCCGTATCGCCACCGCCGATGACAACAACACGGTGACCGGCGGCATCGGGACCGGCGCTTGCGGTGACATCCATGCCGAGGCTGCGGCGGTTGCTGGCGATGAGGTAGTCGAGGGCGGGGACGATGCCGTCGAGCCCGACTCCGGGAGCCTGGATGTCGCGCGCCTTGTAGACACCGGTGGCAAGCAGCACGGCATCATGGCGGGCGCGCAGATCGGCGAAGGACAGGTCGCGTCCGATGTCGGTCCCCGGATGGAAGTTGACACCGCCTTCAAGGAGCAGGTCAACGCGGCGCGAGACGACATGTTTCTCGAGCTTGAAGTCGGGAATGCCGTACACCAGCAGACCGCCGGCCCGGTCGTGCCGGTCGTAGACCTCGACCCGGTACCCGTGGCGCCGGAGTCTGTCGGCTGCCGCGAGCCCGGCCGGTCCGGCGCCGACGATGCCCACGGACTGTTCGCGTTCGCGCACCGGTTCGGGACCACGCACCCAGCCGTTGTCGAATGCCGTTTCGGTGATGAAGCGTTCGACGGTGCCGATGGTGACCGAATCGAATCCCTTCTCGATGACACAGTTGCCCTCGCACAACCGGTCATGGGGGCAGATGCGGCCGCAGATCTCCGGGAACGTGTTGGTGGCCGAAGCGATGGCGTAGGCCTCCTCGAGCCGGCCTTCGGCAGTCAGCGCCAGCCAGTCGGGGATGTTGTTGTGAAGGGGGCAGTGAATCTGGCAGAACGGAACGCCACACTGCGAGCAGCGCGAGGCCTGGGTGACGGCGCTGTCGGGAATGAACTCGTCATAGATTTCGCGAAAGTCGCGACGGCGCTCCCCGGCGAGACGCCTGTAGGGCCGTTGTTGCGGCACGTCGACAAAGGAAAGGAGGGTCATGGTATCTGACGTCGGAAAATAGGTCAGACATTATGTCATAATTTTGCGCCAACGCCACCCGTTCTTTCGTTCCCGGTGATCAGGAGTGCACAACCCCACCAATGCAAGTCAGTATAACTGACCTTTATTCAGACCGCATCTTTCCATATGCTGAACCATGACCGGTGAGATCCCCATGATCTTGCTGCCGCCGCCACCCGGGCTGCAGCACCATCATCTCCGGCTCACCGGCGCCGCGATGCGGTGCTCATTTCAGGTGGGCGTGTCATGACGTGGCTGCAGCTGACCGTGCTCGCCCTTGTCCAGGGCATCACCGAATTCCTTCCGGTGAGTTCATCCGGCCATCTGTTTCTCGCGTCGAACGTGCTCGGCTGGCCGGACCAGGGGCTGAAGATCGACATCGCCGTCCACGGCGGCACCCTGCTGGCGGTCATCATGTATTTCCGCAAGGAGATTGTCCGCCTTCTCAGGTGCAGGGAGGCCGCCGACCGCCGTCTCCTGGTTCTCATCGTCGCGGCGACGGTGCCGGTGGGTGGAGCGGGTTTCGTGCTCCACGCCACGGGTACGGACATGCTGCGGGATCCGGCACTCATTGCCTGGACCACCCTCGGGTTCGGACTTCTGCTTCTCGCGGCCGACAGGCTCGGTGGGACGGCGCGCCCGCTCGAGGACCTCACGTGGCGTAGCGCCGTGGTCATCGGTCTCTTCCAGGTGGCCGCTCTTGTTCCCGGGACAAGCCGCGCCGGGGTCACCATCACGGCGGCGCGATTTCTCGGGTACCGCCGGGCGGATTGCGCCACCTTCTCGATGCTGCTCTCCATTCCGGTGATCGGTGCCGCCGTGCTGCTGGCGGCGGGCGACATGGCCGCATCCGGAGACATGGCCCTGACACGTTCTTCCCTGGTGGCAGCCGTGCTTTCGTTCGGCGCCGCCCTCATCACCATCCGCCTCTTCATGGCGTGGCTGGCGCGGGCCTCCTTCACCCCCTTCGTCATCTACCGCGTGCTCCTCGCCGCCCTGCTCCTGGCCTGGCTCTACCTGTAGTCTGCCGCGCCCCGGTGGCGTTGAGATCCGCGCCGGGGCGCAGTCCGCTGACATCCCCGGCCCTTGTCCAGTCCTGATCCCCTTCGTTGCCAGGGAGCATTGCCGCCGCGCCCTCTACTCCGGGGCGCTGCCGCCGCGGCGGTAGAGGGCGAGATAGGACGGCACCACCAGCTCGGGAGCGGTCGCCTCGATGCCGAGATCTTTCAGGGTGGCGGCATCCGGTGCCACCACATTGTCGGATTCGAGAAGCAGGGCCTGATCGTACGTGAGCGGTGGCTGCGGCAGGTGTTCGAGGAAGCGCCCCATGAGGCGTGCGGCGGCGAACGGCAGCGGCAGGAGCACGACGCGCCTGCGGGTCTCGCGGCGTATGAACTCCATGAAGTGGCGGAAGGTCGAGACCTGAGGACCGCCGAGTTCGAAGGTTCGTCCCCGGGCACCAACATCGCCGAGGGCGGCAACGATGGCTGCAGCGACATCGTCGACATAGACCGGCTGGAACAGTGTCGCACCGCCGCCGAAGAGAGGGATGACCGGGGAGCGGGCCGCCAGGCGGCCGAAGAGGTTGAAGAATCCGTCTTCCGGTCCGAAGACGATGCCTGGCCGGAGAATGACCGCATGGGGCATGGCTGCCTTCACCGCGTTTTCCCCGGATGCCTTCGAGCGGGCATAGGTGGATCGTGCCCTGTCCGAGGCGCCAATGGCCGAGACATGGACCATGGCGCGCACCCCTGCTGCCGCTGCCGCCCGGGCGATGTCGCCGGCGCTCTCGACGTGCAGTCTGGCAAAGGTGCGCTGGCCCCCTTCGTGAAGAATGCCGACCAGGTTGACGACCGCATCGGCGCCGGCGATGCGCTCGCTGACCTGACGCCCGTCGGCGATATCGGTGGCGACGGCAACGATCTGTCCGACATCGCCAGCTGTTTGCAGGAAGGCGGCCTTGCCTGGCCGGCGCACGGCAACGATGACCCGCCAGCCGTCGGCGGCCAGCCTGCGGACGGCATAGCGCCCGATGAAGCCGGACCCGCCGAAGACAACAACCGTCCCAACAGCCATGAAGACCTCCAGCAACACCGGCTGCGGATGATTGAGCCTCGAGGGCAAGGCGTCAATCGTCCAAAGGGCTTTGCCACTTGACAGGTTTCCCCTGTGCCCACTAGGAGAGGCGCCGTGCCCAGGTGGCGGAATTGGTAGACGCGCAGGTTTCAGGTACCTGTGGGGGAGACCCCGTGGAAGTTCGAGTCTTCTCCTGGGCACCAGCGCCACCCGACCTTGTCCCAGCGGGCAGGTGGGGGTAGCCTTGCCATACCCTGATCGCCTGTCAGTCCGGTGTCTTCCCGGATTCGCAGACGTGGCGGGTCAGCCTTCTTCCACCTCAGCTGTCACATGGCCAACCTTCTCTATCAGGGAGATCTTCCCTCCGGCCTTGATCTCGGGGCCACGGTTGCCGTCGATTCCGAGACCATGGGTCTCAAGCCCTTCCGCGACCGTCTGTGCCTCATCCAGCTTTCCAGTGGTGACGGCAATGCCCATCTCGTGCAGTTTCCCAAAGGCGACCTTGCTGCGCCGCGGTTGCGCGCTCTCCTGACGGACCCCGGCACCCTGAAGATCTTTCACTTTGCCCGGTTCGATCTCGCGGCAATCCGCCACCACATGGGTGTCGTCGTGTCGCCCGTCTACTGCACCAAGATCGCGTCCCGCCTGGTGCGGACCTTTGCCGAGCGGCATGGCCTCAAGGACCTGTGCAAGGAACTCCTCGGTGTCGACATCTCCAAGCAAATGCAGAGCAGCGACTGGGGGGCGGGAGAACTCTCGAACCGGCAGCTCGATTATGCTGCTGCGGATGTTCTCCACCTCCATCGGCTGAAGGCGGAACTCGATCGCCGCCTGGAGCGCGAGGAACGCACGGAACTGGCCGAGGCCCTGTTCCGCTTTCTCCCGACCCGCGCTGAACTCGATCTTCTGGGATGGAACGATCCGGATATCCTGGACCACTGATCCGATGGCCATCCCGCCCACAGAAGGCTTCACCCCGGAAGACGTCCTGCCGCATCCCCGTCACCGCTCCCTGCTGCGCTACACGCGCATCGTGCGCCTGCTGCGCTGGCTGTTGCCGCTGTGTGCCCTTGCCCTGGCCGTCTTTCTGCTGATGTGGCCGACCTTCAACCTCATCGAATTGCCCGATGTGATCCCGATCAGTGGACTTGAACAGCCGACGGCCGAACGCTCGACCATGACCAATGTCAGGTTCCTCGGAACGGACAGCGACGGCCGGCCCTTCACCATCAGGGCCAGACGGGCCTGGCATGGTTCGGACAGGGGCGAAATGGTGTTTCTGGAGGGTGTGAGCGGCTCCATTACCGTCGGTGAAGGGGAATGGACGTCCTTGCGGGCTGACAGCGGATACTATGAACAGAAGAACCAGGTACTCACCCTGGAATCGTCCGTTCAGGTCATCTCCAGCAGCGGTTATCGCCTGGAAAGCGAGCGCGTTCTCATCGACCTGGAGCAGGGGATGGCGCGCAGTGACGCCATGGTCAAAGGCACCGGTCCGTCGGGAGACCTCGAGGCGGAGGGTTTCGAAGTCAGCGATCATGGCGGCAAGTTCACGTTTTCCGGTGGCGTCGAGATATCGCTCCACACGGGTGATTGACGGGTTGCCATGAGGCGCCTGTGGATCAGTGTCGCGGCCGTGGTCAAGTATTCCTTGAATCGTCATCGGGTTGTCAGGTACCGTGTATATGTTGGGGGTACTTTCACGGGTGGTGCTTATGGCCAGTTTCCACTATACCTCGTGGAAAAATACCTGTCCGGGACGTTCGTGGCCATGCATCACGCGCCCCGGACGATGCCCTTCAGCGATCAATTCGAGAGCCTCCCATGAACAAACTTGAGAGTCTCGTGGTCATTGGTGTGCTTGGTCTCCTTCCGGCTTTGCCGGCAGCGGCACAGATGTTTTCGATCAGCGACTACAACAGCGGTGAGCCGATCGAGGTGTCCGCCGACAGTCTCGAGGTCGATTCTGAATCGCGGGATGTCACGTTGAACGGCAGTGTCCAGGTCATGCAGGGCGAGTTGACCGTACGCGCCGATACCATGGTCGTGCGCTACGATGACGACGGAGACGGCAACCGGGTCGAATCCATCCGGGCGCACGGCGATGTCGTCGTTCTCACCGATGACGGGACGGCGCACGGCGATGCCGGCCTGTGGTCGGTGGCGTCGGGTGTCGTCATCCTCGAGGAGAATGTGCGACTGGTGAACGACGATGCCGTTCTGACGGGCACGAAGGTGACGCTCGACCTGGCGAGTGGCCAGGTCAACATCGTCGGCGGAGAGGAACGGGTGAACATACTGCTGAGTGCTGTTGACGAAGGCGAACAGTGAACGCGACCTACGAGAGCGGGCCTGTCCTGGTCAGTCACAACCGGGGTCTTGTCGCCTCCAACCTGACCAAGAGCTATCGCAAGCGTCCCATTGTCCGCAATGTCAGTCTGAACGTGCATGCAGGGGAGGTCGTGGGTCTTCTCGGTCTGAATGGCGCCGGCAAGACGACCTGCTTCTACCTCATCACGGGCCTGGTAGCCGCCGACGCGGGCACGATCACGCTCGATGGCCACGATGTCACGGGATTGCCGATGTACCGGCGGGCGCGCCTCGGTATCGGCTACCTTCCGCAGGAAGCCTCGATCTTCCGTGGCCTGTCGGTCGAGGCCAACATCAGGGCCGTTCTCGAGGTCGTCGAGGACGACTACGATGTCCGTGAGACCATGCTCGATTCGCTCCTTGCGGAGTTCTCGATATCGCACCTGCGTCACACCCCTGCCGTGGCCCTTTCGGGGGGAGAGAGACGACGCGTCGAAATCGCCCGTGCCCGTGCTTCGCGCCCCTCCATCATGCTGCTGGACGAACCGCTTGCCGGAATCGACCCCATTGCACTCGGAGACATCCGCGAACTGGTGGCTCACCTCAAGGACAGCGGTATCGGTGTGCTCATCACCGATCACAACGTGCGCGAGACCTTCGGCATCGTCGACCGCGCCTACATCCTCCACGAGGGCACCATCCTCATGGAAGGCCCGCCCGAGGAAGTCGCCGCCCACCAGATCGTTCGCGAGGTCTATCTCGGCCGCCAGTTCCGCCTCTAGGCGAACCGGTCAGTCGCTCCTTCCACGCCGTCCGCCTGCTCGCCTGTGCCGGAGAGGACCGGACGTTCGTCACCGATTGCGCAGTCGGAATGGCTCGACGCAGGGTATCCAGGAGTTCCAGGCGTTACCGACCCCGCAGCATGTCCGTGGCGTCCGGGTCGCCATGACCGGGACAGCGTGGGCGTGTCCCCTTGTCGGACGGGCAGACAATCCCTATATTCCGGACCACGAAGCGCGGGACAGGTCCATGTCCGCGACCGGGGCCGCTGGTGACGGTCTCCGGTGACGATGAGCGGATCATCAATGAACATATCCATCACAGGTCATCAGACAGACGTCAGTGAAACGTTGCGCCATCACGTGGAGCAGGTTCTCGGCAGTGCCATCGACAAGTACTTTGCCGATTCGCTGAGCGCTCACGTGACGTTCTCGCGCGAGGCGCAGTCTCACCGGGTGCACATCTCCGTCCATGTCGGACACGACATCAATGCCGAGGGGCATGGCGATGGGCTGACGGCGTCTGCCGCGTTCGGCAAGGCTATGGAACATGTCGCAAAGCAGCTCCGGCGCAACAAGCGGAAACTGCGCGAACATCACTGACATGGCCGCTGTCGTGCTGCACCGGGCCAGGTGACGGGATGGAGATTTCCTCTCTGGTGACACCTGACTGCGTGGTTCCGCGCCTGCGGTCTGCCAGCAAGAAGCAGGTGCTCCAGGAACTGGCGCGCCATGCCTCGCGCATCGTTGGCACCGATGAGCGGGTCATCTTCGATGCCCTTCTCGAACGTGAACGACTGGGATCGACAGGTGTGGGGCTGGGCATCGCCATTCCCCATGCCAAGCTGCCGGGACTGCCCGGACTGCATGGTGTCTTCGCACGGGCGACCTCGCCGATCGATTTCGATTCCCTGGATGAACAGCCCGTCGATCTCGTGTTCCTCCTTCTGGCCCCGGAAGATGCCGGTGCTGACCACCTCAAGGCTCTCGCCCGGGTGTCGCGTCTGCTGCGCAACCACGACGTCTGCCAGAAACTCCGGGGCGCCGACAGTCAGGAGGCCATCTATGCACTTCTGACCGAAGAGGAGACGGGCCATCCGGACTGAGCCGTCGTGCTGATTCACGGCACCTCGGTCGAGGTCGACGGAGCCGGCATCCTGTTGCGCGGTCCACCTGGAAGCGGCAAGAGCGACCTTGCCCTGCGCCTGATCAGCGAACGCGAAGCGCGGCTGGTGGCCGACGACCAGGTCGAGGTCGCCCTGCGGGATGGAATCCTGGTGGCCTCGGCGCCGGAAACCCTGGCGGGCATGATCGAGGTGCGGGGGCTGGGCATCGCCAGGCTCGACCACCATCCGTCCTGGGCGGTCCACCTGGTCATCGAACTCTGCGATACCGTAGCCAGGTTTCCCGAACCCCGGCACACAGTGATCGCCGGGCGCCCGCTGCCGGTCTGCCGTCTTTGTGCAACCGAAGCCTCGGCCGTGGCAAAGGTGATGCTGGCGGTGCAGGCGCTCCAGGGCACGGTGCCTCTCGACGGCGGTTTTGGTTGCTGAATGCACGGCCTCTTGTGTAATGGGTGACATGCCCTGCACATGGGGGAATGAAGACGTGACACGGTGCAGTCCGGCAGGTGCCGCATGATCGGTGTGGTTCTTGTGACCCACGGCCGGCTGGCGGACGAGTTTGTCGCCGCCATCAGGCATATCGTGGGCGACCAGGAGAACATGACGGCGATCTCGATCGGACCCGACGACGACATGAAGCAGCGCCGTGCCGATATCGTCGACGCGGTTACCGGCGTCGATACCGGTTCGGGCGTCATCATCCTCACGGACATGTTCGGCGGCACACCGTCCAATCTCGCGATCTCGGTCATGAATCCCGGAAGGGTGGAGGTCATCGCCGGCGTCAACCTGCCGATGCTGGTCCGTCTGGCATCGGTCCGCCACAATGCCACCGTCGAGGAGGCCGTTGCCGCCGCGCAGGAAGCGGCGCGGCGTTACATCAACGTCGCCAGCAGCCTCCTCAAGACCGAATCGTGACAACCGGTGCCTCTCCTGCCGTCATGCGCCGCCGTTTCACCATTCTCAACGAACGGGGGTTGCATGCCCGGGCGGCGGCGCGCTTTGTCGCTGCACTCGACGACTTCAGCGCCACCGTCGAGGTGGAAAAGGACGGCATCAGGGTATCCGGGAGGTCCATCATGGGTCTCATGATGCTGGCTGCCGCCATCGGCACCACCATCGAGGTGGAAGCGCATGGTGACGACGCCGGGGCCGCTCTCGACGCCCTCGCGATTCTCGTCGGGAACCGGTTTAATGAGTAGAAGGGGTGGTCTTGAACTGGCCGGACTGGGGATCGCGCCGGGCATCGCCATCGGGCCGGCCTATGTCGTCGAGAGCGGCGCGCTCGAAGTTCCGGTCCATGAGATCGGCAAGGATCAGGTGGCAGCGGAAATCGACCGGTTCCACGAAGCCGTCGCCCGCGGACGCGATCAGCTGGCCGTCCTCTCGCAAAAGGCGCGGACACTGCACGGAAGCGCCGCCGAGGAGCTGGAGTACCTGCTTGTCGCGCACAGCCGGATGCTGGAGGGATCGCGGCTGGTCCGGGGTGTCGAGGAGAGGGTCCGCGACCAGCGCCTCAACGCGGAGGCCGCGGTCTCCCAGGAGGTCGGCGATATCGTCCGGGCCTTCTCGGACATGAATGACAGTTACCTCGCCGAGCGCAGCAAGGATGTGCGCGATGTCGGCAAGCGCCTGTTGCACAATCTGATGGCCGCCCCCTACCGCGCCCTCACCGACCTTGCCCCGGGCACGGTTGTCGTGGCCGACGAACTCACGCCTGCCGACACCGCACTCCTCGATCCGCGCCGTGTTGCGGGATTCGTGACGGCGTCGGGTGGCGCCCAGGACCACACCGGCATCCTTGCCCGGTCCCTTGGTCTGCCCGCCGTGGTCGCCGCCGGCGAACTGCTCGGGAACGTGACGAGCGGCGATCGCGTGATTGTCGATGGTGGCACCGGCACCGTGGTGATCAATCCCGATGCCGGCGTCGAGGGGGTCTACGAAAGACGCCGCGGCGAACTCCGCCTGCAGGCCCGAAAGCTTCGCCACCTGCGCGATGTCCCGGCGGTCTCGCGCGACCAGGTCCGCATTGGCCTCCTGGCCAACGTGGAACTCGCCAACGAGATCGATCCCGCCCTCGACCACGGTGCCGAAGGCATTGGTCTCTTCCGGACGGAGTATCTCTTTCTCAACCGCGACACCATCCCGGACGAAGACGAACAGTACGTCCACCTCGCCAATGTCGTCGAACGCATGGCCGGCCGCATCGTGACCATCCGGACACTGGACGCCGGCAACGACAAGCTGCCCTATTCTCTCGGCGAACCGGTCGGCGCCGGCGCCAATCCCGCCATGGGACTGCGGGCCATCCGCCTGTCGCTCAAGTTCGGCAACCTCCTCGAGGACCAGCTTGCCGCCATCCTGCGCGCAGGCGCCCATGGCAGGGTGCGCATCCTCCTTCCCATGATCTCGACGATCTCGGAAGTGCGCCAGGTCCGCAAGGTGAGGGACAGGGTGGCCGAACGGCTGGTCAGGGCGGGTGTGGCCATTGCTGACCCACTGCCTCCGGTTGGCATCATGATCGAGATCCCCGGCGCCGCACTGGCGGCTGATTCCCTGGCCGGGGAAAGCGATTTCTTCTCGATCGGCACCAATGACCTGACCATGTACACGCTCGCCATCGACCGCGGTGACGACCAGGTGGCCCATCTCTACAATCCGCTTCATCCGGCGGTGCTGCGGCTCATTCAGTTCACCACCGCGGCTGCTGCGCGCGCCGGCATCGGCGTCAACGTGTGCGGCGAGATGGCGGGTGACGAGAGAATGACGGCGATTCTCGTTGGCCTGGGGATCCGCGAGCTTTCCATGGCCTCATCCGGGGTGCCGCGGGTGAAGCAGCGTATCCGCAATCTCGACATCACCGAGGCCGTACGGCGGACCGAGGCGATCATGGAACAAAACGACGCCGGCATGGTGGCGAGCCTGCTCGACGACTTCAACGCTCTCGCCTGAGGCGGTGGACGGCCAGGCAGGTCTCTGGTAATCGATGCGCCCGCTCGGGTGGAAGAGATGGCATGACACAGGACAGGGATTATCGGGTTGCCGACATCGGTCAGGCTTCCTGGGGACGCAAGGAAATCGACATCGCCGAAGGTGAAATGCCGGGGCTGATGGCGCTGCGCAGCACCTACGGCGACACCAAGCCCCTGGAGGGCGCCCGCATCACAGGGTGTCTCCACATGACCATCCAGACCGCGGTGCTGATCGAGACGTTGCGCCACCTGGGCGCCGAAATCCGCTGGTCGTCGTGCAATGTCTTTTCGACGCAGGATCACGCCGCCGCGGCGATGGCCGAGGCCGGGGTGCCCGTCTTCGCCTGGAAGGGGGAAACGGAGGAGGAATACTGGTGGTGCATCGACCGTACGGTAGAGGGCCCCGATGGTTGGACACCCAACATGCTGCTTGATGACGGCGGCGACCTGACCGCGGCGATGCATGGCAGGTACGCCGGCATGCTTGAACACATCCACGGTGTCAGCGAGGAGACGACCACGGGCGTTGCCCGTCTCCACCAGATGGCGTCGGCGGCCGAACTCCGGATGCCTGCATTCGATGTCAACAGCTCGGTGACCAAGTCGAAGTTCGACAATGTCTATGGGGCCCGCGAGAGCCTGGTGGACGGCATCCGTCGCGCCACCGATGTCATGCTGGCGGGCAAGGTCGCCGTGGTGGCCGGCTACGGTGGTGTCGGCAAGGGCTCGGCCCAGTCGCTCCAGGGGGCCGGGGCCCGCGTCGTGGTGACCGAGGTCGATCCCATTTGCGCCCTCCAGGCCGCCATGGACGGCTTCCAGGTCGTGTCCATGGACGCTGCCGCGCCGGAGGCCGACATCTTCGTGACGGCGACAGGCAACGTCGGCGTGATCACCATGGACCACATGAGGGCGATGAAGGACCGTGCGATTGTCTGCAACATCGGACACTTCGACAACGAGATCGATGTCCAGTCGCTGCGCAATCTCCGGTGGAACAGCATCAAGCCCCAGGTCGACGAGATTGCCTTTCCCGACGGCAAGAAGATCATCCTGCTGGCCGAGGGGAGGCTGGTGAATCTGGGCTGTGCCACCGGCCACCCGAGCTTTGTCATGAGCGCCAGTTTCACCAACCAGGTTCTTGCCCAGATCGAATTGTGGACCGAACGCGAGAAGGGCACCTATGCCATCGGTGTCCATGTCCTTCCCAGGCATCTCGACGAGCAGGTGGCGCGGCTCCATCTCGACAAGGTGGGGGCGCATCTGACGACCCTCACCCCGTGTCAGGCGGACTACATCGGTGTCGATCAGGCCGGCCCCTTCAAGACCGACGAATACCGTTACTGATGGTGCGGCTCAGGAACCGGGAACGCCTTTCGTCGTCGAGTACTCGAAGCGAAGTGGCTTGTCGGGCCACACCAGGGAATGGATGTCATGGGCAGCCATGGCGGCTTCGCTGAAACCGGAGAGAATCAGCTTCAGCTTGCCCGGATAGGTGATGATGTCACCGATGGCATGGATGCCGGGGGTCGAGGTGGCGCATGTCGCCGGATCGACACTGATGAGGTTCCTCTCAAGATTGAGCCCCCACTGGGCGATGGGTCCCAGTTCCATCCTGAGGCCGTAGAAGGCCAGCAGAAGATCGGCCTCAAGACTCCTGGTGCGGCCGTCGAGGTCGGCCAAGATGACTTTCTCGAGGCGTCCCTCGCTGCCCTCGAGTCCGTGAAGCTGCCAGGGCACAACCCGATCGACCTCGCCGGATTCGACGAGCGCCTCGAAGCGGCGCACTGTCTCGGGCGCCGCCCGGAATCTGTTGCGACGGTGCACCACCTGGATGCGCGCGGCGATGCCGTTGAGGGCCAGCACCCAGTCGAGGGCGGAATCACCGCCACCGGCGATCACCACGTTCTTGCCGCGGTGATCTTCCTTGCGCGTCACGAGATAGGCGACGGATCCCTTTTCCTCGAAGGCCTCGATACCGGCAATCGGCGGCCGGTTGGGTCCGAAAGCGCCACATCCCGCGGCGATGACGATGGCCTTGCAGGCGATGACCGTGCCGGTGGATGTGGTGACGGTGAAGGCGCCGGCCTCGCCGTCGAGACGGACAACCTGCTGATCGAGGTGGTACACCGGCGAGAAGGGGGCGGCCTGGCTTTCGAGACGTTCGATCAGGTCCCTGGCCTCGACCACGGTGAGGGCCGGGATGTCGTAGATCGGCTTTTCCGGATAGAGCGCGGTGCACTGGCCACCGATGGCATCGAGGGTGTCGACCACATGGCAGTGCATGTCGAGCATTCCCGCCTCGAACACCTGGAAGAGACCCACGGGGCCGGCTCCGACAATGACAATGTCGGTCTCGTGGGATGTGTGCATGGCCGGTATCCTGTCCACGGGTCTCTTAAGGCTTACCCGAAGGCGGCCGGCGGGAACAACCCGGTTGGGGATTGTCCGTGAGCGCCATGCGCGAGAATGAGATCAGGGAGTTCCTGCAACGCTGCGGCTGGGACGATGCACGGCGGCGGCCGATTCCCGGGGATGCCTCGTTCCGCCGCTACGAACGCCTCGAAGGTCCGAGGGGCCGGGCCGTACTCATGGACGCGTCGCCGGGCGTCGAGGATGTCAGGCCCTTTGTGCGCATCGCTCGTCACCTCACCGCTGTCGGTCTTTCCGCCCCGGCCATCCTGGCCGGGGATGTCGCGAGGGGTTTTCTTCTCCTCGAGGATCTTGGCGACGATCTCTACAACCGCATTCTTGACCAAGGGGCCGACGAAGGACTTCTCTATCGTGCCGCCGTGGAAGCGCTGGCACAGCTCCACAGGACGCCGGTTCCCGAAGACCTTCCCGCTTACAGCGACGATCTCTTTCTCTTCGAGGTCTCGCTCGTGACCGACTGGTTCATGCCGCTCGCCGGCCTCGAGATCAGCCGCGCCGGTCGCGATGACTTCCTGTCCCTGTGGCGCGATCTCCTGCCGCTGGCACGCAGGGTGCCCGCGTGCGTGGTCCTCAGGGACTACCACGCCGACAACCTCCTGTGGCTGCCGGCGCGAGACGGTGTGGCACGGGTGGGCCAGCTCGATTTCCAGGATGCGGTTGCCGGCCCGGTGACCTACGACATCGTCTCGCTGCTCGAAGACGTCAGGAGGAGCATCTCCCCTGAGACCGCGGAGATGTGCAGAGCCCGCTACCTCGACCTGATGCCGCATATCGATCCCGGGATCTTTGCCACATCCGCGACGATCATGGCGGTCCAGCGCAATCTGAAAATCGCCGGCATCTTCAGCCGCCTGCTGGGCCGCGACGGCAAGACGGCCTACCAGAGGTTCATGCCGAGGACCTGGGCGCTTGTCACCGACAGCCTCACCTGTCCCCACCTGGCGCCGCTGGCAGCATGGCTCGACCGCTGGATCCCGCCGCAAACGCGAAAGGGCGTGGCATGACGGCCCCGAAACGCGCCATGATCCTTGCCGCCGGGCGCGGAGAGCGCATGCGGCCGCTGACCGACCGCCTGCCCAAACCCGTCATTCCCGTTGCCGGTCGTTCCGCCCTCGACCGCATGCTGGACAGGCTTGCCGGCTTCGAGCGTGTGGTGGTCAACGCCTGGCATCTTGCCGGGGAAATCGAGGCAGCGGTGGCCGCTCGCCGTGACCCACCAGTGGTGGTGGTGCGCGAGAATCGGATTCTCGGCACCGGTGGCGGGGTCGCGAACGCCCTTGGACTCCTCGGTGAAGAGCCCTTTCTTGTTGCCAACGGCGACGTCTTTCTCACCGAATCCCCCGGCCAGTCGGTCCTGGAGACTCTGGTCGGGGCATGGGATGGCGACAGTACGGACGCCCTGCTGCTGCTGGTGGAAAGGGCGCGGGCCCGGGGTTACCGCTATGCGGGAGACTTTGCCATGACGGAGGGGAACCGGCTTCTCGCGCGGGGCGGGCGGGACTCCGCGCCCTATGTCTACGCCAGCCTGCAGATTGTCCATCCCCGGCTCCTTGAGGGAGCGCCCGAAGGCGCCTTCTCCTTCAATCTCCTGTGGGACCGGGCAGCCCGGCGCGGGAGGCTCCGCGGCGTGGTGTGGGGCGGCGGCTGGATGACCGTCGATACCATCGACAACCTGGCCGCGGCCGGTGATTGGCTTGCCACTCCGGACAGGAACCATGAACAGGGTGTTTGACCGGTCCGCTTGACGGGCACCGTTGCGCTTCTAGATTGGTGGATGGTGCGTCACCACAACACACGAACAGACGCACGTCGCGGAAGGGAAGGCCCATGACCATTCGTCACGTCACCGATGATTCGTTCGAAGAGGACGTCCTCAAGGCGCCCGGACCCGTGCTGGTCGATTTCTGGGCCGAATGGTGCGGTCCGTGCAAGCAGATCGCGCCGGCGCTGGAGGACCTTGCCCGGCGCTACCAGGACAGGGTCCAGGTGGTGAAGGTCAACATCGATGAGAATCCGTCCACGCCGTCTCGCTACGGTGTGCGCGGCATCCCCACGATCATGATGTTCAAGGCCGGAGAAGTGGCGGCGGTCAAGGTGGGCGCGCTGCCGAAGAGCAGGCTCTTCGAGTGGGTCGACAGTTCCATGTGAGAGTGTGTCGGCTGCACAAGGACCGGGCCATGACCTCACACCCGGATTGTCCGGACGCACGGTGGATTGATGCCCTGATTCCCGACATGTGGGGAATACCCCGTGGCAAGCGCCTGGCCGCTTCTGCCATGGAGAAGCTCCTGACGACGGGAATCGTGCTCCCCGGCTCCACGTACGCGATGGACATGCAGGGCAACAATGTCGAAAGCACCGGCATGGGTTTCGCCGACGGCGATCCGGACTATCCCTGCCATGCTGTCAGCGAAACTCTGGCCCCGGTGCCGTGGCTGGGCGCCGATCACGCCCAGGTCATGCTGTCGATGAGTGATGCCGCCGGCCGTCCCTGGTGGCTCGATCCGCGTCATATCGTTGAACGCATGGCCACGTCTCTGGGCACTCTGGGGTACCGGGCGAGGGTCGCCTTCGAACTGGAGTTCTACCTGGTCGAACGCGACAGTGATGGCACGCTGCACCCGGCGCCACCGCCCGGCAGCAGCCGGCGGCCGTCGCAAACCCAGGTCTACCTGATGGACGACGTCGAGGCCTACGGCCCGGTTCTCGACGACATGGTGACGACATGCCGCGTGCAGAACATTCCGGCGGACGTCATCACCATGGAGTACGCTCCGGCACAGTTCGAGATCAATCTTCATCACGGCGACGATCCCGTGGTCGCCTGCGACCACGCCTTCCTGATGAAGCGCGCCATCAAGGCCGTCGCCAGGTCGCACGGCATGACCGCGACATTCATGGCGCGGCCCTTCGGGAACCTGTCCACCAGCGGCACGCACGTCCACATCTCTCTCCTCGACAACGAGGGACGCAATGTCTTCGACGACGGCAGCGACGAGGGAAGCGACATCATGCGCCATGCCGTTGCCGGCCTCGCAGTCACGATGGCCGAAGCGATGCCGATCTGGGCGCCCGGAGCCAACTCCTACAGGCGTCTGGCTCCGGGGGGCTGGGTGTCGCTGGCGGCGAGCTGGGGCTACAACAACCGTGACGTGGCCCTGCGCATTCCCGGTGGCCTTGCCTCGGGACGCCGGATCGAACACCGTACCGCCGGTGCCGATGCCAACCCCTACCTTGTCCTGGCCGCGATCCTTGCCGGTCTCGAGCACGGCCTCTCGAACCGGCTGGATCCGGGTCCGCCCGCCAGCGGTGACCCGGCCGCCCTGCCGGTGTTCTGGGTCGATGCGCTTCGGTCCTTCGATCAGGCGGACGTTCTTCCCGGACACTTCACGCACGACTGGTGGCGGGTCTACAGCGCCCTTGCATGGTCGGAATTCCACGCCTTCAACGGCCACGTCACGACGCTGGAACACGATCGCTTCCTCACCCTCGTGTGACCAGAGGGGTCATCTACGACAAAGTCACGAACACCGAATAACGCGCCACTTCCCCTCTCGCGAATGCCACACGTTATCCGATAGATAAGAGGCCTGTCAACGGCCTTGTTGCGCGGTCTCAATGACCGCAAGACATGGCTCCTGTATCGATCAAGAGTTGCATTTCCGGAAAAACACTATCATCAATATGTGATCCGCTGTGAGAGGGTCATTCTGCGGGTCTCCAACGCATCTGCCATCGCATGTGCCACTACACCCTGGGTAGACACACTGTAATCTCGCGATATCCTGAATCCACGGATATGTTTCCCGTCACCCATGTGGTCACCGCATACGCACCCCTGCGGGCTGACGCAGAGCATCGATCCGTGCCATGATCACCAGACCATAAAATGACCACAAGGCAGAGGGTGCGCGCTTAGGCCTTCCGGACCATAAGAAGGCCACAAAGGGGATCCGCCACCATCGGTCACGGTGGCCACAAGTTGACCTCAAGAGGGGTCTTGCGGCTTCGGGCGCAGTGACCACAGTCTGACCACAGGAGCAGCCCATGAAGGACACCACAAGGAAGCAGCGCACGGTGATGATGACCGATGCCGAGTGGCAGGACCTCAAGGAGACCGCCGCAGCCGCCGGCATGCGCGTCTCGGCCTTCATCATCCACCGCCTCGCGGTGGCGAGCGGCAGTGCCGGGGACGCCCGCATCGGCGACACGCTGGCCCGCATGGAGCGCTCGCTCGCGTGTCTCGAAGAGATCGAGCGGCTGCGCCTCGCCGATGACCCGGACACCTGGAAGGCCGTCAGCGAGAGGGTGGACGCCCGTCTTGCACTGGAACGGAGGCTTGACCGATGACCGGCGACCGCGCCCGACAACACAACTACTACTGTACGGCGAAACAGCAGGCGATCATCGCCAGGCGGGCGAAGAAAGCGGGCATGAGCCGTTCGGCGTTCATGGTCGCCTGCGCGCTTCACGACGAGCCGGTGGGCGCGGAGCTGATGCCGGCGCCGGCGGAACAGAAGGCCCTCCTCGAACATCTCCCGACCACGGCCGATATGGTGACGCGCCTGATGGCGCCGGTGCCGGATCTCGGCATGTCCGTCATCGACGCGCTCGAGTTCCTCTGCCGCCTGAAGACGCCGGAGACGGACCCGTGAGGCGCCGTCCGAAGAGAGAGGGCAAGTACTCGCTCTCCTGCAGGGACGAGGACTGGGAGAGGGTCAAGGCCCGGGCATCGCACGCCGGCAGCACATCCGTCTCCGCCTACATCGTCGAGGCTGCCCTGGCGATCGATCCCTCCCGGCCCCGCATGGACGTTGACCTCGCCATGGAACAGCAGCAGGTCATCACGGAAGCCGCCCGGCGGCTGATCGCGCATCTTCCTCCGGTGCCGCCGGAGACGGCGACGCCTCTCTGGAAGACCCTCCACGGGCGCATCTCATTTCTTGTCCGCATGGCGATGGACGACATGCTCGATCAGGGACGCCGGGACGTTCTCGAACGCCAGCTCGACCGCCAGTTCGGCGCCGGCGAGGGCGCGCGCATGGTCACGGCCTACCTGGAGCGCACCGGGCGCGACGACAGACCGGAATAGTCTCCGGCCGTTCACATGGAGAGACCGCGGCCACGGCGGCGCGACTGGGCGCGTACCATCTCCTCGATCTCCTTGCGCCTCTGTTCACGACGCACCGAGTCGTCCGGCTCGCCATGGGCGGCCCGTGTCTTCCCGAAGAGGGCGAGCGCTTCCTCGAACGCCTGACGCGTGCCCTGGCCGTCGTGGAGAACCGTGCGGTAATCACCTCCGGTCAGCACCTTGCCGGCCCGCTCCTCAAGGCTCCGGGATTCCCTGTACCACCGGGCCCAGGCCAAGCTTTGCTGCAAGGGCAGCGATTCTCTCCTTGCCGCCCCGTCGAGCGACGCGGCTTGAGCATGATGAGCCTGCAGTTCAGCCAGCAGGCTGGCAACCCTGCGCCGGGTTTCATGGTTTTCGTTGTGGCGATTGATCTCGCCGCGCAGCACCGGACGCCGCGGATCCTTCTGCTTGAGGCTCTGCTCAAGGCGATACATCTCCCGCATGATCCCGGCATAGTCCGCCGTCATGGCCGGATGCACGGTGGCGCCTGCAGCGACCGCATTGTCGTGGAGACGCGCCAGCAGCCAGCCCGGCAGGCCGTCGAGGCGGTCGCTGGCCGCATACTCTGCCCTGACCCGCGATGCCACGCCATTCTCGTCGACGCGGGCGATAAGCGCTGCGTCCATTGCATCGATCTCCGCCGCCACCGCCTCCGCCGCCTCGCGCCAGCGCTTCCATGCCTTGTTGAACCGGCGGTTGAGCGGCCGCGACGTGCGGCCCTCGCGTTCCAGCAGGGCGCGCCGCGCATCGTCGACCCCGGCGGCGCGTTCGACCAGCTCCCTTGCTTCAGCGACGGACCTCTCGTGTTCGGCCAGTCCTTCAAGCGCCGGACGGAGATCGTGCAGCATGATCGCATGGCGCGGGAGACCGTCCGCCAGCCCGTGCAGGTCCGCGGCCAGGGTCATGTCGTCCCGGTACAGGAAGGGGGACGCCGTGCAGCCGCCGATGCGGGCGATCCGCCATCTATAGAAAAGATCGCGGGCGCGTTCCTCGAAGGCGATGAGGTCCTCAAGGGTTGCGGCCGTCTCCGAGAGCGCCGGATCCGTTTCCGTCACCGCGCGCCAGGCGCCGATGGCCCTTTGCGTCTCGTGGCACCAGACCCTGATCCTGGTCACCTCCGCCGCCGTCTCCTCCATCGGCTCGTGGCAGGCGCGATAGTCATCAAAGGCCTTTGCAAGTCGCGCCGACGCTTTCTCCCTTTCCGCGATCCGCGCCTCGTGGCGATCGAGCTCCCCGGATGCCGCCTGAAGCGACGACAGCAGTACCGCGTGGCGGGGAAGGCCGGCCTGCAGCGAGCGCAAGGCCGCAGCCAGGGCCTCGCCACCGGTGTTGTGGAAGGGGTCCATCTCAACGCCGGCAGTGTCGGCGATGCCGGCATCGTTCCATCTCATGTGAAGGTCTCGTGCACGTCCTTCGAAGGCGATGATGTCCTCGAGGACCGCTGCCGTTTCCGACAGCGCCGGGTCCCTCGCGCCCGTCTCCGTCATGGCCCGCCAGGCGCCGATGGCGCTTTCCGTCTCGGCACACCAGCCCCTGATGCCGGAGATCTGCTCGTCCGCGCTCAGCATCGGTGCGTGGCAGGCGCGATAGTCATCAAGGGCTCCTCTGATCGCGGCGGCGGCTTTCTCCCGTTCGGCGATCCGCGTCTCGTGGCGGTCGAGTTCTTCGGATGCCGCCTGAAGCGACGACAGCAGTACGCAAAAGCGGGGGATATTGGCCTTGAGGGTGCGCAAGTCAGCGGCCAGGGCCTCGCCACCGGGCGTCAGGAACGGGTCCGTCCCACCGCCGGCGGTGCCGGTGAAGCGAACATCGTTCCACCTCATGCGAAGGTCGCGTGCGCACCCTTCGAAGGCGATGATGTCCTTGAGGACCGCTGCCATGTCCGACAGCGCCAGGTCCCTCTCGTCCGCCGTCGTCCTGGCCAGCCATGTGTCGATGGCGTCCCGCGTCTCGTCGCACCAGGTCCCGATGCTCCTGGCCTGCGTGGAGGGCGCGTCATGGAGCGTCGCGTGGCGCGACCGATAATCGTCAAGGGCCGCGCCGATACGGGCTGCGGCCTTGTCCCGTTCGGCAATCAGCACCTCGTGGCGATCGAGTTCCCTGGATGCCTCCTGGAGCGACGACAGCAGCACCCCGCGGTGGGGGAGGCCCGTCTGCAGCGAGCGCAGGTCCGCGGCCAGGGCCTCGCCTTCGGCCCCGAGAAACGGGTTGGCCTTCCCGTCGTCGCCCCTGGCCTTCGACAACCTGACGGCAATGCCGAAGGCGCGCTTTTCGAAGGCGATGAGGTCCTCGAGGACCATTGCCTCGGTTGACAGCGCCGGATCCCTCTCGCCCGTCTCCGTCATGGCCCGCCAGGTGTCGATGGCCTCCCTCGTCTTGTCGCACCAGGTCATGATGCCCAAGCCCTGCGACTCGGGCAGGTGATAGACCTTCGCATGGCGCGACGCATAATCGTCGAGGGCCGCGCCGATGCGGGCCGCGGCCTCCTCCCGTTCCTCGATCCGGGCTTGGTGGCGGGCGAGGAATCCGGTCAGGGCCTGAGGCGGAGTCTCGCCTTCGGGAGTGGCCTCGACGAGGCGCCGGACCCTTGTCAGCAGGGGATCGTTGGCGGCGAGATCGAACGCCTCCGTGCCACGCTCGCCAGCCACGTTCTCGAAGGCGGCCCAGTCGGCGAGCAGTACCGCCACCTCGTCGTCAAACTTCAGAGCCTCTTCGAGACGGACCGTGACGACGAACCAGGTGCGTTCCCTTTCACCTTCCCGGACTTCCGCCCGCTGCCACGCGTCGATGGCGGCGACGGCCCGTTCCCGCCACGCCGCGTAGCCCTCGGTTGTGTGAAGAGGCTGGCCCTGCGCCAGGTCCCTCAGCGTCCGCCGTTCGTCCCTCACGGCGTCAAGACCGGCTTCGACCCGGTCGAACAGGGCCAGGGCCTCGGCCTCAGCCACCGCCTGGTCGTGGTCCTCGATTGCCGCGGTGGCCATCTCCAGGAAGTTGAGGTGATCCCAGGGGACCTCTTCCGGGCGCGGCGCGGTATCGACAAGGGTCCGGCCGCGGGCCAGCAGCTCGTCGATCCCGGGATAGAAGACAAGGTCCTTCTCCTCGGCCTTGGCGGCCTGGGCATGGCGCCGCAGGTCCCGGTTGAATGCGGCCAGGCGATCGTCGAAGGCCACGAGCTTCCCGAGGAGATCGGCCTTGCCATCGCCCGGTTCGTCGCCCATCTCGTCGCGCCACGCCTCGACCGTCGCCAGCGACCGTGTGCGCCATTGCGCGTGGCCTTCCACGCCGGTAAGGGCCGAGTTCTCGTCGATGCGCGGGTGGCGGGCGCGCTTCAGCAGATCCTCGCGTTCGGCGAGACAGGCATCGATGTGACGTGACAGGTTGGCGCGGGCCTCCTCTTTCCAGGCCTTCGCCGCGCTCAAGCCCGCGGGCGGAATCGCCTCCTTCTCCGCCACGGCGACGTGTGTGTCCTCCTGGAACTGATGGCCGATCGCCTCGAGGGCCGAGAGCTCGTCGCCAGCGGCCGTCTCAAGGGCCTCCACGAGACCGTCGCGGTCATCGGTCAGCAGCACCGCGTTGTCACGGGCCCGCGTCAGTTCGACATAGAACGCCGCCTGGCCGGCGATGGCGCCCTGGTTCGCATCGAGGACCGCGATCACCTGATCGCAGGTGATCCCCTGGGCCGCATGGACCGTCGAGGTCCAGGCATGGTCGATGAAGTGAAGCTGGGGATCGTCGTGTTTGAGAGTCAGCGTGCGGCCGTCGGCCGTCTGGAGCCTCAAGCTCTTCGACCCGATCCACAGCACCTTCGCCTCCCCGCCATTGAGAAGCGAGCGTGCCTTGTCGTTGCGGGTCCAGCGGATCCTCTCCCCGGCCTGGAGTTCGATTGCTTCAGTCTCGAAGAGATCGACCCGGTAGCGCAGGTACTTCGATGGATCGACCCGGCGGGTCTTGCCGTCGGGGTGCTTGAGAAGAACCTTCTCACCTTGCGCCCCGATGACGCCGAAGATGTCGCCCGACTTCGCCTGTACGCCATAGACATCCGCGTGGAACACCGCGACGTCGCCTTCGCGCCAGTTGCCAAGGTCTCCTTTCTGGGCCCGGGTGAGGTGGAGATTGACGTAGCGCTCGATCTCGAGGGTCCGCCCGTGGAGGCTCCCCTCGGCCTTGAGGCCTTCGCGGATGGCGCCCGTGATCTCCCTGCGGCGAACATGGGTGGGGGCCAGCACCTTCGTCGCCTCGCGGGCTTCGTTGTCGAGATCGAGCCACAGGGCCGCCGCATGGGAGCCGAGTTCATCCGCATCCATCTCCAGGACGCCGGGCCCGAGTTCTTCGATGGCGAGTTCCGGCTTCTGGTCGATCATGTGGAGCACCGCGGCCTTGAGGCTTTCGTCGCGTTGCCGCATCACCTCGTCCATCACCGCGGTTTCCATGCCCGCCTTCTGCAGCACCCTGAATGGCTGCCCGGCCTCGACCGCGCGAAGCTGGGCCTTGTCGCCTACCAGGGCGACGCGGGCGATGCCCGTCGCTTCGGCGATTTGAGCGAGGTTGTGCATCTGCTCCATGCTGACCAGCGACGCTTCGTCAACAACGAGAAGGGTGCCTTCCAGGGCCTCGCGGGCGCGGCCTAAGGTCTCGTCATCGGCGCAGCCGTCGCCGACATCCCGGTAGCGGGTGAGGAACCACTGCAGCGTCTTCGTGCCGAGCCCGGTCTCGCGCTGAAGCGTGCGGGCCGCGCTGCTCGAGGGGGCCAGGGCGACAATCCTCTC
This sequence comes from bacterium EF100-94H03 bin56, assembly GCA_002238685.1. GTDB lineage: Bacteria > Pseudomonadota > Alphaproteobacteria > SP197 > SP197 > SP197. Next base: position 116,672 of record MPMV01000011.1, read on the forward strand.
CGCTCCCGCAAGCTCGACCACCTGCTTCAGCATCGTCGTCTTGCCCGTGCCTGCGTTAATGCCGAGCGGGTTGTAATGCCGAGTGACGAGCGGGAATCGGCACCACACGGGAGTTTTTCCGCCCTTCGACTCGGCATTACATCGGTAGATCACTTGCCACCGAGGAGTTCCATCAAGCTGTCCCTGACACCGAGGAAGGTTCCGGGCCTGATGGACGGCGGCGTGTTGCTCTCCAGGATGTCCAGCTTCTCGGCCGGGCTCGCACGGACGTACATCTCGGTGGTCCTGAGGTCTGCATGACCAAGCCACAGGGAGACCTTCCGGATGTCGCCTGTGGCATGCAGGATCGCCATGGCTGCGGAATGACGCAGCACATGCG
>MPMV01000049.1 GCA_002238685.1 bacterium EF100-94H03 bin56
CTAACATGCGTGCCGCTTCGAGCACGCTCTTCGACGCAGAGGATGCCGAGATGACCACGCGGCGCGAACGGATCGCCGTGCGATGGTGGTTCGACCGCGAGGTCGAGATCCGCGAGACACGCTGGGGCCCGGTCCTGTCGGATGCGCCACAGCTCGCCGACGCCGTGGCCGCGTCGGGATCGGGTCCGTTCGCGCTCGGCTGGACCGGCCATCTGGCGAGCGACGAGATCAGCGCGATGCTGAAGGTGAGCCGCGCACGCAGTTTCGCGGAGTTCCGCGAGGCGCTGTCGGGCTTCGCGGTTCCGGGCCAGAACATGCTGTATGCCGACAACGACGGCAATATCGGTCAGGTCATGGCGGTCCGGCTGCCCGGGCTCGGCAACGCGGCGCCCGAGGACCTGGTGCTGCCGCCGGACGGGCACGCGCAACGGTGGGCGAAGATGCGGGGCACGCTGGAGCTGCCGTTCAGCCTCAACCCCGGGCGCGGGTTCCTCGTGTCGGCCAACAACCGGCCGACCGCGACGGCGGGCCGGATCGGCTACTTCTTCTCGCTCGACGACCGTGTGCTGCGCATGGCCGAGCTGCTGCGCGGCGGCGGGATCGGCATCGACGACGTCAAGGCGCTTCAGCAGGACGTCCACAAGATCTCGGCGGCGGCGCTGCGCGACATGTTCGTGGAGAGGGTCGACGCATCGGGCATCGCCGGGAGCGCCGGCGAGGACGGCAAGCGCGCGCTCGCGGCGATGCGTGACTGGGACGGGCGCTATGCCCCGGACTCGCAGGGCGCGCTGGCCTACGAGGCCTTCCGCGAGGCTTTCGTCCGGTCCTTCTACTCCGCCGCTCTGGGCGGAAGCGACTGGGAGGCTTTCGCCGACGCGGGCCGCATCGAGAGGATGATGGCCGCCGATATGGAGCGCGCCGGCGCGGCCGATCTCGACGCCGCGATGGGGACGGCGCTGGAGAGCGCGGGCGCGGTCGTGGCGAGGTTCCCCGACTGGGGCGCCATGCACCGGCTCGGCCTCGACCACCCGCTGTCGCTGCTGCCCCTGATCGGCGGGCGCTTCCGTTTCACCGATGTCCCGGTCGGCGGCGCCAACGACACGCTGATGAAGACCGCCCACCACACCGGCGCCGAGCGTCACTTCGTCGACTACGGCTCGAACGCGCGGCATATCTCCGACATGTCCGATCCCGACCGCAACTTCTTCGTCCTGCTCGGCGGCCAGGACGGGCATATCGGCAGCACCACCTTCCTCGACCAGACGCAGCTCTGGCTCGAAGGCGCCTATATCGAGATGCCGCTCAGAATCGAGACCGTGCGCGAACGGTTTGCCTACCGCGTCGAGCTCCGGAACTAGAGCAGAGTCGTTTCACTATGGTTCATATCCGCATGCAGTGAAGCAGCCCTTTGCGTCCTATGGAGTAGCAGAGCATCCGGAACCAGTCGGGCAGGCCGCGCGGACAGGCATACAGCCGTCGGCCGTCGGGCCACTCGGCAAGTTCGCGGTGCTCGTTCTGCCGGAACATTGCGCGGATTGAAGCAGTGTTGTCGGCGGGCGGTCTCCCCAGGCCCGAACCGCCGTCCGGCGCCGCTGGCCCGGCATTCGGGGGGGACGGCGCGCAGCGTGATGATGGTTGTCGTCGTCGACAACGCTCCACCCCGTTTGCACGGCCGCCTGTTTGCTCGAAGCGCGAGCGGGGTCCTTGTTGGCGAGCATTCGGCTCGAACACGGCAGAGAACTCGGGATCAGGTCGCGGCATGCATCGAGACCGGTGACGCCGTTGTGGTTTGGCAAGCGCCCACGGATCAAGGATTCGACTTCGCGGCAGTTGGCCACAACCTGCGTACTCCCGTCGACTTCGATGGACTGTAACTCGTGAATTTCGCCCATCGCGAAGTGCCTGAGCGGAGTTCCCCAAACCCGGTGGCTCGAGTGGAGTGGCAGGAATCGCGTCTATGCAATAGGTTTCAGACGGTTGGTCCCCGTACCCGCGGTGATGAACCGTGGTCTGCCACCAGCGCCGGCACGGTCTCCATTTGTTCCCCGTGCCTGCGGGGATGAGCCGGTCACGAAGAAGGCAAACCGGCCGGCATTGGTCTGTTCCCCATGCCTGCGGGGATGAACTGGCCTGGCAGGCATTGCCAGCGCCAGTGACCTGCTGTTCCCCGTACCCGCGGGGATGAACCATCGCCACGCTGCTGCAGGATCGTTTCCGTGCCGTCGCGGTGAACCTGGCAGCCCCGAGCCGATCAACGGGACTCGTCTTGCGGTACGCGAGCCGGAGTGTTCATGCGGCGTCCGGGTTCGATGCCGGCTCCACACCGAGCCGCTCGCCAATCTTCAGTCCGTCTTCCCAGCAGTGGCAGTCGATCTGCACCTCGCCGCTGCTCAGGGCACGCCGCCGGCGCTCGGCACTGCCTTCACCGGGATACCGGATCTCGCCGACCCCCGGGGCCATCTTCGATCTCTTGATGGCGCCGAGACGTCCGCTCACGGAGCGTTTGAAGTCGTCGATGCCGCCGAAGATCTCGGGATCGATCGCGATGAACAGATGGCCCTTGCGAGCGCCTTCCTTGTCGACGTGGTCGGTACCCATTTCGCAACCGACCAAGGCGCCTGACAGAAAGTCGATCATCAACAGCAATCCGTAACCCTTGTGACCGCCAGGGTCGATCGCGCCGATATCGCGCCTGTAATCGAGGCCGTCGCACACCTGGTTGGGATCCGTCGTGGGAAGTCCGTCCCTGTCGTGGGCCACACCGTCGGGAAGCTCACCATCATAGCGACGCGAATAGCGAACGTAGGTGGGAAGCGTCGAGCACGGCGTGAAGTCGGCCAGGAACGGGACGCTCGCGGTGGGTACGGACATCGCCATCGGATTACTGCCGATGATCGGTTCGACACCGCCGACTGGGTGGACCACGGGGACAACGTCGTCGGTGAACACCATGCCGATCACATCCCTGTTCGCCATGCGCTCGGCGTAGAGACCCGCGTGGAACAGGTCGTGACTGTTCCTTACGCCCACGACCGCACACCCTGCTTGCCTGGCCTTCGTCGCGGCGACGTCCGCCGCCATCAGCGCAGCCAGCGGTCCCGGTCCCGAGTTGCCGTCTACGAGCGCGAAGCAGGCCCTTTCCTTGACGATCTCCGGCCTGGCAGTCGGATCCGCCTTGCCACTCATGTACTCCTGCAGATGGCTGTTGATGAGATGGTTGAACCCTTGAACGCCAACCCCTCTCAAATCGGATTCGACATGCACATCCGCCACCGTGGCGGCCGCTTCATGGTCGAATCCGACGGCTTCCAGAAGCTGTCGCATGTAGGACCGCAGCACGTCGATTCCTACGGGTCTGGTGGTATGGCCAAGCATGAGTCTTCCTCTTCGACAAGTGAGGTGCGGCTACGCCGCACATGAGTTCCCGTTCATCTCCGCGCGGTGGCCGATCGGGTTCCCCGAACTACCTATTCACAATGACTGCCTCTCCATGTCCCCATAATGCACGTGCTGCTTGTCGCCGATCCACTGTTGTCGGCCCATGCCACGCACCCGTTGCGACGAGCTGTGCAGCCTCGAGGTCGCGGGTCGCGGTTACCCGAGGCAGGCTACCCGCCGCGTTCATCGGAGAAGAGCGTGTCGTGCTCTTCGCGTCGGCACAACCCGGACACCGTTTGCTCGCGCCATAGAGACATGCCGCTTGACCGGAACGACCAAGCGACATGCCTCGAGTCCCTTGCCAAATGCCGGATTCGCTATGCCGGAAACGGCCCTGGGCCTGCTGCCGCCGCGCGTCACCGGAACTTCGGGTGCGCTGCCGGGAAACTTCGCAACCGGAGCGGGCGATTGACGGCGGCGGGCGAGATGGACCGCGAGGTGATCGTCGGGGCCGCGAAACGGATCGGCGCGGCGTCATCGCTTGCGGCCACGCTACCGCCGCGATGTTCCTCGTTCCCCTGCGCGAGGCCCTGCACCAGGCGGATCGGCGGGATCAGACCTGGGCAGTGACAAGCATTCTGGACACAACCGACAACGTCGGCGAAGCTTCGCCGGGGATTGGCCAGGGATTGGCAACCATGTCCATTCCGGCGATCGACATGTCGCGTTTTCACTCCGGCGGGCCGGAAGCAAGGCGATCGATGGCGGCGGCGCTGGCGAGCGCTTGCGGGAAAACGGGTTTCTTCCACGTCACCGGTCACCGGGTCGAGCGCCGCGTCATCCTGACGATGCGGGAGATGACGGCGGCGTTCTTCCGACTCCCGGCCGAAGAGAAACGGGCGCTGTGCGCCGCACCCGGTGACTACCGGGGCTACATCCCCTTCGCCGCGTTCGGAAACAACACCAGGAGCGGGGAGGCGGACCTCTACGAGGGCTTCAAGCTGCACCGGGAGGTTGAGGCGCATGACCCGATTCGCGAGGCGTGCGACCTCTACGGGCCCAACCGCTGGCCGGTGCGGATACCGGGGTTCCGGCGCGCGGTGCTCGACTACTGGCGTGCGATGGACGCCCTGAGCGAGGAGCTGCTGCGGCTCTTCGCCCTCGCCCTCGGGCTCGGCGAGGGCCGGCTGTTGCCCTGCTTCGAGGAACCGCTCACCAACATGACCCTGCTGCACTACCCGCCGGTCGACCGGCGCTGCGCCGGCTCCGGCATCCACCCCCATCGCGACATCGATGCCTTCACCATCGTGCATCCGGGAGACGTGCCCGGACTGGAGGTCCTGACCAGGGACCGTCGCTGGATCGAAGTCACCGCGCCGGAAGGCGCACTGGTGGTGAACGTCGGCAACATGATGGAGCTGTGGAGCGGCGGGCGGTTCGTCTCCGCCCCTCATCGCGTGACCCCTCCTTCCGGCGCGCCGCGCTACAGCTTTCCCTACTTTGCCATGCCGCGCCACGACGTGCTGGTCGAGCCCCTGCTTCCCAGGGTCGAGGGCTTCGACAGGGCAGCGGTCCAGACCGGGTTCATCGTCAGGGAACTGTACCGGACCAACTGGAAATCGTTGGCGCAGTCGGACCCGGAGATCGACGCCGGCACGGTGAAGTAGCCGCGAAGAGATACTCCACTCCGGTTACTGGACCGCCCCAGGCATGGTCTTGACGGTATCCCGCTCACGCTTTGCTGATCATGAGACGTGGCGTATCCGTCACCCTGGCCGGCGGAATGCGGCTGAGTGCCGTGATCGACCGGATGGCGCGGCATCGACACGCTCTCGCGCCCAAAAGCTGCAGACCCGCGAACAGTCGAGTTTGTCGTGGTCGCAGCGCCGGCAGGGAACGACCTGGCGATGCATCGACTTCGATGGTCCCGGTGTTGCGCCAAGGCGCGTTCTGTCGCGAACAGAACCCAGCCGTACGGAGAACGGCACGCGTGAGACAACGACTCGACCAGCCGTTTCGCGTGAGTTGCTGCCCGAGCGACCGGGAAGCAATACACGGACGGGCGAAGGAGGCCCGGGTTCGGCGGTCCATGGCCGGGCACTGCGCATGCCCATGAACACGCCCGGCAGGGGGCCAGCAGGGCTTGAACCAATCTTCCTGGCACGCGGCAGACGACGCCGTGTTCGTTCAGGATCCGGGCGGGTCGCTGCCGAGGATGAAGGTCGCCGGTCCGTCCCGCCTGAGGAGTGACGCACGGCTGTCCGTCCGGTGCGGGCGAATCCGCAAGGTCGAAATTTCCTCGAAACCCACACGATATCCTTATTTGTATACACAATTATCTCATAGTCACTCGGCTAGAACTCGGCAAGCATCCTCACAAGCTCTCCTGACCAACAGCGGAGTTGGAGGCAATCGATGCAGTTCCATGGGCCGAGCCCGCTCCCATCCAGGCAGCCCCTTGCGGATGCTTCCCTCAGAGGCGGAGCCGTCGATGCCAGCCGCGACGCACCGCCGCCCGGGACCGGTTCCGGCGCTCCGTCCCGGCAGTCGGGTGGAGGCCCGCCGTCCGGGCAGTCGGGTGACCGCCTGGCATTCACCGGCATCCGCGCGGGTACAAGCGGCATGGACCTTGCGCTTCGGCTTGCGCGTGCCGGACGGCTGCGCGCGGGACCGGCGAATCGGCTGGCGGCTGCCCTGGTGGTCGCGGGCGACCCCGGCCTCAAGATCGGTCTCGACGCCACCCGCCGCGAGACGGCTGATGACAACGGTTCGTCGGGCAACGCCGAGCACGGCATGACGCTGGGAGGCCTGATCCACTGATCAGTGGCGGGCCTGCAGCGTCGGCGCCCCGGGGGATCCCCTCTACCCCTCGGGGCGCCTTCGCGCTCGAAGAGAGGAGCGGGATGCCGCGTGACGCTGGTTCCGATCCGCCAAGAACAGAACAGGTTCCGACTACTGTTGGTCGGGCAGCACATCCTCTTGAGGTGAGGCCGGAGGCTACACCGGAGACGAAACCGGGACCGCCAAATTCCTGCACTGGTACGATGCAACGTGAGTGGCCGACAGCGAAGACGAGGCCGAGGAAGGCCCCACTATCGAGACTGCCATTGGAGACATCGTCGTACACGCATTCGACGTGGAGAAGAGCAAGGTCCATGCCAACTACAGGGAGTGCATGGGGTTCTACGCAGTTTGGGAACGAGGTCACGGAGGTATGCGCGATCTCTACGCCAAGTCCCGCACCTTCCATTTCTGCGACAACTCTTCCCACGCCATGTCGGAGATCAAGCTCATCAATCTCCTGTCCGGCTTCTCTATCGAGGACGAGTTTGACTCCCCGATCGAGGAACAGATCGCAGCGCAACGGAGATCGGCCATGATATCACGAAAGATCGTAACCCTAGTGGCTGCCATGCTGCTTGTTGCCTCTTGCGGCGGAGGCGGCATGAGCGCCACCACATCACAGGTCATGCCGCCGATAGAGCCGGGCGATCCTCCGGTGGCGCAGCCCCCCATGATCGACACAAGCTCATCCATCTACGGCGAATTCTCTGCGGCGCGGGCACCCTATGTGAATGTCGAGGGAGGGTACTATGCTTTGGGGCCGGATGTTATCCCGCTCTTCGAGAATGCACTCGTGATCGGTGAAGCAAACGGCATCACCTTTCGATCCGGCCTGATCACAGATGGTGCAGGAGCCACGGCGCTGGCCGACATCTTGCGGGAGGACATTCTGACTTGGGAAACGATACTGCTTTGGCGTGATCCCCCAATCGTCAGGTTTGCCCAGGGCACAACCCAAAGTCAGATGCGCGACGTTCAATTCGTTCTCGTGCAGATCAACAAGAGCCTGCCGCGTGATTGGCAGATCGACATCGATTACAACCCTGTGTCTCGCGATCGGGGAAATGTCATCAACGGCGAGATTCTGGTCGAGTTCTCAGCCAGGGAGACGTGGCATGATGTCGATGTGGATGAAGATGGTGTGCTCTTTGGCTTGGCTGGCCCTCTAACATCCGGGACCACGCCAACGGAGATCGTTGCGGCATGGGCACTTATTGATCCGGAAGGCGCCAGTGAACATGACGAGTATTACGGCACGATCGGCCACGAACTTCTTCACGCTCTTGGCCGCGGTCATCCCCTCGACCATAGCCGCGTCGATACGGTCATGAGTTACGCTGCAGCCGAGACGGCGAACATTCTCTACAACCTTGACCGTGAGGCTGTGTTGGCCGTCTACAGTCGCTTGGATTTTGACACTACGTTGGCGAGTTTGGCGTCCGATCTCGGCCCGTGGTCCGACACGTCCGATCATTTCCTTGGCGTGATGTCTCTCGCTGACAGCTATGTCGGTTTTGGTGTCACCTTGCGGAACGGGCTTGCCAACTCTTGGGCACAGGGCCCCTACCCGCCGGGGAAGATGTCCATAGCGGACAACACCGCGCTATCCGGAAGCGCATCGTGGAGCGGGCGCCTGGTCGGGTATTCGGACATGCACCAACCCGTAGGTGGCGCAACCGATATGACCATCGGCCTCGAAACCCTTGTCGGAGATCTCGACTTCACCGCCTTGGAGCATTGGTTTCCCGGCCAGCGCCCTGGCGCGATCGGCACGGGAACGATGTGGGGCGACGGCGACCTGCATTACACCGTGCAAATGCTGGATGACGGTATCACCTTCGGCAATTACAGCCCCAACTCTGACGACGACGAAGGGATTGTGGATGGCGGACTCTTCGGCATCAGCCATGAAGGTATGGCTGGTGTTCTTGAGCGTGACGATCTCACCGCCGCATTCGGAGGACAGCTACAGTAGAATGATGAACCCCGCATTGACTCCAGACCGAGTGATCGTCCCGAGCGACCGGGAAGCAATACAGGGACGGGCGAAGGAGGGCCGGGTTCGGCCGTCTTTGGCCGGGCACGGCGCATGCCCATGAACACGCCCGGCACGGGGCCAGCAGGGCTTGCACCATTCTTCCGGGCACGCGGCAGACGACGCCGTGTTCGTTCAGGATCCGGGCGGGTCGCCGCGGGCCGCGGCCGAGGACGAAGGTCGCCGGTCCGTCCCGCTTGAGGAGTGATGCACGGTGTCCGGCCGGTGCGGGCGAATCCGCAAGGCCGAAATTTCCTCGAAACCCACACGATATCCTTTATTATGAACACAATTATCTCATAATCACTCGGCTAGAACCCGGCAAGCATCCTCACAATCTCTCCTGACCTACAGCGGAGTTGGAGGCAACCGATGCAGTTCCATGGGCCGAGCCCGCTCCCTTCCAGGCAGCTCCTTGCGGACGCTTCCCTCAGAGGCGGAACCGTCGATGCCAGCCGCGACGCATCGCCGCCCGGGGCCGGTTCCGACGCTCCGTCCGGGCAGTCGGGTGAACGCCTGGCATTCACCGACATCCGCGCGGGTGCAAGCGGCATCGACCTTGCGCCGAAGGCGGACGCGATGTTCGTGACGGCGGAGTCGGAGCCGGCGGCTGGTTCGGCGACGCCGCAGGCTGACCTGAACTGGCTGCGCTTTGTGCTGGAGGGCGGTCGCGGCTTCTCGGTCTTGGAGACCGCGACACTGCATCCCTCGCAGGAGCTGGGGGTGCGCCATGGCGGCGGGGATGCCGTAACCGGCGCGGGCTTGGAAGACGATGGCGGCGTCGCGCATGCCGACGTGGCCTCAGGCCTCTCCAAAGAGGCGAAGTTGCGGTTGCTGGTGGCGCACGCCGGATGCGCGGGCGCTGGCATCGGACGGGGCTGCGTTTCGGCCAGCGCGGGACCTGGCGCCGGAGGTGGACTACGGGCTTTCACTGTTCGGCGCCCGCTTCACGGGCACGCCCAACATCGGCTTGCGGATGCTCCGGTGGTCCCGGGCGCCCCCGGCCTCGAGGTCAGTCTAGACACCACCCGCCGCGAGACGGCCGATGACATCGGTTCGTCGGGCAACGCCGAGCACGGCATGACGCTGGGAGGCCTGATCCACTGATCAGTAGCGGGCCTGCAGCGTCGGCGCCCCCGGGGGATTCCCCCTCCCCTCGGGGCGCCTTCGCGTTCGAACGCAGGAGCGGGATGCCGCGTGACGCTGTTTCCGATCCGCCAAGAACAGAAACGGATTCCGGGCCGACCAACCCGCGCGTACGGGTTCGGTCGTATCTGCGCTGCGGCCTGGACTGCAGGGAGCGGGCGGCGTCAGCTGAATGCGACTCCTGCGCGGCGTTTCCCGTCCGCATCCGTTCGCGGGCCGGTTGTCATGCCGAAACACTCCTTTTTCGAGCCCGACACCGTGGACCAGATCCGCGGCGACTGACCTGGCGGGCCCATCCGCGCGTTGCGCTGCGTGGTCGTCGAGCCAGGACCCTGGTCCGCTAAATGATCGGGCGCGTATGGCTGGAGTCGCAGAGGGCGAGGTTTCGAGGAACTCCCCGGGAGATTCGAGCCGTTCATCGGCGACCGGGTGGCCGGGTGAGGGGCAGTGGCTGTCGAATGGCACGAGTATTTCCTGCAGATTACATGATAAACACACGAAATGTATTCGATTGAGCGCGATATACTCACAGACGCGCCCGGATAATGTCCGGGGCAAGTGTCCCTTGTCCCTTTCGACCCATAGGGGTGCAAACACTGACAAGTGAGAGGAGCGAGATGACCATGTTTCGAGTAACAGCGTTTGTTGTGGGCACGTCCCTGATAGCGGGATTCGCCAATGCCGACGGGCACATGGCGAACAGCATGACGCTCGTCAGCTGGGGCGGCGCCTATCAGAAGAGCCAGATCAATGCCTACTCCGATCCCTACAAGGCCATGCACGAGGGGCTGGAGGTGGTTTGGTCCGAGAGTTCGGCGGAAGCGGTGGCCAAGCTGCGTGCGATGAACGAGGCCGGCAACATTACCTGGGATGTCGTCGATGTCGTTGCCTCGGACGCCATACGTCTGTGCGACGAAGGCTTGGCCATGGAGATTGATCATGACGAACTCCTGGCGCCGGCACCCGACGGCACACCGGCCTCCGAAGACTTCGGATCGATGATTGTCTCCGAGTGTTTCATTCCGCAGATCGTCTATTCGACGACGTTTGGCTACCGCACCGACCTGGTTGGCGGCAATCCGCCCAGCGATATCTGTGCGGTGTTCGACCTCGAGACCTACCCGGGCAATCGCTCGCTGGAGAAACGCCCCATCAACAACATGGAGTGGGCCTTGCTGTGCGATGGTGTTGCCAAGGCGGACGTCTATGACGTTCTGGCGACCCCGAAGGGTCGGGCCCAGGCCTTCGCCAAGCTGGACACCATCAAGGACTCGGTCATCTGGTGGTCGGCCGGTGCGGACACACCGCAGCTTCTGGCCGACGGCGAGGTGGTGATGGGTTCGACCTACAACGGCCGTCTGTTCAGCGTGATCGAGGAACAGAATCAGCCTGTTGCCATGCTTTGGGATGCGCAGGTCTTCGATCTCGACGGCTGGATCATTCCCACCGGCCTTTCCGAGGACCGCCTCGCGCGCGCCTTGGACTTTGTGTACTTCGCGACCGACACGCAGCGTTTGGCCGATCAGGCCAAGTACATCAGCTACGGTCCGGCAAGGATGTCCTCGGCGCCTCTGGTGTCGATGCATGCCACACTCGGTATCGAGATGGGGCCGCACATGCCAACCGACCCCGAGAATGCGAAGAACACGTTTCTCTACAACTACGAGTGGTGGGCGGACTATCGGGACGACATCGACGACGAGTTCCAGGCCTGGCTCGCCCGGTAGGGGGGACCGGCAGAAAGAACCGGTCGTCGGGGGTGATGGGTCCCGCTTCCTTCCCATCACCCCATCGACCTCGAAGATGCGTTGCGCCATGTGAGCGCGATTTCGTGACAAGCCGAACCCGTGCTTGGCCAGTGCGCAGGGCCATAGACCCCGAGAGGACCAAGGCGAGGGAACCGTGCCACTGCAGTTCGGCAACGGAATACGGCTGGCCGGTTGAGACAATCCGTCGGCCGGAAGAGTCAGCATGACAAAGGCCAGCCAGGGACCGCCCACATCGAAGCGGTCACCCGGGTCGACAGTTCCAGGAATCACTGTGCCGAACCTGGCAGCTGACGGCTCCGCTCTCAAGAGACGTCTGCGCAAGGCTGAGCGGGCCCGGAAGATGCGTGCCCTGGCATTGGTCGCTCCGCTTCTGGTCTTCGTACTCGTCACCTTCATCGCGCCGATCGCGGACATGCTCTTTCGTTCGGTGGAGAATCAAATCGTATCGGAAACGCTGCCGCGCACCGTCGTGGCGCTCGATGACTGGGACCACAGATCCGGCAGAGCGCCCGACGAGGACGTATTTGCAGCGCTCTATGTCGACCTCTACGAAGCCAGGGCGTTCAAGGTGCACACGCGGCTCGCGTCACGCCTGAACTACGAACGCAATGGAATGGCGTCTCTCTTCCGCAAGACCGGACGCAAGATCGCGCGAATGGACACCGGCCGCTACGCGCAGGCGTTCAAGGACCTCGACGCCGCGTGGGCCGACCCCGGCGCCTGGAATGCCCTGATGAGCGATCCGCATTCCGCTGCGCTCCTGCCCGAAACGTCGTCGGCATGGTCGTCGTGGAGGCGCGTGGTGAGCCACAGGGGCGACGCACTCGCTGAAACAGAGCCGGATGACGTGGTCTTCGTCACGCTGTACCGCGATCTCCAGTCGAACGGCGAGCGCATCGCCACCGCTGTCGGACCTCAATCCGAGAGACTCAAGACGGCAGCGCAGGCCGCGGCGCAGATGGAGCCGCTGTCACTGAGGGACCAGTTTCTCGGCATCGAGGACGGATGGGGTGATACCGGGATCTGGGGTACCATTGCGGCGTTCTCGGATCCCTACACGGCCGGGTATTTCCTTGCCGCGGTTGATCTGCAGTACACCGCCGAAGGGGTGCAAGGCCAACCCGAGAGTCAGAGGATTTACATCCTCCTCTTCGAACGTACCCTCATCCTGTCGCTGGTGATCACGCTGACCTGCGTCCTGCTGGGCTATCCTGTCGCCTACCTGCTCTCGAACCTGCCGCTGCGCATCTCGAACCTGTTGCTGATCCTCGTGCTGCTTCCCTTCTGGACCTCGTTGCTGGTGCGCACCTCGGCATGGAAGGTGCTTCTTCAACAGCAGGGCGTCATCAACGATCTGCTGGTCTGGTCCGGGCTTGTCGCGGACGATGAACGATGGGCGATGATCAACAACCAGACCGGCACCATCATCGCCATGACGCACATCCTGCTCCCGTTCATGATCCTGCCGCTCTACTCGGTGATGAAGACGATTCCGGGTGCCTATGCCCGCGCCGCGCGGTCGCTTGGCGCCAACGAATGGACGGTGTTCCGGCGGGTCTACTTCCCGCAGACCGTTCCCGGCATCGGCGCGGGGTGCATCCTCGTCTTCATTCTTGCCATCGGCTACTACATCACTCCTGAGCTCGTGGGCGGAACGACGGGCACTTTCATCTCGAACCGCATCGCCTATCACATTTCCAGTTCGCTGAACTGGGGCCTTGCAGCAGCCCTGGGATCAATACTCCTGGTCGTGGTCGTCGTGCTCTACTGGGTCTACGACAAGATCGTCGGGATCGACAATGTCAAGGTCGGATGACCGGATGACCGCAGGGAACACCTGTTCCGTTCCGCTGGTGCCGGTCGTCATGCCGTCGACGGCGATTGCGGTTGCGTTGATCGGTCTGCTCGTCGGCATCGCCCACGGCTTTGCCCTGCCGGGCGCCGCCGTCGGGGCAGCCATCGGGGCGGTCCTGGCCTTCATGCTCGTGAGATATGTTCCGGATCGCCGCGCTGGAAGTCTGATTGCAACGGGCCTGTTCACATTCTTGGGGTTTGCGGTGTCGGGACTGACGGGGCTCGTCCTGGGCGCGATTGTCGGACTCACGCTGGGCTGGTTCGTCTACTGGCTGGCACGCGGCACCTACCGCAGGAACCTGCCGACATACGCCTCGCCGGTACACGTTCTGTCGCACAACGCCTTCCGGGCATTCTGCGGTGCCGTGCTTTTCTTCCTGATCGCGCCAATACTCACGATCATGCCCCTGAGCTTCAACGCGCAGGACTTCTTCACCTTTACGCCCGAGATGCTTGATTTCGTGGCGGCGGGATACTCTCTGAAGCACTATCGCGATTTCTTCGGCAACCCCGACTGGCAGCAGGCGCTGCGCAACTCGGTCCAGATTGCGCCCGTGGCAACGCTTCTTTCAGTGTCCTTCGGGACGCTGGCCGCAATCGGCCTCAGTCAGTCCGATGTGCCCTACCGCCGCACGATCATGGCCGTCCTGATCTCGCCGATGATCGTGCCTCTGATCATCTCGGCCGCAGGAATGTACTTCTTCTACTCCCGCATCGGGCTGCAGGGTACCTACCTTGGGGTGGTCCTCTCCCATGCTGCGCTCGGGATCCCCTTCGTCATCATCACGGTGACGGCAACGCTCGTGGGCTTCGACAGGTCTCTCACGCGGGCTGCCGCGATCATGGGCGCTGGGCCCATGCGGGTGTTCTTCAGGGTGCAGATGCCCCTTATCCTGCCGGGCGTGATCTCCGGCGGGCTGTTCGCCTTCATCACGTCGTTCGATGAGGTCGTGGTGGTCCTGTTCGTGGGATCCGTCGGGCAGAAGACGCTTCCCTGGCAGATGTTCATAGGTCTGCGCGAACAGATCAGCCCCACGATCCTTGCCGTGGCAACCATCCTCGTGGCAGTGTCCATCGTGTTGCTGACCACGGTCGAACTGCTGCGCCGCCGATCCGAGAGGCTGCGAGGGATCACGCCGGGATGATCCTCGAGAGTCCCTGCAGTCCGGGCAGGCCAATCCATGCCATTTCGAGATTCACCGATGGTCTCGTCGAACCGGCCCGATCGGGGAAAAGGAACAGCCCTGGCCGGACCAGGACACTCCGGCTCAGGCGGCGCAAAGGAGGCGTTGAGGGCGGCGGCCCGGACGGATCAAGCTCGCAGCGTTGTTCTGGCAATGAAGGGCGACAGGTCCGATTGCGAGTGACGGCGGCAGCGGACTGGAGCGGGCGCCTGGGGCCGGACAGGTGGCTTGAAGTGATCTGACCGGTGCGCCCGAGCATTCGAAGGCTCGCTGCCCACGGCCATGGGGGAGGCATTGTCCGGGAGAACCGCGCCGGGGGCAGATTGTGCACACCGGTCGCGCCGCAGGCAGGCGGAGGGCCGTGAGCCGTCGGGCCGGTTCCTGCGAGGGAGCGGCACTATTCTTCCGGTTTCGGCACGCGATAGCCGACGCCGCGCTCGTTAAGGACGTAGCTCGGCCGGGCCGGGTCGTCGCCGAGCTTGCGCCGCAGCTGCTTGACGAAGGTGCGCACCCGGTCGGGATCGCCGGAGTCCGGCCCGTTCCCGAGCTGTCGGATAAGCGACTCGTAGGTCGGGACGCGGCCCGCGTTCGGCGTGAGCAGGCGCAGGACCCCGACCTCGGTGGCCGCCAGCCGCACCGGACGGTCGTCCACGGTGACCCGCCGCTCGTCGTAGTCGACGGCGAGACCGCCGAGGACGAATGTCTCCGGCCCGGCCCGCTTGCGCAGCGCCGCCTGGATGCGCGCCGTCAGTTCGGTCGCCGAGAAGGGCTTGACCAGGTAGTCGACGGCGCCCTTCTCCAGCGCCTTGGCGATGGTCTCGTCGCGTCCGTAGGCGGAGATGAAGATGACCGGCAGGTCGGCCAGCCCGGGGACGGTCTCCATGAGCTCGATGCCGTCGGCGCCGGGCAGCATCAGGTCGAGCAGGACCAACCAGGGGTGCCGCGCCTCGATGAGTTGCTGGATCTCGCCGGCATCGCCGGTCGCGACCGGCGCATAGCCGGCCTGGGTCAGCGCGTCGCGCACGAAGCGCAGCGTCCGCGGGTCATCGTCCACCACCAGCACCGGCGGCGACTTCCCGTTCCATCCGGCCGGCAGGGAGCGGCCGCGGACGGCTGCCGCCGCCGGGGCGGAGTCCGCGGCCGCCGGAAGGGTGAAGGTGAACCGGGTGCCCTGGCCCGGGCCGCCGCTCTCCGCCCGGATGCGCCCGCCATGGGCTTCGACCAGGCCTTTGCAGATGGCGAGCCCGAGGCCCGACCCCCTCGGGCCGCGCCCGGCGTCGTCGCCGCCGAGGCCGGTGTACTTCCGGAACAGCTGCGGCAGTTGCTCCGCCGGCACGCCCTTGCCCTCGTCCGAGACCGAGACAGCGACATGCGGTCCGTCGCGCTCCGCGGCGACCCGGATCGGCGACGAGCCGGGAGAGTGCCGGGCGGCGTTGGCGAGAAGGTTGTTCAGCACCTGCACGATGCGCGGGCCGTCGGCCAGCGCGAGCGGCAGGGCCTGCGGCAGGGCGGCGACGGCCGGGGGGGGGGCGGCCCCGCGGCGGGAGCGGCAGGTCCTGCGGCAGGTCGACGAGGACCGAGTGCGTGCCGCCGCCGTTGAGGAACGCGCTCCGCGCCTGCTCAACCAGTTCCGACACCTCCGTGGGCACGGGCGAGACCGACAGCGTGCCGACCTCGATGCGGCCCGCATCGAGGAGGTCGCCGATGAGGCCCCGCATCCGGTCGGCCTGCTCGTCGATGACCCGGAAGAACTGGTGCAGCTCGGTCGGGTGGAGCGCCGGCGAGGCGGTCAGCACCGTGGCCGTCGAGCCCTTGATGGCGGCGAGCGGCGTGCGCAGCTCGTGGCTCACCATGCTCAGGAACTCCGCGCGCAGGCGGTCCAGCTCCTCCAACGGAGCAAGGTCCTGCATGGTGACCACCAGCGAGGCCACCGCGCCGTCCTCGCCGGGGATCGGCGTCGCGTTGACCAGCATCGAGACGCTCCGCCCGCCGGGCGCCGACAGCAAGACTTCCTCGGCGCGCACCGTGTCGGCCGTCTGCATCACCTCGGCCAGCGCGAACCCGTCGAGGGCAATCTCGCGCCCGTCGCCCAGCCGGCAGGTCACGTCCGCCGGCAGAGCCCCGGCGGGGAGGTCCGGCGCGCGCAGGGGGTCGATGAGCCGCAGCGCCTCCCGGTTGGACGACACCGGACGCCCGGTGCGGGCGTTGACGACCATCACGCCGACCGGAGTGGTCTCGATCAGCGCCTCGAGGTCGGCCCGCGCGCGCCGCTCCTGCTGGTGGGCGCGGGCATTCACGATCGCCGCCGCCGCCTGCGAGGCGAACAACTCCAGCATCTCGTCGTCCGCGTCGGTGAAGTCGGGCGCATCCTCCTTGCCGGCCAGGAAGAAGTTGCCGACCTGCACGCCGCGGCGGCGCATGGGCGTGCCGTGCAACGTCCTGGTGCGCACCATCTCGTCGGAGAATCCGAGGGAGCGGAAGTAGTCAGACAGATCGTCGAGCCGGAACGGGCCCGGCAAATCGCGCAGATAGGCGAACAGCCGTGTCCCGTCGGGCCACTCGGCGAGCTCGCGGTGCTCGTCCGCGTCAAGGCCGGAGGTGACGAACTCGCGCACCTCGCCCGCCTCGTCGATGGTGACGATGAGGCTGTAGCGCGCGCGGGTGAGCTTGCGGGCGCTGTCGGCGGCCTCCTGCAGCACGGTGGCGAGCTCAAGGCTGGAGCCAAGGCGCAGCACCGCCGCGCTCAGCGTGGCGATGCGCTCGCCCAGGACCTCGATCTCGCGTTGCAGCTCCTCGCGGCTCTCCAATGGACCCTCCCGGTTGGCGGACAACGGCCCGGCCCGTGCGGAGCGATGAGCGACCGACGGCCTCTCCGCAATCCACACGACTCTCCTTATTGTGCACACAATCATCTCATAGTCACCTGACTATGTTCATGAAGTAGCGGGCAGTGTCGCCCGGCCGACCGATGCCACCGAGTAGAGAGACAGCCGATGCGGTTCCAGAGACCGAACACGCCTCCCGTCAGCGCAGCCTTCCCGCCTGCTTCCCTCCGTAGCGGCGGCGCAGTCGGTGATGCCGACGAAGTCGGCCGAAACGTTGAAGCAGGACATCAATCGGGAACAGGTCCGTGATCAGAGGGGCGGCGTCGATATCAAGGGACTGCTCCAGGGTCTGCGTGCCAGTTGCGATGCAATCCCGCGGTTCCCCGCCATGGCGTGATCTGGGGGAATCAGATTGGAAGGCGTGATGTTTGCATTGCACGCTCACCGATCCGGCGGGCCTCCGGATAGCACTCGGCCCGATTGCCCTTGGCACGTGAGGCTGTAGCTGTGGACCTGCACGCGATTGTCTCAAGCTGGCCAGGCAAGAGCCCGCCGCCTGGCTTTGATGTCTGCCATCCGGCGGCCTACCACATGCTGGATGTCGCGGCGGTTGCGGAACGATTGCTTGAGCCATTCTGTCTGCCCGAGCCGGAGCGTCAGGCCTTGATCCTGCTTACGGCCCTGCACGATCTGGGCAAGATCAATGTGTCATTTCGGTCGATGCTGCTCGCCAACCAGCGCCAGCGGAGCGGTCGTCACTGGGAAGTGACCGAAGCTCTCCTGATGCACCATGACGGGCGCTTGGCTCATCTCGGTCAGGATCGTCGAAGGCGCTGGGCTCTCTACGCCGCGACGGCCGGCCATCACGGTCGTCCGCCGTCGAAGGACCAGGTGGGCTGGTTGCGCATGTGCCGTGCTGCCGGAGACGAGGCGATTGCCGATGCCGGCACCCTGATTGACGCACTTGCGGCTCTGTGGCCGGAGGCATCGCTTGCTCATCGTGATGGCGACGGCATCCGGGCTCTTTCCTGGTGGTTGCCGGGATTGGTTACGGCTGCGGACTGGATCGGCTCGAACGCCGTCTGGTTCCCACCCCGTTCAGATTGCATCGAACTGCAGGACTATCTTGAGCAGTCTCGCGATCGGGCGGCAACCGCGGTGCAGAAGGCCGGCCTGGAGCCGGCATCGCCGTCCGACAGGCGCCTGTTTGACTGGCCGCCGCGACCGATGCAGGAAGCGGCCCACGAGGTGCCGCTTCCAGACGGGCCCGTGCTTGCGATCATCGAGGACGGCACCGGATCCGGCAAGACCGAGGCCGCGCTTGCGCTGGCGCAACGGATGCTGCGGGCGGGGAAGGGCAGGGGTCTCTATGTGGCTCTGCCGACGATGGCGACGGCAGACGCGATGTTCGCCCGCTTGCGCGATGCGATCGGGTGCATGTTCGACAGATCGCCGTCGCTGACGCTTGCGCATGGCCGGGCCTCCCTCTCCCGTGAGTTCCGTGAGTTCGTTGCTCATGATGCGCAGCGCGAGGATGAACCGGCGTGCACCGAATGGTTGGCCGACAACCGGCGCCGTGCCCTCCTGGCAACCGTCGGTGTCGGTACCATCGATCAGGCGTTGCCGGCGGTGCTGAAGGCGCGCCACTCCGCGTTGCGGTTGTTCGGGCTGTCCTCAAAGATCCTGATCGTGGACGAGGTCCACGAAGTCGGTGAACCCTATATCGTGGAACTTCTGGCGACGTTGCTGCGAGCGCACCGGCAGGTGGGTGGCTCGGCGATTCTCCTGACGGCGACGCTGCCGACAGCACTCCGGAGCCGCTTGATCGAGGCGTGGGGCGAAGCGGCGCCCGACAGCCAGGCGTATCCTCTCCTGACCGTCGCAGGGCAGACGCCGCGGTACGTGCGGACACTCGCCGATTCGCGAGGGCCGGTAGCAGTGCGGCGTCTGGCATCAATGGACGAGGCCGTATCGATCCTCGTCGACTCTGCCGGGCGGGGTGCAGCCTGTGTCTGGGTACGCAATGCCGTGGATGACGCCATAGCCGGCGTTGGTGCACTGCGGCAAGCCGGCATTGATGCCAATCTGCTGCACGCGCGTTTCGCCTTGGCCGACCGGTTGCGCCATCAAGAGGAGGTGCTCGAGCGCTTTGGCAAGGAGCGCCGAGGAGGCGCGGGACGTGTCCTGGTGGCAACCCAGGTCGTGGAATCCTCGCTCGATCTGGATTTCGACACGATGGTGTCGGACCTTGCGCCGATGGCGGCGCTCATTCAACGAGCGGGCCGCCTGTGGCGGCACCTGGACCGACGGCCAGGGTCGGAACGCCCGACATCTTCGCCAATTCTCCACGTCCTGTCGCCGGATCCAGCTGGTTCGGCGGAAGAAGACTGGTTGCAGGATGTCCTGAACGCCGGTGCGTGGGTCTATCCACTCGATTTGCAGTGGCGCACAGCGCAAGCGCTCTTCACCGCCGGTTGCATTGGCGGATCAACGAACGTGCGCGGTCTGATCGAATCCGTGACAGGCGAAGACTTCCACGAGCTCCCGCCGGCGATCGAGCGCGCTGAACTGGAACGTCAGGGTGAAGCCTACGCGCGCCAGAACCTCGCCTGGCAGAACCGGATCGACCTCGACAGGCATTACCGTGACGGTGCGGCCGACGCGGACGACCGGCATTTCCCGACCCGACTGGGCATAGAGCAAGGAGTGTTGGCGCTGGCTCGGCGGAAGCACGACACGGTGATTCCATGGGCCCGGGAGAACGGAGCTGACGAGGCAATGCTGTGGGCCTTGTCCGAGGTGTCCGTTTCGGCCCACAGACTGAGGGGACTGGCCCTGCCCGATCAGGATGACGTGACGATCAAGTCGGTCACCGGCGCATGGCCTGAATGGCGTCGCAAAGCGGTTGTGGTCTGCCCGGTGAGTGACGACGGGACGATCTGCGACGGGTTGATCTACGACGAGGCCGAGGGCGTCTTGTTCCCTTCCCCGGAGAGTCGGGATCGGACCGACAGCATGGGCCGGCGGAGCACAAGTCGAACCCGCGCCGCCGGAGATCCGCGATGTCTCTGAACCTGATACGCGAGTCCTGGATTCCGGTTCGTGACCGGAGCGGCAACCGGCGTGTCATTGCACCATGGCAAATGGCCAACGCGGAACTCCTGCGGCCCGACTGGCCGCGACCCGATCTGAACCTCGCCTGCCTGGAGCTTCTTGTCGGACTGATCGCCATTGCCGACCCGCCGGCCAATGTCGAGGACTGGGATGATCGGCGACCGGCCGATCCGGACCGTTTGCGCGAGCGGCTCGAAGCCTACGCGCCGGCCTTCGAACTCACGGGCGGTTTTCCTCTCTTTCTTGCGGACCTTCGCCGGCCTTCGAACTGACGGGCGATTGTCCTCTCTTCCTGCAGGACCTCGCGCCGCTTCAGGGAAAACCGAACCCTCCCGGCATGCTGTTCATCGACAGCGCCGGTCAGCAGGCCGCCAGGAACAACAACGATCTCATGGTCAGAAGGGGGCGGTACGAGGCGTTGTCGCCGGCGCTCGCCGCAATGGCGCTCTACACCTTGCAGGCGCACGCGCCGGCGGGGGGAGCCGGCAACCGGACCTCGATGCGTGGCGGCGGGCCGATGGTGACGCTCGTGAATCCTCAGCAGGAACAGGGCCTGTGGCCACTTGTCTGGGCGAACACGCCCTACGGCAAGGCGGCGGACATGAACGAGCTGCCATGGATGAATCCGACGCCGACCTCGGAGAAGAAGGGGAGCGAGCGTTGGCCACGGCACGGCCATCCGGTGGAGGCGTTCTTCGGCATGCCGCGGCGGTTGCAGCTGGTGGAACGGGATGGCCTCATTGCAGGCGTCATCCAGCGCCCCCTGGGCATCAACTATGCCGGCTGGGTACATCCCCTTACCCCCTATTACCGCGTCAAGGAGGGTGCGGAGCTTCTGCCGCGTCACCCTCGAGCCGGACGCTTCGGCTATCGCAACTGGTTGGGCGTGGTCGCCGACGACGGCATCGGGACCACGACCCAGAGGGCCGAGACGGTGCAGAACTGGCACGAGCGCACGATGGGCGCGCCAGCGGACCTCGTCGTCGCAGGCTGGGCGATGGACAACATGAAACCCCTCGATTTCACGTGGTCCTCTCCGCCGCTGGTCAACCTGCCGGAGGAGGCGACGCTGTTCGTGCGCGGTCTGATCGATGCGGCGGACCTGTTCGGCAGAGCCCTGGGCGGCGCGCTGGTCCCGGTGCTTGCGGAAGGCGAGGCCCGTGAGGCGGTGCGCGAGCGGTTCTTCAGCGAGAGCGAGAGCACGTTCGAGAATCACCTGCGTGCCATTGATGAGGAGGCGAACCGGACCGCAATCGCCGGCCAATGGGTCGAGGATCTGCGGAACGTGGCGCTGCAGCTCTTCGAGGCGGATGCGTTGCCCGGTCTCGCCGACCGCGAGACGTCGGTTCAGGAGCACATTGTTGCTGCACACCGTTCGTTGCGCAACGCGTTCAGAGGGTTCGGCAAGAGCGGCGCCAAGGCCTACGACGCCCTTGAACTTGAACCTGTACGACATGTTACACGAAAGGAAGCCGCATGAGCGAGAAGGGCGAAGCCGGGACGTCTAAGTCCATCAGCGAATGGTGGCGATCCTATCTGGGCAATCGAGAGCAAGACCCAGAGGCGCGGGCGCTTGCAGCGCGTTTGCGTCATGCAACCGGCGTGGAGGCGCTTGTGGAGCCGGCGGTGCACAAGCTTGCCCGGTCACTGGAACTGGGACAGCGAGACGGCGACGCAGACCGCGTGATCCGCCTTGCGACGGTGCTCGCCGAGGTACGCGAGCACGACCAGCACCGACTGGCCGCGCGCCTCGGCGCGGCCAATGCGATGTCGCGGTTGCGATTCGAGCGCCTGATCCGATCGGGCACAGACGAGATCGCTACCGCCGTCCGTCGCGGCCTGCCGCTGGTCGAACGGCGGTGCAATGTCGCGATGCTGGGCGTCGATCTGCTGTTCTGGAATGACAGTGTCCGCGCCAGATGGTGCTTCGATTACTACGGCGCGACACCGCCGCAATCCCTGTCGAGCGAGGAGAACGACGCATGACGACCTTCGTACAGTTCCATCTGTTGACCACCTATCCGCCTTCCAACCCCAACCGGGACGACCAGGGCCGCCCGAAACAGGCGACTGTTGGCGACACGCCCCGCCTGCGGCTTTCGTCGCAGTCGCTCAAACGCGCAATCCGCGAGAGCGACTACTTCCAGGGAGGTCTTGGAGACCATCTGGGAACGCGGACGAAACGCCTTGCAACGGAATTGGCGGAGGAGTTGATCGACCAGGGCGTCGAACCGGCAAAGGCACGCGAGATTGCCGTCCGGATTGGCCAGGTGTTCACCAAGATCGAGACGCCCAGGAAGGGCGAGGAGATGGGAACCAACGGTACGACACTCGCCTTCGTCTCGCCCGACGAGTGGGGGCTGGCCCGGGAACTGGCAAACAAGGCACATGCCGGAGAGGAACTGCCCGAGGCGAAGGAACTGGAGAAGAGAATCCTGCGCAGGGCCGATGGCGCAGTCGACGTGGCGATGTTCGGCCGCATGCTTGCCGATTCGCCCGAGTACAACCGCGAGGCCGCCGTTCAGGTGGCCCATGCCATCACCACGCATCGGGCGCAGAGCGAAGAGGACTGGTTCAGCGGGGTCGACGACCTCAACAAGCGCGAGGACACCGGCGCCGGACATCTTGGAGAAAACGCGTTTGGCTCCGGCGTCTTCTATCTCTATGCCTGTGTCGACATTGATCTTCTGATCGAAAATCTGGCAGGCGACAGGAAGCTTGCAGGACGCGGCGTGGACGCCCTGGTTCGGGCGCTTGCGACGGCGACACCCAGGGGCAAGCAGAACAGCCATGCCCACCATCCGCGAGCGATGTATCTGCGCGCCGAAAGGGGCAAGGCTCAGCCGCGCGATCTGTCGGGAGCCTTTTTCAAGGCAGTGTCGGGGGATCTGGAGCAGGTCTCGATCGCCAGGCTCGAGGAACTCGCGGACCAGCTCGACCGCGCCTATGGCCCATGCGCCGAAGAGACTCTTGTCATGAAAGTTAGGGCGGGCTGCGGCACGCTCGACGAGATTGCTGCCTTTGCCGCGGGATCGGTCAGCCGTGCGTGACTATCTCGTTTTCACTCTAACGGCGACGCTCGCCGCAATGGGCGGACCAGCTGGACACGAGCGGCGCGGAGCCGAGACCTGGCCCGGAAGATCCGCAATCCTGGGGATCCTGGCTGCCGCGTCTGGTGTCAGGCGCAACGGTGATTTCGCGGCGCTCGATCGGCTCCACTTGGCGGTGGCCGTGTTCGAACAGGGTGGTCACCTGCGGGACTGGCACACCGTGCAGACCGTACCCACGGCGGCCTTGAAACACCCGCAGACGCGCGCTCAGGCCCTGAAAGTTGCGGCCTCCAGGCAGGCGCTCAAGACCATGATCACCAAACGCGACTACCGTGTGGCGCCGCTCTATGGCGTTGCCGTCTGGAATGGCGATCTGGATCCCTTGCGCCAGGCGCTCGAAGCGCCGGTCTTCACGCTGTATCTGGGACGCAAGTCCTGCCCGTTGGCCTTTCCCGTCTCGCCGAAGATCATCCGGGTCGACAATCCCGCGACAGCGTTGACGCATGTGGAGTTGCCTCCCTGGCAGGCGAAGGCCAGGGCCGGGATCCTGGTTTCCTCACCGGAGGCGTTGCATGGCCTGGAGGCCACGCGGATTGAAACGCGGCACGACAATCCGATCGATCGGGAGACGTGGCATTTCGGGCTCCGGGAGGAGGCGGTTTGCGATGTCGACATCGTCCCCTGGAGGCCTCAATGACGCTCTATCTCTCGCGCCTGAAGATCTCGCGCAAACCGTCGGCAGCCGCCCTTGCGCAACTGATAGACCCGGACGACCCGGGACGTCGCGACGACGCGCACCACCGACTTCTCTGGTCGGTCTTTGCCGGCGACGCCGGTCAGCGTCGTGATTTCCTCTGGCGCGCCGACGGGCGCGGCCGCTTCATGGTGCTCTCGCGCCGGCCGCCGGGGGACAGTCCCCTCTTCGAGAAGCCCGAGGTCAAGGAGTTCAGTCCTGATCTTTCACCGGGCGACAGGCTGGCGTTCAAGCTTCGCGCCAACGCGACCGTGACCAAGAGGTCCGACGCGCTGGCACCGAACGGCAAGCGCCGGCGGCACCATCATGACGTCGTCATGGAAACCCTGCGCCATGTCGAGCCGGGACCGGAACGGGCCGCCCGACGCATGCATCTGGCGCAGGAGGCGGCCAGGAGCTGGCTCGATGGACAAGGCGCACGGAACGGATTCGTCGTCGCCGATTGCAACGTCGAGGATTACTCGGTTCGTGCTCTCCCTTCGCACCGGGGGATACGCAAGCGACAGCCGCAGTTCGGTATCCTTGAGATCATGGGAACACTCACGGTGAGAGATCCCGTGGCGTTCCTGGCGAAGCTTGCGCAGGGCTTCGGACGCGCACGCGCCTACGGTTGCGGACTGATGCTGGTTCGTCGTGCATGACCCAGCCGGGTCTGCCACCGCCGAAGCCGATACCGTTGAAGGATCGAGCCCAACTCGTCTTCGTCGAGCGCGCCCGGCTCGATGTCGAAGACGGAGCGTTCGTGGCCGTCAACGCCGACGGCACCAGGACTCACATCCCGGTGGGTGGTCTTGCGGGGCTGATGCTGGAACCCGGCGCCCGCATCAGCCATGCCGCGGTCGCGCTGGCGGCGCGTGTCGGCACCCTGGTCACCTGGATCGGCGAGGCCGGCGTGCGATTCTACTCCGCAGGCCATCCCGGAGGTGCCCGAGCCGACAAGCTCCTTTGGCAGGCAAGCATCGCGCTGAACCCGGAAGCGCGGTTGCGCGTGGTTCGGCGCATGTACGAGATCCGCTTTGGCGACACGGCGCCAAGCCGGCGCTCGATCGACCAACTGCGCGGAATCGAGGGAGCCCGCGTGCGCAAGAGTTATGAACTCCTCGCACGAACCCACGGCGTCCGCTGGCGCGGACGCCGCTACAAGCCCGCCGACTGGGATGCCGCCGACGTCCCGAACCGTTGCGTTTCGTCCGCGACGGCCTGCCTGCATGGTTTGACCGAGTCGGCCGTGCTGACCGCGGGCTATGCACCGGCAATCGGGTTTCTGCATACGGGAAAGCCGCTCTCGTTCGTCTACGACATCGCTGATCTCTGGAAGCTGGAAACGGTCGTTCCGGAAGCCTTTCGCATTGCGGGTCTCCATCAGAAAGGCAAGCTCGACATGTTGCCTGACCGGGCGGTTCGCCTCGCTTGCCGCGATGCATTCCGCAAGTCCGGACTTCTGGGTCGGATCATTCCGCAGATTGAAGAGGTGTTGTCGGCGGGCGACCTGCCCAGGCCAGAACCACCTTCCGAGGCCGCTGGCCCGGCATTCGAGGAGGACGACACGTAGCGCGATGATGGTTGTCGTCGTAAACAACGCCCCGCCCCGTTTGCGCGGACGTCTGGCCGCCTGGTTGCTCGAGATTCGAGCCGGCGTCTTTGTCGGCGAGTACTCGGCTCGAACACGACAGAGAATCTGGAACCAGGTCGAGGCATACATCGAAACCGGCGACGCCGTGATGGTTTGGCGAGCACCCACGGATCAGGGATTCGATTTCGCAACGGTTGGCTATAACCGGCGCACACCCGTCGATTTCGATGGCCTGAAACTCGTCAGCTTCGCCCCTCGCAAAGAGCCTGAGAGGGGGCCTCGAACCCCGGTGGCTTCAGTCGAGTAGCAGAAATCTCGTCAATGCAATAGGTTACAGATGGTCTGTTCCCCGCACCCGCGGGGATGAACCGTGGTACGGCGAGGCGGCGCGTGAGCTCTACGACTGTTCCCCGCACCCGCGGGGATGAACCGCAAGAGCACGACAAGATGATGACGGGCCTCCTCTGTTCCCCGCACCCGCGGGGATGAACCCGCCTATGTCCACGAGCGGCCTGACCACGAGCGCTGTTCCCCGCACCCGCGGGGATGAACCGACGGCATGACGCTGCGGGACTGGTTCGCGGGACTGTTCCCCGCACCCGCGGGGATGAACCGTGTCGTGGTACGTCGATATCGTCAGGGTGACGCTGTTCCCCGCACCCGCGGGGATGAACCGGCTGACGGCGCTTCTGGCGCTTACCTCTCGTGCTGTTCCCCGCACCCGCGGGGATGAACCGGAACGAATTTAGCTGGGCGCTGTCCGGTCTCGCTGTTCCCCGCACCCGCGGGGATGAACCGGCGTCATGCCATGACCTATCGACAACGTCAGACTGTTCCCCGCACCCGCGGGGATGAACCGTCCTTCAGGCCGTGCGCGAGGACGTCGACCGGCTGTTCCCCGCACCCGCGGGGATGAACCGAAGGACGGCTGGGTGTCCCGCCGGGTGTCCATCTGTTCCCCGCACCCGCGGGGATGAACCGACGAGGACCGCCAGTCTCACGTCGGTGGTGGCCTG
>MPMV01000050.1 GCA_002238685.1 bacterium EF100-94H03 bin56
AAGACCCTCGCACAGTTCTACGCCTATCTCGGCCGCACGCTGGCTGCGGACCGCATCTGAGCCACGGGAGCACACCATGGATTTCTCCGGCAAGCGGGTAATCGTCACGGGTTCGACGCGGGGTATCAGACGAGGCCCTGTGGCAGACCACCATGGACATCAACCTTCGCGCACCCTTCTTTCTGACACGCCATGCCCTTCCCGCCCTGCGTGCCAGCAGGGGCAATGTGGTCATGGTCTCGTCGGTGTCCGGCCTGATGGGCCATGCAGACGGCGCCACCGTCTACTGCACGTCCAAGGGGGGCCTCAACAACATGACGCGGGCCATGGCCCTGGAACTGGCCGGCGAGGTCCGTGTCAATGCCGTCGCCCCCGGGCCTGTCGACACGGACATGCACCGGATTCCTGCACGCCAGTCCGGTGACGAGGACGGTTACTTCAAGGGAATCAACGCATGGGTGCCCATGGGCCGGATTGGAACTGTCGGGGAGGTGGCCCGCGGCATCCTGTGGCTGGCTTGCGACGATGCGAGCCTTGCCACCGGAGTCATCCTGTCGCTCGATGGTGGAGCGGCTGCCGGCCATTGACAACCATGACGTCTCCTGGGGGAGGTGAGCCACGGCTTGTCGTCAACGATCTTGCCTGCGAGCGCGGCGGGCGCCTGCTCTTTGAAGGGTTGTCGGTCTCCCTGACCCCAGGGGATGCCCTGGTGGTCGAAGGTCCCAACGGCAGCGGCAAGAGCAGCCTGCTGCGCATCATGGGAGGTCATGCGGCAACCGTGTGGCTGGCCTACGGCGTCACCATTGCCATTCTGGTGGCGCTCGTGGTGGTGAGCCTCGTCAGTTCCCGCCGCCGCCACCGGAACCTCGAGCGTCTTGAACGCGAACTCCAGGGGGGAGGGAATCCATGAAGCGCAAGGAACAGCGCATGCTCTTCCTCGGCGCCCTGGTGGCCTGCTTTGCCGCGGCCGCCGTTCTCGTTCTGGTGGCGCTTGAAGACACGGTGACCTTCTTCCATTCCCCCTCCTCTCTCGCCGAGGCGCCCGGAATTGCCGGAAAGGAGATCAGGCTGGGAGGCCTGGTGGTGGAGGGCAGCGTTCAGCGATCCGCTGACGGGCTGACCACGACATTCGATCTCACCGATGGTCCGGCCAGCACGACGGTGATCCATGTCGGCATCCTGCCGGATCTCTTCAGGGAGGGTCAGGGCATTGTCGCCCGGGGAACACAGTCTCAAGCCACCGGCGTGTTCGAGGCCGTCGAGGTTCTCGCCAAGCATGACGAGACCTACATGCCCCCGGAAGTGGCCGAGGCCCTGAAGGAGTCAGGCTACTGGCGCGAGGATCAATGACAGGCCTGATGGGTCAGGTCCCGGCCATGACGACGCGATCCCGCCGTCATGTGGCGATCTGGCTCCTTGCCGTGGCGTTGCTGGTCTGCGCCATGGTCGTGCTGGGCGGCGTGACACGCCTCACCGGATCGGGGCTTTCCATGACGGAATGGAAACCGGTGACGGGCTGGCTCCCGCCTCTCGACCTCGCCGAGTGGAACGCGGCCTTCGATCGCTATCGGCAGTCCCCGGAATACCGGGACTTCAACCGCGGCATGTCGCTGGACGAGTTCAGGACGATCTTCTGGTACGAGTACGCCCACCGCCTGCTCGGGCGCGTTCTGGGCCTTGCCTTCATGGCGCCCTTCGGCTGGTTTCTCGTCACACGGCAGCTGCCGCGCCGCCTGGCTCTGTGGCTGGCCTTCATCCTCGCTCTGGGTGGTCTCCAGGGGGTGCTGGGCTGGTTCATGGTG
The DNA here is from genome assembly GCA_002238685.1 of bacterium EF100-94H03 bin56. Taxonomy (GTDB): domain Bacteria; phylum Pseudomonadota; class Alphaproteobacteria; order SP197; family SP197; genus SP197. The sequence continues at coordinate 1,803 of MPMV01000050.1, forward strand.
GCCAGCGGCCTTGTCGACCGGCCGAGTGTCAGCCCGTTCCGGCTTGCCATGCACCTGGCGCTGGCCTTCGCCATCCTCGGCATGCTGGTGTGGACCGCGGCGTCGCTGCTGGGAGATCCCGGTTATGGCTCGGCGGAGCCTGGCGTCCGCGCGCCACGGCGCCGCGCGCTGTGGATCCTTGCTCTCGTCAGCCTCACCATTGTCGCCGGCGCCTTCGTCGCCGGCCTCGATGCCGGTCTCTACTACAACACCTTTCCGCTCATGGATGGCAGGCTGGTTCCCGCCTCCTGGGCGGACATGGAGCCCTGGTGGATCAACCCGTTTCTCAATCCGGCCGCGGCCCAGTTCAATCACCGGTTTCTCGCCGTGGTGACACTGGTCGCCGCACTCCTCATGTGGCGATCCTTTCACGGCCTGCCGCTGATGGCCCGCACCCGCCACCTGGCCGCGTCAGCGGCGCTTGCCGCCGTGGTCCAGGCGGGACTGGGCATTGCCACGCTGCTTGCCTACGTCCCGGTGTGGCTCGGCGCTCTCCACCAGGCCGGAGCCCTGGTGGTCTTCACGCTCGCTCTCCTCGTCGTGCACAGTCTCAGGCAGCGGGTGACGCCTTAGAATCAGCCGGCAAGAGCGCGGCCCACGGCCTGGAAACAGCGTGCCGTATCGAGATCGACATTCTCGTCGGTCGGCAGGGGCTGGGAGGCGAACTTGGCGATGACGAGACTGGCCACGGGGTCGATCCACAGGTACTGGCCGTAGACACCGATACCGGTGTAGCAGCCGTGTTCGTCGCCCATGATCCACCACTTGTTGCGATAGCCACCTGAGGGAGTGGCCGCGGCGCCTTCGCCGTTCGCCCACGCTTGCCGATCGTGGTTGAATCGCGTGTCGGCCACCCAGGAGAAGGGGACGACCTGACGGCCGTTCGCGACGCCGTTCTCCAGCATCATCAGACCGACCCTTGCAAGATCGCGCAGGGCAAGACAGACGCCGCCGGCGGCTCGCGGCGCCCCGAACCTGTCGACGGTGACATAGCCGTCGAACTCCGCGCCCAGGGGCTGCCACAACAACTCGCTCACGGCGTCGGCAAAGGCCCTCGCCGTGACACGCTCGATCACCCAGCCAAGGACGTCGGTGGTCGGCGAAACATAGTGAAATGCGTGACCGTGCGATCCCTTCGCGCGCAGGGTCGGGAGCCAGGAGCGCAGGTCACCGGGCCGGTCGGGACCGGATGGCGGTTTCCAGCCAGAGACCTCGCGGTACTCGGTGATTGCACCTTCGGCAGCAAGATAGTCCTCGGTGAAGTCGACGCCGACCGTCATGTCGAGCATGTGCTGCAGTGTGCAGTCGGCGAACGCCGAGCCCTTGACTTCGGGAATGATGGCGGCAATTCCGCGCGAGGGGTCGAGAAGACCGCGCTCGACAAGAATGCCGATCACCAGTGCGGTGATCGACTTGGAGATCGACATCAGGATGTGCGGCCGCCAGTCTTCCAGACCGTTGCGGTAGTGTTCGGTAATGATGGCGCCCCGGCGCAGCACGCATATCCCGTCGGTCGAGGTGGAATCGAGAAAGGCGCCAAAGGTGGTGTCCGCGCCCGTGTGGTCGACAAAGGAAATGGTCGAGAGATCCTCGGGCGCCCTTTCCAGCCTGCCTGCCTGGCCTCTGCCGCGCCAGATCTGCGCCGAGGGCACGAGTTCGCTGACATGCTGGAAGGCCCAGCGATTGTGCGGCGGCGTGCGCCAGTTCTCGAGAGTGACCTGTGCGTTGCCCCGAGGAGGGAAGGTCTGCATGAGATCGTGTTCCGGCATGGTCCGTGGTCTTTCGTGCGGGCCCTCATGGTAACTGATTTTGCGCAAGGAGGGTGCTTCCTTTGCCCCCACGGAGACGACATAATCCATGCGCGAGAATGAGGGGAAACTGATGAGCACGCAGGCCGTCGTTGACCCGGTCCCCCAGGATGCGCTGGCGGAGCTTCGCCACATGTTCGGCGATCGCTTCTCGACCGGTGCCTCCGTTCTTGAACAACATTCCCACGACGAGAGCTGGCATCATCCCCAGGCTCCTCACGCCGTGGTCTGGCCCGAGACATCGCAGGAGGTCGCCTCCATCGTCGACATCTGCTCACGGCATGCCATGCCGGTCATTCCCTTCGGCACCGGCACCTCCCTCGAGGGGCAGGTGGTGGCGACCTCCGGTGGCATCAGTATCGACATGATGCGCATGAACCGCATTCTTCGCGTCAGCAGCGAGGATCTCGATGCCACGGTCGAGGCGGGCGTGACGCGCAAGCAGCTGAATGAACACCTGAGGGATCAGGGACTGTTCTTCCCGGTCGATCCGGGAGCGGACGCCTCGATAGGCGGCATGGCGGCGACCAGGGCGTCGGGCACCAATGCCGTGCGCTACGGAACCATGCGCGAGGTGGTTCTCGCATTGAAGGTGGTCACGCCCGACGGGCGCATCGTGGAGACGGCAAGGCGGTCAAGGAAGTCGGCGGCAGGCTACGACCTCACGCGCCTGTTCGTCGGTTCGGAAGGCACTCTCGGCGTCATCACCGAGGTCACGGTCAGGCTCTTCGGCATACCGGAAGCCGTCAGTGCCGCCACGGTGTCCTTTCCCGACATTGCTTCGGCAGTCGATGCCGTCATTGTCACCATCCAGTCCGGCCTCTCGATGGCGCGGATCGAGCTTCTCGACGAACTCCAGATCGAGGCGATCAACGCCTTCTCCGGCCTCGACAATCCCGTCGCCCCGACACTGTTTCTCGAGTTCCATGGCACGGCCGATGGCGTCGGCGAGCAGGCGCAGAGAATGGGCGAGATCTGTCAGGGCTTCGGCGGCAGCGACTTTGTCTGGGTGACCCGCCAGGAAGACCGCAACCGGCTGTGGCAGGCGCGCCATGACGCCGCCTGGGCGGCCAAGGCGTTGCGTCCCGGGTGTGCCATGTGGCCGACCGATGTCTGTGTGCCGATCTCCCGGCTCGCCGAGTGCATCGTGGCCACCAAGGAGGATCTCGAGACGACCCACATTCCGGCCCCTATCGCCGGCCATGTCGGCGACGGCAACTTCCACCTCGTGTTCCTGATCGATCCGGATGATCCCGCGGAACTCGCCGAGGCCGAGCGTCTCAACACACGTCTCGTCAGGCGGGCCCTTGCCATGGACGGCACCTGCACCGGCGAGCACGGTGTCGGTCTGGGCAAGATGGCGTTCCTCGAGGAGGAGCACGGTGCTGCCGCGGTCGACCTGATGCGCCAGATGAAACTGGCCCTTGATCCCGGGAACATCATGAATCCCGGCAAGATATTCGCCATGTGACAACGCTGGCACAAGGCAGGGGAAAGCGACCGTGACATCCTTTCGAATTGAGCCAGTGACCCCGACAATCGGCGCCGAAGTCAGTGACATCGATCTTGCCGGTCCACTCGACGACACGGTGTTCGGGGAGTTGATGGAAGCGTGGCACAAACACCACGTTCTCTTCTTTCGCGACCAGGACATGGATCCTTCCTCACTGCAGCGCCTGGGCAGGCGGCTGGGTCCGCTGCACATCCATCCGCAGAGAGACGTCGAGGGGTACGAGGGTATCCTGGCGATTCACACGGACAGGAATTCGACGACGTACGCCGGCGCCAAGTGGCATGCGGATGTCACGTGTGATCGTGAACCGCCGACCGCCAGTGTGCTCTATCTCGGCACCGTGCCGGACGCAGGCGGCGACACGCTCTTCGTCAATGTTCACGCGGCCTACGATGCCCTGTCGCCGCCCATGAAACGTTTTCTCGAGGGTCTGACAGCCATTCACGCTGGCGCCAATCGCTATGGCGGGTACTTTGGCACGAGGCCGGAGGAGACGCGTGACGGCGCCTTTCCGGAGGCGGTGCACCCGGTGATTGCCCTCAATCCGGCGACCGGCCGCAAGGTGATCTACGTCAACGAGATCTTCACCGAGAAGATCGTCGAACTCGAGGAAACGGAAAGCCGGCTGGTTCTCGAGTTCCTGTGGTCGCACATCGCGCAACCGCGATTCCAGTGCCGGTTTCGCTGGCAGGCCGACTCCGTTGCCATGTGGGACAACCGCGCCACGCAGCACCTCGCCATCTGGGACTACTGGCCCGCGGTGCGTTCCGGTTACCGCGTCACCGTCAAGGGTCCGCCACCGCCACCGGCATGATCAGGACCGGGGCAGCGCCGATTCCGCGATGCGCGCCCAGTAGCTCGCTCCCAGGGCAAGGATGTCGTCGTTGAAATCGTAGTGCGGATTATGGAGAAGGCAGCCGCCCTCGACGGATCCGTTGCCGATGAGAATGTAGCAGCCGGGCCGTTCCTGCAGCATGAAGGCGAAGTCCTCGGATCCCATCACCGGCTGGTGCGTCCTGTCGACGTTGCCTGCGCCGACCAGTCCGGCGGCAACCGTGCCGGCGAAATCCGTCTGGGGCGCACTGTTGACGGTCGCCGGATAGCGCCGTTCGTAGTGCAGGGTGGCCTCGCAGCGGTGGGCCGATGCGATACCCTCCACGATGCGTCGCATGGATGTTTCGAGGGCGTCCCTGACCGACGCCTCGAACCATCGGCAGGTTCCCCGCAGGACGATCTCGTCTGGAATGACATTCCAGGTATCGCCGCCATGGATCTGTGTCACGCTGACCACGACGGTGTCGAGTGGCGAGATTTCGCGCGAAGCCAGCGACTGGAGCGCCAGCACCGCCTGGGCGGCCGGAACCATGGGGTCGGCGCCGCGGTCGGGCATCGCGGCATGGGTGCCTGTACCCCTGATGACCACCTCGAAGATGTCGAACGCGGCGAGGAACGGTCCCTCGCGCACGGCGAACTGTCCGACGTCAAGACCCGGTGCGTTGTGCATGCCGTAGACTTCCTCGCAGGGAAAGAGATCGAAGAGGCCGTCCTCGATCATCACCCGGCCGCCCCCTTCGTTTTCCTCGGCGGGCTGGAAGATGAAGTGGACCGTGCCGTCGAAGTTTCGTGTCTCGGAGAGATAGCGCGCCGCTCCCAGCAACATGGTGGTGTGGCCGTCATGACCGCAGGCATGCATCTTCCCGTCGTGGGTCGAGCGGTGGTCGAAGTCGTTCTTCTCGTGGAGGTCGAGGGCATCGAGATCGGCCCTGAGGCCGATGTGTCTCGCTCCGTTGCCCGACTTGAGCGTCCCCACCACGCCGGTACCTGCCAGGCCGCGATGGACCTCGATGCCGAAAGTGTCGAGCAGGCCCGCGACCACGTCGGAGGTTCTGGTCTCCTCGAAGGCCGTTTCCGGGTGCGCATGAATGTCGCGCCTCCAGCGGGTCATGTCGGCCTGCCAGTCGGCGATCCGGTTGATGATGGCCATGGTCGTCTCCCAGGTGTGTCAATCAGGCGTTCGGCTCGACGAGGACACCTTCGGCCCCGGCGATCACCGGATTGAGATCGAGTTTCGCAATCATATCGCCAGGACAGGCAACAAGCACCGAAAAGCGGGCCAGAGCCAGGCGAGTCCACCCGTCCAGTGTAGCGGGATTGTGTTGGTGCCAGGGCTCAGGGATGTGATGCACCCCATGCCTGAACGGTTGGTGCGCCTGTCAGACGCGAAGCACCCTGTCGCCGGACGTCAATCGCCCGAAAGCGGCGGTGAAGGCGCCCTCGCTGTTGAAGGAAAAGAAGACCTTCTTGACCTTTTCGATGACCTCCCAGGTCATGCAGTCTCCCTTGCGCGTGAAATATGTGTCGCCCGCGGCAAGATCATGCACGGTACCGTCCTTCCCGGTGATGCGAAGGCGCCCCGCCACGAGTGTCTGCAACTCGAAGCCGACCTCGGTCCATTCGAAAGTCCCCTCCGTGCACTCCCACACGCCCAGCATGAAGTCGGAATCGAAATCCCCGATGTCCAGGCGTCCGAAATGGCGAGGCTCGCCCTCGAGCACGCGGGCACCCGGTATCTCGTCAATGGGCGGCCACTCGGAGAGATCCTCAAGCATCGATGCAGTGGTGTAGGCAAGCATGACGTGACCCATGGTGAATTGAACCCACCACACGTGGACGGCATACCGATCGGTCCGTGCCTCACGCATGGCATTCTCAGGAGGCTAGACGAACGTGCCTCGCTTTCACAATGGTGCTTTCACCGTTGTGAGGTTCCATGGGCGGGCGCACAGTTCATTGGAGAGGCGGTGGCATCCCCCGCCGCGGCGTGCACGCCTGACGAGCGATTGCCCAGGTGGTACCATCGTCTTCGCGAAAACCAGAGAAACCACAATGAGCTTCAACGACAAGTCAGTTCTGGTCACCGGCTCCACCACGGGGATCGGCGAGGCGAGCGCCCGCGCGTTCGCAGCGCAGGGCGCCAGGGTGCTGATCACCGGCCGCAATGCGGAACGGGGCGCAAACATCTGTGCGGAGATTGAGGGAGACGGCGGAACCGCAGAGTTCTGCCAGGCGGACCTCTCGGACCGTGCCCAGTGCGACCGATTGGTTTCCGAGACTGTCCGGCGCTTCGGCCGTCTTGACGTCCTCGTCAACAATGCCGGCGTTCTCCACGAAGGTACGGCTCCCGACACCTCGGACCACGCCTGGGACGAGACCGTGACGGTCAACATCAGTTCCGTGTTTTTTATGAGTCGCGCCGCCGTCAGGCAGATGAAGGAGCAGGGTGGCGGCTGCATCGTGAATACGGCATCGGAATGGGGCCTCAACGGCGAACCGGGGTTCGTCGCCTATTGCGCCAGCAAGGGTGCTGTCGTGCAGATGACCCGCTGCATGGCGCTCGATCATGCGGTCGAGGGTATCCGCGTGAACGCAGTCTGCCCGGGCGAGACCCATACGGAGATGCTGGACAGGATGCTGCGTGACCAGGGGGGAGACTTCGACGAGAACATGCGGAACTTCGCAGCCGGAATACCGATGCGCCGCGTCGCCAGTGCCAGTGAGGTCGCCCGGTGCGTCGTGTTTCTGGCTTCCGATGACGCGAGCTACGTGACCGGGACGACGCTGGTCGTTGACGGCGGGAACGACGCGACGGCAGGAGCTTACGGACCCTAGCTGACACGTCAGGTCTCGTCGCAAGCGTGGTGGCGCGACGATCGGCGCTCACCGACACGTTGCGGTTCCGCACCCCTGATGGGCGAGTTTGCCCAGACCTTCACAATTGTCGCTTCCGGTTTTTCTCCTGCTCCTTCAAACCGATAGCAAGGCGACATGCCGATCCGTCGCAGGGCGGCTGCCACAACTGCCGCGTGGAGTTCGAGCCGGTGTGGCCGCGCCTACCAGAAGAGATGAGGCGTTGTCGTGATCTCCTCCACTCCGGAGTCCGTGACGATGAAGTTGGTCTCGAAGGTGGCGGTTCCGACTTCATCGGTCTCAAAGAACGCCTCCACGCTGTGCACCATGCCTTCCAGAAACACGTCGTCCTCGCTGCACAGGCGAGTCTCGATGTAGGGCGCCTCCCACATGCAACCGACGCTGTGTCCGTAGTAGGGCCAGGCCGTCTTCAGGACTTCGGACTGGTAGCCGGACTGTTCCGACAGCTCATCTGCCAGACGGGCGACATCCATGACCGCCACGCCGGGGCTGATGGCCGCCATGAGCTTCTCCATGACATCGACCAGGGTTTCGATGAGATGCTTTTGCGCTGCGGTCGGACGGCCTCCGCATACCGCAGTGCGGCCGGGATCGAGCCAATAGCCCTTGAAGATCGGACCGTAGATGAAGCCATGCACGATATCGCCCTGTTTGGGTGTCCTGGTGCTGAAGCCGTTGATCGGGTCGCTTTCCAGGTACTGGCTCACCGCACCGTGCGAGATGGCAATTCGATGCCAGTTGCAGCCCCGCTCAAGCAGGCGACGGCCCGCCCGGGCCGCGGCTTCCGCTTCGGACGTGCCGGCGATGAGCGCTTCCATCATGGCAACATGAGCACGGGTGACATGTTCGCCGGCCTCGCGGTAGAGCGCCAGTTCCCGGGGGCTCTTGATGAGGCGGACGTCACGGACGAGATCGTCTTCCACGATCCAGTCGATTTGAGGTGTCGCGGCTCGAAGCTGGAGCCAGTACTTCATGGGCAGGCAGTCACTGCCCACGAATGCGACGCGCCCCTCGATGCGACGCTCGCGCAGGATCTGGGCCAACCCTGCGATCGGATCATAGAGACCGCTGAATCGATCGGTCGCGATCTGATCGTACCGCGGCTCGGTCTCGTCGGTCACCAGTTCCGGAGCCTGGCCCGGCTGCAGGATGACCGCGCAGTATGACCGCGCATTCCAGAGACTGGTGTCGGGCTCCTGGCCGGAGTGGGTGGAGTAGAAGTTCGTCAGGTAGAGGACGTCGCCGGCGCGCTCGTAAACTCCGGAGGTCTTGCCCCAGACCACCGCCACCTCGTAGCCCAGCGTCGCCATGTGTTCGTGAGCCCGTTTCCAGCGCTCTTCGTATTCCTCCAGGGGAAAGGGACGAATGTCCGACTCGGCTTGGAGCCTGCTTCCCGGTGATGCTGCTTGTCCGGTCATGTTTCTACTCCTCCTTAGATTGACGATATCATAATTGACGCACCAAATGCGCACTCATAACTGTCCGAGGGAGTCGTGCGCACCCCTTGCGTGACGGCATCCGACAGTCAACGCGAGGTGCGCCTTGCAAGACGATTTGTGATCGCCTATGCATTTAGCTGGTGCTGTTCCTGGCGAATGGCGCGTGGGCTGTGGGCCTTATCCTCGCCCATCGAGTGTGGGGAGACAGGTTATCATGACCCCTGGCGGGAAGCGCTGGCGCACTTGCCGCGGCCTGTTCAGCACTCGAAAAACACGAATCGACTGTTGGCAACTCTGAAGAATGCCTGTAGGTCAATGACATCGGTTGTGGGCACGGGTACGAACAACCCCGATACAACGTGTGGTTGCCTAAGTATAGAATGAGTTTGTCCTTGTTCCGGGGTCACCGAACGTCCCAACAAGTGTCCTTGGTTCACTATGAGATGACCGGAGGCACCAATGGATCTACAGGGTAAGGATCGGCTTATTGTTGCACTCGACTTGCCAGATCACGAGGCGGCGCTCGAAGCGGTGGACGTTCTCGATAATGTCTTTTTCTTCAAGATAGGTTACCATCTTCTTCTCACAGGAAGAGTGCTTGAGCTCCTCGAGAAGATACAGGAAGACCGCGCAGGGCAGGGCGGGGTCTTTATAGACTTCAAGTTGCCAGGCGACATCGATGACACCATCAAGGGGTTCATCCGGAGTTGCTTATCGCTCAACGTGAAGTTACTCACGCTGGATGCCGGGACCGCCAACAGCAAGACAGCCCGGGCAATCAGCATAATTCAAGAGGCTCGGGGAGAAAGCGAGGATCCTCGCATCATCATGGTCCCCATGCTGTCGAGTCTGGACGCCGATGATCTTGAGCTCTTTGAAGGCGAACATTGTGGAGCGACGAGATACATCGTCGATCGGGGCCGCAAGCTTCTAGAATACGGCTGTGATGGACTGGTTGTCTCTGGCGAAGCCATAAAGACATGCAGGGAGTCGTTTCCGAACTGCATGATTGTCAGTCCAGGGATCAGGCCAACCGGGTTCCCCACACAAGATCACAAACGCTACACGACTCCCGCTGAAGCCATCCGGTATGGCGCCGATTACCTCGTCGTGGGTCGGCCCGTGCTGCAAGCGAAAAACAGATGGCAAGCTGCACAGGATATCATCTCCGAGATCGACCGGGAGAGTACCCATTCTCAGTTCACCTAGCAGAAATGGGCGGCGGTTAAGCGCGACCGTCTAGCCGCTCTCTGCCGGGCTCCCCTCGCCTTGTGACGTTACTGGCCAGCCTCATCCGTGTAGATCGTCGCCTCGTTGTCGATGTTCTCCTTGAGGATCGGAACCAGTGTCTTGGTCTTCAGATCGTCCACCACCATGGACTTGGCACGGCCCTGTGTACGGTCAACCAGCGTGAGAACCTTGTGCTTGTGCGCGAAGCCTCTGCCCTTCTTCTCGCCTTTTGGCTTGATCGTCTTGTCATGGCCGATGAACGTCTCGTCCACCTCGACTACGCCGCCGCCCGCGCCGAAACCCGCAACTCCGTCGTCACGCATGGCTTCACGGATACGGTGCGACATGAACCACGCGCTCTTGAGCGTGATACCGAGTACACGGTGAAGCTGGTTGCTGCTGACGCCCTTCTTGCTGCTGGTCATCAAGTGGATCGCCTGGAGCCACAGGTGCAGGTCAATATGGCTTCCCTCGAAGATCGTTCCGACACGGACGGTGTACTGCTTCCCGCAGCCCTTGCACTTCTTGAGACCGTGGCGTTCCTTCCCCTCGGGATGCTTCCTGGACGGCTTTGTGCGAACGCCATTCAACACGTAGGCATTGCCTATCACGCCACAATGCGGGCAGACCGGACCATCGGGCCACAGCATCGCCTCGACGTGTGTGAAGGCCGCTGCTTCATCATGCATGTATGGGGCTGAAAGGACTGACATTGCCGATTCCACTTTCTACACTGTAGATATACGAGCCGGCCGTTGGTTTGTCAAGTATAATATCTCTCTTAGATTGGGCCTGCCGTATCCGCCCGGATGAAAAACGCCGTCGCGCATACGGTGGAGCCACGTCGACGCGTCTTGCCCAAGTGGCATCGCGCGAACTGTGATCCCGCTGTTCGAGAAGGCTAGAAGGGAAGGGAGACTGCGGCAATGGTGTCCTTGGTCACGGTCGCGGTTTTCCGGGCACAGCGTGACTGCGGTGCAGAGCTCACCACGGCATTGCGATGAGAGACATCGAGACACTGGTCAATTCGAAGCAGCGAAACAATCCGTTGCGGGCCACATCGTGGCAATCGAAGAACTCGCAGTGATCCGGCGTGACCACGTCGATCGCCTCATTGCCCTGACCCATGGCATCGAGCCTCCACCCATGGGGGCAAGCGCGATTGCGCGTGCCTCGTCTGAGAAGGCGCCGATCTTCACGCATCGAGATTCGCTGCCGACATGCAAACGCACCTGACAACCCCTTTCGGGTTGCAAGGGTCGGGACTCCACGTCGGGCAGGGCGCATCCTTCGAAAGCACATTTGGCTGACTAATCACAACATAAGAAGAACAAATTGCGTGGCGCAAACGGAATCGCGTAACGTCCTCAATCTTGCTGACTTGACAACCGAAAACAGGTGCTCGCGATGACCGACGACATGATTCATGTAACGAAATGGCACAACGGCGACAAGGAGTATTCACCCTTCTCGGACGCGGAAATGCAACGCCGACAGGACGCCGTCCGTCAATGGATGTCATCCGAGAATGTCGATGCCGTGCTGTTCACCTCGTATCACTGCATCAACTATTACTCCGGGTGGCTCTACTGCTATTTCGGTCGCAAGTACGGCATGGTCATCGATCACGACAAGGCGGTGACCATCTCCGCCGGCATCGACGGAGGCCAGCCCTGGCGACGGAGCTATGGCGACAACGTCACCTACACCGATTGGCGGCGCGACAGCTTCTTCCGGGCGTTGCAGCAGCTCACCACCGGTGCCAGGCGGATCGGTATCGAATTCGATCACGTCAATCTCGACTACAGGCGCCTTCTCGAGGAGGCGCTGCCGGAAGTGGAGTTCGTCGATTGCGGCCAACCCTCGATGTGGATGCGCACCATCAAGTCCGGGGAGGAGATCGAGCTCATCAAGGAGGGCGCGCGGACCTGTGACATAGGGGGCTGGGCATGCGTCGACGCGATTGCGGCCGGTGTTCCCGAACACGAGGTGGCCATCGCGACGACAGATGCGATGGTGAGGGAGATCGCCAGCAACCATCCCTATGTCGAGCCCATGGATACCTGGACCTGGTTCCAGTCGGGAATCAACACCGACGGTGCCCACAATCCGGTCACCAACCGGAAGATCGAATCCGGCGACATTCTGAGCCTCAATGCCTTCCCGATGATCTTCGGCTACTACACGGCCCTGGAGCGCACGCTGTTTTGCGACCACGCGTCAGATGTCCACCTGGACCTCTGGCAAAAGAACGTCGCCGTCCATGAGAAAGGGCTGAAGCTGATAGGGCCCGGTGCCCGTTGCTGCGACATAGCCGCCGAACTCAACGAAATGTATCGGGGATGGGACCTTCTCAAGTACCGTTCATTCGGTTACGGCCACTCCTTCGGCGTGCTGTGCCACTACTATGGTCGCGAGGCAGGCGTGGAGTTGCGCGAGGACGTGGAAACCGAACTCAGGCCGGGAATGGTCGTCTCCATGGAGCCGATGATCATGCTGCCCGAGGGTGAGCCCGGAGCCGGCGGCTACCGTGAACACGACATCCTGGTGGTTACCGAGAACGGTGCCGAGAACATTACCGGTTTCCCCTATGGGCCGGATCACAACATCATCAGGAACTAGACATCATGGGTTGGGAGGTGACGGGTTCGATCGTCGCTGTCGGATCCTCACCGCACCCTCTGCAGACGTCTACGCTGCCGTGCCGTGCATGCCCGGCACGTCCGAGAATTCCCTGTTGAGGGCATTGACGATGCCGTCCGTGCACACCTCGAGCAGGATCTCGCCCTTTTCCTTCGTCGCGTTCTTTGGCGACGAGAGCGTTCCGCTTGCAGGAACCCAGTCCGGGTTGACCGGGTAGACGTCGTAGGGCGGAAAGCTTGCCGGGGGGTGGTCGACCGCTTTCTCCATCTGGACGAGGTGGGGAAACAGCGCGAGCATCAGGGACGTCTCGAGAACGCCACCGTGTTCTAGGTCCCAACCCGTGAAGCCATCCGGATACAGTTTCTCGACGGTCTCGTCGTTCACGAAGTCCCAGTACGACAGGACGACGATTTTCACGTCCCTGATGCCGTCCCATCTCAGTTCGCGCAAGGCGATATCGACGCCTTCGATGATGAACCACGAATTCTCGTAGTGACCATTCATCAGCGCGATACTGCGAACTCCGTGGCGCACGAATTCCTTGATCACATCCTTGAGTGCGCTCACCAGCGTCGCGCCGTCGAGACTGGTCGTGCCTGGAAGATGGTTGCCGCCGCCCGACTTCGGATGGGACTTGTAGCCGTAGGTGAACGGCTGGGCGACCAGTGCCCCGGTCCGCCGGGCAACCCGCTGCGCAAACTCGTTCGGCAGCAGCACGTCCACGTGCAGGGGCATGTGATGGCCGTGCTGTTCCAGCGCACCGATTGGCACGATCAATGGCGTGCGGCCGTCCCGCATCCTCTTGTCGTACTCGGGCCAGGTGAGTTCGTAGGCAAGTACGGTTCCGTCTTCCATGGCGCGTCCTCTCCAGGGAGATCGAAGATAGTGCCAATGAATGGGCTTTCCCATCGGTCTAGTTAAATTTATAGTTGTGATAGTTCTATAAATAATTGTATGGTTATGAAGGAGCCGTGGGTACTGTGGAGACGGGATTCGCCAATCGAATGAAACAAGACCTCCCAATGGAGCTTCTCAGGACTTTCGCAACGGTCATCGACCTTGGCAGCTATACGCGTGCGGCGGAGGTCCTGAGACGGACGCAGCCCGCTGTCAGTCTTCAGATCCGCCGCCTGGAAGAGGTCGCTCAGACCAAGCTCATCACAAGCGTCGGCCGGGAACTACACCTCACCGAGGCCGGGGAATTCCTCATGGTCTACGCCCGCCAGATACTCAGCCTGAACGACGAGGCGCTTTCCCGCACCGCCCGGCGGAATGTCGCGGGGCAGCTTCGGGTCGGATTGCCTACCGACTACGCTGTTGCCTTCTTCCAGGACGTGCTGACGCAGTTTGCGAAGCTCCACCCGGAAATCACGTTCGAGATCCATTGCGAGCTGAGCCGCGACCTGCTTGACGGCCTGGAACGGGACGCGCTGGATATCATCATCGCCATGACGAGCGAACGCGCCAAGCGGAACCTGGCGCGGGAATGGGTCGAAAGGCCGATCTGGGTCACCGCCAGGAAAGGCAGTCCGCACCGGCAATCTCCCATCCCGATTGTCGCTCATCCCGAGGGGTGCGAGTACCGCAACCGCATGACGCAGGCGCTGAGTTCGGTACACCGGGAATGGCGCCTTGCCTACTGCAGCCCCGGAATAACGGGTCTGCAGAACGCGGTGCTCGCAGGGCTCGGGATCAGCGCTCTGACGGAGAGGACATACCTGAAGGGAATGAGGACCCTTGGGGAGAAGCATGGATTTCCGCCGTTGGCCGAGATTCATGTCGGCCTCTACTGCAAGCACGTCAACCAGACAGACCCGGTCAACCGGCTGGTCAATTTCATCGTCGGAAAGCTCGATGAGGCGGTGGAACCCGACTTCAAGCCTCGCCATTGGCGCTGATTGGATGGTCCTCCTTCGTCTCTCCCCGGTTGCCTGATCGCGCTCGTGGTGACGGCGAAGGAAGCGGACGGGAGGCCTTGAAGACCGCGGATGAGCATAGTTGTTGAAGTCAATCGCCCGGGAACGGCATCGTGTGCTGTCAGGTGCGTCGCTCCGTGCCGTCCGGCGACCCCTTGATGACCTGCAACATCGTCCGTCAGCACCATGTCGCCGCAACACTATCCGGGCACCGGCAGCAGTTTCCGGAAAGAGCCTGCCACGTCCCCAGGCAACGTCACCGGTCGAACGGCCGGCGCCTCATGGTTCAGTGAGGACCACTGCGGGTGTCACGCCGCAGCGAAGACACTCTTCCTGCCCCAACGCCTCAGTGACCGGTCGCCGGTCACTGCGATCGGCGGGGACCGACTGGTCGATACATGGATCGGACATCGAGGCGTGTCGTCGTGCAGGTCCCCGAGATTGCGGCAGAGCTGTGCGGGCGACGGGAAAGCACAAGGGTACCGAGGCTCGTCGCTGTGAGCCGGGACTTGCCAGATCATTTGGCAGGCTAATGTCGCCATAAGCCATATCTATTGTTCGCACTGTCAGACCGAAAGCTATGGTTGGAGTTTGAACACAATCGGCATGGAGTCGGTACGACCTGAATGAGAGGAAGATCCTGATGAACCGCAATATTCTCTCGACAATTGCATCCTGTACTGCCGTTGCAGCACTCGTGGTCGCTGCGCCCAATGACGGCCTCGCCGAGGGCGAGATCAACATGCTCGTGTGGGAGGGATACGCCGACCCGAGCTTTATCGACCCCTTCGAGGCTGAAACGGGATGCGAGGTTTCCGCAACCTATGTCGGCAGCAACGACGACTATGCCGCGAAGCTCGCGGCCGGAGGCGGAATATACGACATTACCTCGGCGCCGATGGACTCGACGGGTGTCCTGATCGATGCGGGATTTCTGGATCCGATCGACCTTTCCCGCATCGAGGGATGGGACGATATCTATCCGCAATTCCGCGATGCAGCGGCGATCAATGTTGGCGGTGAGGTCTACGGCGTACCGTACATCTGGGGTTCCGTTCCGGTCATGTACCGGACGGACATGATTACCGACGAGATCGATTCCATAGAGGCGCTGTGGGATCCGAAGTATGCCGGAAAAATTGCCGTCTGGGACGACAAGACAGCCCTCTACATGGGCGCGCGCCTGGCCGGCCACTACAACGTCTACACGCTGGACGCGGATCAGCTGGAGGACGCCAAGAACAAGATGATCGAGCAGGGACCACTCCTGCGCAAATACTGGGCGACCGCAGGTGAACTGGTCGATCTGTTCGTGAAGGGAGAGGTGTGGATCTCGAACACGTGGGGCGGATACCAGTCCTCCCTGATTCTCGAGCAGGGAATCCCGGTCGTTGAAGTCCTGCCCAGCGAGGGCGCCGGCGCTTACGCTGACTCCTGGAACATCGTCAAGGGCACGCCCAACCTGGACTGTGCCTACGAGTACATCAACTACGCCGTATCGCCTCGGGGTCAATGCGGGGTTTATCGGGTCACCGGCTATTCGCTGGCCAACGAGGCATCGGCCAAGGCCTGCATGACTGCGGAAGAGTTCGTCGCGGCTCATCAGGACGATCCTGCGTACTTCAACAAACTGAACGTCTGGGAAAATCTTGGTCCGAATCTCGAGCCCTACACCAATGCCTGGAATGCGGTCAAAGCAGCCCAGTAGATTGCTGTTCTTGCACCTTGCGGCTGAGGCGGGACCCTCTGTGATAGAATAGGGTGCCGCTTTAAGCCGCCGGGCGACAAGGCGGCGCATCCTGGGACGGGACGGCAGACATGGTGAATCGTTCATTCGAGTATCTCAGACCCGAGACCATCGGCGAAGCCGTGGAGATGAAGGCCGCCCATGGAACCCGCGCCAGATTCTGGGCGGGCGGTACCGACATGATGCTTCTCTGGAATCGCCGCGAGGTCGCGTTCGATTACTGCATCGACCTCACGTACGTACCGGCGCTGCGGTACATCGAGTGCTCCGGCGATGCATTGAGGATCGGCGCCATGGCGAGCCTTGACGATCTTGATCTCAAATCGGATCTCAATCCGCTTGCCGCGGCGCTGGGACACACGGCCCGTCTGATGTGCACGAAGCAGACCCGCACGATCGCGACGGTCGGCGGCAACATGTGTCATGCGTCGCCGTCGGCCGATCTGACGCCGCCCCTCGTCGCCATGGGCGCCCGCTGCAGACTTCTCGGTCCGGATGGTGAGCGCGACCTGCCGCTTGAGGATTTCCATCTCGGAGTCAACGAGACGGCGCTCGCCGAGTCCGAGATGCTGACGGAGATCCATGTGCCAGGTGTCGACGGCAAGGTGGCGGCGCACTATGATCGCGTGGCACGAACCGTCGTCGACATTGCCCTCGTCAGTTCGGCCGTGTTCATCAAGGTGAACGCGGGCAACCGGATCGAGAGAGCCGGCGTGGCGCTGGGCGCCGTGGCGCCATCGGTCATACGCGTGACCGGGGCAGAAGAGACGTTGGTGGGTCGCGACTTGAGTAACGTGAACAATGGAGTGACGACGACTGCCGGGGAGGAAGCCGCCAGCGCGGCACGGGCCATTTCGGATATCCGTGCCAGCAAGGAATACCGTACGGACATGGTCGCAACGCTGACAGCGAGGGCCATTCGCCAGTGCATCAGCAGTCTCGAGGGAACCGCGTGATGACCAGATTGAACGTCAACGGCCAGTCTTTCGATGTCGACGTCAAGGCACACGAGATCCTTTCGGACGTGTTGCGCAACCAGCTCGGCCTCATCGGAGTCAAGGTATCCTGCGCGGAAGGCGAGTGCGGATCCTGCACGATCCTGGTCGATGGGGTCCCGGCGACGGCATGCCTGATGCTGGGGCGGCAGGGCGAGCGACACGAGATCACCACCATTGAAGGCATCGGAACTCACGACGAACTGCACCCGATCCAGGAGGCATTCGTCGAGGAGCAGGGGTTTCAGTGCGGGTTCTGTACCCCCGGTTTCATCATGATGGCCAAGGCCTTTCTCGATGAGAACCCGAATCCCACCGAGGAAGAGGCCTCGATGGCCATGAGTGGCAACATCTGCCGTTGCGGGGCCCATCCCTACATCGTCAAGTCTGTTTTGAACGCTGCCGAAAGAATGCAGGGACGACACGAGTCGAAGCGAACAACGGGATCGACCGGAGCCAGTGCCTGATGCGCACCTGAATCAAACCCACTCGAACGGGAGTCGGTGACATGAACGTTCTTCACAAGCCCAAGAAGTTCAAGATCGTAGGCCAGGGCATCCCGGTCATAGATGCCCGCGAAAAGGTGACCGGCTCGCTCGAGTACGGGGTCGACTTCGTTCTTCCCCGGATGGTGCACGGCAAGATCAAGCGCAGCACCGTGCCCCACGCGCGGATAAAGCGCATCGACGTCACCAGGGCCCTGGCCCTGCCGGGTGTCCTCGGCGTGGTGACCCACGAGGATGCTCCCGGCCTCAACTGGATGGGAGTCTGGGACAACTACCGGGGCCAGATCCTGGATGGCATCTCGCGATTCGTCGGGGACGAAGTCGCGGCGGTTGCCGCGACGTCGGTTGAGATTGCCGATGCCGCCCTTGATCTGATCGACGTCGAATACGAACCCCTGCCCGCGGTTCTCGACGTGGAAAAGGCGCTTCTCGACGACGCACCCCAGGTTCGCGAAGAGGGCAATGTGCGTGACGAGTATCGTGTCGTCTGGGGCGATCTCGATGAAGGTGAGACGCAAGCCGACTACGTCATCGATCAGGAGATGCGCTACAAGGCCCAGAACTATGCGGGCATCGGGCGCAACGCCTGCATCTGCACCTGGGACGGGGACCAGGTGAGCATGTGGACCTCGTCGCAAACACCGTCAGAACTGCAAACGGGCATTCATCAGGCCTTCGGAATCCCGATGAGCAACGTTCGGGTCGTTGCCCTTCCTTCCGGTTGCTCGTTCGGACTGTGGTGGAGCAACAACTTCATGATGGTGACGGCTCTTCTCGCCAGGAAGGTACGCAAACCGGTGAAGATCGAGCTGACGAGCCAGGAGTGCATGGCCGCCGTGAAGCGCCGCCACATCGAGATCACACGCGGACGCATGGGTGTGGCGAAGGACGGCACGCTGACCATGGCCGACTTCTCCCACCTGATGGACAACGGCGCCTACGGTTTCAAGACGGATGTCTACTTTTTCTGCTGCGACTTGTGGGGAGGGGCCAGGAACGGAGACTACCGCGTACGCGGAGTCAATACGAACCTCGTCACCTCGGGCTGCATGCGTGCTGTCGGCGATATCACGATGGGTCTGGCGGTTGAGCGCCTCGCCGACAAGTGTGCGCACAAGGTGAACATGGATCCCCTCGAGTTCCGCATCAAGAACCAGATCAAGTCCGGTCAGCAGCTGCGGATGCAGGAACCGCGGCAACACATGAAGGGCAATCTGACGGACTACATCGACGGCCTGACCGAGGAGCAGACAGGCAATTGGCCGAAGATGTTCCATCTCTCCAGCGGTTCGACCCATGAACTTCTTCTCAAGGGCGCGGAGAAGTTCCGCTGGCACGAGCGCTGGAAAGGCTGGGGCGTCCCGACCCGGGTGAACGGTTCGAAGCGCCGGGGTGTCGGGGTCGGCACCGGTGCTCACTGCTGCGGTGTCGAGTTCGGCGGCAACACGTCATCGGTCGTGCGCCTGAACCACGATGGCAGCGTCAACGTCTTCAGTGCCGCCGGGCGTCAGGGCCAGGGCAGCGAGACGACTCTTGTCCAGGTGGCCGCCGAAGAGATGGGCGTTCCCGTGGAAAAGGTCAGCATCGTCACCGGGGACACGTATGTTGTGCCGTGGGCCTCGGGGTCATCTGCCAGCACCACCATGTTCCGGACCGGATGGGCGACCAGAGAGGCATGCCGGGACGCAAAGACCCAGCTGCTGAAGATTGCTGCCAGGGAGTTCTTCGATGGAATTGACCACGAGAAGCTCGATATCGAGGACGGCATCATCCGCGTGGCGGATGATCCGGCTGACAACCGGCGGATTGCCATCGACGAACTGATGAACGTCCTCTGCTCGGACTCCCTGTCGCAAACTTCAGTGATCACCGGCCGACCCAACGGCGTCATGCCGCCGACTATCGCCTTTGCGCGACAGTGGGCCGCCCAGTTCGCCGAGGTCGAGGTCGACGTCGGGACCGGAGAAATCCGAATCACGGACTATCTCGCCGGCCAGGACAGCGGTACCGTCATGAATCCCAAGGTGCTGAAGAACCAGGTCATAGGCGGAGCAATCTGCGGCGCGGGCTTTGTCCTCTACGAGGGCATGGAGTTCGACCCGAGCGACGGCCGTGTCCTGAACGACAGCCTGCTCGACTACAAGCTCCTGCGCACCGGTGACTTTCCTTCCGATCCGGAGGTTTTCTTCGTCGAGTCCCAGGACCCGGTCGGGCCGTTCGGTGCACGAGGTGCCGGTGAATCGCCAGCGGCCGCTGCCGGACCGGCAATCTGCCAGGCGGTGCACAACGCCATCGGCGTCTGGGTGGATGTCCCGATGACGCCCGAAACCGTGATGCGGGCGATCAAGGAGAATGAGGGACCGAAAGCCATGGCGTCTTGACGGTACCCAAGCAGACGGAGCACGGTCTTACAAGCGTGTTGCCCGCTGTGTGAACACGTGAACGGGGCATGCTTGCGACCTTCGGTGGCCGCGGGACCGGGAATTGACGGGCACCGGTTTGGGGTTCGCACGACTGGTGCGTCGTCATGAGTGATATCCTTCAACTCCAGAACCTGCACAAGACCTATCCCGGCGGTGTGGCCGCCGTGGCCGATCTGAGCCTGGATGTGCGCCAGGGAGAGTTCATCACCTTCCTCGGCCCCTCTGGCTGCGGCAAGACGACCACGCTTCGACTGATTGCCGGCTTTGAAGAACCCGACAGTGGACGCGTGCTCCTGGAAGGCGAGGACATCACCACTCTCCCTCCCTACCGGCGCCATGTGAACACGGTGTTCCAGGATTACGCCCTGTTTCCGCATCTGACGATCTATCAGAACGTCCTTTACGGGCTTCAGCGAACCGGACTGCCCAAGGACGAGATTGCCACGCGTGCGACCGAAGCACTGGAGATGGTCGAGCTTGATTCGAAAGCCTCGCAGAGTCCGCACATGCTGTCGGGTGGTCAAAAGCAGCGGGTGGCGCTCGCGCGCGCCTTGGTATGCAACCCGAAGATCCTGCTTCTGGACGAACCGCTTTCGGCCCTGGATGCCAAGCTGCGGGAAGCGATGCAGGTCGAGCTCAAGACCCTGCATGAAACCATCGGTCTGACATTCATCCTGGTGACCCATGACCAGACGGAAGCCATGGTCATGTCCGACCGCGTCGTCATCATGGACCAGGGCACAATCGTCCAGATCGGTCAGCCGAGCGATCTCTACGAACGGCCGGTGAATTCATATGTCGCCAATTTCATTGGCACTTCGAATTTCCTGGAGGGTGTCGTCTCCGAGGTGAGCGCTGAGTTGATCACGGTTCGGACCGGGAACTCCACCATACGGGTCAGGAACAGCGGAGCCTACCGTTCCGGCCAGGATGTTCTTCTGTGTATTCGTCCCGAAAAGATCTTCTTCCTGCCGGAGGACGTTCCTGCCACGGACGATTTGTCAGTGATACCTGGTGTCCTCGTCGACTACTACTTTCATGGCAAGTTTGTCCGTTACAGAATCAAGGTCGATGGCGAAGACACCCTGCTTGTCGACAGCCAACTCAACCGAAGTGTCATGCAGGCAGGGATTCCGCCAATCGGCAGCCGGATCTCTCTTGGTTTGCATTCTGACAGCTCCATAATCTTCAACTGATCAAGAATGACTCTTCGCGACATCAGGAGAATGCGGGGGCTTGTTCTTCTGTTCGGGCCTCTTGTCTTCGTGCTGGCCTTTCTGGTTGTGCCCTATCTGATCATGTTTTCGTACAGTTTCTATCTCAAGACCTATCCGACATTCGAGCCGGACTTTCAGTTCGGCAACTACCTGCTGATTGCCACGGATCCCCAGTACTACCGGATTTTTCTCAGGACCTTCAAGATTGCGGCAGCAGTGACGGTCCTGGCGCTGCTGACGGCCTATCCCATGGCCTACTTCCTGGTCTTTGTGGTTCAATCGGCACGCTGGCGCACGATACTGTATTTCGCTTTGATCCTGCCGCTCTGGATGTCCTATCTGATGAGGGGGTACATCTGGAAGATCATTCTTGGCAACGACGGGATCATCAATTCCTTCCTGCTCTGGGTCGGAGTGGTTGACGATCCCTTGCAGATGTTCCTCTACAATCAGACGTCCATGGTGGTGACTTTCGTTTACATCTTCATCCCCTTCATGGCGATGCCGATCTATGCCGTGCTTGAAAAGATACCAAAGAACCTGGTCGAGGCGTCGGGTGATTTGGGTTACTCGCCATTCTGGACATTCCTCAGAGTCACCTTGCCTCTGTCGGTTCCCGGAATAGTTGCCGGCTGCACCATGACCTTCTGCCTGACATTCGGCGACTTCATCACGCCAATCCTCGTCGGTGGCGCGGATGGCTCCATGATTGCCAATGTCATTCAGTCGCAGTTTGGCGTCGCCTTGAACTGGCCCCTGGGAGCGGCTCTCTCGATTGTGATGTTGGGTATCGTTCTGATCGTTCTCAACCTGTCCCAGCGCGTCGGCAAGGACGAGCGCATCGAGATCGGTTGATGGCACGACGAACTCCGATGACGACGCACATACATCACAGGAAGGCAACGCGCCCTGGCCACCTGGTGCGCGTGGGAAAGCGGGTGAAGAGATTTCTCTGGAATCTGTTCTCGTGTGCCGAGCTTGCCTTTTTGTACGTGCCGGTCGTCGTTCTCGTCGTCTACAGTTTCAATGACAATTCGATCATGCGTCTGCCCTTGGAAGGATTCACGCTGCGCTGGTACATCTCTGCCTTCACAAACGAGGAGATACTGGCAGCGATCCGCAACAGCCTCATCGTTGCGTTCTCGGCCACGTTCCTGTCCGTGGTGATCGGCGTTGCAGCTGCCATGAGCATCGACAGGGTGCACTTTCCCGGGAAGCGGGTGTTCAACCGGATCATTTTGCTGCCCATTGCCCTGCCGGGGATCATCACGGGCATCACGCTCTTGAGCTTCTTTCGCTCCCTGGACATGAACATGACGCTCCTTACCGTGATTCTGGGCCATACGACTGCCCTGATTTCCATCTCGGTAACGCAGATCCTGGCCAGTCTTCAGCGATTCAATCGACGCCTGGAGGAGGCTTCGGCAGATCTCGGTGCCAGGCCCCTGGACACCTTCTTTTCGGTCACCTTGCCCAACATCAAGTCGGCCATCATTGGCAGTGCATTGATGATCTTCACCCTCTCGTTCGACGAGATACCCATTACGTTCTTCCTGACGGGAAGGGACAACACCCTGCCGATGTACATGTATTCGGTCATGCGTCGCGGCATAACACCGGAGCTGAACGCGGTCGGTTCAGTCATCATCGCTGTTTCCTTCGTCTTGCTGTTCACCTCGATCTACTTCCTGACGAGGGACAAGAAGCACAAGTAACGACGATTGCACGCTTGGGTAACATCGCCCGTTGACTCAACCCCGCCAATCACCGCGTCACAAGATCGAATTGAGAATCGCCCCGGGCATCGGACGCGGAGTCCTCATCCTGGCAGACCATTCCCAACTGGAGGGTATTCATGAAGGTAACACCTGTTCTGACGATAATGTTGGTTTCGTTGGCGTCCGTCGGGGCGCTCGCCTGCGACGATCACTTCGGCCAATGCGAAATCGAGGCGTGGCGGACCGTTTTCACCAGCGGGATCCTGACAATCGAGGGCAGCGCGACTTGTGATTCTGGCGGCGTCCAGGTGCGCCTCTACGACGACGATCAGTTTATCGGGGTCGCTAGCGGCATCGTCGATGGACACGTTGTGCGGGCGTTCGCACATGACATCGCGCAAAGACCGCAAACACTGTCGATCAAGTACAGCATCGAGCCTTGGTGATCGCATGGAAAGGCGAGACACTCGGGTCGAGTGTCACACGAAGTAGAACGGTTCGAATTGGATTCCCCGGCATTCAGCATCAAGTAACCGTGGCAACGGCCGGCAACGACCACGTGTGAAGGAGAGTCCGTGGACGTAGGGGTGGTCAATGGAAGAGGCAACAGTCGGTAAGATAAGCGCATATCTGGTTTGTCAGCCAAACAGAGTGACCGGAAGAGCACGGTAGAGTCGGGCGGTCAGCCTGGCAGCATAACTGTCTCGGGAGCTGGAAGCTGGTATCCGAGGATTTCGGGGAGACGGATGGCTTGTTCCAGGTGCCGCCAGAACCTCGTAGAGGCATCAGGTCTCCTTCAAGGCGTGGGTGCTCTCTCAATTGAGTAATTCGTCGCGCAGTCACGCGCCGAAGCTCTCGGTGCGAGAATCCCGCTCAGCCCATGTGTCGGTCAGCGCCGTCCGGTCCGTATCGGGACGGGGTCTGTAGAGAGCCACGGCTGGCGCAAATCGCCGCCGCTGTCGACATGCCGGCAATCCGGTTGATGATGGCCCAGGTGCGTCAGTCAGGCCTTTGGCACGACAAGGGCATCGACGGCAATGGCGCCATCGGTCCCGGCGATCACCGGATTGAGATCGAGTTCCGCGATCACGTCGCCGAGACAGGCAACAAGCACCGAGAAGCGGGCCAGTGCCTCGCCAAGGGCGGCGCGGTCGCTGGCGGGTCTGCCCCGCACGCCGTCGAGCAGGCGTCCGGCCCTCAACCGGTCGATGAGGGCCAGAGCCGCTTCGGCGTCAAGGGGCGGAACGGCCAGCAGGCTGTCGTCGACGACTTCGGCGAGGACACCGCCGGTCGCCACCAGAACCAGGGGACCGAAGGTCTCGTCGTGAACGAGACCGAACATCATCTCGACCCCGGGGGGCACCATGGGCGCCAGGAGTGCGCGGGGACCCAGACGCGCGGCCATCTCCCGCCAGGCATCGAGGAGGGCTGTCTTGCCCTCGATCCGGAGTCTGACACCGTCGACGTCGCTCTTGTGATGGTGTCCGGGCACGGCGGTCTTGAGAACCAGCGGGCCGTCGAACCTCTCCGCCGCCTCCATGACATCGCTCGCGGTTTCCACGATCACCGGTTCGGTGGTCGCACACCCGAAATCCCGGGCTAGGG
>MPMV01000051.1 GCA_002238685.1 bacterium EF100-94H03 bin56
CCCCTGGCGGCTCCTCCGGCGGATCGGCTGCCGCGCTGGCTGCCGGCGCCACCACCGTTGCCACGGGCGGCGACAGCACGGGGTCGATCCGGCAGCCGGCAAGCCAGTGCGGGATCGTCGGCTGGCAGGCGCCTTTCGGGCGCATTCCCATGCCCGGAAGCAGCAGTTTTTCCATGTACCTGCATCATGGTCCCATGACCCGTACGGTCAGGGATGCGGCGTGGATGGCGAATCTCATGTCGGGTTCCCATCCCCTCGATCACAACAGTCTCGCCGACAGGGTCAAGGTGCCGGAAGACCCCGACAGCATCGCCGGCATGAAAATTGCCTTTTCGATCGATCTGGGTTGCTACGAGGTCACCGCCGACGTGGAGCGCCAGACGCGCCTCGCCCTGGCGGCCCTCGAGGATGCCGGAGCCGTCATCACCGAGGTGCCGGTGGACTGGGCTGAAGAGGCGATTCGCCTCGGTCATGGCGGTCAGGAATTCCTTGCGGCCGATGAATTCGCGGAAACCCTCGAGAAGCATGGCGACATCGTCAGTGACTACATGCCCGAACTCGTGGCAACCACCAGGCGCTTCACGGCCGCCGACTACCGTCGCTCTCTCGATGTCGCCGGCGAGGTCTGGAACGACCATCTCGGACCTCTCTTCGAGCACCATGACGTCTTCATCACGCCCACGGTGTCCTGCCCGCAACTTCCGGCGACCGCCTGGCAGCAGGACACCATCAACGTCAACGGCAAGGATGTCACCGACACCCAGACCGCCATGACCGTGCTGTGGAACATGTTCGGCCATTCGCCGGTGCTTGCGGTGCCGTCAGGGCTGACCGCTGATGGACTTCCGACGGGTATCCAGATCGTCGGCCGGCCCTTCGCCGACGGTTCGGTGTTCCGTGTCGGCCACGCGCTGGAGGAACGCCGTCCCTGGCTCGACTGCCCGGAACGCCGGCCCGTGCTTGCCCTGTGAAAGAGGGACGGCGACGTCCGGTCCCCGGCTCCACGTCCCGGCGGTTCCCGGGACCGCTGCCGGTTTCGGCCGGAGGTCGATTGGAATGATGGCCCTTGCAGTCTAGCATCCCGGCATGACGGTTCGCACGGAGTTTCCGCGAGAGGTTCGCGAGGAACGCACCCTTCGTATTCCGGTATCGCGGGGGCGGTGCCTTGCCGGGCGCATGTGGCTCCCTGTCGACAGCGGCCATGACCCGGTGCCGGCCATCGTCGAGGCGATTCCCTACAGGCGGCTCGATGGAACCATCATCCAGGATGCGGTGACGCATCCCTGGTGGGCGGGTCACGGCTATGCCGCCATCCGTCTCGACCTCGCCGGTTCCGGCGATTCCGGTGGTGTGCTCCTCGACGAGTACCTCGAGTGCGAGCAGGACGATCTCTGCGAAGCGCTGGCATGGATTGCCGCGCAGCCGTGGTGCAGCGGCGCCACCGGCATGGTGGGAATCTCCTGGGGCGGCTTCGCGGCTCTCCAGGTCGCCGCCCGTCGCCCGCCGTCGCTCAAGGCGATCATTACCTGCTGTTCCACGGACGACAGGTACAATGACGACGTCCACTACATGGGTGGCTGCCTGCTCAACGATGGCATCAGTTGGGGCAGCGGCCTGTTCTCGTGCCTGTCGCGCTGGCCGGACACTCTCATCGTTGGCGACGCATGGCGGGAGATGTGGCGTGAACGCCTCGAGACCACGGGGTGCCCGATCATCGACTGGTTCCGCCACCAGCGCCGCGACGCCTTCTGGAAACACGGCTCGATCGGCGAGGATCCGGCCGCCATCGAGGCTGCGGTCTTCGTTGCAGGCGGCTGGACAGACGGCTATACCAATGCGGCGCTGCGCATGATGGAACGACTCCAGGCGCCGCGGCGCGCCCTCATCGGGCCCTGGACCCACGTCTATCCCCACTTCGGATTTCCAGGCGAGCCGGTCGGTTTTCTCCAGGAGGCCTTGAGATGGTGGGATCGGTGGCTGAAGGACATGGAGAACGGTATCGACCGCGAGCCGGCACTCACCGTGTGGATGCAGGAGGAGTCGACGCCCCACCCGATGCACCCCGTGATTGGAGGTCACTGGATGAGTGTGGACGGATGGCCGCCGGCAACATCGTCCCGGTCCTTCTTTCCCGGCGACGGGACGCTCGACAGCGAACCGGCCCGGGACCTGGCGCATCGCTTCGCGACACCGCTGACCGGCGGTCTGGGCGGGGGAGAGTGGTGCCCCCGGGATGGCGGTGGCCTCGGCCCGGAATTCGCATCCGACCAGGCGGTGGACGACATGCTGTCGCTCGTCTTTGACAGTGCGGTTCTCGCCGAACCGCTGTCCATCCTTGGCGCTCCGGAGGTGACACTCGAGCTCGCCAGCGACCGTGCCCAGGCCCAGGTGGCCGTCCGGCTCTGCGAGGTCACGCCGGAAGGCCGGTCGGCCCGGGTGAGTTTCGGCCTTCTCAATCTTGCACACCGCCATTCCCATGAATGGCCAGAAGCGATGATTCCCGGAAAGAGTGAGCGCGTTGTCGTGAGACTGAACGATACGGCATGGCGCTTTCGTCCGGGCAACAGGGTCCGCCTCGCCATCCAGACCGGCTACTGGCCCATGGCCTGGCCGTCGCCGGAAACGGCGACGCTGACGCTCAACGTCGCAGGGTCCCTGCTTCAGCTTCCGGTGATCCAGGAGACGGTGGTCGCGCCTGCTCCCGCCGGGCCCGAGTTCGCGGCGGATCACCCGGTGACCGTGCTCGAGGAGGGGGACGCGCGCCTGACAGTCACGAGAGACCTGAGCCTCGACGAGGTGCAGCTCCACCGCATCGATGACAGCGGTCGGGTCCGTCTCGATGACATCGACCTCGTGGTGTCGAAGCGGGCCGAAGAGATCTTCGGCATCCGCGAGGGCGACCCCTCGAGCGCGCGCACCGACATGGTCCGCATCGTCAAGGCGGAACGTGGCGACTGGCAGCCCGGAACAACGACGCGGATAGCCGTCACGTGCGACCGCGAGACCTTTCACATCGCCGCCACGCTCGAGGCGTTCGACAATGACAGGCGTTTCCTGGTGCGCCAGTGGAACGAGTCCGTTCCACGCGATCACATGTGATGGAAGGCTGTTCCGTCGCGATGCAGGAGACTCACGGCGTTCTTCGTCTCCCTGCGGAGCCTGTCGTCCGCCGGTTCGGGAGAGACCTTTGAGAAGGCGGGATGCGAAGAGACGGGCGCGACGCCCGGCCAGTGACCACGTGCCGCAGACGCCATGGCGGCGCCTCGTGAATCCCTATCCGCCACTCGCGATCCTCTCCGCCGACCATCTCGAGTCCATTCACCACACGTCGTTGCGCGTTCTCGAGGAACTCGGAATCGAGTTCCTGCTCGACGAGGCGCTCGAACACCTCAAGGCAGCCGGCGCCGAGGTGACGGGCCAGTGCGTGCGTTTCGACCGGGCACTGGTCATGGAACTGGTGTCACGGGCGCCGGCGGAGTTCACGATCCATCCGCGCAATCCTGAGCGCGCCGTCACGTTCGGCGGCAACCACATCGCCTTCAATTCCGTGGGCGGTCCGGCGAACGCCAGCGATCTCGACGGTGGTCGCCGGCAGGGAAACTTCGCGGACTTCCGGAACTACATCCGGCTCATGCAGAGTCTCGACGTCCTGCACCTGTGCGGCGGCGTCCCCATAGCGCCGATCGATCTGGATGCCGAGACACGCCATCTCGACTGCATTCAGGCGATCCTGACGCTCTCCGACAAGGTCTGGCATGCCACGGGCCTGGGCCGCAGGCGGGTAAGCGATGCCGTCGACATGCTGGCCATCGTGCGGGGCGTCACCAGGGAGGAGGTGCGCCGGAAACCCGGATTCTTCACCACGATCAATGTCAATTCGCCGCGGCGCATCGACGGCCCCATGCTCGAAGGGCTGATCGAGGCAGCAACCAACGGCCAGGCGGTGTCGCTCACACCGTTCACGCTCGCCGGCGCCATGAGCCCGACAACCCTTCCGGGTTCACTGGTCCAGCAGAACGCCGAAGCACTGGCGGGCATCGCCTTCACCCAGGCCGTCGCTCCCGGAGCACCGGTCTTCTATGGCAGCTTCACCAGCAATGTCGACATGAGGACCGGCGCACCGGCTTTCGGGACACCGGAATACACCAGGGCCACGCTCGCGAGCGGTCAGCTGGCCCGCTACTACAAGCTCCCCTATCGCTCCAGCAACACGAACGCCTCGAACACCGTCGATGCCCAGGCGGCCTACGAATCCCAGATGTCGATCTGGGGTGCGGTGCTTGGTCACGCCAACCTCCTTCACCATGGCGCCGGCTGGCTCGAGGGCGGTCTGACGGCCAGTTTCGAGAAGGCGGTACTCGATGCGGAGATGCTGCAGATGATCGGCGAGTTTCTTCAGCCCCTCGTCGTGGATGACGAGACGCTTGCCTTCGATGCCATTGCCGAGGTTCCGCCCGGCGGGCACTATTTTGGCGCGCGTCATACCTTGCGCCACTATGACACCGCCTTCTACCAGCCCATGCTGTCCGACTGGCGCAATTTCGAAACCTGGCACGAGGACGGTGCCAGGGACGCCACATGCCGGGCCAACCGGATCTGGAAGGAATTGTTGCGGCGCTTTGAACCGCCGCCACTCGATCCTGCGCGCGCCGAGGAACTCGAGGCATTCGTCCGTCGACGCAAGGAAGAGGAGCCACCATGACCGAGAACCTGTTCGACCCGCACCGCTACGAGGCGACCAGGAGGCCGCTGCTGGAGGCCGAGACGCTTCCCGGGGAGTGCTACACCTCCGAGGATTTCTTCCGCCGCGAGGTGGAGACAATCTTCATGAAGGGCTGGAACTTCATCGGCCGGGAGGACCGTGTGCCGGATCCGGGTTGCTATTTCTCCCTCGACTTCGTCGGCGTCCCCGTCGTCATCGTCCGGGGCCGGGATTCAAGGATCCGCGCCTTCGCCAACACCTGTCGTCACCGCGGCGCCCGGGTGGTGTCGGGCGAGGGTCGGAGCCACACCTTTTCCTGTCCCTATCACGCCTGGACCTATGCCATCGACGACGGGCGCCTCATCGGCGCCATGGACATGGAAGAGACGACCGGCTTCGACCGCAAGCACTTCGGTCTCATCGAACTCAAACTGGAGACCTGGGCCGGGTTCATGTTCCTGAACTTCGATTCCGAGGCCGAACCGCTGGAGTCCTGGCTCGGCGACCTGCCTCGCATCCTCGCTCCTTACGATCTCGACGCCATGGTGACGACCAGGCGTGTCGAGTACGACCTCGACTGCAACTGGAAGGTCTATGTCGAGAACGCGATGGAGAGCTACCACGTTCCCACCGTTCACCAGCAGACCATCCAGAAGCAGAAACGCGATCACAACCCGCCAATTCCGGCCAATGGCCAGTACTGCGGCCTGTTTACACGCCACAAGGGGAGCCGCGCGCTGCTCGAGGGCATGAAGGGCTTTCCCCACATCCCCACCCTCGAGGGCCGTTCGGCCGAGGGCACCTACTACATCCTTCTCTATCCCTCGACCATGTTCGGACTGACCTACGACTGCATGTGGTGGCTTGAACTCCATCCGCTCTCGGCCGGAAAGACACGGCTGATCGTCGGATCCTGCTTTCCCGAATCGACCGCGCGGCGCAGCGATTTCGCGGAACTGGCGCCCAACTACTACGAACGCTGGAACAAATCGATCGTCGAGGACAACGACGTCTCCGATCTCCAGCAGATCGGCCTTCGCTCGCCCTTTGTCACACCAGGCAGGTTCAGCCACCTCGAACCCCTGGTCCACGCCATCGACAACTGGGTTCTCGATCGTGTGCTCGATCCATGACCCTGAAGGTTCACATCAGCGCCCTGTCCATCCAGGCGCGCGTCTTTCACGTGACCGAGGAGCTGGTGGCAGACGCGGTGGCGCGTCATCCGGACCTCGCACGCCATGTCCGATTTGACTGGAGTGTGGACCATGACCGCTTTGCCGAAGGCGTGGCCGATGCCGACATCCTGATCGGCTGGCGGTTTCCCATGCGCGAGCTCAGGTCCATGGCGCCGAGGCTGTCATGGATCACGCTCACCGGAGCCGGCACCGAACACCTGCAGCCCTTCGACTGGACCTGGCGGGGCCTCGCCATCACCAACAACAGCGGCGTCCATGGGCCCAAGGCCGCCGAGTTTGCCGCGGCGTCGGTGCTCGCCATGGCGCACGGACTGCCGCACTTCGCCCACGCCAAGGCACAGCGACGCTGGTCGCGGCGGTTCACCACGCGCATCGAGGGTGGGACGGCTGTCGTGATTGGTCTGGGCGGCATGGGCGGCCCGACGGCGCGTTGGCTGCGTCAGCGCCTCGCCATGAGGGTGATCGGCGTCACGCGGCGTGGCCAGCCGTTCCGCTGGGCCGATCGCGTGGTCGCTGTCGATGCCATCGATACGGTGCTGGGCGAGGCGGATACCGTCGTCGTGATGGCGCCGCTCACGCCCGAAACCCGCAATCTCCTGGACCGCCGCCGGCTCTCGTTGATGAAACCGGGAGCCACGCTCCTCAACATGGGGCGGGCTGCGATCGTCGACGTCGATGCACTCGGCGACCTTCTCGAGAGTGGTCATCTTGCGGCGGCCCATCTCGATGTTTTCGACCCCGAGCCGCTGCCCCCCGACTCGCGCCTGTGGACGATCCCCGATCTCTTCATATCGCCCCACTGCTCGTCGGACGATGTCAGGACATACATTCCCGACACGCTTGATCTCTTCTTCGACAACCTCTCCCGCCGGCTTCGTGGTGTCCGGCTGCGCAACCGGGTCAGCACCCACCACCGGTATTGACGAACGGTACGGGCATGGTGGCGCACGAACGTTTCCGGGTCTTCGACACCGACCAGTGGTATCGCGGTCAGCAGAAGCTGGGTTCGCGCCTTGCCATGGTGGTGCGGGCCGGTCGCTGGCTGGCGATACGTGGCCAGACCGGCCACGATCTTGACGGCACGTTCCATGGTCCAGGCGACGTCGCCTGCCAGACCGGGCAGGCGATGAAGAATCTCCGGACACTGCTCGCGGAAGCGGGTGGCGGCCTCGAGGATGTCTGCAAGGTCCGGCTGTGGGTAAGGGACCGTGCCTTCATCGAACCGGCATCAAGGGTGCTCGGCCAGCATTTCCGCGGCATCCCCATCATCCTCGATACGGCAGTCATCAGCGCCTTTGCCCGCCCCTGGCTCGACATGGAAATCGACGTCTGGGCCGTGTTGCAGGAACGGGACCGCTGAGGGCCACGGTTCCCGGGAGCGTGGCGAAATCGTGGTTCAGACCGGGCGCGAAAGCTCGTGGACGCAGACGCGCTGCCCGGAGCAGTCGTTGATGGCGTCGTGCGGGATCATCCTGTTGTCGCGGATGCTCACGACGCAATTCGACCATCGGTACGGCAGGTGAGCTCCGCCCGGACGGCGTGGTTCCGCAGGTCTTCGAGATGCGGCAGACTCTTCGTCGTTCATCCCGATGTTGACCCGTGCGCCGGGCGTCGGCGGACCAGCAGGAAGAAGATGTAGCCGAGCAGCGCCATCGATCCCATCGCCAGGAACGCGAGACCCCACGCGGTTGTCCCGCCCAGCGGTGCGGCAACGTCGAGTACCACGCCCACCAGCGCCGGCGCGAACAGCGATCCGCCGAAGCCCAGCGTCGAATGCACCGCCAGCGTCGCGCCACGGTGACCCACCGGCGAGGTGGCGACGGCACCGGCGGTGAGCGCCGCCGAATCGGCCTGGATTGCGGCTGAATAAATCAGGCAAAGCACCACCACTGCGGCGAAGGGCAGCGGCGAGGAAAAGCCGACCGCAACGCTGATCGCAAAGGTCGCCAGCATCACCCAGGTGAGCAGACGCACGCGGCCGATGCGCAGGGCCAGCTCCGCTCCGCCGATGCTTGATACCACCGCGACGAGGGCGATCGCGGTGGCAAGGAGCGTGGCGTCGAGCTCGCGCCCACTGCCGCTGCCGAGGCAGAACACCAGGAAGGGCACGATCCAGGAGCGCATGGCGAAGAGCTCCGCACCGTGGCCGGCGTAGGCCATGATGTAGGCCATCGTCTCCCGCGAGCGCAGCACCGGGCGGAAGTCGAGCACGTGGCCGCGTTCCTCGGTGGCTGCTTCCGGTTTCCTCGGTGTGACCACGGTCGCAATAGCGACAAGGCTGAGGATCGGACCCGCTGCGGCGAACAGCAGGGCGCCGCGCCACCCGAACCATTCCAGCGCGCCACCAGCGAGGGAATAGGACACCGCCGTGCCGATGCTGAAGGAGGAGGTGTAGAAGGCCACCGCGCGCACCTGTCGCGCCTCGGGCAGGCGGTCGGTGAGCACCTTGAGACCCGGCATGTAGGTGCCGGCGAGACCGGTGCCGGCGATGACGCGCCAGAGCAATGCCGACCAGAATCCCGTTGCCAGAAACGCCAGCCCGACCAGACCCGCTGCGGAGAGCGCCGCACCCAGGATGAAGACGTACCGGGCATCGACCCGATCGGTCATTGCGGTCAGAAATGCGACCACGAGCACGTAGCCGCCGAAGAACGCGCCCGAAAGCCAGCCGGCCTGGGCGTTGCTCATGCGCCATTCTGCCTGGAGCACCGGCAGCAGTGACCAGTAGGCCGCGAAGCCGGTCATCGCGAGTACCTCGGCGACGCACATCACGGCGATCAGCACCGGCGGCCGGCGCAGAATGGCCTGATCGATCACGCCATCCGCTCCATCGGATGTCTCGCGCCCGTCAGTGCGCCATCAGCGACGATTCTTCGAATGCCTGGTGCGCCGTTCAAATCATGTGATCCTGGAGATTGCGTCCCGTTCCCGGAAGATCGGTGACGACGGGGATCCCGTGGCGTCGCAACGCGTCGGCGGGACCGACGCCGGAGAGCATCAGGAGTCGGGGGGTCCTGCAGGCGTGTGCCGAAAGAGGAATTCCTTCAGTGGCCCCGGCCCTGTTCTCCTGTGACGTTTCCGAGTTGTCGTCCCTCGGCGAACGCTGCCGCCAGGCCCGGCTGTCGTCAAGCCCAGGTTGACTTCGTGTGGAATTCGGTAGACTCCCTCGGGCGACCTGAGGACGATGTCGACCCCGGTCGACCTGTTGCTGCCGGCGGCGATCGAGTTCACGGTGACGCGGCAACCCGTCGAGGTGTCGGGTCCATCGTTCGGATGTTCCTGGAATCTCCAGTGCCGTCGTTGTTTCCACCAGCAAAGGCATGACCCTCGATGTACACTCCCCCGCCGTCGAAGGCTCGATCCGTGAGCCGTCCTGGCCTGCCCGACATCGGCCGTCGCTCGTTCCTTGCCGGTCTCGGCGCGACGCTGGTCGCTCCTCGCCTTGTACGCGCCCAGGTTCCATCCAATCCCGACGTGATCGTGATCGGCGCCGGGGCCGCGGGACTGGCGGCAACCCGGATGCTCATGGAACGTGGCCTCGAGGTCGCCCTGATCGAGGCTGCCCCCAGGATTGGCGGACGCGCCTACACCGAGACGACCACCTTCGGCGTGCCTTACGACCACGGTGCCCACTGGCTCCATGTTGGCGCAAGCAACCCCTTCGTGACCTACGGTCGCAAGCATGGCTTCGACATCTACCGGGCGCCGGACAACTATCGTGTGTTCGACGGCGACCGTGAGCTGGACGCACGGGAGAAGGACACGCTCTGGAACGCCTGGAACGAACTCTACGGAGCCATCGGCGCTCATGGTCAGAAAGGCAACGATATCTCCGCCGCCGAGGCTGTGGCAGGAATCGAGGGTCCCTGGTCGGCGACGGCGGCCTTCGGCATCGGACCCTGGAGCATGGGCAAGGATCTCGAGGACTTCTCCGTCGTCGACTGGTGGAGTGGCGCCGACGGCGCGGACTGGTACTGCCGCGAGGGTTTCGGCGCCCTGATAGCCCACTGGGCCGGCAACGTCCCGGTGTCGCTCGGCACCAGGGCCACGCGCATCGACTGGAGCGCAGATGGGGTCGTCGTCGAGACGGACCAGGGCTCGATTCGCGCCCGTGCCGTCGTCGTCACGGTATCGACCGGTGTCCTGGCGTCCGGAGCTATCGTCTTTTCCCCGGTGCTTCCGGCGCGCAAGCTGGAGTCCTTCGAGAGGATTTCCATGGGGCTTTACAACCACATCGCGCTGCAGTTCTCCGAAGATGTCTTCGGCATGGGTCCCGACGGCTATCTGCTGTTCCGCATGAGCCACGACCGCAAGGGCTTCGGCGTGCTCACGAACGCAGGCGGGCACGGGCTTGCCTATTGCGATGTCGGCGGCAGCTGGGCTCGTGACCTTGAGGAGGAATCAGCCGAAGCCCGTATCGATTACGCCATGGGCGAACTGCGCGGAATGCTGGGAAGCAGCATCGACAGCCGCTTCGTGAAGGGTGCGGTCACCTCATGGGGTCAAAACCCGCTGACCCTGGGCTCCTACGCCTCGGCCGAGCCGGGCGCCCATGTCCTGCGGTCCGTGCTGCGGCAACCGGTCGGCGAGAGGATCTTCTTCGCGGGCGAGGCCTGCCACCGGTCGCTGTGGGCAACGGCCGCTGGCGCGCGACTCTCGGGCGAGGAGGTTGCCCGCGACGTGGCCCGCAACCTCAACTAGACATCAATCATGACCTGCCCCCTCGATGTGGCTCCCTGCTGACGGGTTCCTGACCTCGAGGCCGGGCCAGGTCAATGCATGATGACGAGGATTGCCCGGCAAGTCTTGCCCAGCGGGGAAGGGCCCCCGAGTCGCTCGAGCACCTGCTGCGTTCCGGTGATTGCCTTGCCGGCCCTGGCACAGTAATCCTTCCACCATGGGCGGATGGATCGAGACACACCGTTCGATGGTGACGACCTGGGACTGCGATCACCAGGGCCACATGAATGCTGTCCAGTACTATGCGAAGTTCGACATGGCGGGCTGGCACATGATCCAGCGCTCGGGCGTCACGCGGGAAAGGCTGGAGGCGGACAACCTGGGATTTGTCGACGTCCGCGTGGAGATCGATTTCGTGGACGAGATGATCGTCAACGATCCCCTGGTCATCGAATCCGGTGTCGAGAAACTGGGCAACTCCTCGGTCACCTTCCGTTCGACGATGCGCCATGGAACGACCGGTGCGGTGACGGCGCGTCTGCGGTGCACGACGCTGTGTTTCGATCTTGCGGAACGGGTCAAGAAGACCATTCCCGACGACATACGCGCCCATCTCGAGCCTCTGGTCATCGAGGATGGCTGATACCGGGCGCTGCGTCCCGCTGCTGGTCGCCTGCTGTGCTTTCTTCCTGACGGCGGCGGGGTGCACGAACAATCCCGCCACCGGTGGATCGATGTTCTCGCTCGTCAGCGAAAACGAGGAACGGGCGATCGGCGCCGAACACCACCCGGAGATCCTCAACGAGTACGGCCTCTACGAGGAGCTTCCCCGGATCAATGCCTACGTGGCCATGGTGTCCGCCAGGATACTGGCGGCATCGGACATCTCCTCCCAGGTTCTGACGGTGACGGTTCTCGACACGGATGTTGTCAATGCCTTCGCCCTGCCGGGTGGCTACATCTACGTGACACGCGGGCTGCTTGCGCTCGCCAACAACGAGGCCGAACTTGCCGGCGTGATCGGTCACGAGATCGGCCATGTGGCCGCCCGCCATACGGCGCAGCGTCTCACCTGGGCCCGGGTTGCCGAGATTGCCGTCACGGTGGTCGATGCATCGACGTCGCATCTCGACTACGGCGGGCTGGCCACCGACCTCTCCGGGTTGACGGCCCATGCGGTCATCGCCGGATTCAGCCGCGAGCAGGAAATCGAGTCCGACACCCTCGGGGTCCGCTACCTCGCCCGTGCCGGCTACGATCCATACGCCATGGCCACTTTTCTCAGACAGCTGGAACGCCACTCGGACCTGCTCGATGCGCTATCGCCTCTCGATCGCGACCCGTCATTTCTGACACGCTGGTTTGCGACCTATCCCCGGGCAGCCGATCGTGTCGTCCTGGCCGCCGATGAGGCCCGGTCCTCGGCCGACACGCGCATTCTCAACCGGGAGTCCTATCTGCGGATGATTGACGGTATCGCCCATGGTGAGCGCGCGGACCAGGGGCGCATCCTCGAACGCCGCTTCGTGCATCCCGCATGGCGATTCGCCTTCGATGTACCGGAAGGCCTGGCGATGTTCCGGGTCAACGGCCAGGTTCGTGCTTACGACGATGCCGGCACCCTTGTCACATTCGATGGCGTCGAGGACATCCACCGCGGCGCGACACCCCACCTCTACCGGTGGGCGGATGAACTGCGCGTAAGGGTCAACGATCCCGAGGTCTTCGAGGTTGCGGGATTCCAGGCGGCCGGAGGACGTTTCCGCGCTTCCCCCGATGGCTCCGACAGGCTCTACCGGATGGTGGCGATTGCCCTCAACCCGGGCCGGGTGGCCCGGTTCCTGTTCTCCATGCCGGCGGGCGAGGCCGGCGTCCTTGACGATCTGGCAGAAAGGACGCTGGCGAGTTTCAGGCGGTTGTCGGCGGATGAGGCTGAAGCGGCCGGCCCGTTGCGCGTCCGGATCGTCGAGGTCACCCCGGGCGATACCGTCGATTCACTGAGCCGGATGATGGCGTTCGAGGACCACCGCCGGGAACGGTTCCTGGTGCTGAACGGTTTCGACGAGGAGACCGATCTTGCTCCCGGCATGCTGGTCAAGGTTGTCCGTCTCGAGTGACGGGTCCGGCGCGCTCGAGCATGGCATGGAGCAGCACGTTGCACCCTGCCGCGAGATCACCGGGTGTGGCATGTTCGGTCTCGTTGTGACTGATGCCCCCCTCGCAGGGAACAAAGATCATGGCCGTTGGCGCCACCCGGCTGACATAGACGGAGTCATGGCCGGCGCCCGACACCATGTCCATGTGATCGCAGCCCGCCAGCGCGGCAGCGCTGCGTACCGCATCGATACACCCCGAATCGAACTCGATGGGTGGTGACGACCAGATCTTCTCCACCTCGATGGCGACACCGGTGGCCGATGCCGTGCGTGCCGCGACCTCATCGAGGGATCTGGCCATGCGTTCGTAGGCCGCCTTGTCGGGATGCCTGAGATCGACGGTCAGGGCCACCTCTCCGGCGATGGTGTTCCGGGTGCCGGACGGCATGCAGCTGTCGATCTTGCATGTGGCGCGGCCGTGAGGCGCTTCCCCAAGGGCAAGGCCGTTGATTTCCCCGATCAGTGCGGCCGCCGCGACGACGGCATCGTGGCGCATCTCCATCGGAGTGGGTCCTGCATGTGCTTCCATGCCGGCAAGGCGGACGTCGAACCAGTGCGTTCCCTGAACGCCCGTCACGACGCCGATGGTCTTGCCCGTTGCCTCGAGGATGGGTCCCTGTTCGATGTGGGCCTCAAAATGAGCCCCCAACTGATGACCGCCCGGTTTCTCGTCCCCGAGGTAGCCGATGCGTTCAAGTTCCCCGCCGAGGGTGTTGCCCTCGACGTCGGTACGCGAATGACCGTATTCGAGACTGAAGTTCCCGGAGAACACGGCTGAACCGATCATCGCAGGAGCAAACCGCGCCCCTTCCTCGTTGGTCCAGCAGATTACCTCGATGGGCGCCTCCGTCTCGATCTGTGCATCGTTGAGCGTGCGTACGACCTCGAGTCCGGCGAGTACGCCATAGACACCGTCAAACTTGCCGCCGGTGGGCTGGGTATCGAGATGGCTGCCGGTGGCGACGGGAAGGGCTTGCGGGTTCATGCCCGGGCGGCGGGCAAAAATGTTTCCCATGCGGTCGACGGTACATGTCATGCCGGCCGCCTCGCACCAGCGAACAAAGAGGTCGCGCCCCTCGCGGTCGTCGTCGGTCAGGGCAAGGCGGCAGTTGCCGCCCTTCTCGGTGGCCGCAATTCGGGCCATTTCCATGATGGCATCCCACAGGCGGTCGCCATCGATTCTCAGATTGCGGGTCATGTGCCTCATCTTCGCCGGTTACATGGTGATGCGGTCAACGAGGCGCGCTTCGTTGTCGAAACAGCCTGCCACCAGGCTTCGTTGCGTTCCGCCATCGAGCGACGCCCGGTAGTCGCCGATGTCAACGCCGCGCTGGTCGGGATCGAAGCCGCGGACCACGTAGCGGATGTTGCGATAGGGTTTGTTGAGGGCCCGGAATCCTCCCGGATTCCACCAGAAGGCGTCGGACTGGATCTCGAGTGG
Source organism: bacterium EF100-94H03 bin56 (assembly GCA_002238685.1). Lineage (GTDB taxonomy): Bacteria > Pseudomonadota > Alphaproteobacteria > SP197 > SP197 > SP197. The sequence continues at coordinate 14,176 of MPMV01000051.1, forward strand.
CCGCCCGGGGTCGAGACCGGCGTGCACGAACAACAACGTACGATCGGCTGTCAGGCAGGCCCGCTTGAGCTGACTCATCAGGGCATTGTGCCCTGGATGGCGGTGCATGGCTTCCCTCAGCCTGGAAGTCCAGGACATCAGGGCCTGCGTTCCGCGACCGGCAGCCTGTAATCCCTGCTCGGCCGAGTGCCCGTAGGATTCGATGGCGCCCGATATTCCCTGTTCCAGCATCCATGAAAGCACGCCGGAAGCGTCCATCGCCAGGTGAAGTTGCTGAAGCTTGTGCCACATCTCTTCCTGACTGCCGCGAAGAAACACGATATCCCCGGGCGCCATGCCGCGCATGGCGAGAATTGCCCGCCGAAAGGCGATCAGTTCATCAAGCGTACCGACGGGGTCCTCACCATCACCGAAGTAGTTGCCCAGATAGACGAGACGGTCACCGAAACGGAACCGATCGGCGAGAACGTCATGCAGGGCAACGAGGCTCTTGCGCCGGCCGTTGATCGATGCGACGGCCCAGATGCGGCGCCAGCTTCCGAAGACGGCGAACCGGTCGGGATCGAGTGCCGGAGTTGCCGCCCTCTCCCGTTGCGTGTTCATGGGATCCTGCGGTCAGGGCCAAAGGCACACCAGGAGGGGAGGGAATCAGGCGGCTCGCAGGGACTTCTCGATCTTGCCTTCCGCCTGATCCTGCTTGACGCCCTCGACAGCCGCGAGTTCGCGCGACAGTCGATCAAGTGCGGCCTCGTAGAGTTGCCGTTCGCTGTAGGATTGCTCGGGCTCGCCAACCCTGACGTGGAGGTCGCGTACGACCTCTGCGATGGAGACAGGGTCACCCGAATTGATCTTGGCTTCGTATTCCTGGGCACGTCTGCTCCACATGGATCGCTGTTTGCGGGCCCGCCCCTTCAGGGTGGTGAGCGCACTCTTCATGATATCCTTCGAAGAGAGTTTGCGCATGCCCGAAGAGGAGAGTTTGGCGATGGGAACATGCAGGATCATCTTGTCCTGTTCGAAGTTGACGACCACCATTTCGAGGTTGGCCCCGCCGATCGTCTGGGTTTCCACCTTTTCGACCTTGCCGAGACCATGTGTCGGGTACACAACGTGATCACCGGGTTTGAGATTGAGCTGTTCGCTTGTCATTGTCGGGTAACCTGCTGACCCTTTCTTCTTCTTTGGTCATTGCCCCGGGAACCGCGCACGACACCACGGCGTTGACACCGCACTCTGTCATCAGTGATCCCGATTGCCGGGAAGACACCAAGGCCTTGCCACCGGTCCCGGGTGAGGGAGCCACGAATCTAGCAGAAAGGTGGCCTGAAAGGAAGGCCTTCACTTGGGATCCTTGCGCTGTGGCGCCCGACTGCCGGGTCATTCGCCGCATGTGATCGCGACACGATCATGAATTGGCTCGCCGTGCAGGACTCGGCGGCGAACCGCGACGACGTCGGGCTCTGTGACGTGTCCGAAGTCCGACGTGCAGATCCGGATGCCGCTCCGAGCATGGCCTCTGGAGCAGGAAACGAAGCACGTGTGACCAGCCGCATCGTGCGCTTCCGCAAGTCGAGGTTGGAGTCCGGGCGGGCGGCAAGGCATTCATCTGGAAGGCGCCCTTGATCGCCACTGTGCGTGTGGAGCTGTCCCCAACGTATTCGGGACCAGACACGTTCATAGATGACGTAGACGACAAAGCCGCAGAACGCTCCGGTGACGGCGATCGCGCCGCCCTGGGTCGCGGAGCCGGTGAAGATCCAGCCCGTCAGCGTCATGGTGGCGAAGCCCAGCAGCTGCCAGACCACCGCCTTGACGAGCGTTCGCCGCTTCGTATCCAACGCCGTGCTCCCTTCATTGCCGATGCTCCCCAAAGATGGGTACGCGATGACGAATGTTGAATTGGGCAAATTATCTACATAATATTATCGGCAGGAGAATTAATTCTATGTGGGTCAATCCAATGGACAAGCGTGAGCGAGCCGTACAGTTTCGGCAACGAATGCTGGCTGCCATGGAGAGCGCCGGCATGAATCGAAGCGCTCTTGCCAGCGCCACCGGTGCCCAGCGTTCGACCATCGGAAAGATCCTGGCCGAAGGAAGTGTGCAGTTGCCCAGCGTCCATCTCGCGGCAAATTGCGCATCGGCGCTCGGTGTCAGTCTGGATTGGCTTGCGGCGCTGACCGAGCGCATGGAGCGGCCGGGCGACGTCGTGGAAGATGGAATACGGGTGGAAGCGGCCGCTCGCACATCATCCGATGACCGGCTTCTTGAATGGCACCAGGAAGCGGCGGGGTACAAGGTCCGGCACGTTCCCACGTCGTTGCCCGAACTTCTCAAGACCCGCGATGTGCTTGAGTGGGAGTATCGCGCCCATCTCGGCAAGACGCCGGGGCAGGCCATCGCGGCGATGGAGGCTCGGATGGACTGGATGCGACAGAACATGTCCGACTATGAAGTTGCGCTGCCGCGTCACGAGATCGAGAGCTTTGCGCGCGGGGAGGGCTATTGGTGCGGGCTCGGGGCAGCAGCTCGCTCTTCGCAGCTCGAGCGCATGGCGCAGGTCTGCGAGCAGCTCTACCCCACCCTGCGCATCTTCATTTATGACGCGCACCAGATCTTCTCTGCACCGATGACCGTGTTCGGCCCGTTGCTCGGCGTGATCTACGTTGGGTCCGTGACGCTCGCCTTTCGTCAGGCGGAACGCGTGCGCAGCCTGGCGCGGCATTTTGATGGTCTGGTGCGCGTTGCCGACGGCGACCCGCGAGATGTTCCGAAGTGGTTCGAGGAACTTGCCCGCAACGTGCCCCGTCGCACGTCCTAGAAATCTGTTGCAGGCCTCGGCCGGAATGGCGTGCTGACGGCGGCGGGCTCCTCCCTTGGGTCTTGACGACGGGCCGTAGGCCCGACCACAGGAGACGGATGCGGGCCTTGGGCCAGGGGGCAGCTGCGAGCGCTTCCGACGTTTGACCGGATGCAGGTGTCAACTTCGCTTTGCCGGAACTATCGCTCGGCCGTGGTTCGACCCGTCCTCGGTCCAGCCGCGAAGGCTTCGACACCCCGGCAGGGCAGACTCGCTCTGGCATGCCAGTCCTCCCGCAACTTCGGGGCCAACCCGGCGAAGCTGTCGCCGGTCTCATGGCAGGTAACAATGCGGTCTGCGCGAAAGTGGCGGAAATCGTCGCGCAACTCGCACCAGGCCGCCAGCACCGTGACCTCGGTGTAGTAAATGACGGCAAGGGGCAAGCAGCTGCGTTCGGTCAGCCGCTCCCGCTCGTCGCGGTAGAAGAGGGCAAGGCGGCGGTTGTCCCGGACCGCGGACCGCAGCATACCCATGTTGGGTGCCGCCGGTGTGCCGAAGTCCGAGACCACGAACCGGCCGTCGTCCATCTCATCCGCGCGCGGCGCGGGCAGAACACCGGCGATCTTGGCGGCGACGCGGCGGGCAGCCGCTTGCAGCTCCCGATCGCCGGTCCGGTTCAGAAGCTGCAACCCAACCTCGATCGCCTCGACCTCCTCGCCGTCGAGCATCAACGGCGGCAGGTCATAGCCTGGCCGCATGATGTAGCCGACACCAGCTGCACCCTCGATCGGCACCCGCATGGCCGTCAGTGCCGCGACGTCGCGATAGATGGTGCGCGGGGCAACCTCCAGCGCTTCGGCAAGCTGCAAGGCCGTGACCGCCTTGCGCGCGCGGCGCAGCAACTGAATCAGCTCGAAGAGGCGGTCTGCGCGACGCATGATCGAATGCCTCCGTCTCCATGTTCCGAAATCCGGGGATCAAGACTTTCGGAAGGGGATTGCCCCCGATTTGTATCTGATATCTCCGATAGTGAACACCGGTTGTCAGTGTTCGATAGATCGCCGCTTCCCGCCACGTCCCGCTACAGAATTCTGGGATGCCTGGGTAACTCCGGCCGAGGGCATGCGGTCATGGCGATCCCACGGGTGATTTCGGGCCTGGCGGAAACATCCCGCAGAGCGGAAGGCATCTCGACGGGAGATTCATCAGCGCCAGGCCTCTGTCGCTCCTGACATCACGCTGTCAGGAGCTCTCCGCGATACTCCCTTTCGAACTCACCGGATTCGGAGACCGTCCTGACCCACGATCACGGGTATCAAGTCACGCTCGGCCGCGTCCTCGTTGTGCTTTCGGCAGTCGCGTGGAGCACGGCTGGGATTTTCACCAAAGGGGTCGAGGCGGACGTATGGACTGTGCTGCTCTGGCGAGGGCTCCTGGCCGGAGGAGCCATGTCGGCTTGGCTGGTGTGGCGTCGGGGCCGGGCCGGACTCGTGGACTGGACGCGTCTGGGTTGGGCGGGATGGGCAGCTGCAACCGTCAGCAGCGCGGCGACCGTCTGCTTCATCGCGGCGTTCAAGAACACCGCAGTCGCCAACGTCGCCATCGTCTACGCCACCGCGCCCTTCGTCGCCGCCGCCATCGCGTGGGTGTGGATGCGCGAGACGCCCGGTCTCACCACCTTGGTAGCGGCCGGGTCTTGCCTCGCTGGCGTCACCGTGATGGTGGGGGGCTCGGTGGGCAGTCCCGATCTGAGCGGCGACCTCCTGGCTCTCGGCATGACTGCGCTGATGGCCTTGATGATGGTCATCATCCGGCGTCATCCCGACCGTCCCATGACCTTGGCGGTGGGTCCGGTTTCCTGCCTCCAGCTCGTTGCAACAGTCTGGGCGATGGGCGCTCAGCTCGACGTCTCAGTGCATGAACTGGTTCTGCTGGCCGGGTTCGGTATCGTTCATGCCGCAGCCACGGTGCTGCTGGCTGAGGGGTTGCTGCGGATTCGAGCCGCCGAGGCCGCCTTGCTTGGCGCACTTGAGATGCCGCTCGCGCCGCTGTGGAGTTGGCTGATCCTCTCCGAGATTCTGCGGATGTCGACGGTCGCCGGCGGCGTTGTGGTGCTCGCTACGCTCGCCTGGTACCTGGCTCGCGGGTTGACAGCGCGAATATCGGCGTGAGGCAGCCCGCCCATCCGAGTCGGGCCCCTGAAACGGTGGCAGGTATGACGCCGACCCGCGCAGGACTCTCGCCCCTGGACGCAGAGTTTGGCCCCCGGCTCGCCGCGCGCCGGACCATGGCAGACGGCCGGTCTCCTGGTGACTTGGTACCGACGCACCGGCTGCAATTGAGGCTCGACGGGAGGCGCACTGTCACTTGCCGGCGCCACGCTGCGGCTCCGGCCCGACGCGACTCACACACCAATCGGAGGGAGAACCCATGGGGATCGGCACGAAGTTAAACCCAAAATTATGCGCATTCATCGAACACCAGCCCCTGTTCTTTGTGGCAACGGCGGCACCCGACGGCCGTGTGAACGTGTCACCCAAGGGCATGAACACGTTACGCATCCTCGACGACACGCGGATCCGATGGCTCAACCTGAGCGGCAGTGGCAACGAGACTGCCGCCCATCTGCGCGCATCAAGTCGGATGACCCTGATGTTTTGCGCTTTCGAGGGCCGTCCGATGATTCTGCGCGTCTACGGGCAGGCCAGGACCAGCCATCCCCGCGACGCACAGTGGGAGGAGAAGGCCACCGCTTTCTCCCCCCTCGCGGGGTCGCGGCAGATCTTTGACTTGAAAATTGATCTCATTCAGACCTCCTGCGGGAGCGGCGTGCCGTTCATGCGGTTCGTGAAGAACCGCGGCGAAGAGGAGCTGGTTCCGTTTTATGAACAGATGGGCCCGGGGGGCGTCATCAACTATTGGAAACGTAAGAACACGGTCAGTATCGATGGTATGGCCACCGGTATCCTGGATGACGATTGATACTTCGAACACCTGCCGGGAAGGTTTCCCCCTTGCGCCGCCTTTGACCGCGCAATGAGCCGACCCCACCAAATCTGCGGGCGCAAAGAAGCGCACCAACCGCTAGTCAACCCTGCTCCATCCGGAAACTCCACTCGGGATGTGCCCTCCTTGAGTTTCCGGATCCTATTCTCTGCCGAACCTCACACAGTCCCTCAATACACAGGAAAAGCCCCCGCTGGGGATTGCCCTCTGGTCTGGATATTTGACGCCGCTGACACAATTGAACGTGGCATGAAAGGCGTCTCATTCACTCTCTATCAGCCAATAGCGCAGCAAGAACGATCACGATACACCCCGGCCAGAAGAGCCAACTCGGCACCTCGCTGAAGACAAGCCATCCAGCAATGACTCCAAAGGGAACCGAAACGGAAAAAAAATGGGGTGAGCACTATGGCGTCGGAATAGCGAAATGCTTGCACAATCAATGCTTGCGTTACGAGCAAGCAAATGCTCATGACAGTAATGGCGGCGAACACAGAAGCAGAGATTGATTGCCAATCCATTATTGCCGGAAAACAAAATACAAGACTCCCAACGATGGACGAGTAGAACAAGAATTCCAGAAGCTCATCCTTTTCTGCCATCGACTTCAGAATAATGGAGATTATAGCTCCAAGAAATGCCGCTCCAAGGGCAGCGGCCCATCCCTTTGGAGAAAGCTGCAATTGCCCTGAAAAGTCCTGAAGCAATATGCAAATTGTTCCGAACAACATGAGAAAGATGACCCATAGCCTCGAGCGGGTAAGTTTTTCATTCAGGAATAATACGGCCAATGGTATTATGAAGAGTGATTCCGTCAGAAGAAGCACGCTCACATCCGCGATCGGCGCAGAATAGAGGGCGACAAACATCAGATACACTGAAAAACACCAAATGACTGATCGAACAATGTGAAGCTTCATTCGACTGAAATTTATGAGTGAGATGCGCCTTCTTGTGTGCCGAATGTACATCAAGGCAAACACCATAACCAAACCCGTCACGCTCCTCAGAAACATTAGCTGGGCTTCGGATACCGATACAGACATCGATTTCGCAATGACGTCGGCCAGAGTCGCAACCAAGATCGCAAAGAATATCAGAAAAACACCTATTAGCGAGTGATTCCTGGGTAGCATGCAACCCACCGTCCAAAGTGATCAAAACGACGGGTACAATCTGCCGTGTCCGCCGATAGATGTGCTCGAGTAGAAGCAAGTGCCAACAGTCCCATTGCGGTGGCGCTCTGGCGAATGTTGTTGGTTTCAGAGCGTCTCCCATTGATTGAAAGAGTGATTGGAGGGTGTATGGAGATCCAAATGGGGAACCAGAAGGGCCAGTGCTGAGAATGAACTCATATGCAAAAGGACTGCCCGCATCAGCTCCCTCCCGCTTCGCCTTCTGCGCGACGATAGCTTGAATCTCCGATGTATCTCTGGCAGCTGACCCAAGTTGAATGCCAGCACATTGACGGTTTTCGGCGAAGGCGTGTGACCGGTGGAGCATAGTGGAGCCGTACCGCCAGTTCATAATTAGGAATTGCCCCGATGCTGACTGCTGGCATCCACGTCTTCTCTTTCCCAACGGTGTGGCATCTTGCTTGTTGCCACAAGTATCGAAAGCACGATCAGAATTGCACCAACTACTGTTCCGATTTCTATTTCTTCGCCGATGATCAATCTGGCTGCGACCAGTGCAAGTACTGGCTCGCAATTCAGAACAATTGAAGTGAGTGTACTGCCAATACGCTTGATGCTGTGGAACTGGAATAACATTCCGAAAGCAAACAAGACACCAACAAGAATCGTCAGTGTGATGCTCAGGCCGATGTCGCCATCAGTGGACAGTAATGACGATTGCCCACTTACAAACCACAGCATCAATGCCAACGCGGAGGCCGCAAGATTCGACCCGAGGGCCAGGTTGAGGACTGGTGTTGCGACCAATGATCTTCTGGCCACGAGAATCGAGCAAGCCATCGAGATGGCTGCAAGGAATGCGAACATCACGCCAAGCCAGTCCAAATGATCGAACTTTGCACCTGTGGCAACGGCAACGCCGACAAAGGCAAAAATCGAAAGTGCAACAACGCTTGGCTGAACGAGGCTCTGCCGCTGTAGACAGTCGTGTAATGCAACAAGTACCGGAAATGTAAAAAACAACAACACTGTTAGACCCACGCTGATGTGCTTGATTGCAGTCAACTGGAAGAAGGAGGTAAGTACAATCGTCACGGACATAACGAGCAAATTGGTCAGTTCAAACCGTCTGATCGTCAGGCTCTCACATCTCATTGCCAATAGGGTGGCGCAGAGAAGCGAAACCACGACACTTCGAGCGATTATGAGGAGTTCTACCTGCACACCATACGAGATTGCCAGGCTGGCAAGGCTTGTAATGCAGCCGTAGCAAAGCGCACTTGCCATTGAAGAGCGCAATGCTAGCACTGCATTTTGCGTCCCACGGTTTGAAATAGTCATTTGAGATCATTTTCTCCGTGGGATCAGCGCGTCACGCCAGATCGCGGTCCGAAACCTGGCGAGAGGCTTCCTGGTCGGCAGCACCCACACAGCGTTGTAATGGCGTCAGAATCTGGGTAGAATGGTTCGAATGTAAGTGCCAATTATTTGCTCTTTTGTAGAGCCATTGGATCGCATCGTGAGAAATCTGAACCTTCTGCCGATGGGTATCAGCGCCGACCGCCAGGTCGGCGTACCGCTCTATCAACAGATCTACAATGGTTTGCGCAAGGCCATCCTCGACGGACGTCTCGACCCCGGCACGCGACTACCCTCGACCCGGGCATCCGCGCTTGAGCTGGGTGTTGCACGAAATACGGTGATAGCGGTCTTCGAGCAGCTTGCGGCTGAGGGCTTCCTTCGCTCCCGTGTCGGCGATGGCACCTGGGTGGCCGACTTTGAGCCCGAACTTCTGTCCCGGACTGTACGGAAGGTCCCGAAGAGTCGCGGGGACGCAGCCGGAGGCACGCAATCGCCACTCTCGGCGCGCGGGAAGGCGATCGTCGATGTGGGCCGAGGTGCACCGGGGCCGTTGGATGGGGCGTTCCAACCGGGATTGCCGGACATCAAGGCCTTTCCACATCGGGTGTGGGCACGCATCCTGGCCCGTCATGCGCGCTCCCCGGAGTACGCGCGGCTCGGCTTTGGCGATGCCGCGGGCGATCCGCGACTACGCGCGTCAATCGCCGCATATGTCACGGCGACCCGTGGAGTCAGGTGTTCTCCGGAACGGGTCGTCGTCGTAGCGGGTGCGCAAGCTGCACTGGATCTTTGCGTTCGATTGCTGATCGACCGCGGGGATCCGGCCTGGATCGAGGAGCCGGGATATGCCGGCGCGCGGGCCGCATTGCTGGGCGCGGGCGCCCGCATCGAGCCTATCCCTGTCGACACGGAAGGGCTTGATGTTGCCGAGGGAGAGGCACGGTGTCCCAATGCACGGCTTGCTTACATTACGCCTTCCTGCCAATTCCCGCTCGGTGCCACGCTGTCGTTCGCGCGTCGTCTGCGGTTGCTCGACTGGGCCGAACGTGCTGGTGCCTTCGTAATCGAGGATGACTACGACAGTGAGTACCGATACCGCGGGCGGCCGATCGCCGCCGTGCAGGGCATCGATGCCAACGGCAGGGTGGCTTACGTCGGCACCTTCTCGAAGACGATGTTTCCCGCTCTGCGTGTTGGTTACGTCATTGCGCCTGAGGGTCTGGCGGCTGCCTTTGCCCACGCGGTAAGAAACACCGGCCAATCAGTGCCGCAGCCGGTGCAGGGAGCACTCGCCGATTTCATCGATGGCGGCCACTATGGAAGGCACGTGCGCCATATGCGAGCGCTGTACGCAAGGCGCCAAGCACGTCTCTTTTCGCTGGTCCGGGAACATCTTTCGGATGTGATGGAACTCGTTCCCTGCGATGCAGGCATGCAAGTCGCCGGTTGGTTCGTCAATGGACTCGATGACCGCGCCGTTGCAGCTGCTGGCGCGCGCGCAGGACTCGCATTGGCGCCGCTGTCCGGCTACTGGATGGGTTCCGACGGGCGTGCCGGCTTGCATCTGGGCTATGCAGGAGTTTCCGAGGACGCCCTCGGGCAAGCGGTACCGAAACTCGCACGCATCATTGGACCGTCGTAGTCCATTTGCGGCCGGTGGCTGGCGGGGTCGGCGGTGCACTCGTCCCCGCGCGGCGGCGGCTCGCGGGATCGACGTTTCGCTCGTCCGCGGGCGGCAGCCGTTCGACCTATACGCTCGGCGCCCTCGGTGGGCTGGACGGCCGAAACCTGCAGACCGGGGTCGAGTTGCGGATATGAACCCTGCCGTGGCAGAAGGCCGCACTGTCCCCGGAGGTCTTCGCTGCCTATCCGGCTCGCCGGTTGAGTTCCGCGTGATGCCCAGCCTCCACTGGCATCGCGTCACCGAGGATTCCCAACGCGATTTCTTTGACGACACTCGGAACGCCGCGCCCGAAGCCGACCGAATCGGAGATCACTTTCGACGCGATCGTCCGCTTGCTCAACGTGATGGAAATCTATGGCTCTCGCGGACGGATGCGCCCGGATGCTACCTTGGATTCCACGAAAGAAACCTGGTTCCCATGGATGACGTGACAGATCCTTGAAGTTGCCTTCGCCAAGCCAGTCGCCACGTCGATGACCCGGCACGAGCCGGCCATGACCGGGAACAGACCGATGAAATCGTTCCAGCCATCGTCGTAGGTCTGGATCTGCTCACCGAACCGGCGACAATGGCCTGCAAGCGGCCGCGCAAAGGGTCACGACCAAAGTCGCGGAGGCATTGCCGGCCCCCCGGAGTGGGCGCCTGGAGCCGGAAGGGTGGCTTGAAACAATTTGACCGGTGCGCCGGGCATTCGAAGGATTGACGCTCAAGGCCCGGCAGGGCGCCGCGACCTGTCCCGTACCCTGATCCGGATCTGGATCGACAATTACGAGGCCGGCACCTTCGACGAAGACAGCGCGGCGGCCCACATGATCGGTGAGGAAGCGCTGAAAGCATGAACGAGTTCGCGATCGCTACGCTCGAGGCAACTGGCTTGGACACATGGAGTTTCCTCTTCAGTGTGGTTGCGGTGTTGGCCGGTGCCTACCTCAAGGGTTTCACCGGATTCGGGGCGTCGATGTTCTGGATGGCCAGCCTCTCCATTGTGCTTCCGCCCCTGGAAGTCGTCCCGATGGTTCTCTTGTTCGAAGTCGTCACCAGCATCGTCCTTCTGCCGCAGATCTGGCAGGACATACGGTGGCGATCCATCGCGTTGCTGCTTCTGGGCACCTGGACGGCAACGCCGGTCGGCATTCATGCGCTTGCCAATCTGCCCGCGGCGCCCGTCAGAATGGCGCTGGCCGTCGTCGTCCTCGTCGCGGCAATCCTGATCCTGCGCGGTTTCGCGCTCTCGAAGGAACCGGGCCGGCCGGCCACCGTCGGTGTCGGACTGATGGCCGGCATCCTGAACGGAAGCATGGGAATTGTCGGTCCACCGGTAATTCTGTTCTACTTCTCGTCGCCGGTCGGCGTGACGGCTGGACGCGCCTCGATCATTGCCTACTTCATCGGTACCGATAGCGTTGGAACGGCCATGTTCGCGGCCCAGGGCTTGATCGGCGCGAGCGTCTTCTGGCGGACCGCGGTCTTTCTTCCGATCCTCATCGCCGGCGCGATGGTCGGCAACCGCGGCTTCGTCAAGACGGACCCCGAGAACTTCAAGAGGGCTGCGCTTTTCGTTCTCATGGTTCTCTCTGTCCTTCTTTTCTTGCGCGCCGTATGGCCGGCTTGATCCGGTTGGATGATAAGGGTCGCAAGACCGGGTAATTGCGTATCGTTTCGTGACCCTGGCGTAAGAACGAGATTCAGATCCTTGCTGGAACCTGAAGCTGGTGGTCAAATTCGAGACGCTGTAGGGACCTGTTGGGCGTTGTCAGAAAGAATCGAATGGCAGCGACCTGCGCCGATAGTCTCTCAGAGAGCCGGCCGATCTCGTCGTCCGACAGGAAACGCTCCCGGCCCTTCCGGCGATAGCGATGGAGTGGACGCCCCCATCAGACGGCGTCACAAGCGCCAGGAAGAAACGCACGCTGTGTGCGTTCGATCAACGAAGGAGGCGTCCGTGGAGCAAGTTTCCATCATTGGCATCGACATTTCC
>MPMV01000052.1 GCA_002238685.1 bacterium EF100-94H03 bin56
AAGCTCGTGTTCATCCGCCGGGCGCGGGAGTTCGGGTTCTCCATCGGGGAATGCCGGGAATTGCTGAGCCTCTACGAGGACCAGCACCGGTCCAGCGCTGACGTGAAGCGCATTGCGGCGAAGCGGCTGGAGGAGATCGCGGAGAAGCAGCGCGAGCTGCAGTCGCTGCATGACGAACTCGCCCACCTGGTCGAGGCCTGCCGGGGCGACGACCGACCGGACTGCCCGATCATCGACAGCCTGGGCAATCGGTACGGAGGTCGTTGAGGGCCGCCCGTCCGGGGTGCGGGACGGTACGGTCTCAACGCCAGGAGCCGCCATCGGCATCGTCGTCCTCGGCCTGCGTGGAGGCGGCCGCCATGGCGGTCCAGGCCTCCCGGTCGAGACTGAAGCGGCGGTTGATCTTGTCCGCGATGACCAGGGCGTCGTCCAGATTGAGCGCGATGAGCGCGGTGGGGACGTGGCCCGCCAAGCCCTCGATGACGATGTGGATTTGCTACACGTCGGTTTCGACATCGTACGAGGGCACGAAGCAGTAACTCGGGTTGTCGGGGAGGGTCTGTGCGGTGATGGAACTCTCCTTCGGGCCGCCGCCGCCTGGCCGGCAAAACGTATACCGGCCGGGCATCGGGTGGGCGACTTTCTGCGGGCTCAGGCAGCGAGTCGCCACCGGTCGAGGATGCGCTCCATCGCATCGGGGTTCGGCGCGATTATTCGAGCGCGGAAGGAGACGATCTCGACGGTGCACCCCATGCACTTCAGCGCGTCCATGTCGGTGTCCGCCGGTCCCTCGATCTCGACCCGGTTGGCGCCCATCAGGCGGCGGCGTGCGAGCCGCCAGCCGTTGGCGAGGGACCGCGGGCCCGATGAGCGAGATACCGTCATCCGACGTGAGGCGGCGTACACGCATGTTCTCGGCCGGCAGGCGGTCCCAGACCGGCCGCAGGAGCCCGGTGGCGAGCCAGAAGGCGACTCCCGGTGCGAAGGCAAGCCGGCGATCTCGGCGTCCCAGACGCGCCGCCACTGCGCCTCGTTGGCGCGGCGCCAGTTGGAGGCGTCGAGCTCGGCCCGCGCCATGGTCTCGCCGGTCGCGGGCCGTATGAGCCGCACCCGCTCCTGCACCCCGCCGTCGTCGATCATGCGCGAAGATGCTGGCAGGATGACGGCGGCGCGCTTCGAGCGGCCGTTGACCTCGAGGCGTGGCTTCCCGTCGGGATCTGGATCGCGTTCGCCAAACTCCAGCGCGGCGTCGGCAATGAGCGGCACGCGCCTGTTGCGACACGATTTCTTGCCAGTTGTCGATCACATGCGCAAGCACCAGCATCGTTCACGGCTTCGCCGTGCTGATCGCGGGCGGTACGACATGGCTTCCGGGCATGCGCCGGGACTGTGGCAGGTCCGTTTCGTAACGGACGACAGGCGGGGTCCAGCCACGCGCGCGTAGTCCGCCAGGCCATACTGCAGGCGCTGACTTTTCAGGTTGTTGCGAACCTGGAACTGGCTTGACTGACGCACATAGACGCAGACCGCTCGCTGCAGGTGATCCGGTGCGAGGAGCTCAGACGTCATCATCGAGATCCTCCGGGGCTGCCGGAACCCCGACCACCGCCGCCATCAGTCGGGCAAGGGCCGCAACCACGGCCTGGCGCAGGTCCGGATCCGTGCCGATTGTCTTGTGACGTCTGAACAGGTCTCCCTGGAGCGTCGTGTGTCGCTGTGTTGTCATGCGTTTCTCCCGGTGCTCGCGACTTCCGGAAAAAACGCGTAAGCAGGTCGCTCAAGTCCGTCAGCGACGTCAGCGACAGCCGTGGCGTGTCACAAAGACCCCACTGGGACGCTTCCGGAGCCGTCATTCAGTCCGGAATGTAGTGCTTGCGATCCCGAGCACCGACCACCACCAGAATCGGCTCGTCGCGATGCGTCCTCTTGCCGACCCGAGTGACCGTCTGATCGGCCAACGGGTGGAATCGATAGTGAACCGTAACCCCGAAACCAGCAATGTGGGGGTCTTGTGACCCCCTACTCAAGTGTCAGGATCTCCGACTTCCGGCATAATGGGAACCATTATGCTAGAATGACGAGATCCGACCCCACCAGGCCATTCTGGCCCGCTGACGAGAGCGTCAGCCATGGCGCTTCAGGATCTCGCAGGGCATTTCGTGGGCGATAGCGCGGCAATTCAATGCCGGCGGCCCAATCGTGGACAGAAACCCATCACCATGGTTCTCGGAGAAGTCCGTCGTCAGATGTGTTGTACGCATGGCTGGGAGGGGAGCTTGCCGCACGGACTTTCCTTTGGCGCTTGCCATGATCCACCGCGGCCGGCAAGTAATCCAAACTGATGCGACACTGCGTGCAAGGACAAAGTAAACGGACACTTTGCAACGTCCCTGACGTCGGGTGTCCCGCAGGCCTGACCAACTTGTGATTGTCAGACTGCTTGCGGTGCCTTCGCAGGCACACCCTTGCTGACGTCGGATTTCATCGCCGTGTCGGCAAAGTGGTCCTTCCACAGGCGTGGCGCCAGTCGGGCAACATCCCTGGCGGGATGGGTCGAGACCTGCTGCAGGACATCGACCAGCCACGTGCAGGGTTCGATACCATACGGACGACGTCTCGACACCAGGCTCTGGGTGCGAGACCGGTTTCACGTCGCCGCGGCGGATCGTTGTGAGCCGCCTGCCGGCCTCCTTGTGACGCCATTCCGGTTATCGCGTGCCTGCAATCACAAGCGCGGATGGCTGGAAGTCACAGGTGGACACCGATACCATCGTGACAACGCGTTTCACCGAACGTGCCTCCATCGAGCCCGAAAACAGGAGGATACCGGATGATGAGGAATTGTCTGACGTTGGCCCTCGCCGTCTTCCTCGCCCTGGCCGGATCAGCCCTGGCTGCCGGCACCACGACCGGGAACACCGAACCGGACCTTTCGTCTTACGCACAGGCCGAAGAACTCATCGAGGCAGCTGACTACGAGGATGCGCTCGCGATCCTGGAAGAATTGAACCGGGAGGAGTCGGGAAACCCCGATGTGCTCAACTTGCTGGGTTACGCATCCCGCAAGCTTGGCAGGATCGAAGATGCCTTCGACTACTATCGCCAGGCACTGGCCATCGATCCGCTGCATCTCGGAGCCAATGAGTACCTGGGCGAGCTGTATCTGGAGACGGGCGACATCGGCAGGGCCGAAGAACGCCTTGCAGAGCTTGCGGTTGCCTGTCCCGATGGCTGCGAGGAACGGGAAGAACTCGCCGAGGCACTTGCCGCCTACAGGGAGTCGCAAGGCCAGTAGGGCCGAGATTCCCTAACTTCGGCGTGTTCTGAAGACACTTGCCGATGCTCAGGCGGCAGCGGTACATGGCCGGAAGCTGAAGATCCTCGACCGGGCGCGGAAACCGCAGAACGTCAGTCCGCCTTGTCCGTGGGATGGGGACACTTGGGGAGAATGATCATGTCCGCCATGCTGATCGCAACAGTTCGGGTCAACGATCCCGAAACCTACCGGAAATACACGGCAAGAACCGGAGACATCGTCGCACGCCATGGCGGCCGATTTGTCGTCCGGGGCGGCGATGTCACGACTCTGGAGGGCGAGGCGTTCCGCGACAGGCTCGTGGTGCTCGAATTCCCCGACATGGCCTCGCTGGAGGCCATGTACCATTCGAAGGACTATCAGGAGGTCATGCAGTACCGCATTGCTGCCGCAGAGTCCCGGTTCCTGGCGGTCGAAACCCTCACAGATGACGTCCCGCCGTTGCCCTGAACGGTTTCGAAACGGCCCAAGCAGTCGATTGCCAGCTGGGTAGCCGGATTTTGAAGGCATCCATGTGTGGGCGAAGATCGTCTCGTTCTCCACCTTGAGCTACTCCGCGCTCGTGTAGCATTCGCCGGGAAGGCTGCTGCCGGTCCCGGTTGTCGTTTCGAATTGCGAAACGACATCGTCGTCGAGAATGCGGCGAACCAGTTCGCGATGCCTGGATGATTGTGCGTTGATCATCGTTGCGCCTTCTCCCAGTCCGGGTGGATCCAGACGTCCGGTTCGCTCCGATCAGGCGCCGGGCGTCCGAGAATCATGTCGGCACCCTTCTCGCCGATCATGATGGCAGGTGCATTGGTATTGCCGCTGACGAGATCCGGCATGATCGATGCATCGACGATTCTCAATCCCTCCATACCTTCGACCTTGAGCTCAGGGTCGACGACGGCCAGGGAATCGGCGACTGGACCCATCCGGCACGTACCGACCGGGTGATAGGACGTGTCGACATTGTTTCTCAACCAGGCCTCGATCGCATCGTCCTTCTCGACATCGCCTCCCGGCCGAAGCTCGCCGCCACTGAACGACCTCAAGGAGGGCTGGGCGTGGATTTCACGCACCAGCTTCACCGCCGTCACCATGGCATCTACGTCCTCGCGAGCGGCAAGATAGTTGAAGCGCATGCGGGGATGATCCCGCGGATCGGACGACCGCAGGGTCAGTTCACCCCTGCTGACGGGACGCAGGAGATCGCAGTGGGTCGTCCAGGCGTGTCGGCCAATCGAGGACTCGGCCTGCGCTTCGGTACCGCCGAGTCCAAGCGGCAGGAACGTCAGCTGGAGATCGGGATGTTCGAGTCCGGCCCTCGTTCGGATGAAGGCGCCGGATTCATAATGATTGGTCGCGCCGGGACCACGCCGGAACAGGAACCATGCAAGTCCTATCTTCAGTTTTCCCCAGGCGCTCATTGCTCCATGGAGCGAAACCGGCAGGCTGCAAGCCTCCACCACCGCGAAGTCCGGATGATCCTGAAGATTGGCGCCGACTCCGGCAAGATCGTGGATCACTTCGATGCCGTGTTCAGCCAGGTGGCGTGCAGGGCCCACTCCCGAGAGCATCAGCAACTGCGGCGAGTTGACGGCCCCGCCGGAAAGGATGATCTCCCGCGACGCCCCTGCTTCGCACTCTTGCTCTCCCTTCCGGTACACCACTCCGACGGCACGCCGGCCTTCGAAGACAACTCGGGTTGCAAGAGCGTCGGTGACGATCTCGAGATTGCGCCGCGACACGATCGGATCGAGATACATGCGCGCGACACCGGCCCTCATGCCACCGGGTGTGGTCGTGCGATCCGTGCGTCCGAAACCTTCCTGCTGGTGGCCGTTGACATCTCCTGTGAAGGGATAGCCGGCCTCGATGCCGGCCTGAACAAAGGCATCGTAGAGGGGATTGCCGGACCTTGCTGTCGCTACGCAGAGCGGCCCGTCCGCACCGTGCCAGTCGTCGCCACCTTCGTCGTGACACTCGGCGCGCCTGAAGTACGGCAACACCTCTGCGAAGGACCAGCCCTTGCAGCCCTTCTGTGCCCAGCGGTCGTAATCGCGCGCATGGCCGCGAATGTACATCATGCCGTTGATCGACGAGGAGCCGCCCAGAACCCTCCCCCGCGGATGTTCGATCCTCCGGCTGTTGAGGAATGGCTCCTCTTGCGTCGTGTAGCACCAGTTGAACTTCTCGCCGCTGATGGCACGGGCGAGCGCGCTGGGCATGTCCACCCGCCAGTCACGGTGGGAGGGGCCGGCCTCCAGGAGGAGAACCCGAATGTTCGGATCCACGCTCAGGCGGTGCGCCAGGACGGCTCCCGCCGAACCGGCGCCGACGATGATGTAGTCCCACGCCGTCACATGTCGAACCGGAGGAAATCGCGGGCTTCGGCTTCGTGCCAGTTGCCATGACCCCGGTAGTATCGTCTGGAGGCGTCATCGAATGGCTGAAAATCGAGCGGTGTCACCTCACCGGACATCAACGCCTTGTGAACCAGCGCGTTTCGCCGTTGTTTGAGCATGATGCGCCGCGTGAGTTCCTCGATCGGCCAGCGCCCCTGGACCGCCGCTTCGAAGGATCCCACTTCCTCGGCGGACGACGGGTCGTTGATGAGGTTGACGCGTTCATGGGGATCGCTCGCAAGATCGAACAGGCTGCACGGCCCGCCTTCCCAGTGAACGTACTTCCTGGCACCCCGCCGGATCATCATGCCCGGCGCCTTGACACCCTCGAAGCAAATTTCCGAGCAGGTCTCGTCGACCCACCCGGACGGATCGCCGGCCACGAGCGGCACGAGGCTGCGACCCTCGACGGGTTCCACAAGATGGTCCGTGCCGTCGTCGAGCGCCATGTCGACAAGAGTGGGCATGAGATCGATCAGCGAGGTGCACACGCTCACCCGGTGCGTTGCTGTTTCGCCGGGTATCGAAACCATCAGGGGAATCCGGCACGAATGCTCGAAGAAGCTCATCTTGTACCACTGGCCGCGCTCACCGAGCATGTCTCCGTGATCGGCCGTGAACACGATGACGGTACTCGAATCGAGGCGTGCCGCCTTGAGGGCGTCGAGAACCCTTCCCACCAGATCGTCGACGAGAGCGATCGAGCCGTAGTAGCCGTGGCGCGACCGCCGGATGTCCTCATCGGTCACCTCGTACTCGCCGCGGTCGTAATGGTGGTAGAGCCACGTCCCGTGGCTGTCCCTTTCCTCGACAGGAATGAAGGGTACCACCGGCATGTCGATGGCGTCGTGGCGATAGCGGTTCCAGTATTCGGGCGGCGTGACGTAGGGATCGTGCGGGTGCGTGAAGCTCACCTTGAGGAGGAACGGTCGCCGGTCAGGTCCCCTGGCATAGTCGAAGAGCCATCTTACGGCGGCATGCGCTGCGTCATCGTCGTAGTCCTGCTGGCTCGAACGCTCGGCGATACCGGCCGTCACCACGTTCTTCAGATCGTGGAACCAGTCGAGCCTGAGGTCCGGCTCGTCCCAGTTGCCATACCAGCAGTTGTCCGCCGGACAGATATCCGTCGTGAGGCGCTTTTCGAGGCCATGAAGCTGGTCCGCACCGATGTAGTGCGCCTTGCCGCTCTGCACGGTGACATGGCCGTTGGCCCTGAGATAGTGGGCGAACGTCGGCACCGAGAACTCGTAGTCGCAGCCGCTGTCGAACACGTTGATCTCGGAAGGGAGGTGACCGGTCAGCAGGCCGGCGCGCGCCGGCACACACAGCGGTGAATTCGAATAGTGGGCATCGAAGATCACCGATCGCGCGGCGAGTTCATCAAGCCGTGGTGTCTTCACGACCCTGTGACCATAGGCCGGCAGAAAGTGAGGCGCGATCTGGTCTGCCATAAGAAACAGGATGTTCATCGACTCCTCCTGCGGCTGAACCGTTGTGGCGCAGCAGTAAAGACCTGCCCGAAGACCCGATCAATCGCGTTATCGGGCGCGCAGCGCTTCGCCGCTTGAGTTGAGTACCTGCCGTTCGGGGGAGAAAGGAGATTGAGCTGGGTTCTCACGCTCCGGGCCCTCCAAGACAAGATCAAGTCGCGAGACATGGACACGGTTATCGTCGCCGATACCGACATGCAGGGCAGGCTCTACGGCAAGCGTCTGTCAGCAGGCACGGCGTTGTCACCTTTCCCGTGGTTCTTGGATGGGGCCGGGATCATTCCCTGGATCCGGGCTACCGCTTCACCGGATGGCGAGGCGGCGGCCTATACCGAAGACGCCGTTGTCCACTTCTGGCAGGGTCAGACACACCGCGGAGAGGTTCTCAAGAAGTGGCCGGCGCGCTGGTTCGCATTCGCGAAGGAACTCGAGATCACCAAGACCTGTCGGGGTCATCACGGCAACTGCATCACCGGAACGTGGCAGAGTCGCTACACGAACCCCGAGACCGGATAAGGTCATGATCGAGCGTGGAGCGGAACCCTTCTTTCTTCGAGGCTCCATGGTCTGCGAACACCACATGTGGCAGCACTCCTGGACCGAAGATGAAAAGCCGGAACCGGGGTTTCTCGACCGATTGATCGCACCTTTCAAACGCTTCAGGGCCTGGAGGACTGCCACGCGAAGTTCCCGTCCTCCCCGAGCGGCGAAAATGGATTCCGCGCCACTCCCCACATGTTCCCATCAGAACCCCTGAAAATCCCGGAATGGCCGTCCCAAAGGACATCCTGCGCCGGCTTGACGATGGCTCCGCCCACGCGGTCGATAATCTGGTCAGTGCCGAGAGTCGGCAAAGAGTGACGTATCCGGTTCAACGTCGGCACAGTGAAATGATTGACCGGTGCTGACAAGGAACCGGGCGCCGGCCGCAACATCCCGGCACCATCAATTCGCAAAGCGCGATCGCCGGACCCTCGAACATTGCTGGAGAATGGCGGTCCCGACAGGATTCGAACCTGTGACCTCTGCCTTCGGAGGGCAGCGCTCTATCCAGCTGAGCTACGGGACCAGATGACGTGACAGTAGAAAAATACTTGCGGCGTGACAACGCCGGCCGATAGTGGCGCCGATGAACACTGGAACCCTCCCGACCCCGGCCGGTGCGGTCTTCTCTCCCGAGGGGGCCGGGACCGTCATCAATGTCAGCCGCATGCTGCACTATCGCCTGGCGAGGCTGCAGAAGGCCATGGTTGACGAGGATTGTTGCGGTCTTCTTCTCCTGGGCGTCCACAACAAGCGCTACGCCACGGGGATGCTGCGCACGGGCATCTACAATGCCCACAAGCCGTCGAGCGCTGTTTTCGTTCCTGCAAGCGGCCTCAACACCATCTTTGACTGGTTTCATCCGGACAATCCGCACGAGACGCCCGAAACCACCGGTGACCTGAGACCGATGCCGGTGTTCGCCTATTTCCCTGCCGGTGAACTCAACACAAGCATGGTCGCGTCGTTCGCCGGCGAGATCGCGGATATGGCCCGCGCCCAGGGCGGCAAGCGGGTGGCCCTCGACATCTCTGATCCGCTTCTCGTGCATGCACTCATCGCCCGGGGTCTCGACGTCGTTTCCGCCGACCGTCTCGTGGAAATGGCGACGCTGATCAAGAACGACGACGAAATCCGCTGTCTTGCCAACGCCTGTGCCATCGCCGGAATTGCCATGAAACGGCTCCATGAGGCCCTGTGCCCGGGCATGACGGAGTACGAAGCCTGGTCGATCCTGCAGCAGACCAATTCATCGTTTGGCGGCGAGTGGCTGGAATACCGGTACCTTGCTTCGGGGCTGCGCATCAATCCCTGGGAACAGGAGGCGTCGAACCGTGCAATCGAGGCAGGCAACATGGTCGCGTTCGACTGCGGGATGATAGGGCCGCTGGGCTACAGTGCCGATGTATCCCGAACCTTCCTGTGTGGTCCGGCATCGGCAACACCCGCGCAACGCCGCCTCTACCGCCTTGCCGTCGACAACATCGAGCACAACCTCGACCTGGTGAGAGCCGGTGTCTCCTTCGAGGCATTCTCGAAGAGCTGCTGGCCCTACCCCGACGAGTTCCTCAAGCATCGCTACCCGGTCATGGCTCACGGCATCGGCATGGGCGATGAATGGCCAGCCATTCCCTGGCCCATCGACTGGAAGGCCCAAGGCACCGACGGTGAACTCGAGGAGAACATGGTCATCTGCATCGAAAGTTTCATCGGCTCCGAACACGGCGGAGAGGGTGTCAAGCTCGAACAGCAGGTCGTCGTGACCCGCGATGGCCACGAACTCCTCACACACTTCCCCTGGGACGCCGACCTCCTGGACGCGTAACACACCGGATCAGTGCATGAAGTCCGTCACGAGCCTCGCGAAGTGCTGGGTTGCCGGATCCCAGTAGGGCGACAGGACACCGCCATCGAACCCCGGTGAAGCCCTTGCTCCCTGCATGTTCTCGACGATCTCGAAGTCTTCCGTGTTGAGTTCGTTCCACATGTCGTAGACATCCTGGCGATACCCGGCGTGTACCTCGTCAGTCGCCGCATCACCGACAAAATACATGTGAATGTGCTCCATGGTCCTGTCCGGCGCCAGGGCATGGAGCTGGAAGATAGCGAGCTGGTCGGGCCAGATCTGGATGGCGGTCGTCGGGAAGAGATGGAAGTACCACTCGGTGCGCTGTCCCTTGCCGTCGAGACCCGGATACATGGGCATACCGATGCCGCGCCCCGGCTGGGGCTCCTGGATCATCGACGTGTTGTGGAACCAGGGCCCTTCGGTGTCGACGGCCACCCTGGTATCGAGTGGCGTGAAGACTTCCAGCCTGGGGTGGACCGTGGGCACATGATAGGCGTCATAGAAGTTCTCGTAGATGAGCTTCCAGTTGCCCCTGACGTCGAAATCAAGGGTTGCGGCATAGCGCAGGGCGCCGAAATCGTAGTCCCCCGTGCGCCGGGCAAAGGGTTCCCAGTGATCCTCGAACTCCGGTGCATCGCCCGAGATGTTGACGAAGACGAGGTCGTGCCAGATGGCATGGCGCACCGGAACCAGACCCGGTGCGTCTTCCCCGGGGTCCGTGTCGTGGCGGCCACCGCCGAAGAAGTGGGGACGCATGCGCAGGCTGCCGTCGAGGCCGTAGACCCAGGCATGGTAGGGACAGGTCAGAACCGACTGACGCTGGCACGGCTGCGCCACCACGACAGCCCCGCGATGCCGGCAGACATTGTGGAAAACCCTGATCATGCCGTCGTGATCGCGCACAATGATGAGCGGCATGCCCGCCATCTCCACCGGCGAGACATCGCCTGGCTGCGGAACATCGTGACAGAAACCGGCGAGCATCCAGGTGCGGGAGAAGAGTCTCTCGTTCTCCGCCTTCAGCCATTCGGGACTGGTGTAGCATTCGTTGGGAAGGCCGCTGCCGTCACCGGTTGCCGACCGGAATCGTGACACCGCCGATTCATCCAGAATCCGATGAACGAACTCACCGCTCGTGGTTGATGGCGCATGATTCAACATGGCGTCCTCTCCCGCATCTTTGAAGGATAGTCCCCGTCACCTTCCGCCTTCAACATGGATTGCACCGGAGGCGGCCATCAGGCGTTCGAACAGGGCGTTCTGCTCACCGGGATCATCGACATCGATGTGAACGCGTGCAAGACCGTCCTCGCGCCGCATCCAGGAGAGTTCTCCCTCGGCCCCGTAGTGGACGTCCGGCCGGACAGATTCCGGATCGTCGAGAGTCCCCAGTGCGATGAAGATGATGCCATCAAAGGCCCCTTCCGACGCGTAGCGCGTGAACAGCGAACTGCCACAGTCCGCGCAGAATCCCCTTTCGCTGACGGCGGACGACCAGTAGACCCTGGGCTCGCCTTGCGTGAACACGACCGCATCGCGATGAAAGGCCACTGTGGCCAGCATGGCGCTGCCGGTCCACCGTTGGCACATGCGACAGTGACACAGCGGCGAGAACCTCGGCTCTCCTGAAATCTCGTAGCGCACTGCTCCGCAAAGGCAGCCACCACCCCGTGCTGTTCCACTCATCCCTGGAAGTCCCCCCCGTCGGTACTGCAGCAATCACGCCTCGAGCGGCCGTACATCCTCGCCCTTGAGCCAGCGCACCAGGGCCCCTTCCGGGTGAGCGATGCCGTCGATCGAATCGTACCAGTAATCCCGCCAGCCCTCGGCAGTGTAGCCGGAAAAGAGCATCAGGTTGAGAGGATAATCCTCACTGTCCGAGCAGCGGCGAAAGTCATCCCGGAACAGGAACAGCGGTTTCTGCCAGGCGACCGCCAGACCGACCTCGACCATCACGCCTTCGTCTGGCGGACAGCCGTTGACGACGGCGAAGACCCCGTCGGCGTTCCTGACGGCCCTGGCATTGCTCCGGGCGATCCGCCAGGCCCAGTGCGACGAGCTGCGATCACGGATTTCCGGCGACTCAAAGGGCTCCCACACCTTGGCGCCCAGAGCCTCGAGATGCAGGCAGAGTTCCCGCAATGGCCCCGCCTTCTGCGACGCCGAAAACCCGTAGGGATTGGCAAGATAGAGGGTCCGTCTCGCACTCATGTCGTGCCTCCTTCCAATCTGTCCAACCCTCCGGGAACACGCGCCTCAGGTCGCTCTTCGGGCGAAGATCGTCGCTTGTCGCGCGAGCTCCATCATACGCCCATGTTTCAGGGGTTCGAATCCCCCAATAGTCGCCAACGAAACCAGAGAGGTACGGGCGCCTCAACTCGTGAGAAGGAGGTGGTGCAGAACAGTCCCCCAGCGTGTCCTGGTGAACGGGGAGGCGGCGGGATCTCTCTAAGATCTTGAAAAACGAACCAAAGTGGTGATCCCTAGGGGGAGTAGAACAGTTATACGGAGGCTACGAGACGTAACCAAAAGGTCACCGGAACTGTCCCATGAGAATGGCGGCACGCAGTCGGTCCTGTCAACAAACCGCGGCAAATTCCCTGTCCGCCGGCTTAACGTTTCGCTTCAAGACCAGGTCTAGTCTCGCCGCTGCCATCATCCTCGCCGTATCGTTGACGGCCTGCAGTTTGGCAGAATTCGACGTAACAAGTCACCGGGCCGAAGACCTCAGCGACGCCATCGCCGATCTGCGTCCCGCCACCACTCCACTGTACGCGGTTCTCAACCTTGACCCCGACCGCCTCTGGACCGGCATGGTGCGGGTCGCGCCGGAAGAGACATCGCTCCCGGACACCCTGGTGGCCGAGAACGTCGTGTCGCTGTCGTTTGCCGGGTCACCGGACGACGACACCCTCGCCGCCACAGTCGAGGCCGCAACCGGCATCCCTGTGCGCTTCGGGCACCGACAGCACAAGCTCCTCGTTGCGCATGATCTCGGCGAGGCTCAGCGCCTGAGGTGAGCGGGGCAACGGTGACCTCGGCGGCGCTTCGAGGCGCTGCTTGGCTATGGCTGGCCGTCCTTCGGAGGTCGCTACACGACGACGCCACAGATCGGGGTCGGGCTGACGGAGACGACGCGGGAGTACATCCACTCCTGGTGCCTGGCGGAGGCCGCGAGTGCGGGGCTGGTGCTCGGGCTCGACGTGGAGGCGGCACGCCTGGAGCGCGTGGCCGGCGATGCGGCGGCGGAACACCGGCTGGTGCTGGGGTTCGGCTGGCGGCTCGAGGGCGCTCCGGCCAGCGCGGTTGCATTCGAGACCCGTCTCGAGGCCTCGCATCACGACTATTCCAACGACGGCGCCGAACACCGCATCGGCCTCACGCTGACCGCGCGATGGTAGAGGGGACGCCGGGATTGTCCGCAACGTCCCGCGTCGCCGAGCGCGGCATGCCGGGGGCCTTAGGCGGTGCGCGGCTGAAGGAGCCTATCATCGAGGCCGGCAACGCCGGTTGAGTGAAGGGACGCCCGTGCGCAGTGTCGGACTCGCTCTCGCCGACTCGTCGGCCAGGTGGCACCCCGCGCGACCGCGTGCCTGCACCCGCCGTCATCAGCTCTAGGCATAGGTGCCGTCGCCTGGCCCTGAGAACACCAAGCGACCCACAACAAGCGAGAGCAACGGGAGTTGGGTGCGTGAACATACTGGTGGGCTGCGAACGGCACTCCGCACCAGGTCAAGCGCCATTGCTGCAGATCTTCGTCCTGAAGGCCGCCGGCATCGAGCGCATGCTCGAAGAAACCGCGTATGGCGCCCAGAGCGCACTCGAAACTGGCTCTCGCTCAGTACGCGTCCGGCTGGCCTTCGATGAAGGTGTTGAAAGGCAGCCTTGCTGCCATCATCAACTGTCCGCAATCCGACAACCCCGGTCAGTCGCGGTGCTGCAGGCGGGCCAGCTGCGCGGCGGCGCTGCGTTCGGCCAGCAGCCGCTTGGCGTAGCGGTTGACCATGGTGGCGGACTTCCAGCGCCCCGCCTGGAGGATCTCCGGAAGCTCGATACCGGCGGCGATCATGTCCTGGGCCGCTCCGACCCGGGCGCTATGCGCGGACAGGCCCTCGACCACCGCGTCCGGCAGGCCGGCCTCGCGCGCCATGGCCTTGAAGATGCGGGGCACCTGGCTCGGATGGAGGCCCTCGCCGATCGTTCCGCCCTTGCGGACCGAACGGAACAGCGGTCCGTCCACGATCCCGCTCTCCGCCAGCCAGGCGCGCACCAGCCTGACGGTATCGGGCGCAATCCAGACGATCTCGCCCGGCTGCTCGCCATAGATCTTGCGGTCGCGCACCAGAAGCATGGCGCCGCCCCCCGTTTCGACAAGCAGATCGGGCACGTGCAGGGACGAGAGCTCCGAGCGCCGGAGCATCGAGTCGTAGGCGACGGCGAGCAGGGCGCGGTTGCGAATGTCGATCAGGCGGTCGCCGGAAGCCTCCAGCATGCGCTGGCGCAAGGGGGCGGTCAGACCGTGTACGTGGCCCTGGTGTCGCCCCTTGCGCCGGCGCATGCGTTCGAGCGCGAGCCGGACCGGCGGGCTCCTGACCGTTTTCTCCATGCCGACCGCCCGGTGGGCAACGACGATGCTGGCCACATAGCGGCGGACTGTGGCGGGCGCACGCATTTCGGCCATGGCGTCGACAAAGGCGGCGATGGTTTCCGCCGTTGCGGGAAGCGCAGCCTCCCCGCGCTCGCCGCACCACCGGGTGAAGATGCGGAGATCGGAGTTGACCGCCCGTTCGGTGTTCTCGCTGATACCGGTGGCTGGCGGGAGGTCCATGTTGTTGTTTCTTGTCTTCCCGTGGTTGCAATGCCGCCTATGCACCGCGGCCCCACGCCCTGCCGTGGCGGTCTCCGGGCCTGCCTCGTTTGCACACGCGCTAAGGAAATGGTTGCCGAGCCAGCCTGTTGCGATTCTACGAAAACTGATATGAACACAGTCAGAATAGTTGGGACATCAGTATGAATATGATGAGAATAGCGCCCGTTAACGCGGTCAATTCTGCGAAACCGGTCCGCGGCCGCCGTCGCCCCACTCGGTCGACTCGCCGGGCGGATGCGACGCCGCGCGCAGCCCAGCAAGGAACATGATGCCGTGAGCGGGCGCGACGAACACGAGGGCGGCGCTGAAGCCGTCGACGCTCGCCCTTCGGGCCTGGCCGCGGCGCTGTTGCGTATCGGCGGGAGCCTCGATCTGGAGACCGTGCTGAACGAAGTGGTGGAGAGCGCCCGCGCACTCAGCGGGGCGCGCTTCGGCGCCATCACCACCATCGACGAGACCAATGCGCCGCAGGACTTCGTCACCTCGGGCTTCACCGAGGAGGAACACCGCAACATGGCGCAATGGTCCGACGGGCCGAAACTCTTCGAGTGCATCCGCGACCTCGAGGGGCCGCTGCGTATCCCCGACCTGCCCGCCCATGCACGCTCGCTCGGGTTCTCGGCCGATCTTCTGCTCGGGAAGGCATTCCTGGGCACACCGATGCGCCACCGGGGCGTGCATGTCGGCAACTTCTATCTCGCCGAGAAGGAAGGCGGGGCGGCATTTACCGATGCGGACGAGGAGGTGCTGGTGCTGTTCGCCGCGCAGGCCGCGGCGGCGATCGCCCATGCGCGCGCCTATCGCGACGAGCGCCGCGCGCGCGCCGACCTCGAGGCGCTGGTCGAGACCTCGCCGGTCGGCGTCGCGGTGTTCGATGCGGGCTCCGGCGCGGTGCTGTCGTACAACCGGGAGGCGCAGCGAATCGTGGAGGGCCTGCGCGATCCCGGGCAGGCGCCCGAGGACCTGCTGCAGGTGTTGACCAGTCGCCACGCCGACGGGCGCGAGTTCGCGCTCGGCGAGTTCCCGATGGCGGCGCTGCTGAGCAATGCCGAGACGGTTCGGGCCGAGGAGATCGAACTCTCGGTGGCGGACGGGCGCAGCGTGAGGGTGCTGGTCGACGCCACCCCGATCCGTACCGAGGACGGCACGGTCGCTTCGATGGTGGTTGCGTTGCAGGATCTGGCACCGCTCGAGGAGATGGAGCGCATGCGCGCGGCGTTTCTTGGCATGGTGAGCCACGAGCTGCGCGCACCGCTGGCCGCGATCAAGGGCTCGGCCGCGACGGTGCTCGGCCGCTCGCGGGTCTACGGCGCGGCGGAGATGGAGCAGTTCTTCCGCATCATCGAGGAGCAGGCCGACCGCATGGCGGACCTGGTCGGCGACCTGCTCGACGCCGGGCGCATCGAGGCGGGTACGCTCTCGGTCGCACCGGAGCGTTCGGATGTGGCTGATCTCGCGGATCGGGCTCGCAACACCTTCCTGTCCGGTGGCGGGCGCCACCGACTCGTCGTCGACTTGCCGCCGGACCTGCCTCAGGTCATGGCCGACCGCGAGCGCGTCCTGCAGGTGCTGAACAACCTGCTCGGCAACGCTGCCCGGCACTCTCCTGCCTCGTCGTCGATCCGCGTCGAGGCCGTGCACGAGGGCACGCATGTCGCGGTCGCGGTCGTGGACGAGGGCCGGGGCATTGCGCCGGAGCGTCTGGCACAATTGTTCCGCAAGTACGCCCCAGAGGATGACGGGGGCCGCGGGATCGGCGGGGGCCTTGGCCTCGCCATCTGCAAGGGGCTAATCGAGGCGCACGGGGGCCGCATCCGCGCCGAGAGCGGCGGGCCTGGGCAAGGCGCGCGATTTACCTTCACGCTTCCGGCGGCCGGGGAGGCGGGTGCCGGACCGGGCGCGGCCGCGCGAAGCCGGGCGGCGGCACACCGGGACGACCGCGAAGGGCCGCGCATCCTCACCGTCGACGACGATCCGGAGATGCTGCGGCTGGTCCGCGACGCGCTGTCCGATGCGGGTTACGTCGCGCTGGCAACCGGCGACCCTGGAGAACTCGGGCACCTGCTCGCGACCGAGAAACCTGCGCTGGTGCTGCTCGACCTGATGCTTCCGGGCACCGACGGTATCGAGCTCATGCGGCAGGTGCCCGGCCTTGCGGATCTGCCGGTGCTTTTCATCTCCGGCTACGGGCGCGACGAGACGGTGGCGCGGGCGCTGGAGGCGGGTGCGGAGGACTACATCGTCAAGCCCTTCTCGCCGACCGAGTTGGTGGCGCGGGTGCGTGCGGCGCTGCGCCGGCGTGCCGACCCCGAACCCTTCATTCTGGGGGCCCCGCCCTCGACCTCCGCCGCCCGCCGGGGGCGCGGGGTGCGGGCGGCCTTGCCCCGGCGTCCCGCCCCCGACCCCTTAATCTGGGCGACCTCGCCATCGACTACGACCGCCGGCGGGTGACGCTGGCTGGGCGTGCTGTCGAGCTCACCGCCACCGAATACGCGCTGCTGCGCGCCCTCTCGCTCAATGCGGGGCGGGGCTCGAGCCACGCGGC
This sequence comes from bacterium EF100-94H03 bin56, assembly GCA_002238685.1. Classification (GTDB taxonomy): domain Bacteria; phylum Pseudomonadota; class Alphaproteobacteria; order SP197; family SP197; genus SP197. The sequence goes on from MPMV01000052.1 coordinate 17,004, forward strand.
GCTGCTCCGTCCGGTCCGGGGCGGTCCGATCTGACGCCGCCCGCGGGCGGGTGACGCGGGCTGGGCGTGCTGTCGAGCTCACCGCCACCGAATACGCGCTGCTGCGCGCCCTCTCGCTCAATGCGGGGCGGGTCTCGAGCCACGCGGCGCTGCTCCGTCAGGTCTGGGGCGGGCGTGCCGGCGCTGACGCGAACATCGTTCGGGCCTATGTCAAGCGGCTGCGACGCAGGCTCGGTGATGACGCCAGGCGTCCGGTCTACATCCAGACCGAACTCCGCGTCGGCTATCGCATGCTCCGGCCGGGCGAAGCCTAGCCACCTCTTGCGCACGCCCGGCTCGCCCGGGCGAATCTGTATCGAATACTGCGTTCGATCCGGCGCCGGATCCCGGTCGAGCGACCCACTGTCAATCCAGCCGTGACGTGTCCGTCGGCTCACCCCGAAGCGTATCGACAACTCCATCCTCAAGCCGCCCTGCTCCGGACAGTGCCTCGGCAAACGGTCTTAGATCTGAACATGTTTGCGCCGCTCTGCCTCTGCGGGAAACCGACGGCCGGCTGTTCCGCTCGGACGACAAGGGCGGCGGGCGGGGCTGCCGCCGGCGGGGGGGGGGGGGGGGGCCGGGCACACCGCCCGGGGGGTGGAGGGGCTGTCCGGGCACAGCGCCCGGGTGGGCGCGGCGCAGGACAAGGTCACCGCCGGCATGGTCAACCGCCACGACGTGGCAGGCGCCGGGATGGGGCCGCACGCGCCTGCAGGATGCGGCCTCACAAGATAGTTATCGGGAGTCTAATCTTGCAGTCCTGACCTGGTCGAGTCGCGGGTCGGCGCGGCCCGACCGGGACGCCGGACTCGCACTGACCTTTTGTTTATACGACTATTTTTGTCTTACAATGATGCGGAGCCGTGGAGCGGACTCGGTGTGGGTTTCCGCAATTGCGAATTCGTGTTGACAATGATGGTCCCGCAATCAAGTGTTATCGAGCGTAATAACGGGGCTGGGCATGGCCATATGGGGTCTCTGTCTGGTGACAGGCGGCCAAGGCATTATTGCCCTTTGCGGCGCATGCCAAGGTGCCCGCAACGGCGATCGAGGCCGTTGCGAACGGCCTTGCGGCCAGCCTTCCATACGCAGCGAAAGGTAGCCCGGCGATGGGGATTCTCGGAGTCGGGCTCCGCGCGCTCTTCCGTCGGTCGTCGCCGTCGACGTGAGGGGACTCTAACATGCCGCAATCGACACAAAGAGATAACAATAATACGAAAAGTGTCATCATCATTGGAGGGGGAACATCCGGGCTGTGCGCCGCCTACACCCTCAAGAAACACGGCATCAGAGCCATCTTGCTCGAAGCAGGCGACAGGGTAGGAGGACGGCTGGGCGGCGACAGGGTGGACGGCTTTCTCCTGGATGAGGGCGCGGACTTTTTCACCGCTTCCCACGACGTGGCCTTGCGCTTGTGCGAGGAGTTGGGATTGCCCCTGGTTCGTTCGATGATGAAGCTCGGCTGGTATAAGAGCGGCCGCTTCTTCACCACTACGCCGGAGCAAACATTGGCCGGCGTTATCAGCGACCTGCCGGCGCTGTGGAATCTGGGGCTAATCTCGCCCCGGGCGATCCGGGCGAGCATGAAGATGTCCAGGACCATCAAGAACAGGCCGGAGCACCTGAGTTTCGCGAGCAACTCGATGGTCGCCGAGATCGATGAGGAAGAGAGCGCCAACGACTACATGAAGCGGATAGGCGTGCCGGAGGATGTGCGTCTGGCCTTGCGGGGACTCCTCGAGATGACGATGGGTGAGCTCGATGAAATGAGCGCCGCGTTCGCCCTGACGTTCATAGCGCAAATCATGATGAAGACCGATGAGCTGTACGTGCCGGAGGAAGGCATCGGCTCCCTGACCCACGCCCTGGCCGACGCTTGTGGAGCCGACATTCGCGTCTCATCGCCCGTCAAGCGCGTCGTCATCCAAAACGGCGGCGTGACCGGCGTGGTCGTGGATGACGGCCCCATGGAGGCTGACGCCGTCATCTGCACCACGACCACCTCCACGACCCTGAAGATCATTCCCGACCTGCCTGAGGCCATTCAACGCGTGTTCCGCAGGGTCAAGTACGCGCGCGGGTGCCGGGTGGTAATCGGACTCGACCATCGGCCGCTTCCGCCCGGCTGGAACGGCGTGTTGTACCCCGAAGACGAAACTCCCTTGCTGCTGGACAGATCCATCAACCTGCCCGCCTGTGCGCCACCGGGCAAGAGCACTCTCGACTTGCTCGTCGGTCGCGACCGCGCCGAGGAGTTGTTTCCCCTCGACGACGAGGAGATCACGCACCGGATGCTCGCCGACGTGCGCCGTCATCCCCTCCCCCCCGGGAGCAATCTCCCCGGCGACGCTGATGGGCTGTTCACCCGCGTGTACCGCTGGCCGGAGGCCCTGTGCATCGGGCCGCCCGGGATCTTGAGAGAGATTGCGGAATTGCGACGACAAAACAGCTTGAACGTGAAGAACCTTTTTCTTGCGGGCGATTGCATGCGGATGCCCTCGGTGAACGGCGCCCTGGCAAGCGGCGAGGACGCGGCCGAAGAGGTTGTGGCGTTGCTGGCGTCCCGTTCCGCATAACCAGCCGGCGCCTGATTCCTATTGTCCATTCCAGCGAAGGGGAGACACTATGCGTCAATGGATTTCCATTGGGCTGAGTATTGCAACCGCGGCGATCTTGGCGGGCTGCGGCGGTAGTGGTGGCGCCCCCATGATGGCGCCTGTACCGATGGAACAGGGAATTCATGATCGAAACGGCGAGATTGGAAAGAAAGCTACCCGGATAATCAGCACGGATCTGGTGGTGACCGCCAGCCCGATACCATTACCGGCCGAGCGCTTCCCGGTAGTGTGCGCTGAGGATAGCTGCACCGCAATGCTGCCGACCGGCCCACTGCATTACAACACCGTGGAGGCCACCACTTTCACATCGGAGCAGGATTCGAAAACCATTGGAGTACGAAACGGCGTCAATCTGAGAGAAACGGTAGGGAGTGATGAAGCGTTTGACGTGATTGATTTCCGAGGACTGGGCGGATGGATGAAGTATAGTGTTTTCAGCGCGGACCGGAGCACATTCACCGGCGGCATCCGGTGGATTGGAAGCGCATTGGTCGGGCAACACAACGGCACGAATCCGGTGTCGGGATCTTTCACGTGGACGGGCGCCATGTCCGGCCTCGATGAGCTGGCCGACGAAGATCCGCTCATCGGAGACGCCACGATTACATTCGATATGACGCGCCAGGTTCTCGATCTGGCTTTCACGAATATCGCCACTCTTGATGACGGCAGAAAATACGACGATATGAACTGGAATGACGTGCAGGTCACGGATGGTCATTTCAGCGAGGGAGCCGATACGGATTCATTATCTGGATATTTCTTTGGCCCGAACCATGAAGAAGTGAGCGGCGTTTTCGAGCGAAGGCATATTCTCGGCGCCTTCGGCGCGAACCGCGAGTAGGAATCGACGATCATCGGTCTCTGCCGCCAGGAAGCGGGCGTCATGAGGCGCGTCCCCATGCCCGGTCTGCATCTTTAAACCATCATTAATTCCGCAAACTCGGGAACTCAGGAGTAACTAAACTGAAAGAAATCACCTCTCTCATGAGCTGCCGGTTGCGAACCTCTCTCTCCTGGAATCTCTTCTGCAGAGCGAAAGCCACAATAAGATGCCTCGAATCGCGGATTCCGGTGCGAAGCATCGCGACCGTGGTTCTCGTATCCTTCCTGGCAGCGGGACCAGCCCTGGCGCAGAACCGTGAAGCGATTTGCGAGCCCGTCGGCGGGAACCCCGCTGCTCAGGTCTGCACGGGGTCTGACTACACCGGCCTCCAATACTCCCCGCAGGACGTGCCGCAGGATGGACTGGACCTGACGATCATGGGCGGCTCCGATAAGGCGGGCACCATTACGATCATCGGACAGGGCCTCCAGGTGCCGTTGCCGAACGGACAAAGCATCGAGGTGATGGATCACGGCATTTCCGTGGAGTCTGCGGCGGATTCCGCCGTTTCCTTAACGCTCGGAGGTCACACGCGAATCCAGACTGACGGTGTAGGAGGCCACGGCATCAACGTGAGACAGTACCGGTCCGGCTCGTTGGACGTCACAGTGAACGGCGGCCCGATCATCACGGGGGGCCAGAACGCTTATGGCGTGAACGCCGAGCATCTGGGCAAAGGCGACATCTCCATCACAGTCGGAAAGGGCGCCAACATCACGGCGAAACGCGAGGGAAGCAGCGCCGTGCAAGGATTCCAGCATCACGACGGTTCCGTAACCGTTCGGGTCGAGGAAGGCGCCGTCTTGAGAGGAGCGCCAGGACTTGGCAGGGGCATTGCCGCCTTCTTGACGAACGATGAGAACAGCGGCCGCATCGTAATCGACAACAAAGGGACAATCCTGGGTGGTGCCTTGACGGAGGGCATTCTCGCATGGGCCCGCCGCAGAAGCGGACATATCGGCTACACCAGAGAGGACGGCGGGAGGCAAGCTCCCGTGGAGATAATGAACGACGGGGCCCGTGAGGAGCCGCTGATCCATATCGTCTCGAGCGGAACGATACGGGTCGGTGATCCGAACATCATCGGCCTGCCGGCCCAGCCGGATCCACAATCGCTCTCCCTCGCGATCAACCTCGGCATCGTCAATGGACTCCTCAAACCTCCAATTCCCCCGGCCGGAGCGGGGATCCGGGCATACGCGGTCGACCTGGTGGATCTGCTGGTTCATGTCGCCACGCCAAAAGTCCTGACGCCTGACGAGTTGACGATCCTTGCCGCTCAGCTGCAGATTCCTTCTCCCCCCGAACTCACGCCTGCGCAAGTGCTGGCGGGTGCGCTCGGCGCATTCGACGCACGAGGAAATCCTCTTCCCGTAAGGATCCTCTCGCCTGCGGAAGCGGAGCTCATTCGCGAAATCCTGGATGACACCGGCGAGGATCGTCTGAAGGAGGTGCTCGATAATCTGACGTTGGCGACGTCACCCGAGTACACGGAAGCCTACAAGAACAGAGCCCGTGAATTCGAGGTGAGCTACAACGCCGGCGACATCCTGATTGAAGTGACGGGCGGAAGCATCACGTCCTTCGACGGCTATGGCATTCACACCGGCTATCCCATACCGAGCAGTATGAGAAACGGCGAGGTTCGCGTTTCCGTATCGCAGGGAGCCTCCGTGACGGGTTTGATTGACGGCATCAGGCTGGCCACGGGCGGCATTGTCGACGGCAGGCGCCAACACTTCGTTCACGTTGCAGGTGAAGTCATCGGGCAGTTCGGCGTCGGTGTTCATCCGGTCGCAGGCGGCGACGTGACGGTCGCGCGCACCGGCAGGGTATCCGGATCTACCGGCATTTATTTTGCCGAAGACACGGGCAACGGTGTTTTCCCCGTCACGAACAACGTGGCGAGGGTGTTCGGCGAGGTGGAGTCGACCGGCCCCTTGCTTCAGACGATAACGGACCCCTTGACCCGGGAAGTAACCAACGTCAGACACGCAGGAATCAAACTCGAAGGCGGCGGTACGGTGATCGTCGGTCCGCACGCGCGAATCACGGCGCAATCGGGTGTGGCGATCCTCGGTGAACCTTGGAGCGCAACGCCCGACGCACCCGCCGACGTCGCAGTGGTGATCGAGCCGGGCGGGAACATCGAGCAACGGATTCAGGGCGCAATCAGGAATCTTCCTGGCGGCGACGGAGCCACGCGCGCGCCCCGGATATACCTTCAGCCGGGCAATCGCACCCTGCCACTGACTGAAGGAAGCAAGATGCCGCTCGGCGTCTGGGACGTCAGCCTGCGAGATGATGCTGGTGACATCTCCGTGACAAGCGAATACGGCGCACGTGCGCAGGTGTACGAGGCGCTGCCATTCGTGTTGATGGATCAGGCGCGCCTCGCGACTTACCAGGAGAGGATGTTTGCCGCGCGCAACACCCAGGGTTTCTGGGTCCGTCCCACATACCGCGGCGGCAAGTGGAGCGCCAGGAACTCGACATACGGCGGGACCAGCTACGATTACGATGGCTATCGGCTGGAAGGCGGGCTCGACATTCCCACAGGCAAGCACGTCGCCCTCGGCGTAGCGGCGCATCACCACCGCAGTTCCGTGGATGTCGGAGGGGTCGGCGAAATCACGCTGGCGGGCGAGGGGTTGAGTCTTTCCGGCACTATGGATAACGGGCGCTACTATGTCGACGGCCAGATTGCGATAGGCTGGCACCGCTTGGATATGAACGTCGCCTCCCTGGGCGCCATCGCGTCGGACGTTTCCGGTTCCGTTTATGCGTTGGGAGTCGAGGTCGGCCGCCGCACCGAAATGGGCGGTCTGCTCCTTGCTCCGAGAACGGGACTCTCCTTTTCTTCGTTCGCACTGGATGATTTCACCGCCGGGGCGTCCACCGGAGGCGGCGCGATCTCGGTGGAAGACGCCGAGAGCATGGTGGGCCGCGTGGGCCTTCTTGTGGAGAAGGGCGAGGAGGATACGCGCCGCCTGTTCGCGTCGGTGGACATCGAGCACAAGTTCCTGGGCGCAGAGAAATCGATTATCGTCGCGAGCACGAAATTGTCGGCGCGCGCCCACCCGACCCGGTTCCGCTTGGGTCTTGGCGGCACTATGCGACTGGGTGCTCGCGTGCCGCTTCTTCAGGGGCAGCTCGGGTTCACGACGGCGGGAAACAGCACCTACGACTACCTCGCGGAAATGAAAATGAAATTCAGCTTTTGAGGATGGTAGATTCCGCTCGCTTTCAGACAGTGGGGGATTTTCGGCGGGCGTGAAGTCCTTGTAGTTTGTTGAAGATATCGCAGATACTTGCATTTTATAGCACAATCCTATCTGAGTGAATCGAAAGGGATTCCCAAGTCGTCCGACTTGTGATTCACACTGTCTGCCGCGAAGGAGGCCGGCAGACATGTCGAAAGCGCTTTCCCTTGATCTACGTGTTCGGGTCCTTGAGGCGGTGGCCGAGCGCCTGAGCCACCGCGCTGCTGCGGCGTGCTTTGGCGTGAGTGCGGCGAGTATCAGCCGCTGGCTGCAGACGGGCACGCGTTGAGGGTGATCCTCGTCCGAGAGCGCTAGGCGGAGACCGTCGCTCCGGTCGCATCGAAGCGCATCGTGCGTTGATTCGAAGGCGTGCTGGCTGAAACCCCGGACAGCACCATCGAAGAGTCGCGCCGCCTGCTCGCCGGGCCTGGGCTCGGCCTTGGCTATGGCACGATCCAGCGCTTCCTCATCCGCCACCAGATGACGCGCAAGAAGAAAACGGGCCACGCGAGCGAACAGTACCGTCCGGACGTTCTCGAGCGCCGGCAGGCGTGGCGCGAGAGCCGGACGGCGCTCGATCCGGCCCACCTGGTCTTCATTGACGAGACCTGGGCCAAGACCAACATGACCCGCAGCCATGGCCGCGCGCTCAAGAGGCGGCGCCTGCACACGGGACAGCCGCACAGTCACTGGAAGACTTCGACTTTCGTCGCCGGGCTCACGCTTGGAGGCATGATCGCGCCCTTCGTGCTCGACGGTCCGATCAACCGTCTGGCCTTCGAGACCTATGTCGAGAGGGTGCTGGTCCCCGAGCTGCGCCCAGGCGACATCGTCATCATGGACACTCTGTCCAGCCACAAGGGGCCAAGGGTCCGGGAAACGATCCAGGCAGCCGGCGCCGAACTCCTCTTCCTCCCGCCCTACTCACCCGATCGAATTGGCTTGCTCAAAGCTCAAAGCGTCCTTGCGCAAGGCTGCCGAGCACACCGTTGAAGGCCTGTGGAGAGCCATCGCCCGCATCCTCGAAACCATCCAGCCCCAGGAGTGCCGAAACTACTTCGCCGCCGCCGGATATGATCCAATCTGAACGGATAACTCTCTAGCCACCTCTTGTGCGCGCCCGGCGCGTCCGGTCGCATCTGCATCGAGTACTGCGTTCGATCCGGCGCCGGATCCCGGTCGAGCGGCCCACTGTCAATCCAGCCGTGACATGTCCGTCGGCTCACTCCGAAGCGTATCGACAACTCCGTCCTCGAGCCGACCTGCTCCAGTCAGTGCCTCGGCAAACGGTCTCCGATCTGTACATATGTGCGCCGCTCTGCCTCTGCGGGAAACCGACGGGCGGCTGTTCCGCTCGGTCGACAAGGGCGGCGGGAGGGGCTGTCCGGGCACAGCGCCCGGGCGGGCGCGGCGCAGGACATGGTCGCCGCCGGCATCAAGCTTCCGGCGATCCTCCAGGCCGGGCTGGAAGTCCGCCGCCATGGTCAACCGCTACGGCGAGCGTCTGCTGGCGTGCCGCAGCGGCTGAACTGAACGGCACGGGGATGCACGGAGACGGCCGCCGGGTCATAGCGCGGCGGCCGTCCGGGGGGCGTCACGGCGTGGCAGACGCCGAGATGGGGCCGCCGCACCCACAGAGTACGCTATCACAAGTAGGTTATCGGGAGCAATAGCTTGCGATTCTGGCCCGGTCGGGACCCGGATCGGCGCAACCCGACCGGACCGCAGGAGTCGGTGAAAAACATTTCCTGTCCAAGTGTTATAGTCTATGGACAATGCGGCGGCGTGAGCCTCGCCGGTGCACATTTCCGCCTGTTCGAATTCTGAGTAACAATTCTGTTTCTGATGTTGGACGTTATCGTACGCAATAATGAGACTGGGAATGGCCATACGGAGTCGCTGCCTGGTGACTTGGCTTGATGGTCACGATGATGGTCGTCTTGGGGATCGTCGTCGATTTTCTGCTTCTGCCCCCAATTCTGCTGGCATTGGATCGCAGAAAGTCATGACCCGCGCCGGTCCCATCCCCCGGTGATTCCAACGCGTTGCCCGGTTCTGTCCCGACTTGACCAACGCGCCGCAAGGGAAACACGGGGTCCGGTGATCACGACCCTATGACGCCACGCACGTCCCTGCATTCTCTTGCGATGCGGCACGGCATGCCCGCTGACGCCCGATCAGTGCCCCTCGTCATCGTTATGAGCAAGCACGGTATCTGATAGTGGTTCAGTCACGGAGTTTGATGGAGTTGTGTTGCGGGGGCGGGATTGTGACGACGGCGGTTTGATGTTGGAGGCGTCACGGGTGGTTCCGCCGACCGGTTC
>MPMV01000012.1 GCA_002238685.1 bacterium EF100-94H03 bin56
GGCTTCACTACGGGTTCCCGTTCTGCCACGCCGGCACGCTGCCCGATCCCGAATTCGGGGGCGACGGGCGCTGCGGCGATACCGAGCCGCCTGTCCAGGCCCTGGCGGCGCATGTGGCGCCGCTCGGTCTGGCCATCCATTCGGGAACCAATGTGCCGCAAGCCTATCGGGGCGCGGTGTTCATCGCCGAACACGGACCGGGGAACCGGAGCGGAACGATCGGCTACCGGGTATCGGTCGTGCGTCTCGCCGACGACGGCAGGACCGCGCTGGACTATGCGGCATTCGCCCAGGGATGGTACGGCAACGGGCAGGGGTGGGGACGGCCGGCCGACATCCTGGAGGCATGGGACGGCTCTCTTATGGTCTCCGACGACCGGGCCGGGCGAATCTACCGGATCCGGTACGTCGGTCCATAGGCGGTTGGCGGGGGATGGCAATAGCGGCGCCGCGGTCGAACGCCCGGCTTCCGGCGCGGGAACCGAAGCGTTCCGGAGCTACCTGACCTTCAGCGCATGCCGCTCTATCGCGTTGTCGCGCAGCGTTTGTTCGAGCAGGCGGAGGGGCTCCAGGCCCTCGGCGGCGCGTCGGGCGACGAACCCTGTGCGCCAGCAGCGCAGGCCGAAGTCGAGCGGCAGCAGCCTGGGCGCGCCCGCCGGTGTCCCATGATGGCCAGGCGCGGCGCCGAGCGCAGTGCCCAGTTGTGTCCCGGCTCAAGTCCGGGACACGGTTCTGATTGCCGCCTGGTTCGCACGCTATCCGACGCCCCGTCGGCGGCCAGCCATCGCGTGTGCCGAAGCGCTCGAACAGCCCCGGTCCCGAGCGCCGCCCTTGGTCGCAACCGACTTCTGCCGCAGTTGTGGTATCTTGAGTGGATGGAGAAGCGTGCGTTATCGACGGCGCCGTTGTCGCTTCCTGCACATGACTGAAGCATCCGCAACGCGTGTTCCGGTGGCCAGGGGAGCCTCATCACCGCCGCCCAACGCGAATGCCTGATGGACGCGCTGGGCGGTACTTTTTCGCGGATCGTATCGATTGCCCTTCTTGGAGCGGTCACAGGCGCCCTGGCGGCCCTGGCGGCGATTGGTTTTGTCGAGTTGGTCGCCACCCTGAACGACTGGTTTTTCATCTCGCCTCGCAGCCGCTTCATGGCGGAAAACGCGCAGTGGTTGCTGTTCGCAACCATTGGCGTACCAGCTGCGGGCGGACTGATCGTCGGCATCATTCACCGGTACAATCCGGACCGACGGTCCCACGGTCCTCCTGACGTAATCCAGGCTGTCCAGAGTCTGGAGCCTCGAATGTCGCTGCGCTCCGGAGTTCTTTCCGCAGCGGCAAGCGCGGTGTCCCTTGGTGCCGGAGCTTCGGTCGGACAGTACGGCCCGTTGACACACCTCGGCGCGACCCTGGGTTCCCTTGTAGCCGGACGTGCCCGCAACAGCCGCTGGATGGTGACTGTCGGCGTGGGCTGTGGTGTCGCTGCCGCCATCTCGACCGCATTCAATGCCCCGATCGCCGGAATTGTCTTCGCACACGAAGTGATTCTGCGTCACTACTCCCTTCGGGCATTCGCTCCGATCACCGTGGCCGCGACCGTAGGCTACGTGTTTGCGAACGTGGTGTTCGAGCGTCCACCTCTGTTTCGGGTGGAAACCGTCGACGCAAGTTCCGCTCCGGAGTTCATCGGCTTTGTTGCCATCGGCGTTTGCGGCGCCTTCGTCGCCGTTCTTTACATGCGGGCGATCCTGTGTTCGACCCGACTTGCCCGAAGGGTGCCCGTGCCGGATTACCTCAAGCCCATGCTTGCCGGTGCTGCATTGGGGCTGGCCGCCCTTTGGATCCCCGACATTCTCGGTCTCGGCAAGGAAACGCTGAGGTTCGCGGTCATCGATCACGCGTTCGGCGCCGGGGAACTGCTCCTGCTTCTCGTCGCGAAGATCCTGGCCACCGCGATGTGCATCGGCTTCGGGTTTGCGGGCGGCGTGTTCAGTCCCGCCCTGCTCATCGGCATCCTGTTCGGCGCTCTGGCGGGAAGTGGAGCGGAGGTGATTCTCGGCGAGCTCTATTCGGAAGTTGCGATCTACGCGATCTGCGGCATGGTCGCGGTGACGAGCGCGGTCATCGGGGCGCCGCTGACAACAATCCTGATCGTCTTCGAGTTGACCCGAAACTACGATCTGGCAACGGCAGCGATGGTCAGCGTTGTCTTCTCGAACCTGGTCTCATATCGAATCTTCGGCCGCTCCCTGTTCGACGTACAACTCCGCATGCGGGGTTTTGACCTCGCCGACGGACGGCACAAGGCGATTCTCGACCAACGCCTTCTCAAAGACTACGTGAGCCTTGATTTCACCGCGCTGTCGCCGAACGCGCCGCTCGACGAAGCGAAGCGGCGCCTTCTCGAGGCGGGCAGGCACGAAGGCTATGTGGTCGATGCGAACGGCATCTATCTCGGCACCGTGACGCTTGGCGAACTTGAAACGAAGCAGACCGGCGACGTTCGCGGACCGAAACTGACGGCCGGACAACTTGCGAGGCCCGAACCCCTGATTCTCACGGCAAGGACGACGGTCTGGCACGCAATGGAACAGATGGGCGACTTCGTGGGCGAGAGCATTCCGGTGCTTGAGGACAGCGGCGATGGCCGCCTGCTGGGCGTCGTGTTCGAGGCAACCGTCGTCAGAGCCTACCTCGATACAACGAACAGTATTCGCGAGGAGGAGAATGCGGGAGGATAGAGACTCTCAATCCGGAGAGACATCTTGAACGTGCGGCTGACCGTCCGCTGCGTCGCGCTCTCTATCGCCCTCTTCGGGCCGGCCGGAACGGCGGCCGGTGATGCGTCCGACGAACCGGACCGCACGATCACGGTAGCAACCTGGGGCGGGCCCTACGAACGCAGCCAGGTCAAGGCCTACTTCGAGCCGTTCACGAAGACGACGGGCATTCGGGTTCGAACCGAACGGTACGACGGCGGGCTCCTTGAACTTCGTCGACAGGCGAGCGCAGGGGAGATCACGTGGGACGTCGTGGACATGACCATGGCCGACAACCGCGCCGCCTGCCGACAGGGACTTCTGGAACCCATCGATCATGCGATGCTGCTCCCCGGACTCGACGGAACCCCGGCCGATCAGGACTTTCTCGATGGCGCGCTGACAGAGTGTGGGGTCTCGCAGATCGTCTATGCCATGGTGGCGGCGTACAATCGAGACGCCTTTCCCGGAGAGCGTCCGGCACGCATCGCGGACATCTTCGATGTGCAACGGTTCCCCGGAAAGAGGGCGCTCCAGAAGGCCCCTGCGGCGAACCTCGAATGGGCTCTCATGTCATACGGAGTCCCGCGCGAGGACCTCTACGAATTGTTGAGTACAGAGCGCGGTCTTCGTCTCGCCTTCAGGAAACTCGACCGCATCCGCGATCACGTGATCTGGTGGACATCGACGGACGAGCCGGTGGATCTGCTCGTGACGGGCAAGGTCGCGATTGCCTCTCAGTACAACGGACGCCTGTTCGATGCGGCGGTGATTCACGGCCACCCCATCGAGATCATCTGGGATGCACAACTCTACGAATTCGGGACGTGGGGCGTTGTCAGAGGCTCGCCAAGGCGCGAGGAGGCGCTGGAGTTCATCCGCTTTGCCACCGGAACAGGTCCCCTGGCGGATCAGGCCGGATACATCTCCTACGGACCGACTCGCCGTTCTTCGGCGAGGCTGGTATCGACACATGCCGAAATCGGCGTGGACATGCGACCCCATCTCCCGACCAGTTCTGCGAACTTCACAACCGCAATCCCCAAGGATACCGAGTGGTACGCCAGCCTTCACGACAGGATCAGGGCGCGTTTCGATGAATGGCTCGGACAGTCGGAATCAGGCCACACGGGCCTCGCGACCGCCGATGCGCTTCCGGAGAGGCAGGACGATCGTTCCGATCAGTAAGGCGGGCTCGTCCACCGTGGACCGCGGCCGGCCCCCCAGGATCTGACAGGCAAGAGGCCCGCCTGCCTTCCCTGATCGGAAAGACAGGCGGGCCATGACCATCAGGCCTTCGTGAAGAGCTTCCAGAGCATGCGCCCGTCAGGCGTGAGCGCCGGAACGATGGTGTTGCGATAGATGGTCGGCTCGAATTCATGGGTAATGAACCGGTAGCAGCCGGATTCTTCCATCATGTCCTGCATGGTCCGGTACATGCCGTCACGCACGGCAGGATCCATGGTGACGAGCGCCTCGGCATGGAGGGCGCCGAATTCCGGGTTGTTGAACCGCTCCCAGTTCCACACACCCACCTGCTGGGGCGTGAACCACATGGTGTACCATCCCGGATCGGGCTGGGAGGAGAAACGGGAATAGAGGATCTGGAGTGATTTCCAGTCCTCTCCGGAACTCTCGTCCCCCATGGTCCACCAGACACCGGGGTCGTGCACGTTGATCTCGGCATCGATGCCGATGTCGGCGAGGTTGGCCTGGATCACCTGGCAGGCCGCCGTGTAGGCCGCCTTGTTGAGGGTATCGATCCGGCACGAGAACCCGGATCCGAATCCGGCTTCCTCGAGCTGCTGGCGGGCATATTCGGGATTGCCCTCATAGGGAACGAGCGGTTCGGGACGGTGCCCGACAAGTCCTGGCGGGACAATGCCGTTGGCAGGCGCCGCCAGCCCGAAATACGCCGCTTCAAGGATCTGGTTGACGTTCACCGCGTGCTGGATGGCACGCCGCACCCGGATGTCGCCCATCGCCTCGTTGTCGCGGTTGATCCCCATCCAGACGTATTTCAGCGAGGGGTGCTGAACCAGAGTGGCATCCTCGGGCAAACTCTCCATGAGGGTTGACACCGAGGTGATCGGCACGCGGGTGACATCGAGGTCACCGGCGAGGAAGCCGACTTCAGCGGCCTGCTCATCGATGATCGGGTAGACCTCTATGGTGGTGAAATCCGGATTGGCATAGGGCCCTGAGTAACCCTGCCGCGCAGACAGCGTGAGCTTCTGGGACGGTTGCCAGTCCGTGATCTCGTAGGCGCCCGACACCGCCGGCGGTTCTGCCTGGTAGCGCTTGCCGTCAAGCGCCTCTACAGCCGCCTTGCAGACGATCATGCCGCGTCCCGCGGGCATCGTCGTCGTCCACAAGGGCGCATAGGGCTCCTTGAGCACGATCGTTCCGCTGCGCTCATCGTGGACATCGACACGATCAAGGGCGCTCCAGTCCTCGGCATAGGGGGACGCCATCCCGGGATCCGCGATCCGTTCGTAGGAGTACTTGACGTCTTCGGCCGTCATGGCGCCAAATCCATTGGTCCAGCCAATGTCGTCGCGCAGGGTAAAGTTGATGTGGGTGTCATCCACCTGCTCGATCTCGGCTGCAGCTTCCTTGCTCCATCCCCACTGGTCACCCGCATTCACTGTGACGAGACCGTGGAGCAAACAGGCGTTCACGTCGGATTCCGGAGCAGACAGGATGTAGCCGGGGTCAAGGACCTGGATGTCCGAGTAGTTCCTCGTCCTCAGGGTATCGCCCGCTTCCTGGGCCTCTATGGAAGCACCGGTCATCGCCAGCGTGCTCGCGGCCGCACCCGCAGCCGATGCTTCCATGAAGCGGCGACGGGACAGTTTCAACCGATCATTGGACATGTCTCACTCCCTCTCAATCGTTGGCAGACAGAGTTCCAATGTGATGCAGTCCGACACTGCTTGTCCAGAGTCGAATCCGTCCCGGCATGGTCATGAGCCTCGAGGTTCCCTACTATGCGAGCAGCCTCGGCGGCTTCAACATCGAGGACGTGATCCTCGTCACACAAACGGGTGCGAGAGTTTCAACACCCTGCCCCGCAAGATGATCTCTCTTGCGGGATGAGCATTTCGGACGGCATCGGCGGAGGAAGACGATGATCGACGGTGAGACCCTGCGCGCCATGCAGGCGCCCCTCAAGGAACGCTACCGTGACGATCCCGGTGACGCGGTCGTCACCCTTCGGGCCACGGGCAGTATCGGGCTCGACGACGTGACGTGCAGCGTCGAAACCTCGAAGGCCATGATCAGGGCCGGTCTGCATCCCGCCACGGGAGGAGACGGCCTGGCCGCCTGCTCCGGCGACATGCTCCTCGAGGCCCTGGTGGCCTGTGCCGGGGTCACGCTGAATGCCGTGGCAAGTGCACTGGGCATCGCTCTCAAGGATGGCGCGATTACCGCCGAAGGCGATCTCGATTTCCGCGGCACTCTCGGAATCGATCGTGACACGCCTGTGGGATTCAGGGCCATTCGCCTTGGCTTCACCCTCGATACGGATGCCGATGACGACACCCTGGATCGTCTCATGAAGCTGACCGAACGGTACTGCGTCATATTCCAGACACTGACATCGCCGCCAGCCATCGAGGTCTCGCGCACGTCGACACCTGCTGGATGACCGGACCTGCCGGTCACAGTCACGTTCCCCCGAGCTCCGTTGCTGCATGGACAAGAAAGCTGCCGTCCACCAGCTTCGCCCGGCGCGTCAGGTCGCGAATGATCGGCCGGCAACGCTCTCCTGATCCGCGAAGATCGAGTCGGAGTCGGGGATTCGGGGCAGCGGCGAGCGTACCGGGAGGGCTTCCTGGCGGGGCTGAAGGGTCGGTTCGCCTCTGAGGATGCGGCCGTCGAACTCGGCGAGATCGAAAGATCCGGCGCTGGCAAGGGGCCAGGCGTCGAGCGCCATGTAGCACAAGAGCAGCAGACGGCGGTCCCGGCTCAACCGGTTCTCCAGCGAACCGTGCAGCGTGCGCACGTGATGAATCGTGATCGAACCCGCCCTTCCGGGGAGAGGCACCGCGTCTTCGGGAAGGGTCCTGAGTTCGCCGGCACTGCAGCTCCCCACGAATTGACCCTCGTGGTGGTGATCAAACACCGGCCCCCTGTGGCTCCCCGGAATCACCATCAACGGTCCGTTCTCCAGGGTGCAGTCGCCGAGATAGAGGCCGACGGCGAGCAGGTCATCGTTCGTATGGGGGTAGAAGGCCCAGTCCTGGTGCCAGTCGATCGCCGCCTGGCCACCCTTGGTCTTGATGTTCATCTTGGAGTGGTCGAAACGCACGCCCGGACCGACGAGGCATTCGACGATGTCGAGCAGACGTTCCTTGCGGGCGGCGCTGGCATAGACCTTGTCGAGGGCGACCGGATTCTTGATGCGCCGCACCACCGGGCGTTCCGCCGTGTGATGCGGCGCCAGGTCGAAGAGGGAATCGCTTGCAGCAATCTCCCGCGAGCGTTCGATGTAGCTGTCCGTCACGCGGTTGAGTTCGGCGACTTCAGTTCCGTCGAAGATATCCTCGACAAGAAGATAGCCTTCACGGTGATAGAACCGTACCTGTTCGGGCGTCAGCACGGGCATCCTCCCGCCATATGCCACGGCACCTCGGGAAACGAACGGTGCCTGCGATCACCGGCAGCCGTCAACACCAATGAAAACGGCCCGGCAAAGGCCGGGCCGTTAGATGTACACCTTAGCTGGCGTGGCTCACTCGCTGCGGGCGACACCGAGCAGCTGGATGAGCATGATGAAGAGGTTGATGAAGTCGAGGTAGAGCCTCAGGGCCCCGTGAATGGCCGACTTCGTCATCACCGCGCCGCTCATGTGGACGTTGTAGCTCTCCTTGATGCGCTGCGTGTCATAGGCGGTCAGGCCGACAAACACGATGACGCCGATCGCCGAGATGGCGAACTGCAGCGCCGAACTCTGCAGGAAGATGTTGACCACCATGGCGATGATGACACCGATCAATCCCATGAAGAGGAACGAACCCCATGCCGCAAGGGATCGCTTCGTGGTGTAGCCGTAGAGGCTCATGGCGCCGAAGGTCACCGCGGTGATGAAGAAAACCCGGGCGATGCTCTCCTGCGTGAAGGCGATGAAAATCGTCGCCAGCGAGAGTCCCATCAGGGCAGCAAAGATCCAGAAGACGGTCTGGGCAGAGGTTGGGGACATCTTGTGAAGGCGGAAGGAGAACAGGAAGACGAGGCCAAGAGGCGCCAGCATCACCACCCACTGGAGAGGCGAGCCAAACAGAAGAACCCCCAGCTGGGTGAACCCGACGATGCTCCCCTGTGCGTTGGTGACAACCGACAGTTGCGCCGTACCAAACGCGATGATGCCCGTGATGGCAAGCGCCACACCCATGTAGTTGTAGACGCGCAGCATGTAGCTCCGCAGGCCCTCATCGTAGACGGCCGTTGTCCGGGTGAACGCAGCAGCGCGGGGTCCTGCGTTGCCGAAAGCCATGTTCTTCATCCTCTGGTTGTGTCGTTCAAAGGTATGCCGGGCATCGTGCCCGGTTTCCCTGTCATTTATGTGTGATCCGGAGGCGGACCGTCAAGACCGATTGCTGCGCCCGCGGTCAGGTATTGCGCAGGACCGGGGCCGCCGGAGCCGAAAGAAGGCTCCATCCTGTGACAACTCCGGCAATCAGTGACACGCCAAGGGCGAGGACAAGCAGGCCGGATGTCGCTGTCCACGGCATGATCCAGGCAAGATCAAGCGCAAAGGTCACGATCGCCCATGATGCCGCCGTACCCACCGCCAGCGCCGGAAGGGCAACCGCGGTTCCGAGAATCGCGTGTTCGAGGGTGAAGACGCCCAACACCAGCGGCCTGGTAGCGCCCAGAACCTTGAGAATGACCGCCTCTCCCAGGCGCCGTCTCTGTGCAGCCACGACCGTTTCGGCGATGACGATCAGTCCGCTGGCAAAGGCGACGAAGGCGATGCCGCGAACGACCGAATCAACGCTTTCCAGCATGTCGCGAATGTCCTCGACAACATGGCGCACACTGATGATGGAAATGTTGGGAAACATCCGGGCAAGCTCCCGGCGCAACGGATTCTCGGCGTCGACATCGGCATGAAGGGTTGCGATGTGGGTGTGCGGGGCCGCCTCGAGCAAGCCGGGCGAGAATACAAGGACAAAGTTGAGGCCCGCGGACGTCCAGTCGATGTGCCGCAGGTTGGCGATCCGCGCCGTGATCTCCCTGCCAAGCACGTTGACGGTCAGTGTATCCCCGACGCCGACGTGGTAACCGGCGGCGAGTTCGGCATCGAAAGACAACAACGGTGGTCCGTTGTGATCTTCCTCCCACCACTGGCCCGCAACGACGGTGGCGTTCCCCGGCGACCCTTCGTAGGTGACACCGACATCGGAGTTTATGGACCACATGGCACCGTCATCGATGGTCGCTTCGGCCACCGGCACGCCATTGATGGCGGTCACCCGGCCGCGCATGGCAGGGGAGGATTCGACCGCCGTGACATCGTGACGGGCGGTCACCGTGTCAATGAAGGGATCGATCTGATCGGACTGGATGTCGACCACGAAGAAGGCCGGAACCTCGCGGGAGGAGGCGACGTCGAGTTCTCTCGAAAGATTGGCTTCGACACCGGCGATGATCGCGAGAACGGCAAGCCCGGTTCCGAGCGCCACGGATACCGGAACCGTTCCCGCTCCCGGACGATGGAGATTGGCCAGCGCCAGACGCAGGGCCACGGGGCGTGGTCTGCCGGCGGATCGCGCCAGACGGGATACTCCCTGGCCGACGAGACGGAAAAGCACAAGAACGGCAAGGATGACGGCACAATAGAGGGCGGCAAAGAGACGCTCGTTGCCGGCAACGATGGCAATCGTCACCACGCCGGCAGCCAGGAGAATGACGGTCAGCCGGTCACGCTGTCGCATTGTTGTGCCGGGAAGCCCGGAGGCGCGGAACAACATGGCCGGAGAGATCTCCCTCGTGCGAAAGAGCGGTGGCAGCGCAAAGACCAGGGTGATGAGGATGCCGCAGGCTGCGGCAATGAGGAGCGGTCCTGGATGAATGTCCGGACTGATGGTGACGGGCAGCGACTCACCCGCCAGTCCGGCTGCCAGAACCGGAAGGAATGTTCCCGCGACCAGCCCGGCGGCAATGCCGAATCCGGCCATGAGGGCGATCTCGACGAGATAGCTGGTGAGAACCAGCCGCTGCGAGGCGCCCAGGGACTTCAGGGTGGCAATGGTCGGCACCTGGCGGGCGAGATAGGTGGTGACGGCACTGGACATGCCGATACCTCCGATCAGGAGGGCCGTCAGTCCGACCAGGGTGATGAAGAGGGAAAGGCGCTCGAGAAACCGGCGCAGCGACGGATTGGCGTCGTCTGCGCTCCGTATGCGCCAGGTGGCTTGCGGAAAGGTCTGCTGCAGGTCGGCAATGACCCCGGTCACATCGCCGGAGTCGTCGAGTCTCATGCGCACGAGGTGACGCACGAGACTGCCGGTGCCGGCGATACCCGCAGAATCCAGTCGGTCGAGCGACACGATGACCCGCGGACCGAGGCGGAAGGGAGCACTGGCCCGATCAGGTTCGTCGACAAGAGCCGCCACGACGGGGACCGTGGCTTCCCCCAGGGAAAACGACGAACCGACGGCAAGGCCGCTGGACTCCAGAAAATCCCTGTCGACGATGGCTCCCTCCGCAAGAGCGCTGCCGAGCGGGATTGGCGGATCGATGAGCGCCTCGCCGTAGAGTGGCCAGCTGTCATCGACGGCCCGCAGGTTCACCAGCAGTGGTTCGCCGTCCGGTGGTCGCGCCATGGCGAAAAGATCGGCCGCGCGCGACAGCGCGCCACGCGCTTCCAGCCACCGGATCTGCCCTTCGTCCGGCGGCGTGAACGTCGTGCGCAATGCAATGTCGCCGCCCAGGATGACACGCCCGTTCTCGCGCAGGCTCTCCACGAGACCGGCGCCGAAACTGCCGACACCCGCTATGGTCGTGACCCCGAGGGCAAGAGCGAAGACGGCCAGAAGGAACCTCTTCCTGCCGCCCTTCAGATTTCGCCGGGCGATGGTCCAGGCCAGTGTGATCACATCACCTCCCGGCAGGAGCCGTTCTCCATGGCCACGGTGCGCCGGCAGCGCCGCGCCAAATCGTGGTTGTGGGTGACCAGCATCAACGTGGCGCCTGCTTGTGCAACAACCTCGAACATCAGGTCCGTGACCGCCGAACCGGTCTCGCTGTCGAGATTGCCTGTCGGCTCGTCAGCCAGAAGCAGTGGCGGACGGTTGACGAGGGCACGGGCAAGGGCCACGCGTTGCTGCTCGCCTCCCGAGAGTTCCACCGGCAGGTGCCCCGACCTCGTCTCCAGCCCGGTTTCCGCAAGTACACGGCGCGCCTTTCGGTTGGCATCGGCGTCGCCGGCCAGTTCAAGGGGCAGGGCCACATTCTCGAGTGCCGTCATCGTTGCGATCAGGTGGAAGGACTGGAAGACGATGCCGATCGTCCGTCCGCGGAACTTCGCCAGTTCATCCTCGTCGAACGACGCAAGATTCCGGCCGGTAATCTCGACTGTCCCGGTTGTTGGCCGTTCCAGTCCTGCTGTCAGTGCCAGGAGGGATGACTTGCCGGAACCAGACGGACCGATGACGGCCAGATGGCAGCCTTGCTCGACGACGAGGGAGACATCCCGCAGGATGTTGACGGCGCCTGCGGCACCGGTGAGCCTCAGGTGAAGGCTGCTCAGACGGACAACAGGATCGGGCATCGCGGATGAGACAGGTTGGCCGCATGGTGGTTCTGGTCGCGGGACTCCTGGCGAGTGTGCCTGCGGCAGGCGCCGAAATCCACGTACTGGCGCTCGGTGACAGTCTCACGGCGGGCTACGGTCTTCCCGCCGCCGACAGCTTCGTCGCCCGTCTTGGCGCCGCTCTGGACCTGCCGGAACACGACGTCAGGATCATCGATGCCGGTGTCTCCGGCGACACCACGACCGGTGGGCTGGCACGCCTGGAATGGGCCCTTTCCGGCGGTGCGGATGCGGCGATCGTGGCCCTTGGCGCCAACGATGCCTTGAGGGGCATTGATCCGGACGTCACCCGGGCCAATCTCGACCGGATCCTCTCCGTTCTCGGGCAACGGAACATACCGGTGTTGCTTGCCGGCATGGCCGCACCGCGCAATCTCGGCACCGGTTACGTCACTGCATTCGATGCCATCTATCCTGATCTCGCCGATAGACATGGAGCCATTCTCTACCCGTTCTTCCTCGATGGTGTGGCGATGGTCCCGTCACTCAACCAGGATGACGGCATCCACCCCAACGCCCGGGGCGTGGAGGTGATTGTCGAGAGAATGGTGCCATATGTACTCCGGCTTCTCGAACGTGCAACCTCCGGACCATGACGCCACCCCTCTTCATTGCCGTCACCGTGCCGTGCACCATTGCCGCAAGACTGGCGGCACTGGGCGGCGGCATCCCTGGCGGACGCCAGGTGCCGGCCGAGAACATGCACATCACGCTGCGCTACCTGGGCGAGATCGAAACCATGCTGGCCGACGAGATCTGCGAGGCCCTTTCCACTGTCAGTCACTCTACATTCACGCTGAAGGTGTCGGGTGTTGGCTTCTTCGGCAAGCGGCGCGACCCCCGCCTTCTCTATGCCGGAGTCCGCCCGCACGACGAACTGGTGATGCTGCACCACAAGGTGGAGAGTCTGCTACTTCAGCTGCGTGTCCGCCCGCGCGAACGCAAGTACCACCCTCACATCACCCTTGCCCGTCTCAAGGGTGCCTCGCCCCACCGCATCGGTGACTTTGTGACCGCCAACAACCTGCTCGAGTCACCTCCATTCGAGATCCGCTCCTTCGCCCTTCACGAGAGCCACCGGCGCAGCGATGGCTCCCATTACCGCATGGTCCAGGAGTACGCACTGGATAATTGTGCGGAGGGCCTCTGCATCGTCGAGTCTTGACTTTGGAATGCCGCACAGGTGGTCTGCCATGAAACAGCCGGAGGCGCTGCATGGCCACACATGCCATGGGCGATCCTGGCGACCTGGAGCGCTATCCGCTCACGGAGCCTGACGACACCGCGATTGATCATGCAGCCCTGAGGTTCCGGCGGACGGGGTCTGTCTCTTTCCCGGATTTCTCAAGCCCGGCGGCATCAACGCCATGGCAGCCGAAGTGGAGGCCCTCCAGGACGAGGCCTTGCGTTGTGATGATCACCACAACGCCTACCTGGAGAGCGATGATGCGACCCTGTGCTGCCGCGACCGGCCGGACATGATGAACAGTCCGGTCGCAAGGCTGTGGTTCTGCGGGCGCCGCGAGCCACCCGATCATGACGTGGTGTTGATCCCCGAACTCCCGCGGATACCAAAGACACGGCGCATGACATGCAACGCGGAAATCAGGAGGCCAGTCTGTCGAGCGCGGTTCGGGCGCTGCGGCAGACCGAGCGGAACTCAGGGCTCCGACACACTCACGGACAAACCCTTGGCGGACTCAATGAACCGGCGGTCGAACGTGCGCATTGTCTCGCAATGGGCGGCTGCACCGAGGTGAAGCGCATCGGCAAAATCCATCCCGTTCTCAGTTCTGGCAAGGGCCTCGGCCAGAAGAACGGGGCTCTCAACCATAACACCCGGAAGCCCCAGGAAGGCGCGCAAGGCCACCGCAACCTTCTTGCCGGCGAAACCGTAGACACTGCGCAGCACCCACGCGCTTTCGAGCAGGACGGTCGTGCTCACAAAGATATCCCCCGCACCGATTGCCGCTCTCGCCCTGGCGGCCTGGTCGGGATCGTCTCCGGTCAGGTATCGGACAACGACATTGGTATCAACAGCACGCATGGCGACGCCGTGCTTCTTCCAGAATACCCGCCTCCATGTCGGCGAGGGGTCTGGGGGAGACATCGCCGGCCAGACACCCGAAAACATCCTCAGGTCGGGTCGCCGCAAATGCGGGCTCGGGCTTGAGCAACACACCGTCAGCGGTGCTCTCGACCACCAGTCGGGTTCCGGCATGCCAGCGTAGCGCCTGGCGAACCGCCTTGGGCAAAATGACCTGACCCTTCGTCGAGACGGTGGTGGTGAGCTTGTCGAGCGCAGCCATGCTGGATTCCTCAGGCCAAAGCGAAGTAAGTCGAAAGTAAGATGCGCCACGGGAGGTCTTGAAACAAGAGGGGTGTCCTGGCAAAGGGGCACAACGGCTTCCACGGTGTCGGTGATGCTCCAGGCACCCCTTGGAGGCGAGTTTGAGCACGTGCCCGGACTTCGAACCGCGGATCACGATGACGACGAGAGCCCTGGCCGCGTTCTTGCCGGCGAGCGCACCCACGTCACGACGGTCCCCATCACTTCGGGGGGCCCTCATGCTCTTCGGCGGCCGGCACCTGCTCCACAGGGTGTGCCCTGTTTCTGGCAGCTGGAGGCGGCATATCGCATCCCTGTGCTGCCGCGATCGGGCAGGCATGATGAACAGTCCGGATGGTCAGAATGCTGTTCTACGGGCGGCGGCATGGCGATACCATGACCCCGACCAGCAATGCGTGAGCCCGATGTCCGACATGCCGACCAATTCACCGATCGTTGCCGCCTGGCTGGAGAGAACCAGAGGCTCACGCGATCTCGCCCGCGAGGCCGGCGGGATCTTTCCCAGTGGCGTGACGCACGATTCCCGGTACCGGGAACCTTACGGACTCTACGTCGATTGCGCTCGGGGGAGCCGTAAACGGGATGTCGACGGCAACGAGTATGTCGACTTCTTCGGTGGCCACGGCTCGCTCATTCTCGGGCACGGCAACCCGGCTGTCGTCGAGGCGGTGAGGCAGGGTGTTGGCGAGGGCACCCATTTCGGCGCCGGTCACAGGGCGGAAGTGCGCTGGGGCCGCATGGTTTGCGACCTTGTGCCTTCGGCGGAACGCGTGCGGTTCGTCTCCTCGGGCACCGAGGCCACCCTGATGTGCCTGCGCCTCGCCCGCGCGTTCACGGGCAGGCGCAGGATCCTTCGCTTCGGCCATCACTTTCATGGCTGGCACGACCATGTTGCCTCGGCAAGGGTATCGAGCGGCGGTGCCCATGCAGCGGGCGTCGTTCCGGGGATCGAGGAAGATCTCGTCGTTGTCGAGGCCGGTGACCACGCCGCGCTCCGGGAGGTGTTCCGCACCCATGACGACATCGCCGCGGCCATCATCGAACCGACGGGCGCCACGTTCGGCCGGCTACCGGTCGATCCGGATTTCGTCCGGCTTCTGCGTGACGAGACGGAACGTCACGGAGCCCTCCTCATCCTCGATGAGGTCGTGACGGGATTTCGCGTCTCGCCGGGCGGTGCCCAGAAGACGCTGGGGATCATTCCCGATCTCACGGCCCTGGCGAAGATCCTGGCCGGTGGCCTCCCCGGAGGCGCGGTGGCCGGGCGCCGGGATGTCATGGAGATGCTCGATTTCGAGGCCACGCGCCGGGATGGCCGCATCAAGGTCGACCACTTCGGCACCTTCAACGCCAACCCTCTTTCGGCCGCCGCCGGCATCGCCGCCCTGGACCAGATCGCCGATGGCGCCGTCTGCGAACGCGCCAGCGCGACGGCAGCCAAACTCCGCGACGGCATCAACCGCATCGTCAGCGATGCCGGTGTTGCCTGGGCCGCCTACGGGACCCATTCGTCCTTCCATATCTTCCTCAATCCCCGGCGCCTCGACGTGGTGCCGGGGTCCTTCGACGGATCCACCGTTTCACCCGACGACCTGCTATACCTGCCGAAACCGCTCGCCACCCGGTTCGATCTCGCCATGATGCTGGGCGGCGTCACCATGGGGGGAACGCCCGGCGGCTACGTGTCGGGCGTCATGGAGAGCGCCGATATCGACGTGACGGTGGAAGCGGTCCGTGATGCGATCCGCATGCTGCGCGCCGAGGATGCCCTGTGATTGCGCCGTGCACCGTCACCCGCTCACCGACTGGCGGTGCGGTCCTGTCCCTTTACCACGCCCGACACAGTGTCCGCCACGATACCCGACCGCTCCACAGTCGAGCCGGACCGGGGTCACTTGCGGCATGACACGGCGCAATCACGACAAAAGGACCTTGGCGCTCATGCTCAGAACTCTCCTGAATTGTCACGACTGGACGTATGGTTACATGTTTCGGCAGGGCCACTACTCCATGTCCCGTGACAGTGCCGTTTCAAGATGAGCAATCAACATCGGCAGTTCTTCCCGTGCCGTTCTCCAGAGGATGTCGAGGTTGATGTCAAAGTACGCATGAACCCAGCCGATGCCGCATACCGCTGATCTGTTTCCACGGTACATCCGGCAAACACTGACGCGTCGTTGCGGCAATCCCGCTTGCCGCTTCACCGATGATCTCGCTGTCCTTCACCAACGAGAGAACCAGCTGACGGTCCGTGTCCAGATCAGCACGCGCCCGTTGTTGGGTGAAGGACAGTGCTTCGCTGGCAGCCTCCAGCATGTGCTGCAATCGGATCTCGTCATCGTCGTGCATACTGGACAACTGCCTTGTCGAGGACGTCCTGGCGGAGATAGCGGCTCAGATCCTGGGGCGTTCGCAGGTCAATTTTCCGCCCACCGAACAGTGCGGACAATTCAATTTCCAGTCCGGCGATGCCGAGCAGGCCAGGGGTTCGTCCCTCCACGAACTCAACCAGCACATCAACATCGCTGTGGGGACCAAAATCCGCTCGCAGAGCCGAACCGAATAGTGCAAGCCAACGGATATCATGCATCCGGCAGAAAGAAGCGAGTTCCGCCTTCGGGATCGATAAATGTGGATTCATGCCTGGCACTGTCATCTGACCATGTTGAATTCGGACGTCATTCTCCTGAACGGGTTCTGTTTCCCGTCGTCTGGAACATCCAGGGCGGACTCCCTGGTGCGAAGGTAAGTCAGGGATACTTTAAACATCTCCACCCAAGGCATCCACCGGTTCCGGTCGTCAGCATCTTTGTGTGGTCGGAGGTTCCCGCTCATCTGGATGCACACGAAGGACCGGCGTCGTCACTCGCTCTCGAGGCGTTCCATGTCGTCGTCCGACAACCCGAAGTGGTGACCGATCTCGTGAATGATCGTGTTGTGCACGAGGTCCTCGAGGGAATCGTCGCCTTCGGCCCAGGCGTCGAGGAGCGGACGCCGGTAGAGATAGATGCGGTTGAGATCGTCCATGACATCGTGGCCGGAGGCCTGGTCGAGGGAGATGCCCTGGTAGAGTCCCAGCAGACCGAACTCGCTTTCGATACCAAGGGAGTCCAGGACATCGGCCTCGGGGAACTCGGTCACGAGAATGGCGATTCCTTCGATGCGGGCCTTCAGATTTTCGGGAATCATGGCGATCGCATCACTGGCAATCGCCGCAATCTCCTCGGCGTCGGGAGGTGGGCCGAAACGTCGCGTCATGGGGTTCGGACAATAGCCCCTCTTGCCGAAACGGCCAACTCGCCGGACAATCGGTGGAGGACCGAAGAGCAGGGAACGTTCAATGGCCGACACGCTTTCGCAAGCAGCGCTCGGCGAAGCGCTCGCCTCCCTGCCGGACTGGACCGTGGCCGACGGCGGGGATGCTCTGAAACGGTCCTACCGCTTCAGTGATTTCATGACGGCGTTCGGCTTCATGGGTCGCATCGCCGTCTACGCCGATGTCGTCGATCACCACCCCGAGTGGTTCAATGTCTACAACCGGGTCGATGTCACCCTGACGAGCCACGATGCCGGCGGCATCACGCGTCGCGACATCGCGATGGCCCGCTTCATGGACCGTGCGGCCAGAAAGTCGGGAGCGCCCGCCCGCGAGACCGGCGGCAGCTGATGAACGAAGTTCTCTGGTCTCCCGGCGAGGAACGCCGGGAGGCAACCTCCCTGAGGCGGTTCCGGCGCCTGGCCGAGCAGGCGATCGGACAGACATTGCCGGACTACGAGTCGCTGTGGCGCTGGTCCATCGATGACCGGGCGTCCTTCTGGTCGCTGTTGTGGGATTTCGCCGGCGTCAGGGCGTCCCGGACATGGGAGACGGTCCTCGATAATGGCGATGCCATGCCCGGGGCCCGCTGGTTCACCGGGGCCCGCCTCAACTATGCCGAGAACCTGCTCAGGAAACACGACGACACCATGGCCATCGTGTGCCGCGGAGAGGGTGGCCGCCGGCGCACCATGACCTTCCGCGAACTCCATGACGCGGTCGCGGCGTTGAGTGCCTGGCTGGGCGATCAGGGGGTCCGCCGTGGCGATCGTGTCGCGGGATATCTCCCCAATCTGCCCGAGACGATTGTCGCCAAGCTGGCGACGGCCAGTCTGGGTGCGGTGTGGTCGTCCTCGTCACCGGATTTCGGAACCAGGGGCGTCCTCGACCGCTTCGGCCAGATCGACCCGAAGGTGCTGATCACCGCCGACGGCTATAGCTATGGCGGCCGCCATTTTGACAGCAGGCCCAGGGTGGCGGAGATTCTGGATGCCATGCCGGGCATCGGGCACGTCGTCGTCGTTCCCTGGGTGGATCCAGCCTGCGACACAGGGGGTCTGCGGGATGCCGTGACCTGGCAGGAGGTGATGGCAACATCCCACGACGACATCGACTTCGAGCAGGTGCCGTTCGATCACCCACTCGCCATCCTCTATTCTTCTGGCACCACGGGTGCGCCCAAGTGCATCGTCCACGGCCATGGAGGCACCCTTCTCCAGCACCTCAAGGAACATCGGCTGCATTGCGACCTCCGCGAGGGAGACCGGCTGTTCTACTTCTCGACCTGCGGCTGGATGATGTGGAACTGGCAGGTCAGCGCTCTGGCAACGGGGGCCACCCTGGCGATCTACGAGGGCCATCCGGCATCGCCGGACGGCAACGTGCTGTGGAACTTCTGCCAGGAAGAGAGGTTCACCGCATTCGGCGCCTCGGCAAAGTACTTCGCGGCCATCGAGAAGGAGGGAATCCAGCCGGCTCTCAGTCACGATCTCAAGGATCTCCGTCTCGTTCTCTCCACGGGCTCACCCCTGGCGCCAGGGAGTTTCGATTACATCTATCGCGAGGTGAAGGAGGATGTTCAGCTGGCGTCCATCTCCGGCGGAACGGACATCATCTCCTGCTTCGTTCTCGGCAATCCCGAGGGCGCCGTGCGCCGCGGGGAAATCCAGGCGCGCGGGCTCGGCATGGCCGTCGACATCTTCGATGATCGCGGCAACAGCCTGCCCGCCGGCCAGACAGGCGAACTCGTGTGCACGCGGCCCTTCCCTTCCATGCCAGTGGGATTCTGGAACGACGACGACGGCAGCCTTTACCACCAGGCTTATTTCGACAGGTTTGACAACGTCTGGCGGCACGGTGACTGGGCCGAGATCACGGCTGCCGGCGGCGCCGTCATTCACGGACGTTCCGACACCGTGCTCAATCCCGGCGGCGTGCGCATCGGCACCGCCGAGATCTACCGCCAGGTGGACATTTTCGAGGAAATCCAGGAGAGCCTCGCCGTCGGCCAGGACGTCGCCGGCGATGTCCGCATCATTCTCTTCGTGGTCATGCAACCAGGCCATGAACTCGATGACGACCTCGTCTCCAGGATTCGCATGAGGATCCGCACCCACGCGTCTCCCCGCCACACTCCGGCGCGGATCATCGCGGTGGCCGACATCCCGCGCACCCGCTCCAACAAGATCAGCGAACTCGCCGTGCGTCACGTCATTCACGGCCGGCCGGTGGCCAACACCGAAGCCCTTGCCAATCCCGAGTCCCTGAGCCTCTTCAAGAACCTGGAAGCCCTGAAGGACTGAATTTCGCCACACAATCCCTTATGGGATGTGACAGAGATGAGCGTGCCCCTGCGGGGCGTGGCAGGGGTGGGCGTGAATTGGCGGGATGATCTGTGCTATGGATTTCGCATGGCGAAGACACCCACAATCACGACACGGGACGGAATGGCTGTCATGAACCTGAGTTCGCGCATCTTCACAAGCTTTCTGATGGTTCTCGCGGTCCTCATGCCGGGGCCTGAAGCCGTGGCCGAGGAGCCAAAATCGCTGGGCACCTTCCGGGACTGGTCGGCCTTCGGCTACACCGAAGACGACACGCTGGTCTGCTTCATCGCCAGCCAGCCGACAAAGGCAGAAGGCAACTACACCCAGCGTGGCGACATCTGGATTCTCGTCACGCATCGTTCTCCGGCGGGAGAACGGGATGTCGTCCAGGTCCGCACGGGTTACAACTACATGGAAAATGCGCCGGTCACGGTGACGATCGGGAACGAAACCTTCACCCTGTTCGGCGAGGGCGAGAGTGCCTGGGCATTCACCCGCCATGATGACAGGGACCTCGTGACCGCCATGAAGGCCGGTGTCAGCATGATCATCGAAGGGCGCTCCTGGCGGGGCACCGTGACCACCGATACCTATTCGCTGCTGGGATTCACGGCCGCCTATGGCACTATCAGCCAGACCTGCGCCGAATGACGGGTGATCCAGGGAATCTCATCGGACTGGACCGGGATGACCTCGCCGAGATCGTCGCTGGTCTCGGTGAGGCCCCGTTTCGTGTCAAGCAGCTCTGGCACTGGATCTATTGTCGCGGAGTCACGAATTTCGCGGACATGACCACCCTGTCGGGCGCCCTGCGCGAGAGATTCGCGGCGTCCTTCAGTCTCGACCGGCCCGAAGTGGTGCGCCACCAGAAGAGCACGGACGGGACCATGAAATGGCTGCTTGGCGTGGACCGGCGTCACCTCGTCGAGAGCGTGTATATCCCGCAGGACGACAGGGGAGCTTTGTGCATGTCATCCCAGGTCGGCTGTACGCTGACCTGCAGGTTCTGCCACACCGGAACGCAGCGTCTCGTGCGCAACCTGGAACCCGGAGAGATCGTCGGCCAGTTCATGCTCGCCCGCGATACCCTGGATGAGTGGCCGGCTCCGATGGACGGCAGGCGGCTGCTCTCCAACATCGTCATGATGGGTATGGGAGAACCGCTCTACAACTTCGACAACGTCAAGACAGCCCTTTCCATCATCATGGATCCGGAGGGCATTGCCCTGTCGCGCCGGCGCATCACGCTGTCGACCGCAGGCGTGGTGCCGATGATGAAACGATGTGGCGAGGAACTTGGTGTCGATCTTGCCGTCTCCCTGCATGCGGTCAACGACGATGTCCGCACCCGTCTCGTCCCCCTCAACAGGAAGTACCCGATCGGCGAACTTCTCGATGCCTGCCGCGCCTACCCAGGAGCCGGCAATGCGCGGCGCATCACCTTCGAATACGTCATGCTCAAGGACGTCAACGATTCCGATGCCGATGCCCGCGAACTGGTCCGCCTGCTCAAGGGAATCCCGGCCAAGGTCAACCTCATCCCGTTCAATGCCTGGCCCGGAGCGGCCTTCGAATGTTCCCCGGCCAGACGCATTGCCTCCTTTGCCGGCATCGTCAATGACGGCGGCTACTCCGCTCCTGTCCGCCGTCCGCGCGGACGGGACATCATGGCCGCCTGCGGGCAACTCAGGTCCGACACGGTCAAGATGGCCCGCAGCGCCATGAAATCCGCCCCGCCCCCTGCCTCGTGAGGAACCGATGGACAAGCGTCACAGCTGGCCCGACCACCACTGGAACTGGCCGATCACCATCAACCACAAGCACGGTGTGCGCTGTGGCTCGATGATCTGGGTGGGAGGCCAGGTCGATCTCACCCCTGATGGGGTGGTCCGCAATCCGGGGAACATCGAGGCCCAGACCGGCAATGCGATGGCCTATCTTGCCCGGGTCCTGGAGGACCTCGACTGCGTGCCGGAGGACCTCGTCACCCTTCTCATCTTCTACGTCAACGATGGCTCCCTCGACGAGGCGGATGTTCTCGCCATGGCGGCGCGCCATCTCCCGGAAGACTGCCGTCTCACCGTCAATGCCGTTCCGGTTCCCTGGCTCGCCTACGAGGGTCTCATGATCGAGATCGAGGGCTATGCCATGCGCCGCCAGGACGGGACGCCGACACGCAGGGACATCGCTCCGGGACTGTCCGGCTCTCCCCTCGCCGCACCCTGGGTGGAGGGGCTGCGGTCGGACAGCATGATCTTCGTGGCGGCACAGTATCCCCTGGACGACGATGGCCACGTCGCGGCAAGAGGCGACATCGTTGCCCAGACCCGGCTGGTCATGGAGCGCGCAGGACATGTCCTCGACCACTTCGGCGCCGGATTCGACGACGCGGTCAAGATCAACCGCTGGTATGCCGGCGGCTCCGGCATTGCCGATTTCGAGGCAGCCGCCCTTGCCTGCGCGGCACATTTCCATGAACCCGGGCCAGCCGCCACCGGCGTTCCTATCCCGCGCCATGCCGATCTGGATGTCCTGATCAAGATTTCCATGGTCGCCATGCTTGGCGAGGATGGCGAGCATCTCGAGCGCACCCATGTGTGGCCTGACAGCCTGTGGGACTGGCACGTGCATCTTCCCTACAAGCATGGGCTGAAATGCGGGGACATGATCTTCCTTGGAGGCCAGGTTTCCCTCGACCGGAAGGGCGAGGCGGTTCACCCGGACGATCTCTCGCGCCAGACACACCAGGCGATGATCCATATCGGCACCATTCTCGAAGCCCTCGGGGCCGGCTATGACGATGTGTGCAAGGTGACGACGGTCTACAAGGGCGATTGCGGCGCCGAGGCGCTCAACGCCAACCTGCCCATCCGTTCCTCCTACTTCCACGATCTCGGCCCCGCCTCCACCGGCGTGCCGCTTCCGGTTCTGGCCTATGATTCCATGGTGATCGAGATCGATGTCTTCGCCATGAAGGAGCCGTCATGAGCGATGTCCGGAAAGTCGTCCTTGCCTACTCCGGAGGGCTCGACACATCGGTCATCCTGCGTTGGCTCCAGGACACCCTGCAGTGCGAAGTGGTGACGTTCACGGCGGATCTCGGACAGGGCGAGGATCTCGAGCCCGCACGCGCCAAGGCGGCAATGATGGGTGTCAACGAGATCTTCATCGAGGATCTGCGCGAGGAGTTTGCGGCGAACTTCGTGTGGCCGATGTTCCGGGCCAACGCCCTTTACGAGGGTGTCTACCTCCTCGGCACGGCAATCGCCCGGCCGCTCATCGCCATGCGCCAGATCGCCATCGCCCATGAGACCGGCGCCGATGCGGTGGCCCATGGCGCAACGGGCAAGGGCAACGATCAGGTCCGCTTCGAGCTCGGCTATCAGGCGCTCGACCCCGATATCAGGGTGATCGCCCCGTGGCGGGAATGGGACCTCGGCTCGCGGACGAAACTGATCGCCTATGCCGAGAGCCGGCAGATCCCCATTCCCCGCGACAGCCGGGGCGAGGCCCCCTTCTCCGTCGACGCCAACCTGCTCCACATTTCGGCCGAGGGAAAGGTCCTGGAGGATCCGGCATCGGCGCCTCCCGATCACGTCTGGTCACGGACCGTCTCCCCGCAGGAAGCACCGGATGTTCCGACGGAAGTGGAGATCGGTTTCGAGAGGGGCGATGCCGTGGCCATCGACGGCGAGGACCTGACGCCGGCGAACCTGCTCGCCCGTCTCAATGAACTCGGCGGCGCCAACGGCATCGGCCGTGTCGACATGGTGGAGAACCGTTTCATCGGGATGAAGAGCCGTGGCGTCTACGAAACACCGGGAGGCACCATCCTGATCGCCGCCCACCGGGCCATGGAGTCGGTGACCCTGGACAGGGGCGCGGCCCATCTCAAGGACGAGCTCATGCCGCGCTACGCGGAGCTCATCTACAACGGTTTCTGGTTCTCTCCGGAACGCGAGATGCTCCAGGCGCTGATCGATCGCAGCCAGGAACATGTCTCCGGCACAGTACGCCTGACACTCTACAAGGGAAACGTCACCGTCACCGGACGCCGTTCACCGCACTCGCTCTACAGTCTGGCTCACGTCACCTTCGAGGAGGATGTCGTCTACAACCAGCGTGACGCCGAGGGGTTCATCCGCCTCAATGCCCTGCGCCTTGCCCTGGCCCGCAAGCGCGTATCAACGGTTCCCGCGGTCGGCGCAACTCGGTCAGATCAGAATTCATGACAGGTATATCAATGGCTTAGAAGTACCACCAATCCGGTACCGTTCGACTCAGGCATCACGCTTCGGTATGTGATGCCCCGGGACGCGAGGCGAATGTATGTGCCTTCTGTAACGCTCCTCGAAGATCTCCACCTGTATGTTCGAGGCCGCAAGGGGACGGTGGAACGCCCGTCTCCGGGCGTTCCAGGCGAGACAGCATGGACAATTTGCCGACTGGAGTCTTGATGAGAACATTGTGCCACCCGACGCGACTCTTCTTGACGTCATCGCTTTCCTGAGAGGGCGGGACAGCGGATAGGATTGCCGGACACCGGCGCAGGTAGCGATCACCGCTTCCCGCAGGCCTGTTGTCTCGCGTTCCGGTACCGTGCGTGGATACTCCGCGGTCACCGCACCAGGCCAGGGTCGGGTGTAGCAAGACACCTCTCATGCGGTTGTCAGTGCGGCCTGTGCTGGTTGGTTTTCGTCGATGGCAACGAGGGCGAAGCCTGGTTGCCTGGCGCGCCGGGCGAGTGACGTCATGACACCGCTGGTGCGGTTGCGTTCGTGAGCCTCCATCCCTCGTTCGACGTACTCCGTGCCCCGGATGACCATCATGTCGATCAGGCATGCCAGTACATGGGCCTTCGCATTGACGGCGTCCGGCTTGCCAACCCACCCCTTCTTGCTGTCGCAAGAGGACCAACGGACCACGGCGGTGGGTGGCTTGTACGGGGATGACGGTGTCAAGGCCCGCGATTGAGGATCGAGGACGGGCCAATCATCGCGAATAGCAGTCGAATGCAACCTCTCTTGCTGGCCATTGCCAAGCAGTTGTGTTCGATCCGGCCATCTGCGTCAGTCGTCACGGCCCTGTTGTCCGCGGCTCGGAATGAGCAGGCTCGCGGCAAAGGCCACGCTTGCGACAAGCACGATGGCCGGTCCTGCCGGAATGTCCCATTCCAGCGAACTGAACAGACCGGAGATGACCGCGATGATCCCGATGACCGCGGACGCAACGGCCATCTGTTCGGGTGTCGATGACACACGGCGTGCGGCAGCGGCGGGAATGATCACCAGCGCCACGACGAGAAGCATTCCGACGATCTTCATGCCTACCGCGATCACTCCGGCGAGCATGATCAGAAGCAGGAAGCGCACCCGTTCCACGGGCACCCCTTCCACCGCGGCGAGGTCCCTGTTGACGGTCACAGAGAGAAGATTGCGCCATTGCCAGAGGAGCGCGGCTATCGAAATGGCGGCGGTCGTGTAGATGAGCCACAGGTCGACGACGCCGACAGAGAGGATGTCTCCGAAGAGGTAGCCGACAAGATCGACCCGCAGGCGTTCCATGAACGCAATGACGACAAGGCCCGCCGCGAACACCGCGTGAGCCAGGACTCCGAGCAGGGCGTCGAGAGAAACGAGCCGTTGTCGCTCGAGAAGAATGAGGCATCCCGCGAGTATGAAACACATTGCGAAGACCCCGACGAACGGCTCCAGTTCGAGGAGAAAGCCGAGAGCGATCCCGAGAAGCACCGCATGCGCAAGCGCCGTGCCGAAGTAGGCCATGCGTCTCCAGATGACGAAGCATCCGACCGGACCCGCCGCGAGCGCGGCTCCGATTCCGCCCGCGAGCGCACGCAGAACGAAATCCTCCGTCATCCTTGCCCTCCGGACATGTCCGGGCTCTTCGGATCGCCGTCATCGATCGGTACCGGCTCGCCACGCTCGTCATGGCGGTGATCGTGCCTGTGCGGGTAGATCGCAATCGCGTTCGCCACATGCGGTCCAAAGAGGGAGACGAACTCCGGGTGGCGCGTGATCACTTTCGGATGGCCGCTGCAGCACACATGCCGATTGAGGCATACCACGGTGTCCGTTGCGGCCATGACCATGTGCAGATCGTGCGAGACGAGCAGCACACCACAGCCGTACCGGTCCCGAATGGTCGCGATCAACTGGTAGAGTTCGGCCTGACTGGTCACATCGACTCCCGCAAGCGGTTCGTCGAGCACGAGCAGACCAGGTTCGCGCAACAGCGCGCGCGCGAGAAGCACGCGATGAAGCTCTCCGCCGGAGACTTCGGCCAGAGGATGGTTCAGGATCGTGCCGGCGCCGACTTCGGCGAGCACTTTCTTGAGCCTGTCGTGTGACGCAGGCGCCCCGAGGGTGAGGAATCTCCGGACCGTCATGGGTAGAATCGGATCGCGGTGCACATGCTGCGGCGAATATCCGATGCGCAGACCCGGTGTCCGCACGACCGTGCCGAGATCGGGACGGACGATACCGAACAACACGCGAATGAGCGTTGACTTGCCCGCACCATTGAGACCGACCAGGGTCACGATTTCCCCGGCATGGACGGCAATGTCAACCTTGTCGAGCACATTTTGCCGCCCGAAACTCACACTCACGCCCCGCGCCTCGATCAGCGGTCGTGCCCTGGAGGCGTCACCGGGCATCGTTCGTGAGCCTGGAGCAAGGTGGATGTCGCTGGCCGACAGGACCTGTGCTCGCGACGGGTGTCCGTGAGACCTCACCTGGTGCTTCGTTCATTCCTGGTCCCTCCCCGGGGATGCCGAATCGGAAATTGCCGGACCGGACAAGGGCGGTGCCGATCGTGCCGTTGACTCTATCGCCGCCGCGGACAGCCAGTCGCCGTCAGGGCACGGCGTCCCGGGCCGAACCCTGTCCCGGGAGTTCCCGTCCGCATCCAATGTTGTCACGCGGGCGAAATTCTTCAGGTGCGGCATTCGGCCGAAACGGGAGACCCGGAGAGGTGTTCAGAAGAATACGACCAGCAGCGCGACACCGGCCACCCCGCCCAGGATGAAGGTGGCGGCGCTGACGATACCGGTGAGGGTGCTCCAGTCGGCAAGGCGCCATGTCAAGCCCTCGATGTTGAACATGACCTGGAAACGGTTGTCGTCGCCGTCGGCGAAACGTTTCAGGGCAGCCTCGGCGCCGTGCGCTTCCTTGATCGAGACCAGTGTGACGAGGATCATGCTCAGCGCCGATGTCAGCGTGCCCAGACCGAAGACCAGCACCGTCGCAAGCGCGAACCAGTGGAAGGTGCCCTCGTTCTCGCCCGTGGTGGTGCTCATGAAGCCGATGACGAGAGCGGCACCGCCGGCATTGCCGAACAGGAGAAGACGGACCGACTCGAGAAGCATCCGGAACATGACGTTGCGGCGCATCGCAACGACCTTGTATCCCTCCCGGAGCCACTCTTCGCCGGTCTCTTCCATGGAAAATTCATCGAGTTTCTTCACTCGGCGGCCTCCCTTTCGGAATTGTAGCTGGAGAGGTCGATAATTCGCACGTAGTCCGAGCCGACATTGCTGCCTTCGTCGAAGGCGATCTCCCAGCCGTCGATAAGGACGGGATCCTGCGACAGTGCTGTTGCCAGAAACACCTCCCGGCTCATCTCGTCCGGCATTCGTTTGAGAACCTCGACCACAAAACGACCCAGGATGTAACCCTCCAGGCTCAATGGACTCGCGGCGACCTCCGCAATCTCCGGCTCAGCGTTCCGGTAAGCGTCGAGGGCGAGATGGAAGCGCCTCACCAGCGCGGTGCTTTCGTTGGCGATGTCCGGAGTGACTCTCGTCAGGAAGATCCGTTCTTTCGAGTAGTCCAGAGACGCTTCCAGGCGCTCGGTATCCACAAAGGACAGGAGGCCGAAGGCATAGTCGTTGCCAAGGGATCGCGTCGTGTTGATCACTTCAGCGGCAGGCGCGAGTGTTGTGGCCAGCAGCACGACGTCCAGATCGGCCTTTTCCATGACGAACACGGTCGAGTGAACTGCGTGGGAGTGCCGCGAATAGGCCGCCTTGGCGAGTATCGAGAAATCGAAGGTACTCAAGGTGTCTTGGTAGCTGGCTACCACGGTGTGACCGAACGAGTCGTCCTGATGAATGATACCGAATCGCCGGGCATCCATGTTTTCGACAAAGTGCCCCACCAGGCTCTGTGTTTCCTCGGCGTACCCGGCGCGCAGGTTCACCACGTTCGGATACCGTCGGGTGTCTCTCAGGAATTCGGCCCCTGTGAGGTGACCGACGAAGGGCATCATGACCTTGCGGAAAACAGGCGCCATGCGCTCGGTCGTCGGCGTGCCGATTCCACCCAGGACGGCAAACACCTCATCGGTGGTGACGAACCGGTTCGCGTTGGCCGCCGCACGGTCCGGCTCGTAGCCGTCGTCCAGCGCCAGGAGCACCAGCTTCCTGCCGTTGATGCCACCACCGTCGCGGTTGAATTCGTGGAACGCTGCCAGGATGCCACTGCGGTACTGGGTGCCCGCATACCCGCAGGAGCCGCTGAAGCAACCGCTCTGGCCGAAGATGATGGAGTTCCCGGTTACGCCCGGTGCCGCTGCCGACGCATCAAACGTGGCCCCCGCCGTCAGCACAAGGAAGAGGGCTGCAACACGGCTAGTGGTTGCCGTCATCTTGTTTCTCTTCTGCCGGCGCGTGTTGCCCTTCCGATGATTCGGGCATCGTTGCCGTCGAAGATTCCCGCCCCTCTTGGACTTCTTCGCTTGTGTCGATGATCGTTTTCTCGACCATCGGCAACTCACTCTGTTCCACCTCCACCGCAACAGGCGTCGGTGTGACATGGCGATGGGAGAAGATGGAGAGATCGTCGAAGATCAGAGAACGCAGCTCGGCAGTCCCCAGATGATGTCGTTCACTCCTGGGAGAATGGAAGCGTCCGTCCAGGAGATAATTGTCCGACTGGACCGCCTCGAGTCCGTGTGCCCCTCTCTCGCTCGCCAGGGTAATCGAGGATGCCGTGCCAGGCAGGGTCCCCACGGGCGCCGCCGCCGCCACGCCGGGTACCTGGCCAACGCCGGGTACGAAACTCTCGATCATGTTGATGTCGATTGTCGAGACGTCGCCCGGATTCACCTTTGCCAGCGTCGCATCCCGAAAGACTTCGCGCATTCTCTGCCAGTAGCGGGTTGTCGACACCGAGGAGGGCTCGTTTCGATATGCAGTCAGCAAGTCCATGAATGCCTGCGCGCTGCTTGCGGCTTGCAACCGGCGTTCTCTCGCGCTGGCCCTGGCGGCAAGCACCACCGCTTCGGCCTGCCCCCTGCTGCGGGCCAGGAGCTGTTCTGCCCTCTGGTTGGCCTCGCTTATGGTCTCGATGCTCTCGGCGATCGCATCGCTCACATCGCGGAATGAGGCCACTGTTTCATCGATGGGCCGCAGACCCACGATATTGATCGCCAGCAGTTCGATACCGATGTCGTTGGCTTCCAGATAGGCCTTGGTTTCGTCGAACAGGCGTTTCTGAATGATATCGCGATTGTTGGTGAAGATGAGGTCGATGAAATTGTTGCTCATGTTGCCGACCAGGCGTTCCCGCACGATGAGAACAAGCACGGCATGCGGGTCGGCGGTCGCGTAGAGGTAGTTCTTCAGATTCCCGATCTTGTATTGCAGCGCCACATCCACCTCAAAGAGGTTCGTGTCGCCAGACAGGATCGAAAAATAGACGTTGCCGTTCTCATCCTGTGTCGCCACGTTCCGCCGGGTCACGCGCGTGACTTTCCGCACAAGGGCCCGTTCCATGATCGGAAACACGTAATGAAGGCCGGGATGAACGTCTGCGTTCACCACCTTGCCAAACCGCGTGACGACCGCCTGTTCTTCCTTTTTCACGACGTATATGCCGTCTGTCAGTCCGACGAGCACGGCAAGAACCACGAGCGACACGAACAACGGCACCCGGCGTTCACGCACCCAGTCGAAGCTCGAGTGGATGACGCGTGTGCTCCAGGGGAGCGTTTCGGAAGTGGTGTCAGACATGAATGCGACCCATTACTCCGGTGCCGGCAACATCCCGTCACCGTCGAGATACCTGAACAACTCGCTGTCGGCGGGGAGTATCAGCGTCGTGTTCCTGTCGATGATCGCATCGTAGCTGTCGAGCGCCCGAATGAACTTGTAGAAATCCGGGTCTTCACTGTACGCGGCGGCAAGCGTGGTCATTGCTTCGGCTTCGGCCTCTCCAAGAATGATGGTGGCTTCGGCATGGGCGGTGGCCATGAGTTTCTCGTGCTCATGGATGGCGAATGCCTCGATGCGTATGGCCTGTTCTTCTCCCTCGCTGCGGTAGCGGGCGGCAATTCGGGCGCGTTCGGAGATCATCCGCTGAATGACGCTGGGTCGGTTTTCCGGCGGCAGGGTGTACTCGACAATGCCGACCTTCATGACGTCTATGCCATAGTCCCCGGCGATCGGCTTGACCAGATCGAGGATCTCGCCGGAAATCAGTGAGACGTCCTGATGTTCCAGGCCGATGCTCACGAACACTTCCCGGGGTTTGTTGCTGACCACGATGCCTGCGCTTGATCGATAGAGATCGCTGAGCCGCTCGACGGCCCTGACCTCGGTTCTGATCGATTTCACGTAGCGAATTGGGTCCACGACGCGCCACAACAGGTAGCCGTCGACCAGGACGTTCTTCTGGTCTTCGGTGATGAACTCCTGGCTGAGGTTTGTGAGCGGATGTATGCGACGGTCCACCTTGTAGACCTTCGAGACCGGCCACGGGAACTTGAAATGCAGGCCCGGTTCCTTCACCGGTGGTGCGATCTTGCCGAAATGGGTGAGGACGCCTTGCTCCGATTCATCAACGGTGTAGATGCTGTCGTAGACCAGGATGGCGAGCAGCAGGACGACAATGACGCTCACAATTCGTCTGCCTCTGGTCATAGCGAGTCTCCTACAATTCCGGTTGCGGACATTCCCCGACGGAAGCGTGGGGGATGCCGTCTCAGTGGTGAGGCGCCATTGGCGTGGCGCCGTTCGATGACTTCCACAAGGCTACCTTGTTCAGTGTTTCTTCGCTCGGGACGATGATCTTGTTCCGGCCGGCAAGGGAGGTTTCCAGCTTCTCTCGCCAGAGCATGTTGTGAAGGACACCCGGCGTCAGACGAACCACGCCGGCGATCAGGCGAATGGCGTCGCTTTCCGCCCTAGAGGTGATGGTCCTTCGTGCCGCTTCGCCCTTGGCCTGCTCGAGTTCATAGGCCGCGTTGCCATGCGCCCGGGGAATCAACATGACCAGCAGGCGCTGGGCATTGACGATGATGCGCTCCCTGTCGTCCTGGGAACTCGAAACCTCCCTGAAGGCGCTCAACGTGGCATCGATGGGCTGTGCGGAAAGCAGGTTCACCTTGACGAGTTCGATGGTGTCGAGCACTTCGCTATCTCCGCCCAAAGCACGATTCTCGAAGACATTCGCGATGTGGGTTTGCAAGGCCTCACGCTCCACGTTCAGCAGGTCGTCCAGGGTTCGCCCGGCTACGAACTTGCGGAGCTCCTTGCGCACATTGTCGGCGACGGCCTGTTCAGGGGTCGCGATCATATAGTGATAGGTGTAGGGGTCGCTTACCCGGTACTGCACGTTCACCGACATGGTCATGAGATTGACATCGCCGGTGAGATACTCGTATCCGTCACCGCTGGTGATGGACTTCACTTCGCTGACCGGCCACTTGTCAGCCCTGGCGAAGGGTTGCGGTGCAAGATAATGCAGGCCCGGCGGCAGATCCCGCCACACGACCGCGCCAAAGAGGCGTCCGTAGCCGACCTCGCCAGGCTGCACGACAGTGAAACCGCTCAACAGGAATGCGGCGACGAGTGTCAGCCAGACGGTGATTCCCGCGGGAGTACGCGGGTTGACGGTCCCTGTGACGGGCGCGTTGCGGGTAACACGGGACCACCATGTCTTGAGGGGCGCCGAAAGCGGGCGAAGGTTTGAAAGCAGGTCCTGGTATCCGCTCTTCAACGCTCCTGCGCGAAATCGCCAGATGATGAGTGCGATGAGTCCGATGGCGCCGCCCCACTGCAAGATCATGATCGCCGGCGAGTCGGACGCCTCCAGGTTCACGGACAGCGAAAGGCCGAATGCGATCAGAAGGAGATCGATAGCGATGCCCAGCGCTACCGTGACCGCAACCACCGAGCCGACGTACACGGAAGCGAAGCGCACACCAAACTGGCTTACGATAATGGCAATCGTTCCGGTGTTGGTGGCAGGACCGGTCATCAGGAAGATGAGGGCCGCGCCGGGACTGAATCCCTTGGCGACCAGGGCCGCTGCGATCGGTGTGCTGGCAGAGGCGCAGATGTAGAGCGGGATACCCACCAACACCATGACGGGATACGATATCCAGCGGGCGTACTCATAGGCCATGAGGTCGCTGGGTATTGCCAGGTAGATGACACCACCGAGCGCGACACCGACCAGCAGGGCGAACAGAATGTCGTCGGCGACGTCGACGAAGCCGTAACGCAGGATGTGTCGACAGACGGTCGCGAACGTGACGCCCCCGAGGTTCCGCTCCGTCGTGGAACTCGGGGGAGGCGTAACCTGGGAAGGCGCGAGGAACTCGCGGTAGAACTCAGGCTTGATCCATGTCGTGGTGCGGATTTGCCCCACGCTCTCGCCCAGGCGGCGCAGCCAGACCAGGAAGAAGCCCTTGAGTTCGCTCGCACTCACATAGCAGTCGTCGGCGCCCGGTATGAGTGGTTCGTGGCTGTGGCTGTGATCATGGCTGTGACCGTGACCGTGGCTGTGACCGTGGTGGTCATGACTCTCGTCTTCCGCAACTGTTTCGTCCGTGTCGCGATCGCGGATCAACCCGATGCAGAAGATGCCGGCCACCACACCCGTGACGAAGCTGACAACGGGTCTCACGATTGCAGGGATGAAGCCGAAGAATGCCTGGGTGACCAGAATCGAGTCCACTCCGGTCTCCGGAGCGGTGATCAGGAAGGACATGCACGATGAACGGGACGCTCCCTTGCGGCGCATCTCGGCCACGACCGGCACCACTGAACAACTGCAGAGCGGCATCGGCACACCGATGGCCGCGCTGGAAGAAACCGATTTGAGGCTGTCCGCCTGCAGCCACTTGAGCACGGCCTCGCGCGATATGAACACATGGATCAATCCCGCCAGAAACAGGCCAAGCAGGAGCATCGGCGCCAGAACGAGAAACGACGACCACAGGAAATCGAAGAACAGGGTCAACTGATCCATGACAGTGTGCCGTCCAGCGGCTTCCGATGCCTAAACCGTCTCCGAAAGTGGAGGATAAGTCAACGTCATCCAATGGGCTTCATGTGACTGCGTATCCTCCCTGACGCCGAAATTTCGGGCCATCGCGCAATGGCCGCAGGCGTCGGAGCAACCGATGCCCGCCACCGGAATCACGCATCGTCCAGACATCCGGCGATGGCGTCGCCCAGGGAGCGCATCATCTCGAACCACGCGTCCGGACCGGGTTCGAAATCGACACCGATCGGGTCGAGCTCCGCAATTCGCACCGTCGTTCCCTCGGTCAGGGTCTGCACAAGATCCGGTGGAAACTGGGGCTCGATGAAGACACAACGGATATCGTGTTCGACAAGGGCGGCGCGCAGTTCGACGAGTCGCTTCGTGCCGGGCGGGCGGCCCGGATCGACGGCGACGGCGCCCACACTGTTGAGACCGAATGCATGTTCGAAATACTGATAACCGTCGTGGAACACGACGAACGCGCGCTGTTTCACCGGCTCCAGTTGCTCCATGATCGACATTTCCAGCGAGGCGATGCGCTCCACCATCGCATCGGCGTTGCTGCGATAGATCTCGGCGCGGCCAGGGTCGGAGCGGATGAGCGCGTCGGCTGTGACTTCGACAATGCGGCTGGCGTTTCCGGGATCGAGCCAGATGTGCATGTCGAACTCGCCGTGTTCGTGGCCGTGATCGTCATGCTCGTCGACGTGTGCTTCCTTGTCTTCGTCGTGCTCGTCGGGCCACAGTCCGCCCTCGCGAGTGGGCAACAACTCCATCCTTGCCACTTCGTGCAAGGTGATGAGTTCGGCGTCGGCCCCGAGGTTCTCGATGGCGCGCTCAAGGAACATTTCCATGTTCTCGCCGATCCACACAATGAGATCCGCCGTGTTCAGCGCCTGCGCCTCGGACGGGCGCATCTGGTAGGTATGGGGTGATGCCGCGCCCGTGACCATCAGCCCGGGTTCACCGGTCTCTCCCATCACGCCGGAGACGAGGGAATGGACCGGCTTGATACTCACGATGACATCCGTGGCCTGCGCATGAGGCGCGGAAACGAAGGCAAGGGCGCACAGCGCGGCAAGGACCGCAACTTTGCGCACGGCCAGCGACCGCGCGGAACCCAAAAGGCACATGAAACCCCGCATGATATGTCTCCGGTTGGAATTGCAGGACGAGAGCCCTGCAGGGTCGTTTTCCGGCAATCCCCTGGCGATGTCTGCCCCTCTGGCTTCTCCGTACAGGTCAGAAATCACAGGGTCCCGTCGTTTGAGGCCTCCACCTCGGCCACGGTCACCGTCCTCCCCCGCTCGGGAAATCCGAACACCGCACGCCGGTTGTCGGACTCTTCATCGACGACCGCTCAAGTGTCGCATCCATCGATGCTCTACTCGTGCCTGTCGTTGAGCTCTCTCCGGCCACCGTTGCAACAGGGTAATATACAGGGGGCATCTTGCAAGACCCCCACGGCCGCCCCTGTCTGCATTGGAACCGGCTGACCTGCGCGACAAGGCACTCCACCGGCGCATGTCCCGACAACACTACGAAGCTGGCCGAAAACTCTTCCATTGCCCCGGATCCCCGATCCGTCCGAACGTGTGTAATGCGGAGGACGGAACCAGGCTCTGTTATCCGTTGCCGGAACTCTTGGACGAAATGGCGGAGGACGGACCGTGACTGAACCTTCCGGCGGCGGGCTGGATGGCCAGGTCGAGCGCGGTCAGGAAGGTCCGGCCGATCAGTTCCAGCTTTCGCACCAGGCCGATGCGTTCGGAAACCCCGGCCAGCTCGTCCGCAGACAGGACATGGCCGATCAGTCCGCAACCGTCTGCCAGAGTGACGATCACGATGTCCCTCGGGTCGGGAATCGTGTCTGTCAGGAGTACGTCCCGGATCCGCCCGAACAGCCCGCGCTCGACCGCTGCATTCGCGAGCGTGTAGTGCCGTGCCCCGAATATCCTGAGGAAGCGGTCGTCGCTCACATTCAGGACGCCGTTATCGACCAGCCGTGTCAGTGCGGTTTCGCGAATCGCGTCGGCATGGTGGGTCGCATGCTCCACCCAGTAGAGCGCGTCATGGGTCTGGTCGGCTTGCGCGATCTCGACGAGTATTGGATCAAGAAGAGGATCGCCGACCGGCGCCGCATCGATCAGGAACAGCCGCTCGGCATCGGTGTCGATGCGGTTCTCCAAAGCGAGGTCCATCAGGACCGCCCCACCCAGAGCGTAACGGACCAGCCATTCCGGGGCCCGCGACAGTGCTCCGTCCTCATCGCGGAGCAGGAGAAGGAACTCCTCGGCAAGTCTCATCATCCGGCCCCCGGAAGGAATATCGCCGACAAGAGGAAATAGAACATAACCGCGAGCACCGCTCCGACGGGAAGCGTCACCACCCACGATATGAAGATGCTGCGGACCACGCCCAGGTCAAGGGCGCCCAGCCCTCGCGCGAGGCCCACCCCCAGCACGGCGCCCACCAGCGTCTGGGTGGTCGAAACCGGCAACCCCGTGCCGCTCGCCACGACGACCGTCGACGCGGCGGCAAACTCGGCGGCAAATCCGCGGCTCGGCGTGAGCTCGGTGATCTTCCGCCCGATGGTCGCCATGACCCGATAACCGAACGTCGCCAGGCCAACCACGATTCCGGCCGCACCAACCAGCAGCACCCAGACCGGAACCGCCGACTTGGCGGCGACCCCGCCGGTCGACACCACGGCCACGATCGCGGCGACGGGCCCGATCGCGTTGGCAACGTCGTTGGAGCCATGCGCAAAGGCCATGCCCGACGCGGTCACGATCATGAGGATGCCGAACACCTTCTCGACGTCATTGAACCGCGATTGCCCCCCTGTGGG
Source organism: bacterium EF100-94H03 bin56 (assembly GCA_002238685.1). Classification (GTDB taxonomy): domain Bacteria; phylum Pseudomonadota; class Alphaproteobacteria; order SP197; family SP197; genus SP197. Next base: position 35,720 of record MPMV01000012.1, read on the forward strand.
AGCCTCGAGGCTCCGGAAGCGCAATCGGTTGATGACCAGTCGGCAAACGACGGCAACAATGCCGGCCATGAGCACCGAGTACAGGATCGCTATCGGCATGCTCAGATCCAGGCCGACATGCTTCAGGCCCTTGACGAAGGTGACGGTGGCGGTCACGAGCACTGCGGCGAAGATGTAGACGGGCACATACCGTCGGGCCTGGATGGCCGGATCGTCCTTGTTGAAGATCAGCCACTGCACGCTCAGCACCAGGAGAAACGCGATTATTCCGGCGATCACCGGGGTGACCACCCAACTCGCTGCGATCGTTGCCACGTCCCACCAGTGAACGGCCTCGACGCCGATTGCGACCAGGGCAAACCCGATGATGGCTCCGACGATCGAGTGCGTGGTCGATACGGGCCAGCCGAACCTGGAGGCGACCGTCAGCCAGGCGGCAGCCGCCAGAAGCGCAGACAGCATGCCGACGACCAGCAGATCGGGATCGTGATCGAGAGCCTCGACGTCGATGATGCCCTTGCGGATCGTCGACGTGACCTCTCCGCCGGCAAGAAACGCCCCGAGGAACTCGAACGTCCCGGCTATCACGATGGCACCGCCGACCGTGATCGCGCCTGAGCCGACGGACGTTCCCATCGAGTTTGCCACGTCGTTGGCGCCGATCGCCCAGGCCATGTAGAGACCGGCGACGATTGCCGCAACCAGAATGATTGTCAGGCTCATGTCCAAGGAGAACGACTCCCGGGGTCTGTGCCGCTCTGCATGGGCGTTCCAACGCAAGTACAACCCGAGTTCGACGTACACGCGTACACGACGGGGAAAAAGCATATCACACGGGTGGCGGGCGTGGTAACCAACTGCCGAAGGGCGTCCCGATCGTGCCTCCTGACCACTCGAACCGCCGGACGATGAACGCCACTATGCAACCTGCGTCCGGCTTGGGCGGCAGCACCGGTACCGCTTGCGGTTGCCTCGGTCACACTGGCGGAAAGCACAAGGCGTGTGCCTTCGAATCTCCGTTCGCACCGGTTCCGGCGTTCATCATGCTCAATGAGGTTTCGGGTATGGCGATGATTCCGGGCAACTCCGTCGTGCTGATGTCCATCCGAACGATGAGAAGACTGTCGAGTCGTAAGCGGCGGCTTGGCGCACTGATCGAGGCCGTGCCCCGTCATGGGGATCCGGAGGTGGTCATCGCCCGACCGGAAACTGTGGTCGAGGGCCTCGCGCGGGCCATCGACGACATGCGGGCCGGCCCGTACAAGGCCCAGGCCTGCGAACGCTGAACGGCATCCTGCGAGTTCGGCCCTGTCTCAGCAGAGCGTGCCGTCCTTGCGCGTGAAGCGCCACTTGCCGTCCGCGCCCATCGCAGCCTGAATGTCGTCTTGTGGATAGCGGCCCTCGTCGCCTTCCGGGCGGTCGCCGATTTCGAGGATCACAAGGTCCCGGTCGCCGCGGTTGAGGATGTGGTGAGCCCCGCCCCGGGCCGGGAAGCCGGCACACATGCCGGGCGAGAGCCGTGTCTCGCCGGAAGGTGTTGCCAGCACCGCCTCACCCTCCAGCACATGGATCAGCTCGTCCTGTTGGCTGTGTGTGTGCATCAGCGCGGACTCGCCGCCCGGCGCGATCGTCGTCAGGTTCACGCCCAGATTTTTCAGGCCGAGGAAATCTCCCAGCATCCGCTTCTCCCGCCGCGTCATACGGCTGGCAAACGGCTCCGGGTAGTTCGACGGTTTCGTCCGGGGCGGTACGTCTACAGCCGCAATTGCCACCGGCGCCTTGTTGTTGGTCAACGTTCATCTCCTTGTTACTCGATGGCGGACTGCGAGCCTTTCAATCCGGGGACAGATGACACGAACCACACGACCGACACCAATGTTGGTGAGGGCTGGCGAGCGCACAAAGTCGAAGAGGGTCGGATCCAGACCGGCGAAGACCTCTCTCCCGTTCGGGATGACGGAACCATTGACCTGGACCTGCATTGCAAGGCTGCCTTCGGAAACCACACTCAAGGTTGTCGCACGGTGCGGTGCCGCGTTTTCCTTGCCATGGCAGGTGATCCATGACCTGAGCGATCACGAGCTTCGACCTACGTGGGCTTCCCCTGGTGGGTCCAATTGGCCAAGGGTGCTCCTGACGTCAGGTCAGGTTCAAGTCGACGACTCACAGGATGGAATTATTCGGCCTGTGTACAACAACTTACACAATACAAGGCCAACAACGTTGGGACACTGGTAGCAAGTCCCAAGAAAGCGACCCTGTGCGCCACGGGCTTTCAGGCTTCGGGCACCGCCACCTGGTTCTGCCGGCACGCTGCGTGAAGCGTGTTGACCAGAAGGCAGGCAATGGTCATCGGTCCGACACCACCGGGGACCGGCGTGATGGCGCCGGCCACCTTCACCCCTTCGGCGAAGCAGACATCGCCGACGAGCCGTGTCTTACCGTCATCGCGGGCCATGCGATTGACACCGACATCGATGACCGTGGCGCCCGGCCTGATCCAGTCACCGCGCACCATCTCGGGACGGCCAACAGCAGCCACCACGATGTCGGCCCGGCGCACCACATCCGCAAGATCGCGGGTGCGCGAGTGGGCAATCGTGACCGTGCAGTGATCCTGGAGAAGCAGTTGCGCCATGGGCTTGCCGACGATGTTCGAGCGACCGACGATCACCGCATTGGCGCCTTTCAGGCCGTCAGTTCCGAGATGTTCGCGCAACAGGATTTGGCAGCCCAGCGGCGTGCATGGGACCATCGCCTCCTGGCCTGACGACAGGCGGCCGGTGTTGATGGCATGGAAGCCGTCAACATCCTTGAGAGGATCGATGGCATCGATGACGTGGTGTTCGTCGATCTGGTCGGGCAACGGCAGCTGGACCAGGATTCCGTTGACCTCATCCGAGGCATTGAGTTCGGCGACCCTGGCAAGCACCTCGTCAGCTGTCGAAGATGCCGGCATGCGGAACTCGAAACTCTCCATGCCCGCTTCCCGGGTCGCTTTCCCCTTGCTCCGGACATAGACCTGGCTGGCCGCGTCCTCGCCAACGAGGACAACGGCAAGTCCGGGCTTCACCCCGGTGGTGGTCGTGAGCCGTGCCACCCGAGCCGCGACATCCTGGCGCACCTTCAGGGCGATTGCCTTGCCGTCAATGATCGTTGCCTCACCCATGGTCAGCGCTCCGTCGCCTCTGTCTTCCACAAGGGCACCCATAATGAACCGCCCGCCGCGCCGTCAAGGAAGGATCAACCGCGGGTGGTCACCACGCGCGAGGACGCAAGACCAGCATGTACACCCTGATCGATGAGGCCCGCCAGCCCGTGGCCTTCACCCTCACGATCGGTCAGCCCCACGATCTTGTCGGGGTCGGGGCGCTCCTCGTGAAGGTCCCCGCAGCGAGGCGGCCGATCGCTGACAGGGTCTGCGATGCCCGCAAGTCTTGCGGCTGGCTTGCCAGATGCGGTTGAAAACGTGGGCCAGGACGATGGATGTACACCGCTACTTCAGAAGTTCCATCTCGACGCGAGTCGAGATCCGCTCGTTCAGCTCCTGGATCATGGATCCCGCATTGGCATGAACGAAGTGTGTGAACTCTCCGGTTTTCAGCATCGCGCGTGCACCGGCATCCGAATCGAGGAAGTCCTTGAGAGCCTGAAGTTCATCCATCTCGAAGGTCTGTGTCGCAGCAGTGATCATGAGCGTTTCCATCTTCGGACGGATCTGTTCCATCTCCTCCCAGCTGACCTCGAGGAGCAAACGGTCCCCTCGCGACGCCCTTGACGTCGCTTACATGGATCCGCCGCCGTTCTAGCGAATCGAGATCGCCATCTCGGCCAGCAAGCGGCGCGCGAAGCCGATCAGGACGAGGGCGATCAGCGGCGAGACATCGATACCGCCAAGATTACCGAACAGGCGGCGCAGGATCTGCCGTATGGGAGCCAGGACCGGCTCGGTGACTTGCCACAGGAAGCGACCGATCTGGCCGACGAACGGCTGGCGTGTGTTGATGACGTTGAATGAAGCCAGCCAGCTCAGGATGACGTGCAGGATGAGAATCCAGAAGTAGATGCTGAGAAGGGAATCAGCCAACCAGAAGATGGACTGCATGGAACCTGCCTCTCCCTTGTCAACCGAAGCGGGCGAGAAAGCCCGCCAGGCGCTTCATGCCCTTGCCGAACACCCGCGGCGTATAGAAGGAACCCGCTGCCCGCTTGCTGATCTCGCCCAGCGTCGGATAGGGCGCGATCATCCCCGCCACGGCGCCGATCTTCAAGCCCGACCCGATCGCCAGGACCCAGGGCGCGATCAATTCCCCGGCATGAGCGGCAACAATGGTCGCTCCCAGGATCCGGCCACGTGGTGTGGTCACGACCTTGATGAGTCCCCTGGTCCTGCGCTCGGCAATGGCGCGGTCGTTCTCGGCACAGGAAAACCTGAGAACGGTGACGGTCCCGTGCCGCTTGCGTGCCGCCTCTTCCGTCAGACCGACATGGGCCAGTTCCGGGTCCGTGTAGGTCACCCACGGGAATGCGTCGAGATTTACCTTCGCCGGAAAGCGCAACAGGGCATTCCTGATGACGATGCCTGCGTGATAGCTGGCCAGATGCGTGAACTGGAACCCGCCCGCGCAGTCGCCGATGGCAAAGACCCGCCGGTTGGTGGTGCGCAATCGGCGGTCCACCCGAATGCCGCTCCGGTCATGCGCGATACCGGCCGTATCAAGGCCCAGATCGGCGATGTCGGGGCGGCGTCCGGCAGCCACCAGGAGATGGGTTCCCTCGAAGACAAGGGCCTGGTCGTTCCTGTCGCATGAAACGGAGATACTGCCTGCCTCTCCCGACACCTCCCGGATGGCGACATGCTCGATGATCTCGATGCCGTCGTCCGCCATGCTCGCCTTCACGACAGCGGTGAGCTCGGGATCGTCATGGGGCAGCAGGGGGCCCATGTCGAGGACCGTCACGCGGCTGCCCAGGCGGCGATGGGCCTGGGCCATCTCGGAACCGATCGGACCACCGCCGATGACAATCAGGTGCTCCGGCAGCACCCGATTGTCGAACAGTGTCTCGTTGGTGAACGAGGGCACGGAATCAAGACCGGGGATGGGAGGAACCACCGCCCTTGATCCCGTGGCGATGACGAAACGGCGTGCGTGGATCGTCCGTCCTGCCACCTCCACGGATTTCGGTGAGACAAACCGGGCGTGGCCGGTGATGACATCAACACCGAAACTCTGGTAGCGCTCCACGGAATCGTTGGGCTCGATGGTGGCAATGATGTCGCGCACGTGCCGGTTGACCGCCGCAAAGTCGATCTCCGGCTCATGGGGCGTGATCCCGAAGCACCCGGTGTGGCGCATCGCGTGGGCGGCCTTGCCTGCCGCAAGCAGGGCCTTGGACGGCACACAGCCGGTGTTGAGGCAGTCACCGCCCATCCGCAAGCCCTCGATGAGCACCACCCTGCGGCCCATGTGGGATGCCGCGTAGGCGGTGACGAGCCCTCCCGAACCGGCCCCGATGACACAGATGTCGACGCTGTCGCTGGCCGTCGTCATCCGGAAATCCTACCGCCGGGCCCTGATTTTCCGGACCACCACGGGCACCAGGGCGATCACGGCCAGGCCGGCCAGGCCGACGACGATCTCGGTCGACACGGCGTTCTCCAGGGAGAACTCGGCCCCTGTCTCGAACACCTCGCCCAGTCCGTCGCCAATCACGTTGTAGACCGCGGTGCCGGGAATGATGCCGATGAAGGTCGTCAGCATGTACATGCCGGTTCTCACACCGAGAAAGGCCGGCAGGAGATTGACCACCCAGAACGGAAAGACGGGCAGCAGTCTGAGAAAGAGAAGGTAGTTGAACTCGCCGTCGCGAAATCCCTCCTCCATGCGGCCGGCGAACGGTTTGACGCGCTCCCACAGAGCCTCGCCGACCGATGTGCGGGCGACGAGAAAGACCGCCGTCGCGCCTGCCGTCGCGCCGACAACGGTCAGGACGGTCCCGAGGAGCCAGCCGAAGAGAAAGCCGCCGAGCAGGGTGACAAGGGAGGCGGCGGGAAACGAGATGCCGGTCAGGAAAGCGTAGGCAAGGACATAGACCACCACCGCCAGCACCAGGTTGCCCTCCACGAAGGCGCTCAGCTCGGCGTGATGCGCTTGCAGGGTCTCGAAATTGACCTGCCTGTGAACTCCGCTGGCGAACAGGGCAATCAGCAGCGCGGCCACCACCAGAACCGGGAGCAGTCGCCTGAGCCGCCTTACAGTCGTAGATTGCTGAACCATCACACGCCACCCCGCCTCGGCCACCTGTCATGACACACTAGCGGCATGGCATCTGGGAGGAAATGTCATCATTGACTTCGACCGACCCCTCACCTAATACAGCAGCGCCGCTCGCACCCCGTCCGGTGCGCGGTCGATGCCTGGAGTACCGACGGTGAAACGCACATTCCAGCCCAGCCGCATTGTACGGAAACGACGTCATGGCTTTCGTGCGCGCATGAAGTCCGTTGGCGGACGTGCCGTGCTGGCGCGTCGGCGTGCGAAAGGCCGCAAGCGCCTGTCAGCCTGACTTCATGTCTGTCGATGTCGTGCGCCTCAAACGGAGAAGCGACTATCTTCGCGTGGCGGCAACGCGACTGAAGGCGGTCACTCCGGGAATCATCGTCCAGGCAGCGCCAAGGGAAGACGACGCAATCGGTGTCGGAATTACGGCGAGCCGCCGGGTCGGCAATGCCGTCCGGCGCAACCGGGCGCGGCGCCGGCTGAAGGCCCTCGCCCCGCCGGTTCTCTCCCGGTCCGGCCGCAGGGCGACCGACTATGTCCTGATCGCCCGCCCTGAAACCGTCCATCGTCCCTTCGCCCGGCTCGTCGGCGACCTCGAAAAGGCGCTCACCCGCCTTGGGAATGCCGCGCCACGGTCATGAGAAGCGCCGCCTCATCCGTGCTTCAGGCCTTCATCCTGATCTACCGGTATGGCATATCGCCCTGGACACCGGCGTCGTGCCGCTATCTGCCGACCTGTTCTGCCTATGCCAGTGAAGCGGTCCGCCGCCACGGTCCACTGAGGGGCACCTGGCTGGCGCTCCGCCGTATCGCACGGTGCCACCCCTTTGCCGGAAGCGGCTACGATCCGGTTCCAGAGAAAGCGATCGAGCGATGATGCCCCAGGAACAGAGGAACGTGTGGCTTGCCACGGCAATCATTCTCCTGATGTTCATTGCCTGGCAGTTCTTCTACGAACTCCCGAGAATCGAGCGGGAACAGGAGTCTCTCGCGCGCCAGCAGGAACTCTCGGCCACGCAGGACGATTCCACCCTGCCCCAGGTCTCCACGTCCTCGATCGGCGGGGAGGAATCCGTTGTCAGGGAGTTCACCCGGGCGGAAGCTCTGGCGGAGTCGCCCCGCATTACCATCCGGACGCCGAGTCTGAGCGGCTCCATCGCCCTTGTTGGCGGACGCATCGACGATCTCACGCTCCTCGACTACCGCATGGAGGTCGGACCGGACTCGCCGGACGTCATCCTGCTGTCACCGGTGGGAGGACCATCCTCCTACTTCACCGAGTTCGGCTGGCTCGACGGGGGCTCCGGCGCGACCCTGCCGGATTCGACCTCCACGTGGCAGGCCGGTAACGTCGCGCTGACACCTGAAACACCCGTCACGCTTTCCTGGAACAATGGTGAGGGCCTGGTCTTCGAACGGACCTTCGCGATCGACGAGCATTCCATGTTCACGGTGACCCAGAGTGTCACCAACCAGGGTGGGGGAACCGTCTCCCTTCTGCCCTACGGCCGGATCAAGCGGTACGGGACACCACCGACGCTGGGATTCTACATCCTGCACGAGGGGCTGATCGGAGTCCTCAACGAGACCCTTGAGGAAATCGACTACGACGATCTGTCGGACCCTGACGATCCCGAGGAAATCTCGTTCGACAGCCCGAACGGATGGCTCGGCATCACCGACAAGTACTGGCTTGTGGCGTTGATACCCGACCAGAGCGATCCGTTCCGTGGCCGCTTCCTCCATCACCTCCAGGGAGGAACAACGGACACCTACCAGGCGGACTTCTACCGCAGCCCGCTCACCGTGGCTCCGGGCATGACGGTCACCGCCGAGGATCGCCTGTTCGCAGGCGCCAAGGTCGTGACCGAACTCGACAACTATGCCGAAGCCTTCAACATCCCGCTCTTCGACCGGGCGGTGGATTTTGGCTGGTTCTACTTCCTCACGAAGCCCATTTTCTTTGTCCTGCTGTGGCTCAAGGATTCGATCGGAAACTTCGGTCTCGCCATCCTGGCGCTCACCGTCATCATCAAGATCATCTTCTTCCCCCTGGCCAACAAGTCCTACCGGTCGATGAGCAAGATGCGCAAGCTGGCGCCGAAGATGAAGGAGCTGCGCGAGCGTTTCGGTGACAACAAGCAGAAGATGCAGCAGGAGCTGATGGCCCTCTACCGCCAGGAGAAGGTCAACCCGGCTTCGGGCTGTCTACCGATCCTGGTGCAGATTCCGGTCTTCTTTGCTCTCTACAAGGTGCTGTTCGTCACCATCGAGATGCGGCACGCACCGTTCTACGGCTGGATCGAGGATCTCTCCGAACCCGATCCGACGGTGATCTGGAATCTCTTCGGACTGCTTCCCTTCGATCCCGGTGTCTTCCTGCCACCCTTCCTGATGATCGGCGCCTGGCCGTTCCTGATGTCCTCGACCATGTGGCTGCAGCAGAGGATCAGTCCGCAGCCACCGGACCCCACCCAGGCAAAGATCTTCATGTTCCTGCCTCTCATCTTCCTCTTCATCTTCGCTACCTTCCCGGCGGGGCTGGTGATCTACTGGACGTGGAACAATCTGCTCTCCATCGCCCAGCAGTGGTTCATCATGAAACGGGAGGGCGTAGACTAGGCCCCATTGCCGTCATCTGGAGATATGATGTCGGAGGATCTCGTCTACATGAGCGCGGCGGCTCTGGTCTCGGGCTACCGCGGCAAACGCTTCACTCCCCTGGACGTTCTCGACGCCACGCTCAGCCGTATCGAGGCGATCGAGCCTCTCCTCAATGCCTGGCAGCTGGTGGACGCCCGGGCCGCCCGGCGCGACGCCCGGACCTCCGCAAGGCGATGGGCTGCGGGAGAGCCGGCGGGGGTCCTCGACGGCGTCCCGGTTGCCATCAAGGACGTCACCGAAACCCGGGGCTGGCCGACACTCAATGGCTCGCTCGCCATTTCTCCCGAAGGGCCGTGGCCCGATGATGCGATCGTGGTGGAACGCCTGCGGGCTCACGGGGCCATCATCGTCGGCAAGACGACGACGCCCGAGTTTGCCTGGAAGGGAACCACGGATAGCAGGCTTCACGGCATCACTCGCAACCCCTGGAATCCTGACTGGACGCCATGCGGCTCAAGCGGCGGCTCGGCGGCTGCCGTGGCTTCCGGCATGGTCGCCATCGCCACGGGGACCGATTCCGGAGGCTCCATCCGTGGACCAGCCAGTTTTTGCGGCGTGGTCGGGTTCAAGCCGAGTTTTGGCAGGGTTCCCGTATGGCCGGCGAGCCCGATGATGACCCTTGAGCATGTAGGCCCGATCACCCGCACGGTGCACGATGCGGCCCTTGCGCTCACGGTGATGGCGGGTCACGACCCGCGCGACGGCTATGCGCTGACCGGTCCGGCGCCCGATGTCCTCTCGGGACTCGAACGCGGTGTCAGGGGCTTGCGTATCGCCTGGTCGGCGGATCTCGGCTTCGCCACCGTCGATCCCGTGGTCAGGCGCATTGCCGGTCGCGCCGCCCGAGAGGTGTTCACCGCGCTCGGAGCCCGGGTCACCCGTATCAGACCCGATATCGGCGATCCTTCACGGATGGCCGATGTCCTTTCCGATTCCCTTGCCGCCGCCGTGGCACGACGCCTCGCCCCCCGGACACCGGACGAACCCGTTCTCCTTGCCGCGGCGAAGCGCGGTAACCGCCTGAGCGCCCTCGACCTCCTCGAGGCCGAGGCCGCCCGCCGCGATCTCACCTGGCGTCTCGAGGCGCTCATGAGCCGCCACGATCTTCTCGTCCTGCCCACCCTGGGGACAACACCCTTTTCCGCCGAGCGCTCGGCGCCCGAGGGGTGGAAGCGGTCGCAACGCCAGAGCGGGGCCGGATGGATGGCGACCACGTTTCCCTTCGACCTCACCGGGCAGCCCGCCATCTCCCTTCCCTGCGGCTTCACGAAAGGCGGTGCCCCGGTGGGCTTGCAGATCGTCGGACCTCGAGGTGGGGATGCCCTTGTGCTGCGTGCCGCAAGGGCATTCGAAGAGGCCTGTCCCTTAACTGCCCGGCGACCGCCCACAGGGTAATGCCGCATCGGCCACCTCCGGGATGGCTGCGCCCCTTTACATGCCTTCGATCACGCCGCATGCAATGCGCCCTCCGGCTCCGCCGATGGGCTGTGTCGTGTGATCATCCGGACTGTCGTGGATGATGACAGCCGAACCGTCCGCGTCGAGCAGTGCGGGCAGGTCGCCACCTTTCAGCGACACCCGTGTGGTGAAGAACTCGGCGCGGGCCGAGCCGTCCGCCGCAGCATGGAGATTGGGCAGATCGCCACTGTCACCGCCTCCGGGATTGAGCAGACCGTGCGGAACACCGTTAGGATTGACATGGCCTCCGGAAGCCTTGAAGTCGGGAGAACAGGATCCGACGGCATGCAGATGGATGCCGTGACCGCCAGGCGGCAACTCCGTGACATCGACCGAAATCAGTACGCCGGCAGGCGCCTGCCGGAACGTCACGGAGCCGATGTCCGTTCCTTCGGCATTGGTGATTCCGGCCACAGCCATGTCGGCCGCCGACGCACCGGAAACCGAGACAAGCAGGACAAGAGCGCCGATCGTGCGGTAAAGCAGTCGGGTGTTCATGACCCCATTCTCCCGAGTTTGACACTTCCATTCGAATATACCCCGTCAAGGGAAGCCCGGCAGCGTTCGATTCATCCGACGTCTTCGAGTTCGGCATCGCCGGGAACCTGCCGGATGGAGTCCATGCTGTGGAAATGATGCGAAGACCTGTTGCGATGGACGCCAGCGGGGCCCGGGAATAGTGTCGAGACTGGCACCGGGGCCTTGAACGTTGGCGCGGTCGGGATTGACGTCGCATGAACCTTGAACCGAGTGCGGAACAGACGGCCATGTTCGACATGGCCCGCGCATTCGCACGTGACCGTCTGGCACCCGTGGCCCGGGATCTCGAGGAGGCCGGGACCATACCGCGATCCCTGCTTCGCGAAGCCGGAGAACTCGGCCTGGGAGGTCTGTTTGTCGCCGGAGAATTCGGGGGTGCGGGGCTTTCCCGGCTTGACGGCACTTTCGTGTTCGAGGCCCTGGCCGCCGGATGTCCCTCGATCGCGGCCTACGTCTCCATCCACAACATGTGTGCGGCCATGATCGACCGGTTCGGCTCACCTGACCAGTGCGCACGATGGCTTCCCGGACTCGTGACCCTGGATCTCGTCGCCGCCTATTGCCTGACCGAACCCGGCAGCGGTTCCGATGCCGCCGCCCTCGTCACAAGCGCCCGCGCTGACGGCGATTGTCTTGTGCTCAACGGCACCAAGAGCTTCATCTCCGGCGCCGGACTTGCCGACCTCTACCTCGTCATGGCACGCACCGGCAATGCGGGTGCGCGAGGCATCTCCTGCATCGTCGTCGAGGCCGGCACCCCCGGCCTTGGTTTCGGTGCGCCGGAAGAGAAGATGGGATGGCGGGCACAGCCCACGGCCGACGTGATCATGGACGACTGCCGCGTCGAGGCCGGCAACCTCGTGGGCGAGGCCGGCGCCGGTTTCCGCCAGGCGATGGCGGGTCTCGACGGTGGCCGTCTCAACATCGCTGCCGTCTCCCTTGGCGCGGCCCAGGAAGCCCTTGACCGCACCATCGCCTACATGAGCGGGCGCCGCGCCTTCGGCGCCACCCTCGATCAGTTCCAGGCCCTGCAGTTCAGGCTGGCCGACATGGCGACGGAACTCGAGGCATCGCGCAGCCTGCTGCGTCAGGCCGCGTGGAAGCTCGATCATGGCGCCAGCGATGCCACGGTGCAGTGCGCCATGGCCAAGCGATTCGTCACCGACACCGCGTTCCGCGTGGCCAACGACGCCCTGCAGCTCCACGGAGGCTACGGCTATCTCGCGGATTACGGAATCGAGAAGACCGTGCGCGATCTCAGGGTGCACCAGATACTCGAGGGAACCAACGAGATCATGCGCCTCATCATCAGCCGTGCACTGACCGGTCCGCGTGCGTGACAGGGGATCTCCGGACATGGCGTGAGAGAGGCCTCGGCCGCCTCGTGCTTGACCGCCCCTGGGCTCTCAATGCCCTCACCCACGCCATGATCGGGGAGCTCCTCGAGGTGCTCGTCGCATGGAGAGATGACGACGGCGTGACCGGCGTCGTCATCGAGGGAAGCGGTGACAAGGCGTTCTCGGCGGGCGGCGACATTCAGGGCCTGTGGCAACACGGCAAGCGCGGGGATCACGCTTTCGGACGCGCTTTCTGGCGCGACGAATACCGCCTCGACCGGGTGGTCGCTCGCTATCCCAAGCCCTTTGTCGCACTCATGGACGGCATCGTGATGGGCGGCGGCGTGGGCGTGTCCGCCCACGGATCGCATCGCATCGTGACCGAGCGGTCCGTCGTCGCCATGCCGGAGGTGTCCATCGGATTCCTCCCCGATGTCGGTGGCACCTGGATCCTGTCACGCGCACCGGGGAGACTGGGCGAGTATCTCGCGATGACGGCCACGCGCCTGGGTCCGGCGGATGCCATCGATGCCGGTTTTGCCGATCGCTTCATGCCCTCCGGCGCACTCCGGGAGACGGTGAGACGCCTGGAGACACATGGGACCAGCGCCGTCGACTGTCTCGCCCGCACACCGCCCGCAGGTGTCCTCGGCCCGAACCTCGACGAGATCAACGAGACGTTCTCCGAGCCCGATGGTCCGGCCATCGTCGCCCGGCTGGAGAGGTCTTCCTCCCCATGGGCACGCGAGGCTGTCGGCGCCATCCGGCGTCATTCGCCGCTGTCGGTCACCTGTGCACTCGAGGCCGTGCGCGCGGCACGCCGCCTGGCAGATCTTGAAAGCTGCCTTGCCATGGAGTTCCGCTTCGCCTGGCGAGCCACGCAGCAGACCGACTTCCTCGAGGGCATCCGTGCTGCGATCATCGACAGGGACCGCCGTCCGCGCTGGCGGCATGCCCGTCTCGAGGAGGTCTCGCCCGCCGAGGTCGCCGCCCTGTTCGCGCACCTCGGAGACGAGGAACTTGATTTGGAAGGAGATGCGACAAGATGACGTCGATCGGATTCATCGGCCTCGGCAACATGGGCGCGCCCATGGCAGGCAATCTGGAGGCAGCAGGGCTTGATGTCACCGGCCACGACGTGGCGGAGAGAGCCCGCACCGCGGCCCGTGCGAAAGGACTCGACATCGCCGACAGCGCGACCGAGGCGACTGCAGACCGCGATATCGTCATCACCATGCTGCCGGACGGCGCCGCCCTCCTCGAGGTCTACCGCACGATCGTGGCCGAAGTGCGTGCGGGCACGATCCTGATGGACTGTTCGACGGTCGACATCGATTCGGCACGACAGGCCCATGACCTGGCGGCGGAACGGAACCTGCCGTCGGTCGATGCGCCGGTCTCCGGAGGCATCGCCGGCGCCGAGGCGGGAACGCTCACCTTCATGGCCGGCGGGGATCCAGCCGCCTGCGAGGCCGTGCGTCCACTGCTCGACATCATGGGCCGTACGATCGTCCGGTGCGGTGGCCCGGGATGCGGCCAGGCGGTCAAGATATGCAACAACATGATCCTCGGAATCTCGATGATCGGCGTATGCGAGGCACTCACCCTCGCACGCAAACTCGAACTCGAGCCCGAGCGCGTGTTCGACGTCGTTTCGACCTCGTCGGGATCGTGCTGGTCGATGAACAGCTATTGTCCCCTTCCGGGCGTCGGGCCCGAAAGTCCGGCCGATCACGGCTATGCGCCGGGATTTGCCGCCGCCCTCATGTTCAAGGACCTGGGACTGAGCCAGCAGGCGGCGGCTTCGGTGGATGTCGCCACCCCGATGGGAGCGATGGCCGCATCCGTCTATGAGGCCATGGTGGCGTCGGGCAGCGGCCACCTCGACTTTTCGGCCGTCATCCGGCATGTCCGGTCGCTGGCCAGGGAGTGATCGAGCATGCCGGAGTACGTCATCGTCGAACGCGACCGCAACGTCCTGCTCGTCCGTCTCAACCGGCCTCAGGCACTCAATGCCCTCGACACCGCCCTCGCCAGGGACGTCGTCGCCGTCCTCGCAGAGGCCGATCGCGACCCCGGCATCGGCGCCATGGTCATCACCGGCTCCGAAAAGGCCTTTGCTGCCGGCGCCGACATCAGGGAAATGGCTGACAAGGACTTCGCAGCCGTCTTCGGCGACGACCTCTTCGCCGAGTGGGACCGCCTCGGCTCCCTGCGGACCCCCACCATTGCCGCTGTCGCCGGCTATGCCCTGGGCGGCGGATGCGAACTCGCGATGATGTGCGATATCATCATCGCCGCCGACAGCGCCCGGTTCGGCCAACCGGAATTGAGGCTCGGCGTCATTCCCGGCATGGGCGGCACGCAGCGCCTTGCCCGCGCGGTCGGCAAGGCAAAGGCCGTCGATCTCATCCTGACCGGGCGCATGATGGACGCCGAGGAAGCCGAACGGTCGGGGCTGGTGGCGCGTGTCGTGCCCGCCGACCGGCTGATCGACGAGGCTCTCGGGGTGGCGCATGCCATTGCCGGACACGGCCGCCTCGCCACGCGCATGGCCAAGGAGGCGATCAACCGCGCCTTCGAGACCTCGCTCGCCGAGGGTCTCGCCTTCGAGAAGCGCGCCTTCCAGTCCCTCTTCGCCACCGATGACCAGAGCGAAGGCATGGCCGCCTTCATCGAAAAACGCCAGCCGGACTTCACGAATTCCTGATGGTCAGTCTCTCAGGAGTTCGTTGATCGACGTCTTGGCGCGCGTCCTTTCATCGACTTGCTTGATGATGACGGCACAGTAGAGCGAGGGGCCTCCCGGAACCTTCGGCGGCAGGGACCCCGGCACCACCACCGAACCGGCAGGCACGCGTCCGGTGATGACATCCCCCGTTTCGCGATGAACGATCCGGGTTGAGGCGCCGATGAAGACACCCATGGAGAGCACCGAACCCTTCTCGACGATGACTCCTTCGACAACCTCGCTGCGGGCGCCGATGAAACAGTCGTCCTCGATGATCACGGGCGCGGCCTGCAACGGTTCGAGGACGCCACCGAGACCCGCACCTCCGGAAATGTGACAGTTGCGGCCCACCTGGGCACAGCTGCCGACGGTGGCCCACGTGTCCACCATCGTCCCCTCGCCGACGAAGGCGCCGACGTTGACAAAGCTCGGCATCAGCACGACGCCGGGAGCGACAAAAGCGCCGTGACGGACGATGGCGTGGGGGACCGCACGGAATCCGGCGGAGGCGAACCTCGCCTCGTCCCACCCCTCGAACTTGTTGTCGACCTTGTCGTACCAGTTGGCACATTTGCCCGGCGCACCGGGGATGGTCCTCGTCTCGGTCAGCCTGAAGGAGAGCAGAACTGCCTTCTTCAGCCACTCGTTGATGATCCAGCCGTCGGCGCCCGGCTCGGCAATGCGGCATGTGCCGGAATCCAGCAACTCCATGGCCTTGAAGACGGCGTCCCTCACCTCTCCGGTGGTCGCCGTGTTGATCGTCGCCCGGTCCTCCCAGGCCTCCTCGATTGCGGTCTGAATGTCATGCGCCATCGGGAACCCCCCTTGCGGCTGGTGTCGGCGGGACGAGGGCTGCAAGCCAGCCGGTGAGATCCTCTGTCAGATGGTCGACGTAGTCGTCAACAGTGTCTGTTCGATCCCCGACCAGGACCGTCGTCATGCCGAGATCCTTGGCCGGCTTGAGATTGCGGGCGATGTCCTCGAAGTAGATCGCCCGCCGGGGATCAACCGCGTGGCGGTCGATGAAGGTCCGGTAGACAACGGGATCGGGCTTCGGGATGTAGCCCGATGCGACGATGTCGAACACGGCCTCGAAACAACCGGCGATTCCCAGGCGTTCGATGGCGCGCCGGGCATGGGGCACGTCACCGTTTGTGAAGATCAGCTTGCGCCCGGGCAAGCCTGCGAGTGTCCGGGCAAGGTCCGGATTTTCCGGTATTGGCGACCAGTCGATGTCATGAACGAAGGCGAGGTACTCGGCCGGATCGCAGTCGTGGATCTCCATCAGGCCGTTCAGCGTGGTGCCGTGTTCCACGAAGTACTTCTTCTGGAGCACTCGCGCGCGATCGCGTTCCAACCCGAGAAACTCCGCGACGAAGAGAGTCATGCGTTCACTGACCTGGTCAAAGAGGCCGAACCGGGGGGAATAGAGCGTGTTGTCCAGATCGAAGATCCAGGTGTCCACGTTCCCGACAATGCGTTCGGCGGCGGTCACGCGTTGATCTTCGTGCCGGTGCCGTTTTCCGTGAACAGCTCGAGCAGCAGGACGTGGGGAATGCGGCCGTCAAGGATGTAGGCGGCGCCGACGTCGTTCTCCAGGGCCTTCAGACAGGTCTCGAGCTTCGGAATCATGCCGCCGGTGATCGCTCCGGTGCTGAACAGCTCCCTGGCTTCCAGGCGCGACATTTCGGAGATGAGCGTGCCCTGGCTGTCGAACACCCCTGGAACATCGGTGAGCAGCAACAGCTTCGGCGCCTTCAGCACCTCGGCGATGGCACCGGCCGCGGTGTCGGCGTTGATGTTGTAGGTATCGCCGTTGTCGGCAATGCCGACGGGAGCGATGACGGGTATGGCCTGGGTGTGGTCCAGCATCGTCAGGATGTCGGCATTGACCTTCTCGGGCTCGCCGACGAACCCGAGGTCGACCACCCTCTCGATGTTCGAATCGGGATCACGGACCGTGCGTTCAACCTTGCGGGCCTGCAGAAGACGCCCGTCCTTGCCTGAAATGCCGATCGCAAGACCTCCCTCGGCATTGATCGACGACACGATCTTCTTGTTGATGGAACCGGCAAGGACCATCTCCACCACGTCCATGGATCGCTTGTCCGTGATTCGCAGTCCGTCGACGAATGTCGACTCGATCGCCAGGTCGTCGAGCATGGAACCGATCTGCGGCCCTCCGCCGTGAACGATGACCGGGTGGATTCCCACCTGCTTGATGAGGACGACATCACGGGCAAAGTCCCGCGCCAGCTTGTCGTTCCCCATGGCATGGCCACCATACTTGATGACGAAGGTGCACCCGGAAAACTGGCGCAGATAGGGCAGCGCTTCCGCCAGGGTCTCGGCGGTCCTCAACCAGTGCTTGGTGACAGGGATGTTCTTTTCGGCAGTGCCGCGCCTGATCATGGAGGGCCGCCTTCAATCACCCGAATCCGGCAAGGGACGGCCCGAGGATAGTCCGGTTGTTCCGGCAGGTGCAAACCGCTGGCCCGTCCTGGTATCCGGCCTATGCCTCGGAGTGCAGGATCTGGCTCAGGAAGAGCTTGGTGCGATCGCTCTTGGGATTCCTGAAAAACTCCGTCGGCGGCGCCTGTTCGACGATCTGCCCCTCGTCCATGAAGATGACCCGGTTGGCGACCTGGCGGGCGAACCCCATCTCGTGGGTGACACAGAGCATCGTCATGCCGCTTTCCGCGAGATCCACCATGACCTCGAGAACCTCCTTGATCATCTCCGGATCGAGCGCCGAGGTCGGTTCATCAAACAGCATGACGCGCGGCTCCATGCACAGCGACCGGGCGATGGCCACCCGCTGCTGCTGGCCACCGGACAACTGGCCCGGGAACTTGGAGGCCTGTTCGGGAATCTTGACCCTTTCGAGATAGCGCATGGCGGTTTCCTCGGCGTCGGCCCTGGGCATGCGCCGCACCCAGATCGGAGCCAGGGTGCAGTTCTCCAGCACGGTGAGGTGCGGGAACAGGTTGAAGTGCTGGAACACCATACCCACCTCGCGGCGCACCTGATCCATCTTCTTGATGTTGTCGGTCAGTTCGATGCCGTCGACCTCGACCTTGCCGCGCTGGTGTTTCTCGAGCCGGTTGATGCAGCGGATCATGGTCGACTTGCCTGATCCCGAAGGGCCGCAGATCACGATTCTCTCGCCGCGGTACACGGTAAGGTTGATGTCCTTGAGCACGTGGAAGTCGCCGAACCACTTGTTCATCGACGTGATGTCGATCACCACCTCGTCGCTGATCGTGCCGGTGACGGCTTCCTGGGAAGTGGGGACGTCCTGATCAGTCATGGCATTCGTCCTAGTGACCGGTGTGCAGCCTGCGCTCGAGCCATGCGGAATAGCGCGACATGCCGAAGCAGCACAGGAAGAAGAAGATGGCAACGAAGACGTAAACCTCCGTCGACAGGCCCTGCCACGTGGTGTCGGAGAGCGTCGCCTTGCCGATGCCGAGGGGATCGAGGAGGCCGATGATGATGACGAGGGTCGTGTCCTTGTAGAGCGCGATGAAGGAGTTGACGATTCCGGGGATCGAGATCTTCAGCGCCTGGGGCAGGATGACGAGTCTCATGGTCTTCCAGTAGGGAAGACCCAGGGACTTCGCGGCCTCGTACTGCCCCGCCGGCATGGCCTGAAGCCCGCCGCGGATGACCTCGGCAAGATAGGCCGCCGAGAACAGGGTGACCATGATGAGAACGCGCACCAGCAGGTTGAAGCTGGTGCCGGGCGGCATGAAGTAGTTGAGCAGGGTCGAGGCGACGAAGAGCAGCGTAATGAGCGGCACGCCGCGTATGAACTCGATGAAGGCGACACACAGCACCCTGATGATGAAGAGATCGGACTGCCGGCCGAGCGCCAGCAGGATGCCGAGCGGCAGGGAAGCGGAAATCCCGGTGATGCCGATGACGATCGTGAGCAGGAATCCGCCGAATCGCGCGGTTTCCACTTCCGGCAGGCCGAAACCGCCGATCAGCAGGATGTAGGCGACCACGGGATAGGCGATGGAGAACCCGACGAGGTGACGCCGCCACGGGATCCCGTCGAACAGCACGGGCGCCAGGGCCACGAACAGCAGGACAAAGGCAAGATTCGCTCTCCAGCGTTCGCTCACCGGGTAGTCGCCGTAGACGAACTGGTCGAATCGCGTCACCACCACCGCCCAGCAGGCGCCATCACCGGTATCCCAGCATTCGGCACGCGAGGTGGCGTACCACACCGCATCGAAAATGGCCCAGTCAAGGAATGGCGGGACGATCAGCCACAGAACGTAGATCACCACGAAGGTCAGCACGACGTTGGAGGGCGACGAGAAGAGATTGTCCTTGAGCCAGCGGGCAATTCCCACCGACATCACCGGCGGTGGCAGGGTCTGCGCCTTCTCATGAACGATATGGCCCCGGCCTTCCATGACGTCAGCGCTCCACCAGGCGAATGCGTTTGTTGTACCAGTTCATGAACGCCGAAATCATCAGCGAGATCAGCAGGTATATGGTGAGCAGGATGGACATGCATTCCAGCGCCCGGCCGGTCTGGTTCAGCGATATGCGGCCGATGGTGGCTGTCAGGTCCATGTAGCCAACGGCGATCGCCAGGGAAGAGTTCTTGGTCAGGTTGAGGTACTGGCTGATCAGGGGCGGAACGATCACCCGCAAGGCCTGCGGGATGACGACGAGGCGCATCGTCCAGCCAGGCTTGATGCCAAGGGAGAAGGCGGCTTCGGTCTGCCCGTGACTCACCGCCACGATGCCGCCGCGCACGATCTCGGCAATGAACGCCGCCGTGTAGATCGACAGGGCGAACCACAGTGCGAAGAACTCGGGCTTGAGGGCAATGCCGCCCTTGTAGTTGAAGCCCTTGAGAGCGGGCCAGTCGAGATGAGCCGGCGATCCGGCGGCGAAGTAGGCGACGACGGGAACGGCGATGATGGCCGCCAGGGACATCGACAGGACGGGATAGATCTTGCCGGTCCGCTCCTGGACGCGTCTCGCGTGGCGGGCAAACAGGTAGACGCCGACGAGGGTGGCGACAAGACTGGCCGGTATCACCCAGGCGAAATCCTCGAAGACCGGACGCGGCAGGTAGAAGCCCCGGTTGGAGAGGAAGAGCCCGGAGATGGGCTCGATGGCCTCCTTGGGGTGCGGCAGGACATGGAGGACGATGCCGTACCACAGGAGGATATGGAGAAGCACCGGCACGTTGCGCGTGAACTCGACGTAGGCGGTCATCAGCCTGGAGACGAGCCAGTTGTTCGACAGGCGCAGGACGCCGACCATGAACCCGAGGAGCGTGGCGAAGATGATGCCGGTCACGGCGACCAGCACCGTGTTCAGGAATCCGACCAGCGCGGCGCGCGCGTGGGTCGAGCGCGAGGAGTACTCGACCAATCGCTGGTTGATGTCGTAGCTGGCGGGCTGTTCGAGGAAACCGTATCCGGTCTCCACACCGAGATTCTCGAGGTTCTGGACCGTGTTGTTGACGATCCAGGCCAGAGTCAAGAACAGGACAAGGAGGGCGACAATCTGGATAACGAGGGACCGGGACCGTTCGTTGGTCCATATGTCGGACAGGCGAAAGTCCCTGCCCGGTTCAACATCCGGATGGACTGTCACTGGAAGTCCGGTTCCGGGAGATCAGCGATGATGTCAGGAACCACAACCGGCACCCGTTGCAGTCAACGGGTGCCGGTCGCGATTTCCCAAAGATCAGCTCAGATCAACGGAACGGCGGGGCGTAGAGGATGCCACCGTCGAGGTAGGAAGCATTGACGCCACGCGAAAGGCCGATCGCCGTGTCGGGACCGATGTTGCGATCAAAGATCTCGGCGTAGTTGCCAACGGCGTTGATGACGTTGACGACCCAGTTCTGGTCGAGCCCAAGCATTGCGCCGAACTCGCCTTCCGTACCGAGCATGCGATTGATCTCGGGGTTGTTGGTGCCTTCGGCGAGTTCATTCACGTTGCCGGAATCGATGCCGTACTCCTCGGCGAGGATCAGGACATTGAGAGTCCAGCGGGCGATGTCGCCCCACTCGTCGTCACCGTGCCTTACCAGCGGGCCAAGCGGCTCCTTCGAGATGATCTCGGGCAGGACCACGTGGTCATCGGGATTCTCGAGGGAAGCACGGGTCGCGGCAAGACCGGAACGGTCCGTCGTGTAGACGTCGCAACGCCCTGCCAGGTAGTTCTGACGCGCTTCCTCGTTGTTCTCGATGGGAACCGGCTCGTAGTTCATGCCGTTCGCCCGGAAGAAGTCCGCGAGGTTGAGTTCGGTGGTCGTGCCGGTCTGGATGCAGACCGAGGCACCCTCGAGATCATGCGCACTCTCGACGCCAAGCGCCTTGTTCACGATGAATCCCTGGCCGTCATAGTAGTTGACGCCAACGAAGGTGAGCTTGAGGTCGTTGTCGCGGCTGTAGGTCCAGGTCGTATTGCGCGACAGGACGTCGATCTCGCCCGCCTTGAGGGCCTCGAAGCGTGTGGCGCCGGTGAGGTTCGTGTACTTCAGCGCGCCGGCGTCACCAAATACCGCCGCGGCCACTGCCCTGCAGTAATCGACATCGAAACCCTGCCATTCGCCGGCTTCATCCTTGTATGCGAAGCCCGGCAGACCGGTGTTGATGCCACACTGCACATGACCCTTCGCCCGGACATCATCGAGTGTCGCGGCCCCGGCGACCGACGTGACGGCTGCCAGCGCTCCGGCTGCGATCAGTAAGATCAGTTTTCTCATGTGTCTTGGTCCCTTTCAGTTTGCTTCGTTGGTCAGGAGAGTGCCTCTGACAACGCAATCCCCATCCTCCCCCAACCGGAGGCCGACTGTCAATCGCACGGCACCTCCTTGCGACGGCAGGAGGGGTGAACCGGATGCCTTTGCTCAAGAGACAATGGCGGCGACGGCAGAGCGCAGATCATCGATGCCCCGGCCCTTGCGGGCGCTGGTGATCAGGATGCCCGGAACCGCGGCAGGCCGACGCTGGAGTTCTTCTGCGACCTCGGCAACCACGCCATCGAGACCGGCTCCCTTCACCTTGTCGGACTTGGTGAGCACGGCCTGCCAGGAAACACCGGCGGTATCGAGACTGTCGAACGTTGCGCGGTCCCTGTCGGTGATCCCGCGGCGCACATCAAGCAGCAGGCAGACGCGCCGCAGCACCGGGCGAAGGGCAAGGTAGTCGTCCACGGCCCGTGTCCATCCTGCGATGTCCGCCTTGCCGGCGGCGGCATAGCCGTATCCGGGCAGATCGACGAGATTCATGCGCCCGTCCAGGCTGAAGACATTGATCGAGCGCGTCCTGCCTGGCGTCCTCGAGGTTCGCGCCAGGCTTCGCCGCCCCGTCAGCGCATTGATGAGTGACGACTTGCCGCAGTTCGAACGCCCTGCGAAGGCGACCTCGGGAACCCCAGGGTCGGGCAGTCCCTCGAGCGACGTCGCCGCGACAACGAACGTGCAGGGCCGCGCAAAGAGCCTGCGCCCGGCGTCGTTCCTCGCCATCTCAGGCTCCTCCTGCCTCGTCAACCATCCGCGGGTAGCGGACGGCGGCGAGGTAGAGTCCGTGGGCCGGAGCGATCATGCCGCAGGCCTGGCGGTCCCTTTGCTCGAGGGCATGCCTGAGGTCGCCGGCCGTCCACCGGCCCTCCCCGACATGGACGAGGGATCCCACCATGCTGCGGACCTGGCGATGGAGGAATGAACGGGCGCGGGCGCTGATCTCGATGGTGTCAGCGGCGCCCGCGACGGTGACTTCATCGAGCGTCCTGACGGGCGAGGACGCCTGGCAGCCGGCATCCCTGAAGGTGGTGAAATCGTGTCTGCCGACAAGGCCCTGCGCCGCCATGTGCATGGCCACGGGATCGAGGGATCTCGGCACATGCCAGGCCCGGTTGAGATCGATCGTCAACGGCGCCCGCCGGCACACGATCCGGTAGCGGTAGAGACGCTCGACGGCATCGAACCGGGCATGAAAATCCGCCCCGGCCCTCGCCGCCTCGAGGATGGCAATCGCCTGGGGGCGCAGATGCTGGTTGACCGCGTTTCTCACGGTGGCCGGCGGCCAGTCCCGATCCAGGTCGACGTGAGCGACCTGCTGCAGGGCATGGACACCGGTATCCGTCCTTCCCGCCGCCACCAGGGTCACGTCGTCCTGGCAGAAGGCCCGGAACGCCTCCTCGAGCGCCTGCTGGATGGAAGGCTGGTCACGCTGCCTTTGCCATCCCGCATAACCGGTGCCGTCGTACTCCAGCGTGAGACGATAGCGCGGCATGGTCAGGCAAGGCGCGCGGGGGGCTCGAGGCGCTGGCCACGCAGCCAGGCGGCGCCATCGGTGGTCGGTCGCCCCGCCGCGCGGACCTTCACAAGACGCAAGGCACCCCTGCCGCATGCCACGACGGCACTGCGATCCAGCAGCGTTCCCGGCGCAGCCTCGCCCGCGACCGCCTCGGCTTCGAGAATTTTCACCTGCGCCGAGTCCGGTCCGAAGTGAACCCCGGGGCGCGGATTGAGGCCTCGCACCATGCGATCGATTTCATCGGCACTGCGTCGCCAGTCGACGCGTCCGTCTGCCCGCGTGAGCTTCCGTGCATAGGTGGCGTCCCGGTCGTTCTGGGGTTCCACCCGGGCCAGATGATCCCCGAGCCGTCCGAGAAGTCCCGGAAGGACATCGGCGGCGAGGCCGGCAAGGCAGGATTCCAGGCTGTCCGTGGTGGCGCGGCGATGTACGGGCAGTCGATGGCGGCAGAGAATGGCGCCGGTATCGAGACCTTCGTCCATGCGGAAGACCGTCAGGCCGGTCTCACGGTCGCCATGGAGGATGGTGTGGGCTACCGGGGTGGCGCCCCGCCAGCGCGGCAGAAGCGATGGGTGAAGATTGATGCAGCCAAGTCGCGGCGCATCGAGAATGGGCCGCGGAAGGATCAGCCCATAGGCGGCGACGACCGCCACGTCGGCATCGAGGGCCCGGAACGCGGTTGAGGCCGCGCCGTCCCGCAGCGAGACCGGTGTCCGCACGTCGAGGCCAAGGGCCTCGGCCCGCTCGGCGACGACGGAGGCGCGCAGGCGCTTGCCGCGGCCGGCCGGCCTCGGCGGTTGCGTGTAGACGGCCACGATGTCGTGGCCGGCGCGATGGAGGGCCTCCAGCGCCGGCAGGGCGAAGGGCGCCGTTGCCATGAACGCGAGCCTGAGGGTGGTCACGCGATGTCGCGCAGCCGCGCCTTCTTCCACTTGATCATCTTGCGCAGGATCAGCCGGCGGCGCAGGGCAGAGAGGTGATCGACGAAGAGAATGCCGTCGAGGTGGTCGATCTCGTGCTGCAGGCAACGTGCCAGAAGGCCATCGGCGTGAAGCTCCCGGCCGGCGCCGTTCTCGTCGAGGTAGGTGATGTCAACCGATGCCGGACGCTCCACCAGGGCGAAGAGTTCCGGAAACGAAAGACAGCCTTCGTCAAACTCGACCCGTTCCTGCGACGATCCGGTGACGGCCGGGTTGACGAGTTTCAGCGGCTGCAAAGCCCCGTCGCTGCGCGCCACGTCGACAACGATGATGCGCCGGGGGATGCCGACCTGGATCGCCGAGAGACCGAGGCCCTTTTCGGCGTACATGGTCTCCAGAAGATCATCGGCGAGACGGCGCACGTCGTCGTCGACGCATCCCACGGCCTCGGAGACCACCTGAAGACGTGGATCAGGAGCGTGAATGACCGTCATGACCGTCATTGCACAGGCTGCTCCCCTCGTCACATGTCGGTGCGGCGACAGACTAGATTCATGGTCCGGAACGATCAAGTTGAGGCAGGTCAGCCCGGCTCGAGCGTGCGGCGGGCCTGCATGGCGGTGCCCAGCGTGCCGTCGTCGAGAAAATTGAGTTCGCCGCCAACCGGAACGCCGAGTGACAGCCGGGAGACCGTGACACCGCACGAGGCGAGCATGTCGACGAGATAGTGGGCCGTGGTCTGCCCGGGAACCGTGGCGCCGGTAGCGAGAACCACTTCCCTGACGTCCGGCGACCGGGAACGGGTCACGAGATCGGCGATGCGCAGATCCTCGGGCCCGACGCCATCGAGAGCCGACAGGGTGCCGCCCAGGACATGGTAGTGGCCGGCGAAGGCTGCCGAGCGTTCCATGGCCCACAGGTCATCGACGTTCTCGACGACGCAGATGATCGAAGAATCACGCCTGTCATCGGAACAGATGGCGCAGGGATCGCCGGTGTCGAGATTCCCGCAGCGGCCGCATGTCGTGATGGTCGCGGCCGTCCGCTCGAGCGCCTGGACGAGATTGGCCAGCACCGTCTCGCGGTGCTTGAGAAGGTGGAGGACAAGGCGGCGCGCCGAGCGCGGCCCGAGCCCCGGCAGGCGTGCCAGCAGGGTCGCCAGACGGTCGATCTCGGGGCTGGCATGAACCATCTCTCAGGGACCCGGAAACGAGGGTCTTCGACAGTCCATCAGAAGGGCAGTTTCAGTCCCGGGGGCAACTGGAGTTCGCCGGCAACGCCGGCCGTTCGTTCCCGGACCGTCTCCTCGGCCTTGCTGTGTGCATCATTGATGGCCGCAACGATCAGGTCCTCAAGCATGCCCCTGTCGTCGGCGGTGACGAGGGAAGGGTCGATCGACAGGTTGTTGAGCCGGTGCTGACAGGTCATCGAAGCCTTGACCATACCGCCGCCGGAAACCCCCTCGACCTCGATCCGTGCGAGATCCTCCTGGAGGCTCTCCATGCGCGACTGCACTTCCTGGACCTTTTCCATCATCTTCAGAATGTTCATGGGTTGCCGTTCCTTGCGTGCGGTTTGTCGCCATCCCGGACATCGACGATCTCGGCTCCGGGAAAGGCCTCGAGTATGCGTGACAGATCAGGTTCCCTGGCAGTCTCTTCCAGCAGGGCCTTCTTTTCCTGCTCTTCCGACAGTGCAATCGTGGGCGCGCCGTCACGTGTCGACGGTGTCACCTGCCAGGCCATGCCGGTCCAGGCGCCGAGCAGCCTGGCAAGGTTCGAAGGAAGCTCGCGGGGCGCATCCTTGCCGAGCCTGATCTCGATGTTGCCGACAGCAAAGGAGACGAGATGGACACTGTGGCGCAGGTGGGAATGGAGGATGGCCTCGCGGCGGCGCTCCACGAGATCGAGCACCGCCTCGAAACTCTGTGGCACCTCGCTGCCGGCGTCCCCGGTCACCGCGGGCGCCCGGCTTTCTGAACCCTTTGCAGGCGCGGGTGGCGTTGACTCCTGGAGCGCCTTCAGCGCCTGTTCGGGAGTCGGCAATGTTGCGCTGAAGGCCAGCCGGACCAGGGTCATCTCCACGGCCTGCAGGCTGTCAGGCGCAACACGCGCCTCGCCGATACCCTTGAGGAGAATCTGCCAGGCCCGCGTGAGGTGCGGCACGCCAAGGGTTTCGGCCATCTCCGCCCCTTGCGTCCGCTCGAACTCGGGCGCCGCCTGCCTGGCAGCATCGGGGGTGACCTTGCAACGCGTCAGCCAGTGCGTGAGCTCGAGCAGGTCCTCGAGAACGACGACCGGATCCACTCCAGATGCATACTGCTCCGCCAGGCCCTCGAGCGCATCGGCGATCCGGCCGGCCATGACATGCCGATAAAGTGCGAATGTCCTGCCCCTGTCGGCGAGTCCGAGCATGGCGCGCACATCGTCCTCAGTCACCGTTCCCCGGCCCTGGGCGATGGCCTGATCGAGGATGGAGAAGCCGTCACGCACCGAACCATCGGCGGCGCGGGCGATCAGGGCCAGTGCCTCATCGGTCGCTGATGCCTGTTCCCTGGAGGCGATGTCGCCGAAGTAACGGGCAAGTTCCCCGGCGTCGATCCGGCGCAGGTCGAACCGCTGGCAACGCGACAGGATGGTCGCCGGAATCTTGCGCAGCTCGGTCGTCGCGAAGACGAACTTCAAATGCTCCGGCGGCTCCTCCAGGGTCTTCAGAAGCGCGTTGAACGCCGGTCCGGACAGCATGTGGACCTCGTCCATGACGTAGACCTTGTAGCGGCCGAGGGAAGGCCGGTAGCGCGCCGCATCAAGCAGGCTGCGCATGTTGTCGATTCCCGTGTGACTCGCGGCATCGACCTCGAGGACATCGATATGGCGGTCGGCGGCAATGGCAACGCAGTGTTCGCAGACGCCGCAGGGCTCGGCCGTCACACCCCCTGTGCCATTCTCGCCGACACAATTGAGCATGCGTGCCAGAACTCGCGCCGTGGTCGTCTTGCCAACCCCGCGAATGCCGGTCAGCAGGAAGGCCTGGGCGATCCTCCCGGTCTCCACAGCATGGGTCAGCGTGCGCACGAGGACATCCTGGCCGCGCAGTTCACCAAGGGTCTGCGGCCGGTACTTTCGGGCCAGGACACGGTACTGCGGGTTGTCTTGATCAGGAGGTGCCATCGCGGTCCCGGATGAAAGGGGCGGGGGTTCGCGCAACTGTTGATGTAGCGGATGAATGGAAGGCCGGCCTGACCCGGTTGAACACGCTACGGCTGCTTCCTTTCGGACCTGACCGGGTTCACGAGCCAATTCCGTCCATTCCGGCCCCCGTCGCCAACACTAGCCGCCACAACCGACGGCACGCAAGCCTGATTGCACGACAACGGGCCTCGTGCGAACGTCGTTGCATGGTTGACGTTTCCCACTACAGCGGCGATCTGATCGATCGCGCCAGCGAGTTGCGCCGGGATGATCAGTGGATTGCCGCCAGGCTGCGCGATCCCGCAACCCGACTCGTTCCCGTTCACCAGGGGCGCAACCTGCTGCGTGACAGGAGTGCGGCCTTTCTGGCGCCCGGCGATGTCGATGGATTCCCCGATGACCCCCTGATGGAGCCGATCTTTCTCGGAATCGACGAGGTGGGTCCGCTGTTTGCCGTCGACATGTCGCATCTCGATGAACGGGTTGTCGCCGGGCCGGGAGAGGACTGCGTCCTCGAGGAACTCTATGGCATCGCAACACAGCTGTTCCGCCGCGACGCCTCGCTTCTCTCCCATGCCGCCTGGCTCGTGAGATGGCGGCACCACCACCGCTATTGCGGTGTCTGCGGCCATGTCACCGGATCACGGGAGGCCGGTCACGTGCGTGTCTGTACCAACGACGCGTGCAGGACCCTCGCCTTTCCGAGGACCGATCCGGCCGTCATCATGGTGACCGAATTCGCCGACCGGTGCCTGCTGGCCCGTCAGAAGAACTGGCCGGGTGGCCTTCACTCCTGCCTGGCAGGGTTTGTCGAACCCGGTGAATCGGCGGAAGAGGCCGTGGTGCGCGAAGTTCGCGAGGAATCGGGACTCGAGGTACGGGATGTCCGCTACCACGCAACCCAGCCATGGCCCTATCCGTCCTCGCTCATGCTGGGCTACTTCGCCGTCGCCACGCACGACGCCGTCGTCATCGACAGGGACGAACTGGCCACCGCCCGCTGGTTCACCCGGGAGGAACTCGTGGCGCTGCCCGACGGTGTCGAATTGCCGCGCCGCGATTCCATTGCCCGCTCCCTGATCGATGCCTGGATTGCCGCGCGATAGAAAGTGACGGCGGCCGGGTGAGCATGAGGAACCGTCCATGAGCTCTCTCGAGATCCGCCAGATTCCGGATCTCGCCGCTGACGTCGTCTATCTCGCGCGTCTTCCCGAGACGGAGGCCACGGCGGTCGCGAAAGACGGATGGTCTGTCACGCACATCATCACGGCGATCACACGGGCGGCACTCTCGACATCAGGCGGGCAACGGGGTGCACCATTGTCGGGTTCTGACACGCGGCCGGCGGCGGATCAGCCGCTGGCATCACCACCATGGCTGCTCCACCACGCCGTCCACCGGTCGTAGTCCGGTCCGATGTCGGCGCCGGTGATGGTCCGCAGTGACCAGGAGGAGAACCAGCGGACATCCTGGGAGGGATCCTGGAGGGCCTCGATGAGGTGTGGCACCGCAGCTCCGTCACCGATGCGGCCAAGCGACCACGCCGCCTCCCAGCGAACGCGGTCATGCTCGTCCTCCAGCGCCTCGATGAGCGCAGACACGGCCGCCGGGTCAGCGGTGCGGCCGAGAGCCGAGACCACCGAACGCCGCACTTCATGCCCCGGTTCGTCGAGAGCGGGCAGGACGCTCGCCACCCCCCAGGCATCGATCATGACATTGCCCAGCGCCTCGAGAAAACCGTCCGCCTTCACCAGCGCTTCAAGAAAGGGGGCATTCTCCGGCTTCTCGTAACCGTGATTGATCTCGACCTCGAAAGGACGTTCGACCGTGGAAGCGAAGGGTCGCATGCTTTCGCTCGCCCCGGGACCGGTAATCGTGACCTCACCGGCAAGATCGGCGCCGGTGTAGAGATAGGATCTGCCAAGTTCGAAGTAGAGCCTGCCGAGCGCCCGTCCCTTCAGGGAGACCTTCAGTTCCCATCCCTCGCCTCCTGCATCGCCGTCGAGGGGCTCGATGTCCGCAGCCAGGAGCATGTCCTCGGCATAGTCGACAAGCGGCAGTTCGTAGTCCTCGAGGAAGTGGGGCTGGGGCCGTGACGCCTTGCGGTACTCGAACACCTGTTCGATGGTGATCACGACCGCATCGGGAAGCGGTCCCCTGGAAGCGTCGGAACGGGAAGACGCCACCGCAAGACCGGCGACAGCAACCAGGATGATGAGTGCGCGCCTGGACATGACACGGCCATTCTAGACCGCATCACCGGCTGGAGTCCCTACCTCGTCTCTTCTTCCAGCCACTCCTGCAAGGCGCCGCCGGCGCGCTCCCGCGTGGCGTCATCGAGAGTTTCCTCCAGGCTGGCAAGGTTCTTCGACGCAATGTCGTCGCCCGTCCGGGCAGCAAGGCTGAGCCACAGGAATGCGCCGACGGGGTCGTAGGGCTCCACGGTCAGGAGCAGGAAACCGAGGAGCGACATCGCGTCGGGTTCCCCGGCCTCGGCCGCCGCTTCAAGAAGGACCCGGGCGCCGTCAGGGTCCGCCGGACCTCCCTTCGCCTCGAGAAGCAGGCGGGCAAGGCGCACCCTTGCCCGGTCGTGTTCCTGTGCGGCAGCCTGGCTGTACCAGTGCCTTGCCTCTTGCGGATCGGCCGGAAAGGGGTTCGGTTCCACCGACACGTAGCCGAATGCCGTTCCCGTCTCGTAGCCATAGCCCAGGAGGAACTGCGCCTCGGCATTGCCCGCTTGCGCTTCGACGCGATACCACGTCATCGCCTCGACAAAGGTCTGCGGAACATCCGCAGCGACAGGCAGCCCCGACCATCCGGTCACCAGGGCTGCAAACACGACAAGACGCATGTGTCGGAGGGTGCCATCCACCAGGCTCAAAACAGTCACTCCCGCCCTGATCAGCTCATCCACGCAACATGGCAGATGCCAACAGTTCTGAACCCCATGAACCGGCCGGACATCCATACTACTCCCGAACCACGGGGATTGACCACTGTTTTGACGCGTCCACGGTCAGGGGCATCCTCGTGGTGGGAGGTCACTCGGAATCGTCACGATCGACGAGGGTCTCCAGCAGGTGAAGGGCGGCATCATCAAGTGTCGTGGTACCGCCTGCCACGGCATCGGCAAGGCCGGTCAACCGTGGGTGGTGAAGAGCCCGTTTCCTGGCCATTGCGAGTGCCGTCTCGATAATTTCCTGGCTGAGGCCCTGCCGGGTGCGCCGTGGCGACTGCGTGGGCCGATGACCCTCGTCAACGAGGAGACCGGCGAGCTCACCAACCCCCTCGCCTCGCGTGGCGACCGTCATGAGGACCGGAGGCACGTCATCGCCTCTCCAGGACACCGCCGCCTCCAGTGCTGCCCTCGCGGCATGGGCACCTGGCCGATCGGCCTTGTTGACCACAATCAGGTCCACGGTCTCCAGAATCCCGGCCTTGGCGGCCTGGATGTCGTCACCGGAACCGGGCGGCCACACCAGGATGCTCCTGTCCGCCAGGCGGGTGATCCCGGTCTCGGCCTGGCCCGTACCGACCGTCTCGACGATGATGATGTCGCTTCCGGCAGCATCCATCACGTCGATGACGCGAGACGTGGTCGCCGCGAGACCGTCCGGCCGGCCCCTGGAGGCGTGGCTGCGGATGAAGACCCCGCGGTCGGTGGCGTGACCAGACATGCGGATGCGGTCACCAAGAAGGGCACCGCCTGTCACGGAACTCGACGGATCGACGGCGAGGACCGCAACCAGCCTCGACCGGCGGCGGAACTCCCGCACCAGGGCGTCCGTCAGTGTCGACTTTCCGGCGCCCGGGGGGCCGGTCAGCCCGAGGACGAGCGCATGGCCCGCTGCCATGCGTGCGGTCTCCACGATCGCGGAAGCGTCGGGATAATCGTTCTCGACGGCGGTAACGGCACGGGCGACAGACGCGCGCTCGCCCCGCCTCATGGCGCCAACCCAGGAAGGAGTGTCCGGCCCTGAAGCAGGATCTGTCATGGCAGGAGAGAATACTCCTGGCGACGGTGCCGGCAACCAGCCGCCGCCGGAGCGTTCAGGGGTCCTCTTCCTCAAGCGACATCAGGAAGGCGATCACGTCGGCGCGCTGGTCCCCGTCCTTCAGCCGGAAAACCATCTTGTTGCGCACCCTGGAGACACCCAGCGTTTCCTTCAGGAAGGCCTTGGGATCCGCGATGTAGGCGTCCACGCGCTCCGGCGTCCACACGAGTCCCGCCTCGCCGGCCTCGATCATGCTGGTGGAGAACCTGTAGTCCGCCGTTCCGGCCTGGCGTCCGAAAAGACCGAGCAGGTTCGGACCGGCCGGCCTGTTCCTTCCGGCCTCGATGGAATGGCAGGCCTTGCATTTCCTGAACACCTTCTCGCCCCTGACGGGATCCCCCGGCGTGAAGGCCACGCTCAGGGTGGTGAACAGGACCAGCGCCAGCACTCCCGGGAGCAACGCGGCACGCATCATGTCTGTCTCTCTTCAGGAATTCCCGAACGTCCCCGGCGGAACGTGACGATCTCGCCGGCACGGGTTCTCACCTTCCATCATGATACGCAGCGGTCCCCGGGTTGGTTCGGATCGCGCACCTCATACCATCAGGAACGTTGATGTCGACTCCGGAGTTCTCCCGTCCAGGCAACGGAACCTTCAAAGGGCGCCCTGATCAGGCTTGCCGGCGACTTGCCATCAACCCGGCCCGTGTGGTCTAGATTGCGACAGCCGCAACAGTCGGGCAGGCGCATGATCAAGGAGACGAGATGATGAGTGACGGCAAGACGATTGTTTTCTTCCCCGAGGCCGCATTCGGGCCGGCCCTCAATTCGGTGGGTATCGCCCAGGTCTGCCGTGACATGGGCCACCGGCCGGTGTTTCTGGCGGATCCGGGATTCAGCGGAGTCTTTGCGGACTACGGCTTCGAGGAACATGCCGTGCCGATGTCCGAGCCCATGGAGCCCGAGGCGATGGCACGGTACTGGTCGGACTTCATCAACGGCCAGATCCCGAACTTCCACACCCCGCCCATCGAACAGGTCTCGACCTACATCAAGGCCTGCTGGGAAGCGATCGTCGAAACCGCCGTGTGGGCCGAGAAGTCCCTTCCGGGCGTCCTTGCAAAGGTCGAGCCCGATCTCATCTGTGTCGACAACGTGGTCCTGTTTCCCGCCACCAAGCGTCACGGCGCGCCCTGGGTGAGGATCATCTCGTGCAGCGAGAACGAGATCGAGGATCCGGATATCCCACCCCATCTCTCCGGGTGCCGCGAGGATGATCCGGAGGGCTT
Source organism: bacterium EF100-94H03 bin56 (assembly GCA_002238685.1). GTDB lineage: Bacteria > Pseudomonadota > Alphaproteobacteria > SP197 > SP197 > SP197. The sequence continues at coordinate 68,429 of MPMV01000012.1, forward strand.
TCGCCTCTATCGCGAGGCATTCGAGAGGGAAATCGCCCCCATCCACGCACAGTTCAACGAGTTCCTCGCGGCTTGTGGCGAGGAACTCTATCCGCTCGGCCAGTTCTTCGAAACCTCTCCCTGGCTCAACCTCCTGCATTATCCAAGGCCCCTTGCCTTCCACCGCCGCCATCCCCTCGACGAAGAGAGGTTTGTCTACCTCGAGGGCTGCATCCGGGAGGAAGAGCCCTACGCCATCCCGGACTTTGCCGTGAACCAGTCGAAGCCGCTTGTCTATGTCAGCTTCGGCAGCCTGGGATCGGGCGACACGGATCTCATGAAGCGCCTGATGGCAACGCTGGGCACACTGCCCTTCAGGGTGCTGGTCAACGTCGGGGACTATGGCGAAGCCTATGACCATGTTCCGCCGAACTGCCATGTCGACAGCTGGTATCCGCAGCCTTCGGTCATCGCCGAAGTTGATGCCGTCATCCACCACGGCGGCAACAACAGCTTCAACGAGTGCCTCTATTTCGGCAAACCGTCACTGATCATGCCCTATTGCTGGGACGGACATGACAACGCGACGCACATCGACGAGAGGGGCTACGGCCTCGCCATGGAACGCTATACATGGAAGGACGCGGACATCGCCGCCGCCCTCGAGAGGATGGTGAGCGACACCGCCATGAAGCAGCGACTCGAGTCGCTCTCGGCGCACATGCAGGCCGAGGATGGGCGCCGCAAGGGCGCCAGGGCCCTCGACAACCTGCTCCGGACCGGCGCATGACGCAGGCGTCGGTCCTGTCCCACAGGCACCTGGCCGACGGACCGCTCGTCGACTGGGGACCGGTGGAGATGCCGTTGGGCGAGCCTGTGTCGCAGACGTCGGGACGGCTCCTCGAAGGCGGATCCGGCCGCTTCCCCGAGTCCGGGTACTGGCGCTGCACCGAAGGCCGCTGGCGCTGCGAGATCGCGCGGAGCGAGTTCTGCCACTTTCTCGAGGGAGACTGCATCTACACGGCCGATGATGGCGCCGTGATCGATGTGACCTGCGGAGACACCGTGTGGTTTCCCGCGGGCTGGAAGGGTGAATGCAGGGTCCTGAACGCCGTCTCCAAGGTCTACCTGATCGTCTGACCACCTCGCCGAGGCGTGGCAGGGGCTGCCTCGCTCTCCTGTGCGTCCTGTTGCTCCACGCGCCGGCCTGGAGTTCCGCCACCTCGGCACGGCTCGAAGAGCTCACCAGGGCCTTCCTGGAGGCAGGCCCCGCCATCTCCTACCGGATCGCCATGACCGATCGCCAAGACGGCGCGATCATCGCCACGCTCTCCGATATCTCTGTCGGCGGCGCATCCACGTTCCTCGTCGTCGACGATTTCGCCGTCACCTGGAGACCGGCAGGCGGCCGGCTCTACGCCGCCTCCATGACGATACCGGCCGTCAGGGCACGCGATGACGAAGGCAACACGATTGCCCGTCTCGCCGCCACCGGCGGGACACTCGACCTCGGCGTCCATATCGACACCGGGCGACTCGAATCCGGCGACATGGACGCCACCGGCGTGATGGTGTCCCTGGCAGGCGCCGCGGCAACGGTCCGCGTCGACCACCTGGCAGCGTCCGTGACACCCGAGGAGACCACACCCGCAACCTGGGCGGGTCAGGCGGACGTCACCCTGGACGGACTGGCCGTGACCGGTGGTGACGGAACGACCGTCGCGCTGGCCCGTGGCCATGCCACCACGTGGTTCCGCGACATCCCGGCGGCACCGGCCTGGGGGGTGCTGCCGGAAGGAGCCTCCCTGAAGGGCGCGGTGTCCCTGGAGCACCTCTCCGGCATGGGCGCCGCCATGGACTCAGCGGTCCTGGAGTTCACCGTGACGGGCACCGGCGGCAACCTGGGCGCCATCCGCCTCAAGTACAGCCATGAGGGGCTCGCCCTGGAGGACGCCGGCCTGGCGCCGGTCGTGCCACGTTCCCTCGTTGGCGACGTGAACCTCGATGCCGTGCCGGTCGCAGACCTGCCGGCGGCCTTCACGCGCACCGGCATGCCGCAGGGCGCCACGCTCGGCCTCGATCTCGAGTGGACATGGCCGGACGGCGCCGGCAGCGTCAGCGGCCGGCTCACATCAGCGCCCCTTGCGCCGGTTCCGGCAGCCGGGACCGTCAGGCTCGTCACCAGCGGCATGGAGGACCTGGTCGGGAACGTGACGGCAGCGGCGCGTGAAGGCAATCGCCAGGCACGCCACCTTGTCACCTACCTCGCCCTTTTCAGGGCCATGGGCCGCCACGACGAGACGGCTGCAGGACCCCGGCTCATCCATGACATCGTGCTGGCGCCCGACAACAGGATCCTGGTCAACGACAACGACATCAACGTCCTCTTGAGCCTGCTGAACGCCGACTGAACCGGACAATCGCACCCACCGGGCCGGCACCTTCTGTGTCAATGCACTAAGTCTCTTTTTCTCCCGGAATCAGCCCACGGGAACGGATGCCGCAACCATCCATCCCCGTGGCTGCAATGCAATCGGGAGAACGATGATGCCCAGATTCATCCTTATCGAGGCTCGCGCCAAGGCGCTCAGCGACGGCAAGCGCAAGGGCTTCGGCGTACGAGTGCTGCCCTCCGGCGCCAAGCGCTGCATCGTCCACTACCAGCATCGAGGACAGCGCGTCTTGAAGATCGTCGGCGACACGCTGGCGCTCGCCGACCGCAAATGGGTTCCGACGAGCGTCCCTCTCTTCTCCCAGGTCCGGCACATCCTGAAATCTCTTAATTTCTCGCTCCTGTAGACATGTCGTCCGGTTCATCAAGGCACCTCCGACCGAGACACCTGACCGGACAACTCGTGTGTTAGCAACACTTCACACGCCGTACTCTTGACGCTCTTGGGAGGGGCGGTTATATTTTGCGGTTGTTCCATTGTCAGGAGGGGCGCAAGACTTCTCATAGCATTCGCCGGAAATCGGACAGAGGCGTCACAGTTAGAACGATCCGACGCCATTTCAGTCCGATTGTTACGGTCATCTTGCGAAAGTAGGGATCGTCGTGATGTCTGATGCAGAGATTGTTGCGGAAGCGCCACTTCGTGTTGCTTGTGTGCAAATGTGTCCGAATGTCGGTGAAAAGTCCACCAATCTCGCCAAATCCGAGGAAGCAATCCGCGAGGCGGCAGCGACGGGAGCACGATTGGTCGTTCTGCCAGAACTCGCCAACTCCGGCTACGTGTTTCGGACGCGTGACGAAGCATTCGAATTGTCGGAACCGGTGCCCAACGGCGAGACCACTGAACTCTGGGGAAGCCTGGCAAATTCTCTCGGAATCACCATTGTCGCAGGCATTTGCGAGCGAGAGGACAGTGCACTCTACAACTCTGCAGTAACCATCGGCCCGAACGGGTACATCGGTACTTACCGCAAAGTCCATCTTTGGGGCAATGAAGCCCTTTTCTTTGAACCTGGCAACCTTGGTTTTCCGGTATTCACCACCGATCTGGGGCGTATTGCGTCGTTCATCTGCTACGATTGCTGGTTTGCTGAGGTCTTTCGCTGTTGTGCGCTCAAAGGTGCAGACATTCTCTGTGTGCCCACGAACTGGGTGCCAATACCAGGTCAGCACGAGGGCAGGGAAGCCATGGCGAACATCATCGTCATGGCTGCCGCTCATACCAATTCTGTCTTCGTCGCCGCAGCCGACCGCATTGGGACCGAACGCGGCCAGCCGTTCATCGGTCAGAGCGTGATTGTCAGCTACACCGGCTGGCCGATCGGTGGCCCAGCGTCGAAGGATGGCGAAGAGATCATTTACGCTGACATCAACCTCTCTGATGCCCGCAAAAGACGAACGTGGAATGAGTTCAATCACATTCTTCGGGATCGTAGGCCGGATGTATACAGCCAGGAAACTTCGGAACCAAGGATCAGGATGTGACCCGACGAGTGCTCAGCCACGAACCTCAGGCGACATTCCTCGGTGCGCCCTTCGTGGAGGCTCGCGAAAGGGATCTGAAAGCGCACGGCGCCCGGGCCGCCCTGCTCGGCATTCCATATGACATGGGTGGGATATTTCGCAGCGGAACAGCTGCAGGGCCCAGAGGTTTGCGAGAAGCATCTCGACAGTATGGCGGCTACTTTTTCGACGACGACGTCGATCTGTTGGACACGTTCAAACTGGTTGATTGCGGCGACGCACGTATGGTTCCAGCCAATCCCGAGCAGTGCCGCGCTGCCGCCAAGACTGCGGCGAAAGAAATTATCAGGTCCGGGGCAATTGGAATTTTCATTGGCGGAGACCACAGCATCCCAATTCCACTCGGCGAGGCCATCTCTGAAGAGACGCAAGGTCAAGTGGGTTACATTGTGTTCGATGCCAACATGGATGCGGAGGAGGACGTCGACGGCGAACTGAATTCAAACTGGTCGGAGGTCTGCCGTCTAGCGGAACTCGACAACATCAATCCGAGAAACATGGTCCTCATCGGGATTCGGGGGGCATTGAATAGCCGACGCCAAACGGAGTATCTCAGGGAACGCGGAATTCGCGTGATCGGCATGCGCGAAATCATCGGGCGCGGCATAGAAGATGTCATGTCCGAAGCTTTGTCCCTGGCGAGCGATGGCGTGGAGGCGCTCTATGTCAGCTTCGACACCGATGGTGTCGACGCGGCCTACGCACCTGGCACTAGCGGTCCAGAACCCGGCGGACTGACATCGCGCGAAATCCTGACCGCTGCGCGGATGATCGGAGCACATGGAGCCACCATGTTCGACATTGTCGAATATTGTCCGGCGTATGACCCGTCCGGCATCACCGGCAAGCTATGCTGCTACATCATCTTCAATCTACTCGGTGCGCACTATTCCAGCGGGCGAACCACGTGACAGAAAACTGTGGATACTCCAGAAAAAGGGAGTTTAGACGATGCTGGCTAGCTTGTGACAGAGGCAGTCGGTGAACAACAAACATAAGGGAGGGACAGATGTCAGATATTCCTGGTTTGTGTGTTCGGAGAATCAAGACTGCGATTGTTGGATCAGTCGCTCTTTTCCTAGCCATTGTGAGTGTTCCTGTCCACGCCAGTGGCACAGTGGTGTGGGGTTTACCAGTTGGGGTGAGCGTCCTGGACCCGCATGTCAGTTGCGGTTGGATGGCGAAGTTTGTTGACTATCAAATGTTCGAGGGCTTGGTTGAAATTGACCTCACTCGTCCAGAGGCGCCGACTCAGTTCAAGGGTCAGCTTGCCGAAACCTGGGAGATTTCGGAGGACGGTCTGGTCTACACATTTCATCTTCGGCCGGGAGTCAAGTTTCACGACGGGACATCATTCGATGCCGCGGCAGTAAAGTTCAATTTCGACAGATTCCTGAAGCCCGACGCGCCACACTATAGCGAAACGGCCAACGGGTACTTCGCGTTCGCGGGCATCGTGCCGCTTATCGAGTCGGTTGAAGTGGTCGACCAAGCGACCGTTCGCATTACCCTGAACCAACCCAACAATCAGTTCCTGCGGCTCGGCATGGAGGACTGCCCGCAGATGTACATGATCAGCCCCAAGGCGATCATGGAGTACGGCGAAGAAAATCTTGCTCTTCACCCGGTTGGAACGGGGCCGTTCAAGTTCGTCGAACGCCAGCCTGGCGTGAAGATCGAACTTGAGCGCAACGACAATTACTGGGGTCAGCCAGCTGGTCCGGATCGGATAATCTTCCGGGAACTGGAGGATCCGGCGACCCGTATGAACGCGTTCTACGCGGGTGAAATCAATATCATCCAGGATCCCATATGGGACGAATTGGAGAACCTGAAGGACGAGGGCTACATCGTTACCAAGAACGAGAACGCGCCCACTCTCTGGTACATGAGCCTCAACACACGGAATCCACAGCTAGCCGATACCAGAGTGCGTCAGGCCATCAGCTATGCCATCAACCGGCAAGGCTTGGTCGATGAAGTATTGCATGGCTTTGGCCGTCCCGCTTACACGATGCTCAACGCCGGAACCTTTGCCCACGACCGGGACTATGTCAGTTACCCCTATGACCCGGACAAGGCGCTTGAGCTTCTTGCGGAAGCGGGGGCGGAAAACCTGAGGCTCACCTTTGAACTCCCGAAGTATGGCCTGGGCGAGTTGATCGAGAAGTGGGTTCAACGTGATCTGGCCAAAGTTGGAATTGAAGTCGACCTGGTGGCCATGGAATGGCTATCTTACCTCGACAGGTGGAATGCCGGAATGCCTCCGGAGGTCGCCTTTACTGACATGATTTGGGGCATGCAGACCCCCGAATGGACATCCATCACCTATCGGTGCAACAGCCAGCCACCCAATGGCTGGAACAACGCCTGGGCCTGCAACGAAGAGGTCGATAGTCTTCTCAAGGCGGCTGTCCGCACACAGGATCTTCGGGAAGCGGCGTCCCTGTATCAGGAGGCGGACAGACTGATGATGATGGAGTCTGCTTATGCTCCTCTCTACCACTACGCCAACCCTATCGCCCTTCATCCTTCAGTGAAGGGATTCGTCAACGCACCGGCGAACTGGTGGGATCTCTCAACAATCACCATTGAAGAATAGGGGCGAAAGAGCGCCTCGCGATGGGATATGTGCCAGCATGTCCCATCGCCCACGATGGATGCCTTGTGCCGTGGGGCGATGTTGAGTCTACAGTGCAGGGATTTTAGTCCATGGGCCTCTACGTCCTGATGCGACTCATCTCGGTTGTTCCAGTGCTTTTGGGTGTCTCCATCCTGGTATTCTTGCTCATGCACCTGGCGCCGGGAGACGTAACAAGCACATTGCTTGGCCCCATGGCGTCGCCTGACGCTCGCGCCGCAATTCGTGAGCGCCTTGGCCTGGATCTATCCCTGTTCACGCAATACTGGACCTGGCTGACATTGGTGTTGCAGGGCGACCTCGGCGTGTCTTGGGTCCATCGACACGAGGTTGCTGACCTGGTGCTGCCCAAATTTTTCAACACGGTCATACTAGCTTCGGCGGCGGCGCTGATTGCATATCTTGTTGGATTTTTCGCGGGCTTCGTGGCGGCCAGCAGGGCTTACAGCCTTTCTGACCGGATTTTGATGGGAGTCATGCTGATCTTGGGGAACACGCCTCTCTACTGGCTTGGGCTAATCCTGGTTTTCCTGTTTGCGTTGACCTGGCGTTGGCTACCAGCGACCGGCATGGTCAGCGTGGTTGACGGCGGCGGTGTGCTCGACGTGTTGCGGCACCTCATTCTGCCCGCTACAGCCTCAGCGCTGCCATCGGCGGCGCTCGTGGCGCGCGTAACCCGCGCATCGTACTTGGAGATTCTCAACCAGAACTATATCCGGGCGGCCCGTTCCCGTGGCGTGCCGCGCGGACTGATACTCCGCAAACACGCTCTCCGGAATGCGGCACCCGCAATTCTCACAGTCGGCGGCATGGAACTCGGATATCTGCTCGGCGGCGTTGTCTTCACGGAAGTCATCTTCGCCTGGCCAGGCGCTGGCAATCAGCTTTACTCTTCCATTGTTGGACGGGATATTCCGACGGTACAAGGAATAGTTCTCCTCATTGCCTTGGCGTTCGTGCTGATCAATCTGATAGTCGACGTGGTCAATGCCTACGTTGATCCGCGAACACGAACGGCTCTGTCCGGGTACTAAACGATGACCCGGAGCGTGATCCTGAGATGAAACATGAGAGTATGGGCGGGCATGTTTCGCCGAACACAAGAGAATCGGTTTTGAGCGAGCGTCGGCCTTTCATCGAAGCCTGCCGTGCTTTCGGTCGAGATCCAATGTCGCTTGTGGCCGTGAGCTTCATATTCTTGGTGGTTCTGTTGTGCCTGCTCGCTCCGTACATCAGTCCACACGACCCCTTCGAGGCCGTTGCCCGACGGAACACCGCACCTCTGACAGGCAACGTGTTTCTCGGCGCCGATGTTGATGGTCGAGACATCCTGACAAGGTTGCTGTGGGGCGGTCGAATTTCGTTGATCACGGGCGTGATACCCACAGTCCTCGCGACTGCCGTAAGCCTTCTCATCGGGATGTCGGCAGGCTATGTCGGCGGATGGTTTGATCAGCTGCTCATGCGCAGCCTCGATATCTTTTTCGCATTCCCGCTCGTTCTGGTCGCGATCGTCGTCGCAGGGGTTCTGACACCCGGTTTGTTCACGGTGATGATCGCTATCTTCATTGCCCTCATTCCCTACATCGCCCGTCTGGTGCGCACTACTACGCTCTCGGTCAAGACACAGCCCTTCATCGAGGCCGCCCGAGCGAGCGGTGCGCGCGAAAGCGTGATCATCTTTCGGTACCTACTGCCGAATACCGTAGCGCCGGTCACCGTTTATGCCACGACGTTGATTGGGATGATGATGGTGCTCGGCTCCGCTCTCAGTTTTCTGGGCCTCGGCGTTCAACCGCCGACAGCCGACTGGGGGTTGATGATATCGGAGGGACGAACGGTTCTGAGGCGCGCTCCACACGCAACAATTTTTCCTGGTATCATGATTGTCCTTGTTGCCCTTGCCTTCGGGTTCATCGGGGACGGTTTGCGCGATGCCATGGATCCACGCTTGAGGTCGCGATAAATGGCCTGCGAGCCAAACGTTGACTACGGGCCCATATTGAGGGTCGTTGGACTCAAGACTTACTTCCATCTCCGCGATGGGACGCTTCAGGCTGTCGACGATGTCTCGTTTGAAGTAGGCACGGGTAAGACGCTCTGCATCGTTGGGGAATCCGGTTCCGGCAAGAGTGTGACCGCGCTGTCCATTATGGGGCTGATAGACCCACCTGGCCGGATCGAAGCAGGAGGCATCTACCACCATGGTGAAGACCTCTTGGAACTGCAGGAAGATGAGCTCGAGGGCCGCATTCGAGGCAACCGTATCGGTATGATTTTTCAGGATCCGATGAGTTCGTTGAACCCTTCGTTTACGATTGGCGATCAAGTAGCGGAAGGGCTGGTGTTACACCGCGGCCTGACACGCAATCAGGCCCGCCAGGAAACCGTTGACGTTCTCCGACTTGTAGGCATACCGGACGCTGAAGCGCGTTACGATTTGTATCCTCACCAATTCAGTGGTGGCATGCGTCAGCGGGCTATGATCGCCGCTGCCATCATTTGCGAACCCGACTTGCTGATCGCTGATGAGCCGACCACAGCGCTAGATGTAACGATCCAGGCTCAGATCTTGCGTCTCTTGGCGGAGCTCAAGGATAAATTGAACAGTTCCTTGCTGATGATCACCCATGACCTGGGGGTCGTCGCATCGATGGCCGATGATGTGCTCGTAATGAATGCCGGGAAAATTGTCGAAAGCGGGACTGTCGAGCAAATGTTCGACTCGCCATCGCATCCCTATACTCAAGGACTCCTGAACTGCGTCATCGACGCGGAGACACAACGTGATGGGTCGTTCGAGGTGATACCAGGCGTTCCCTTGGTGCCCATTAACCCTGGCCGCGGTTGCCGATTCAAGGACCGGTGCACGCGACGATTTGCCCGCTGCAATCGGGAAGAACCGGTGTTGTTGCCAATCGAGCGTGGCCACTATGCCGCCTGCCATCTGTGTGATTCGGCTACATGAGTGATCTTCTGACAGTTCAGGATCTGCGCAAGGTTTACCAAATCGGCAGGAAGGGCCTGCTCCAAGCGCGAAGGGCCGTAACCGCCGTGGATGGCGTCAGCTTTGTGGTCCGCAACGGCGAAACATTCGGATTGGTCGGCGAGAGCGGCTGCGGAAAGACAACCACAGCACGCCTCGTTCTTCGGCTGGTTGAACCGACTTCGGGATGGATAGGTTTTGATGGATGGGACTTGCTGGATTGCAACAAGAAAGAGATGCGTCAACGACGGCGCGAAATGCAAATCGTTTTTCAGGATCCTATGACAGCGCTCAATCCCCGGATGTCAATCGGCACCAGCATTGCGGACACTCTGCGCTTCCATGGCATTGGCGACTCTCGCTCCCGCGTTGAAGAAGCTCGGACCATGTTGGAGGTCGTCGGCCTCAGCCGCTCGCACTATAGCGGGCTGCCGCATGAGTTCAGTGGCGGACAATGCCAGCGAGTTGGCATTGCCCGTGCTCTCATTCTGAAACCGAAACTGGTTTTGCTCGACGAGCCCGTCTCTTCACTTGACGTATCAATTCGCGCTCAAGTTCTCAATCTCTTGCGCACGCTACAAAATGAGTACGGGTTGACGTACATTTTCATTTCGCACGACCTCACGGTAGTCAGGAAATTCTGCAGTACAATGGCCGTGCTTTATCTCGGCAAAATTGTTGAAGAGGGACTGAGCGATGCCGTCAGTCGTGAACCGCTGCACCCCTATACACAGGCATTGGTCAATTCGGTTCCACAACCGGATCCCAGGGCCCCCAAGGCTCGCGACCTGGTGGGCATCGAAGGGGAGCTGCCTAGTGCTCTTGCAGTGCCGAAAGGCTGCCGCTTTGAAGGCCGTTGCCCGCACAGGATGAAGAAGTGCGCGGAAAAAGAGCCCGCATTGGTTGATTTGGGTGGGAATCGAAAGGTGGCGTGCTTCTTGCATTCAGACGCAGAAGCGCCAACCGCCACGATATCGTGAATCCGGGGTGACCGCAAGGAATCACATATCGCCGTCTTTCCAGAACCGCAATGGCATTGCCCCCGGGTGTTGAACGCAGCCGTTTGCATTCTGTGATTCCTCGGGACACGATCCGGTTCCGGTTTCGGCGTACCCTCGGACGGATGCACGGGCTTTCCGGACACCATGTGGTCTGAACCAGGCGGAGGATTCTCAAGATGACGCACGTCCAGCAACTCGAAACCCGGCTCGCAACCGGAGGACCGGTGATTCTGGATGGCGCCATCGGCACCGAGCTCGAGCGTCTGGGCGCCCGCATGGACCAGGAGGTCTGGTGCGCCCGGGCGCTCGCCGACTGTCCGGACATGGTTCACCAGGTCCATCGCCGCTACATCGATGCAGGCGCGGATGTCATCACCACCAACAGTTTCTCCGCCACCCGGGAGGCGATGCAGGGCTGTGGACTGGGCGAACACTTCGAAGACTGGAACCGGCGCTCGGTGCGCATTGCCCGCGAGGAGCGCGACCGGTCCGAGCGTTCAGGGTCGATCGTCGTGGCGGGCTCGGTCAGCAGCTACGGCCGGTTCGACAGTCTCGATATCGAGACGATATCCGGTCACTTCCGGGCCCAGGGGGAGATCCTCGTCGAAGAGGGCGTCGACCTGCTGATCCTGGAGACCCTGGGATCCTCCGCGCGCACCGTCAAGGCCATGGTGAATGCGACGAGCGACCTGGGCGTGCCCGTGTGGGTGTCCTTGAGTTGCGTTCGCGCCCGCGACACCGGCGCCGTCATGCTCGGCATCGAGGAAAGCCGTGAATCCCCCGATGCGACGCAGATCTACGGCCCGCTGGCCGACGCGGTGCGCGAGATCATGTCCGTCGGCGGCTCAGCCGTCCTCATGATGCACTCGGTCCGGGACGTGACCGAGGACGCCATCAAGGTCCTGCGCGCGGCTTACTCCGGCCCCGTCGGCGCCTATCCCAATGCGGGTTACTGGGCGCGGCCGAACTGGACCTTCGTCGACCATGTGACGCCGGAGGCGTATCTCGCCGACGCCAGACGCTGGGTCGACGCCGGAGCCGCGATTGTGGGCGGTTGCTGCGGAGTGGGAGTCGAGCACATACGCGTCCTTGCAGACGGCCTGTAGACGGGTGCCGTTCTGCGAGGCTCAGGAGACGTGAAGGGCGAAGGACCCGACGCCGAACTCAACCTCGCCCTTGGCGACAAGTTCACCCTGGTCAATCGGGGCTTCGTGCAATCGCTTTGATTGAGGTTTCACGGAGAAAGGCCGGCCGCAGAGCTTGCCTACACCGACAATTTCGCTGAGACCCGGCGACTCGTGCAGTTCATCCGCGAGATGCAGCGCCACGGCGGTGTCGCCACGGGTCCCGACCGCGGTGAACCCGACTTTCAGGTGCGGGAGAAGGCGGTATGGCAAGCGGCCCGGAGTCTGGCGGTGCGCTGGCGGGCGCGGAGCGCGCTCGAGACTTCGCCGGGGCTTGACGGTCTGATCGAAGAAGAAGTCGCTCTCGATGTGGCCGAGCCGCTCGTAGAACGGGATTGCCGCCTCGGTCAGGCAGGCGGAAGACCGCGACCGTGTCCTGGCGCAGCGCCCGCTCCTCTTCGCCGCAGGTCGTGGAACCGGGCATCGGTGCTCGAGCCAGCGCGTTCCAGGTCGAGGGGCTCCCGGCGCGCCAGGATTTCGGGCTCGCGAACGGGACGGGCGCTAACGCATTGCGTCTTCCAGCAGCAGACCTCCGATGTCGTTGCCGTTGAGCAGGACGCGGCCGTCCGGGGCGACTTCGAGGTCGTAGACGTACCTCGACGCGCCGCCCTCCTCGACGCGCCGGCCCATCGCCTGCATGACCTCGAGCACCTGCGCGGCATCCAGCGCGTCGGTATCACCTGAGGCCGCCATGCCCGTCATGCGCTCGACGAGACCGGCGAGGCCGAACACCTCGAGCCGCGCCGTGCCGACGGCCATCCGGGGCGACTCTCCGGATGCGGTGAACCGTCCGGCGAGGTCCGCCCGCAACGCGGCGCTCTCGTAGCCCAGGCGCTCGATCTCGAACACGCTCCGTGCCCTCAGCACGCGCTGCAGCACAAGCATCGCGAAGTCCCGGGCCTCGAAGGGAACGAGGTCGTTCACGGCATTCCGAAACGTGTCCACACCCAGGACCGCCAGATCGAGGGAGGGCAGGTCGCGGAGCGCCAGGCGCAGGTCGAAGGCAAGGGGCACGAGATCGGCCTCGGGGTCGGACAACGGAGCGGCGAGGCCGGCGTGGCCGTACTCGAAGAAGAAGGAGGCCGCGTTGGTGTCCATCCCCTCCATGCCCACACCGACGTTCACGGCGTCGAAACCGATCTCCTCGAACGAGTCGGGGTCGCGCACGTGGAAATCAGTCAGGACGACCGTCATGGACATGCTCTCCATGAGGGGCGCGCGTGCCATGGCCAGATCCGCGAGCCGGACGGAGGTCTTCTTCATCAACTCCTCGCCCGCCGGCCCCGAGATGGCGAAGCTGTCCTGCATTTCCTGGACCGCTTCGTTCACGGCGGCGAGAAAGACGAGATCCCAGCCGCCATAGACAACCGAGGCATCGAGCCGCGCGAGTTCAAGGATTTCCCCGCCGTTCACGCCGAACTGGACATCCTCGACGTTCATCGAAACCGGACCGCTCCATTTTCCGTCCCGGTCTTCCCGGAGCGACGACCGCAGCGCCACCCGGTCGACGGAGAGCAGGGCCTCCCCCGCGTCGGGAATGTTGCCCCGGAAGACCAGGTCCTTGAAGACGCAGTCGGATTCGGTCCAGACGTCGATGCCGGGAACGTAGGACCAGACGCACCGTTGGCCGCCGAGCGAGATGCCGCCGAGCGGGGCGCCCCCGCCGTCGTAGCGCGACGCGGTCCGGGGCAGCCGCAGCACCGCGCGGTAGCGATCCGGACCGTCCGGAACCAGGTCGAGTTCCGCGTCTCCGATCGTCCAGACGAAATCGGGTCCGAAAAGGGCAATGTCGCGCACGACGACCGAGATGGCGCCCTGCGCGTCCTCGCTCACGTCGACGACGTAGCCGGCACCACCGCCCTCCCGTTCCATCGTGGCCGAGACCTGGTCCATGAACATCTCGACTCGCTGTCGCATAAGTGAAGCCACGTCGGACTCTTCGGCCGGGGTCTGCGCCGCGGCGGGAGAGGCGGCCATGGCCGCGCACAGGAGAAGGGCGAGAATCGGCCGGATCACGGAGGTCGCCCGCGGGTGGGGATGCGATCCGGCAGGTTAGGGCATGGAGCCCTGGTGCGACAACCCCGCCTGCACCGCGCTTCGCGGGCGGGAATCGGCGAACAACCGGTTCACCTCCCGGCGGGTAACGCCGGTCACCGCCCGTCATTCCTCCTAGAAGGCTATGAAGCTTCGGTGGACCAGGAGGCCGCCCGGGCGCAGCAATTCGGTGTGCAACACCTCGTCCGTCTCGAGCGTGACCAGGTTCATGTCGCCCGGCATGGACATGCCGGCGGCTTCGCCGATGCGAGCCGCGTCGATGAATGCCTCGATCTCGGCGAGCGTCGGATGTCCCCACGTCGACACGTCCTTGTCCGCGATGGCCTCCGTGGCCGCGGCGGTCAACTGCCGTGGCCAGAGTTTCCGGAACAGGCCGTCGTTGGCGAATTCATCGCCTCCGGCGATCCTTCCGTCGATGGCGAAGACGTAGCCCACAGCATCCGGATTCCGTTGAGCCAGCGAGCCCAGGTTCGCCTTGTAGCGCTCCAGGGCCGAGGCGAGGCGTGCGTTCTCGAGCGACAGCTGCAGGCTCGAGGGGGAACGCTTGTCAGCGACGTCCAGCGACATGGCCCAAGCCAGGTCAGCCTGCACTTCGCCGACGGATTCCCACACCCGGCTCTGAAGATCCTCGCCGTCCGACCAATCCGACCAGGCCGCACCAGCGCCTTCGGGTGCGAGCCAGCGTTGCGCCTGCTCGAACAGCGCAATCCTGCCGTTGCTCGACGGCAGGCGGACCGTGGATTGCGAGAACCCGCTCGCCTCCTCCCCGCCGCGTCCGGACCATCGGCCGCGCTCCACACAGAAGACGCCGACGGAGAGATCGCCCGAACCGGGCGGAACGATCATGCTGGTGATCAGGACACGATCCTGCTTGCCGCCTTTGAGGATGTCGCCAGACTGGATGAAGACTTCGTGGTCGCCCGTATTGCGGACGACGAGTTCCTCGACCTCGCCGGTCTCGATGACCTCGATGAGGCCCTGCTGCATCGCCTCGTTCAGGGTGAGCGGTACGGGACCGCCGTACCCGCCTTCGCGGTGAATCAGGTAGACGGCCAGTTTGTCGTGTGCGTAGGGGCCGCTGAGCCAGTAGCTCCCTTCGTCCGCGCCGGCCGCCACCGGCGTTGTCCAGCCCGTCGCGATGACGGCGGCCAGAGCGGCCGCCGCCGGGAATCCGTGTTTGCGCATGTGACACTCCCTCCCCGGGATACCAATCCGGATTCCGGACTACATGGCGGATGAGGCGGCGACGCGGCGAAATTGAGTCAATTTCCTGTCGGGCCTGCGGGTTTGACGGCGACCGGCCCGGCAGGCTGGCGAACCCTTGTCGATGGCCGGGAAGAGCGTGCGGCGGCCTTGCGGCGGATCAAGGCAAGGCCGCAGTATCTTCCTCCACCGTCTGCCAATTGGTACCGGGGAGAGAACAATGACGGACCGCAGGGGTGTCCCCGGCGCCCCGCCGGTGCGGGAGAGGGGGCTGATCGGCGGGGCCGAGGAACGCGCCATCGTTGTCGTGCCCTACCGTCAGGATTGGCCCGAGACGTTTCGCCTGCACCGGGAGCGCATCGCGGCGGCACTCGGAGCGGACGCGCTCGGCATCGACCATATCGGGTCCACCGCCGTGCCCGGCCTCGACGCGAAACCGATCGTCGACATTCTGGTCGCTGTTGCGGATTTGGCCGACGAGGAGACCTATCTGCCGGCGATGGAGGCTTGCGGGTATCAACTGCGGGTGCGCGAAGCCGATTTCGAGGAACACAGGATGTTCCGCACCCCGGAGCTTGACGTGCATGTCCATGTGCTCTCGGACGGCTCGCCGGAGATCGAGCGCTACCTGCGCTTCCGCGACGCGCTGCGTGCCACTCCGTTTCTGCGCGCGCGCTACCAGGAACTCAAGCGGTCCCTGGCAGCGCAGGACCGGCAGGACATGAACGTCTATGCCCGGGCGAAGTCCGAGTTTGTCGAGGCGATCGTCCTCTGGTCGAGATGAACAGACTGTCGTCGTCCGCAGCTGGCACCCGGTGGCGGCTGAGGAACCCTCACCCGCATGGCGGGACACACCGGTGGTCCGATGCAGATGAAACGGCCCGGCAGCGCTCGTCACCCTCGAAAGCGAACAGCGACACATTGCAAGGCGCCTGGCGCGCGGCATCGGCCATGACCCTTGTCGTGGTTACACGTCTCCAAGAACCATCAACTCGTCCACGAGCCGGTGGGAACGGCTCGCGAAAACAAGCGATCTCGCGCCCGGTCGTCGCATCGACGCCGTCCGCCAGTGCGGCATCGTGGCATGTCGACCCCACAGGGCAGAACGGCGACCACGATCTGTGTCTTCGCGACCGAGGCAGTGGCGAGATGTCCACACAGTTCGCTGAGGCGGCCGGACCCCTTTCCGGTGAGGTTGAGGCCTGGTGGGCCGGAGAGCTGCCGCTCGCCCTCTCCCATTCATCTCCGTCATTGACGACGTCCTCATGAACATGACAATTCGGATGATGACGAAGGTGACCGGACGGCGCGAGCGAAGGCAGGGATGGAGTTCCAACTCTTTGTTCTCGTCCAGTCCGTAGTCGTCGCCCTGCCGGCGGCGTGGCTCTCTCTGGGCACTCTCGACAACATCCTCCATTCCAGGATCAACCGAGACGATGTTGCCCGGGTCCTGGCACTCGAGGCTCTCCGTGAGTGGCCGGACGTACGGGCAAGGGTCGGCCATCGGGCCATCACGAACGAAAGAACGGTCCGCCGACTCTTCCTCCTGGTGGTGATTGCCGAATGCGCGGCGTCGATCCTGCTGTGGATCGGCGCCGTCAGTCTGGGGCTGGCGTTCTTCGGCCTCGCCGATCACGACCGGGCCCGCGACCTTGCCATGATCGGTGCTCTGGGTTTCACGGTCATCTGGGCATCGTTCCTGACAGGAGGGCAGTGGTTCTACTACTGGTATGACTCCTATGGGCAATCCACCCACCTCAAGGCCCTGCTCTGGGGACTGGCCACCTTGATTATCCTGGCCCTGTAGGGTTTTCCGACATCAGAAATCCGGAACAATCCGGGCACAGGCGAATGAAGCTCCGGTCCGCCGGGTACGTTGGTGAGCCCAAGCAACTCGCACACCTCAACGGTGTGTTGGCGACATGCGCGCAGACAGGGACGCGGTTTCCACGCCTCCGGACATGCCGGGCCGTCCGAAGGATCGGCACGATTGGATCAAGACCGACCTCGAGCCCCAGGAACAGTTGAGGCTTGAGGCTGGGGCGACACCATAGGGCATCCGCTCGGACCAACAACGCAGACCGAGTTATCGCGAACCGATCCTCGTGGACAAGGATCGAGCGCGTCGAGGGGTCCCATCCGCCCCGACATTGTCCTTGCTGGAAATCCTAACTACTGTCTTCCCACAGATTGGGGTCCAGCCATGAGGACGCCGGTCATGCGAAACGCGAAGGAAAGACAATCATCATGAGCGATCACGAGGAAAACGAATACACCGACAGCTTTGTCGGCGCCCTGGAACTGGTTTGGGGCGACGGTTTCCTTTCGCCGGGCGGCAAGGAAGAGATCGCTCTCTTTCTCGAAGGTCTCGATATCTCGGGAAAGGAGTTCCTCGATGTCGGTTGCGGCATCGGAGGCTGTGACGTGGTGCTGGTGCGCGACTTCGGCGCGGCCCATGTGCACGGTATCGATATCGAACGTCCGTTGCTGCGGCGTTGCGTTGAACGCGCCGAGCGGGAGGGCCTTTCCGAACACTTGAGCTACGAGAAAGTCGACCCCGGTCCGTTCCCGCTGCCTGACGAGAGTTTCGATGTTGTGTTCAGCAAGGATGCCATGATTCACATCGAGGACAAGCATGCGCTGTTCGCCGAGGTCTTTCGGGTCTTGCGCCCGGGCGGGGTGTTCCTCGCCAGCGACTGGATGCGGCGGGACGAGGAACCGCCGGGACCGGAAGCCCAGCACTGGCTGGATATTGTCGGCCTCACCTTCGGCATGCACTCACCGCCGTTCTACATCGACGCCCTGGAGGCGGCGGGTTTCGTCAATTGCTCCACCGAGGATCGCAATGAGTTCGTGACCCGCGTCTTGCGGGCAGATCACACCCTGATTACCGGTGAAGGCCGGGAAGAGCTCATCCGCCGTACAGGCGAGGAAGCCCAGCACTTCATCAATGTCTGGCATGCCGCACTGCGCGCGGCCGAGGTCGGAGAGCTTCGACCCGGTCATCTCAGGGCTTTCAAGCCATGACCGCTGCCGGCGGCTGACCCGCTCCATTGATCGGTCCGGCCGGAATGCGGGGTATAGGACCATGAATCAGGAACTCTACGGTCGTGGTTCTACCGGAAATCCGCATTGAAGACTGTGGCGATCCAACCTAGAGTCGGAGCCATGCAGAAGCGCAAGTGCACCGCACAGCCACCGCCGGACAAGCCGGGCCGTCCCAAGGATTGGCGCGATCAGATCAAGGCAGATCTGGCTGCCCAGCTTGAGGCTGGGGCGACACTTTACGGCATTCGTTCGGATGGGGCCTACATCGCCCGGACCAAGAACGGCGACCGAATCATCAGACGCCCCGCTCTGGAGTCTGGCTGAACCGGCGCACACTGCGATGCCCACGTTGTATGTGGTGGCCGGCCCGAACGGGTGCGTCAAGTTCACGCTGACACGCACAACGTGGCTCAGCGGCTTCAACATTATCGATCCCGACGCGATCGCGCGCACCGCCACATTCGCCACTCCTGCTGCGGCAGCACGCGAGGCACTGCAGCAACGACGGGCGTCGCTCCGAAGCAGCCGGACGCACCTGCTGGAAACCACGCTGGCAGGCTTCGGCGCTCTCCACCACATGGACTCGGCGCGAGAGGTCGGGTTCCGGGTCGAGCTGTACTACGTGTGTGTGGAGTCGCCCGAACTGGCACTCCAGCGCATTCGTACCCGAGTCGCATCCGGCGGTCACCATGTTCCGGAGCCGGACGTGCGGCGACGGTTTCAACGATCGCAGGCCAGCCTGTCGGCAGCGATTTCCCGGTCTGACGAGGTGCGGCTCTACGACAACGCCAACCCCGAACACCCCCACCGGGAAATCGCGGTGATGACGAGCGATGTGAGGTGGACCGCAGAGGAACTTCCCGGTTGGGCGGAGGCAGCGATCTCACGCAATCAACCGCAGCACCGGTAGCCCGACGCCGCGGTCGCTGGCATTTCGTACGAAACTACCCGACCTTTCACGGGTAATCGTGTTGCAGCGGATCGGATCGAGACTGTCAGAAGGCGTCGGGCTCGGTCAGGCGCCGGCCTGGACACCATTTCTCAGTTGTCGGGTCGTCTGGCTGCCCGCGCCCGCAGGGTTGCTTCCCGGTGAAAGATGTAGAGACCCGATGCGGCGATGACGGCGACACCCACCAGGGTCCACAGGTCCGGCACTTCTCCGAAGACAACGAGCCCGGCGATCATGGCGAGAATCATGTGCGAGTAGGTGAAGGGCGCCAGGGCCGAGACCGGAGCGTGGCGAAAGGCGTGGATCAGGCAGTAGTGGCCGGTCATGGCGCAACCGCCGAGCAGGACAAGCATCAGCCAGTCGATGACGCCGGGAGGCGCCCACTGCCCGGGAATGACAAGAACGACCAGTGACATGATCGCGGCGCCGGCCACGTTGTTGTAGGCCATGCTCGTGCGGGCCTCGTCATAGCGATTGACCAGGCGCGTGAGGACATTGTAGGTGGCCATCCCGGCGGCGACCCAGAGCGGCAGGAAGTACGCCCAGTGCCGTTCCTCGAATCCGGGTCTGAGCACGATCATGACGCCTGCGAAACCAATGGCAATCGCCGTCCAGCGGCGAATGCCGACCTTCTCGCCCAGCACCGGTATGGCGAGCATGCTGGTGATGAAGGGAGCGGCAAAGCCGATGGCGACGGCGTCGGCCAGGGGAATGTGGCTGATGGCGATGAAGAACGTGCAGGTGAGCGAGACCAGCAGGACCGAGCGGGCCATCTGCAGATCGAGGCGTTTGGTCCGCAGGGCCGGGATCAGCAGCCGCGGGGAGATGAGGAAGGGCAGCAGGATCACGGAAAACACGTACCGTCCCCAGGCGATCTGCAGCGACGGCAGGGTCTGCGTCATGATTTTCGCCAGCGAGTCCAGGGTGACGAAGAAGACAATCGATATCAGGGTGAGAGCGATGCCGCGGGGAATGTTGTCCAACGATCACCTCGTCAGCCGTCGCGGCCAGTCTTCTGCGGCCAATGGTAGGACATGCCCATGATTGTTGTCGCCGGCAATCTGTGCCATGGCTTCATCTCACGGTCGGCCCCCCGCAAAGCACCCGTCATGATCTCAGGGGCCACCTCATTCATGGAGTGTGCCGTCTTGACCTTCACAGGACTGTCACGCCGGTGATTCGCGTGAGCGCCAGGTGGCGCAGCATCGGGGCGGTCATTGCGAGTGTCTTTGCTGCTTCGCTGACCTTTTCCATCTGCATGCCGCTGCTGTCACTCATCCTCGAGCAGCGGGGGACGGCGAGTTGGCTCATCGGTCTCAACAACGCGGCCGGTCCGGCGGGGCTGTTGGTCGCCACGATCTTCATGCCGCGCATCGTGGAATGGCTGGGCACCATGTACGCCCTTTATCTCGGTTTCGTGCTCATGGTCGTGTCGATGGCCCTGTTGCCCGTCTTTGACAACGTGTGGGCCTGGTTTCCGCTCAGGTTCTTTCTCGGAATCGGCACCGCGCTCCACTGGGTTGTCAGCGAGACCTGGATCAACACGCTTGCCGACAACCGCAACCGTGGCCGGGTCATGGCCGTCTACGTGACCGCTCTCTCGGCTGCCTATCTCGCCGGCTTGCCGGTGCTGCTTGTCGTCGGCACCCACGGCGTCCTGCCCTTTGTCATTATCGTCACGATCCTGTGTGTTGCCGTCCTGCCTCTCGTTCTGGCACGCAACCTGGCGCCCCGCATCTCCACGCAGGCCGGTTTCGGCCTGCTCGCCGCCGCCAGGCGGGCACCGGCCACCATGGTGGCGGCCCTCGTCGATGGAGTCGTGATGGGCGCGCTCTTCGTCTTCTTTCTCATCTATGCCGGCCGCCAGTCCTTTACGGAGGACCAGGCGATCGTGCTTCTCATGGTGATGGCCGCGGGCAACGTGATGCTCCAGTTCCCGGTCGGCATGCTCGCCGACCGGTTCGACAAACGCATGCTGCTCATCGTCTTTGCCTTCGCCATCTCGCTCTTCACCATCGCCTTCCCGTTCGTCCTCCATCATCCCTGGCTTCTGTGGCCCACACTCTTCGTGTGGGGCGGAATCATGGGCGGAATCTACACCTGCGGGCTGGCGCAGATCGGCCAGAGATTCAGGGCCTCCGAACTGGCGCCGGCCAATGCCACGTTCATCTTCGTCTACGAGTTCGGACACCTGGTCGGACCCCCGGCGGCCGGCTACGCCATGGGACTGTGGAATCCCCACGGCCTCATCGTGTTCTGTGCCACCGGCGGCCTGCTCTTCGCCCTCTTCGCAACCGCACGTCATTTCCTCGTGCGCTCCCGGGGCACATGACAAGGTGAGAGGCCACCGGCCTCGCGGATACCGAAGCCGACCTGGAGTCAAGCGGTCCCAAGGAGTGGCATGCACCCCGGGTTGGAGGAATGGCCCTTGATTCTCTATGGTGCAATCCCGTGAACGAACGACAGACAGACGCGGCTATCCTCGCCGATGGCCACTCTCGCGGAGATTCGCTGAACCACGGAATGGACGCAGCGTGACCGGCAACGCCTACGATCTTGACGAGACCTTCCACGACGAGATGTACGGAGCCGACGGTGCGCCCCGGGATCACTACCGGTTGCTCGATGACGCGCTCCAGGCCCTTCCCGGCAGCGAACTTGCACTGATCCAGGACCGGGTGAGGCGGTCGTTCGCCGAAGAGGGAATCTCCTTCACCGTCTACGGGGACGAGGAGGCCCAGGAACGGATCATTCCCGTCGACTGTATCCCGCGCATCCTGACGGGCGAGGAATGGCAGCAGATCGAGGCCGGTCTCACTCAGCGCATCGACGCCCTCAACCGGTTTCTTGGCGACGTCTACGGCGAGGCACGCATCATCGCCGACGGGGTGATTCCGGCGGACCTGGTCCGTGGTTGTCCCCAGTACCGGATCGAGATGCGTGGCATGACCGTTCCCCACGACACCTGGGTCGCCGTCTGCGGCACGGACATCGTGCGCACGACCGACGGATTCATGGTCCTGGAGGACAATCTGAGGGTGCCCTCCGGGGTGTCCTACATGCTGGCGAATCGCGCCGCGGTGAAGAGCAATCTGCGCCGCCTCTATCGACGCCATCAGGTGCGCGACATCGGAAACTACGGAGAGGTCCTGCGTGACACTCTCGCCAGTCTCGCTCCCGAGGAAAGCGACGATCCGTGCATTGTCCTTCTCACTCCCGGCGTCTTCAATTCCGCGTTCTACGAGCACATGTTCCTCGCCCGGGAGATTGGCGCATCCCTGGTCGAGGGCCGCGATCTCCTGTTCGATGGCGGGCAGGTGTTCATGCGCACCACCCGGGGTCTCAGGAAGGTGGACGTGATCTACCGGCGCATTGACGACGATTTCATCGATCCGCTCGTCTTTCGTCCCGACTCGCTGCTCGGCGTTCCTGGCCTCATGAATGCCTGCAAGCGCGGCAACGTCACCCTGGCCAACGCACCGGGCACAGGCGTGGCGGACGACAAGAGCGTCTATGCCTATGTTCCCGACATGATCCGCTACTACCTGGGCGAAGAACCGGTTCTCCCCAATGTCCGGACCTTCCTGTGCCGCCGCCCGGAGGACCTTGAATACACTCTCGACAATCTCGAGAACCTCGTCGTCAAGCGGGTCGGCGAATCGGGAGGATACGGCATGCTGGTGGGACCGCACGCGAAACCCGACGAGCGTGAGGCTTATGCCAGGGGCATCAGGGACAATCCTGCGGACTTCATCTCCCAGCCGGTGCTGCCGCTCTCCCGTGCGCCCTGCCTCATCGGGGAACACCTCGAGCCGCGTCACGTGGACCTCCGGCCCTTCGTGCTTCGTGGCCGCAGTACCCGTATCGTGCCCGGCGCCTTCAGCCGCGTCGCCCTCGTCAAGGGGAGCCTCGTCGTAAATTCCAGCCAGGGCGGCGGCGGCAAGGACCTCTGGGTCCTGGAGTCGTGATGCTCGCCCGCAGCGCCCAGGGCCTCTACTGGATGAGCCGCTATCTCGAACGCTCGGAGTTCATTGCCCGCCTGCTGGAACTGCAGACGAGGGCGCTGGTGGACCGGCCGCTCGCGGAGATCCACTTCGGCTGGCGGCGCATCTATGGCAGTCTCGGCATCAGTCCCCCGGCCGGTGATCTCGAGGCGGATCACAGCGACGATTACGCCCTGGCGGATTCCTACACACTTGCCGGCGATCTTACCTTCGAACCCAGCAACCCCAACTCCATGAGAAGCTGTTTCGCGGCAGGGCGCGAGAACGCCCGCCAGATGCGTCACTGCATCAGCAGCGGGATGTGGATGAACCTCAATCTCGCATGGCTGGACATCAAGAACCTCGACATCCAGGACATCTGGGCCCGGGAACCGGAGGCGTTCTATGCAGGGATGGTGCGGACCATCAAGACCTTCGACGGGTTCGCCGCGGCAACCATGTACCGTGACGAGGGATACCAGTTCCTCAGGCTCGGTGCCTTCATCGAACGAATCCAGCTCATGACCGCCCTGGTGACCACACATTGCCGTGTTCCCGAAGGCGCCGGGGATCACGAATGGACCAGCCTGTTGCGGGCATGCCAGGCGCTCGATGCCTTTGAAGGTGTCCACGGCATGGAAAGGAAACCCGAACGAATCCTGGCCCTTGTGATCGCCGATCCGCTGCTGCAGGGATCGCTTCTGGGTTCTCTCACGTCCGCGGGATCATGCCTTGACGCCCTTGGCACCGAGGCAGGAAGCCCGGACACCGCGGCTGCGGCCCGGCGCCTCGTCGGCAGAATGACGGCCCGGGTGGTATACGACTGGACCGACAGCACCGACCGGCTTCGATTGCTTGATGAGATCGCCCGGGAGGCCCGAGACCTGCACGGCCTCGTGACGGGTGCCTGGTTCGAATACGCGACCGGAGAGAGGCAGGCGTGACGCGAAGTACCGCTTTCGAGGTGATCCATCGGACCCGTTACCGCTTTTCCGCACCGGCAACCGGGAGTGTCCTCATGTGCTGCCTCAGGCCGCGTCATGATCGTGGCCAGCAGCTGCTTGCCTATTCCCTCGAGACCCAACCCGAATCTCGGACGGCAGACGAGGTGGACTGTTTCGGCAACCACCGTCACGTGCTGTCATTCCTCGAGGAACACGATCAGCTGGCAATCGAGGCGCGCTCGGTGGTGGTTCCCGCAGCCGGACCCGTCCTTCCGGCTGACCTTGGAAAGAACGCCTGGGAGAGACTTCACGCAGCGTCGCGCACCTTTGACGACTGGGACTGGCTTCACCCTGGCAGACTGACATGCCCTTCGACCTCGCTGACGGCGTTTCTCGAGCGCCATGACATCGCACCAGGCGCCGACCCGCTGGCCAGCGCGCGGGATCTTTCGAGGCAGCTCCACCGCGTCCTGAACTATGTTCCGGGCAGCACCTCCACGCAGTCCACCATCGAGGACATCCTGGCCACCGGCAAAGGGGTGTGCCAGGACTACACCCACCTGATGATCGCCATCACCCGCTCATGGGGCATACCGAGCCGCTATGTGTCCGGATTCTTGTGCCCCGACGGCGAGGACGCCGGAAGTCACACCACCCATGCCTGGGTGGAGTGCCGCTTCCCGGGTGTCGGCTGGACGGGCTTCGATCCCACCAATGACAGCATCGTCGACGCCTCGCACATCCGCATCGCGACAGGGCGCGACTTCTCCGATGTCTCGCCGACCCGTGGAATCCTGCTGGGAGGGGGCGGGACCACCCTCGATGTCAAGGTCACGATCCGACCTGCCGGCACGTGACGGGAAACCGTTTCTCCAGGAGGCTGTCGGATTTGAGGCGACACGGTCACCTTGACCGGTGATGCCGTCATCGGGACAACGGGGTGTGGTTTCCTGGCTCAATCGCAGATTCCACTCTACCCGCAGGCAACATGCGGCCAACGCTTCGGTGACCGGTGACGCCAGTAACCCGGACGCGGCAAAGGGTGCGCAACAATCGGGTGGCCGGGCATCTCTACGCATTCTAGGGTCGCCGCCATGACAGCGAAATCTAGAGACATGAGTACGGATCTCGCGCAGAACGCGCGCGATTACGCCCGCATCAAGGCCGCGATCCTCTATCTGGAAGCGCATTTCCGCGATCAGCCGGGGCTCGACGAGGTGGCCCGGGCGGGCGGACTCAGCCCCCACCATTTCCAGCGCCTGTTCCGACGCTGGGCGGGAATCTCGCCCAAGCGCTTCGGCCAATTCCTGACGCTCGACTACGCCAAGGCGCAACTCGAGGCCTCCGCCACGCTCCTCGACGCCGCTTATGACGCGGGCCTTTCCGGCCCGTCGCGACTGCACGACCTCTTCGTCACGTACGAAGCGATGAGTCCTGGCGCCTTCAAGAAAGGCGGCGATGGCGTTGATATCGCCTGGGGTGTGCACCCGAGTCCCTTCGGTCCCTGTTTCATCGGCCTCACCGAGCACGGCATTTGCGCGCTGGGTTTTGCCGACGACGCCAACGGGATTGTCCAAGCCGAGTTCGAGCGGCGCTGGCCCGCCGCGCGCTTCCTCCAGGATCGGGCGGCGACTGCTCCGGTTGCAGCGCGCATTTTCGGCGGGCAGCCGACCGGGGACGCGCCGCTCCGGCTCGTGCTTGCCGGCACCAATTTTCAGCTCAAGGTGTGGGAGGCGCTGTTGCGAATTCCGCCGGGCCGCCTCACCTCCTATCACGCGCTCGGAGAGTCACTGGGACTGTCGCGATCAGCCCGCGCAGTTGGCGGCGCCGTCGCCGCCAACCCGATCTCCTACCTGATCCCCTGTCACCGGGTGATCCGACGCACGGGCCGCCTCTCCAATTACGAGTGGGGACCCAACCGCAAACGCATCATGCTCGGCTGGGAGGCGGCGCGATTCGGCCCGACGAGCAGTGCTGCGTCACGGTCGACGGCGACCCGGTTGCGCTGACCGCCACCGAATTCGAGCTCCTGCGCGTCCTTGCGCAAGGCCGTCGAGCGCACCGCAGGAGGCCTTTGGAAAGCCATCGCTCGCATTCCCGAAACCTTCCAGCCCCAGAATGCCGAAACGGCTTCGCCGCCGCCGGCCATGACCCGACGTGACAGGATATCGCTCCAGAGAAACGGAATCCCGGGGACTGCCTACTCGACCACGGCAATCCGGGCCGGGACGCGATGCAGGAAACCAGCGTCGTCGTCGGTGAACATCATCATGTCGATGAACATGGACATGCCGGCATCCTGCGGCAGGTAGAAGTTGGCTTCGTAGTTGGACGCCATCCCGGACTCGAACACCTCGTCTCCCGGATCGTTGTGAACGTCCCAGAACCACGGTCCCACCCAGTCCGGCGGAAAGGAAAGGCCCAGGTCATAGCCGCCGATCCAGCACTGGTCCTGCCAGATGCCGGTGTCGCGGTAGTAGGCGGCGATGACCTCCAGGAGTTCGCGTACCGGCAGATCCGGACGGAGAACCTCCGACAGCATGGCCTTGACCCCGGTGACGGCGTCGAGATAGCGCGACACTTCAGGGTGCGGCTCACCGACGCACACGGTGCGCGCGATGTTCGAGTGGTAGCGGTGCCAGACGCCACAGATGTCGACGTTGACGATATCGCCCGGCATGATCTGCCGTCTGGTGGCCAGGGCATGCATGGTGGCACTGCGCGCGCCCGACGACACAGGCATGGTGATCGATGAGGGTTCACCGCCAGCGCGGGCCATGGCGCGCACCATCTCGCCCCAGACCTCCAGTTCCGTGACACCGGGGCGAATGGTGTCGATGGCCGTCTGCATGCCGATGTCGCCGATCCTGGCGGCGGTGCGGATGAAGGCGAGTTCTGCGGGCGATTTCAACCGGCGAACGCCGTTGACGATATCGCTGCCGTCGACCACCGTCGCGCCGCGCGACTCGAAACCCGCCTGCAGTTGCTCGCTTGCCGCACGATTCGGCCGGTAGCTGTGCATCTCCAGGCCGACCGTTCCGTTGAGCCAGCCCTCGCCGTCGAGGGCCTGGACAATGAAGCCGATCACGTCCTCGGAAGGCTGGGCATCACCGCCGAAGATGCGCAGATCCCGGCTGACCGTCGTGAATCCCGCCAGGATCTGCTCGTTCTGCACCTCGATGTGAATGAAGTCGTCCGCATCGACGTGAACGGCGATCCCGGTGACCGGCAGCCAGGCCACCGGCCCCTGGGCCTGGTACCACTCGGCCCGATAGCCGGAGAGGTAGCACACGGCCTCCGGTGACGCGAGGTAGAGCGTGTCGATGTGGCTGGCGGCCATCGCCGCACGCACCCTTTCCAGCCGTCGGCGGTACTCATCGAGGGAAAAGATCGTCTCCGCTTCCGGTCGCAGAAACCTCAAGGTTCTTTCCTTGTGCGTCATGGTCATCCATTCCCTCCCCTTGAGGTCACCAGGGCCTCTCGCATCCGGCCGGTGTTTTGCCCATAGTTCAGCCTGCGCAACGTTCGGGAGACCTCGCCTTGGCGCTTATGCTGGGTATCGATACCGGCGGAACCTACACCGATGCCGTGTTGCTTGACACCACCCGGGGGGCTCTCGGCACGGCGAAGGCTCTGACGACACGGCACGACCTGACGATCGGCATCGCTGCTGCCGTCGATGCGGTGCTGGGCGACCATGCAGGCACCATCGCCCTCGTGTCGGTCTCGACCACGCTGGCCACCAACGCCATCGTCGAGGGCCGGGGCAGTCCGGCAGCGCTCATCCTCGTCGGTCACGCACCCGATGACGGCACCAGGAAGGATGTCACGAGTGCCCTGGCCGGAGGGCCCTTGATCCAGGCTCGCGGAGGTCACGATGCCCTGGGCGAGGAAACCGCTCCGCTCGATCTTGATCACGTGGAGGCCGGAGCTCTCAAGGTGTCCGGCACTGTCTCGGCCTTCGCCGTCTCCTCGATGTTCTCGGTTCGCAATCCCGCCCACGAAATCGCCGTGCGCGACATGTTGCGCCGGTCGACCGGCCTTCCTGTCTCCTGCGGTCACAGCCTGAGTTCCGAGCTCGATGCGCCGCGGCGCGCCCTGACGGCACTGCTCAACGCCCGGCTCATCCCCATGATCCAGGAGCTCATCGTCACGGTCACCACGCTGATGACCAGCCGCGGGATCCGGGCCCCGGTCATGGCTGTCAAGGGTGACGGATCCCTGATCGATGCCGCCACGGCCCTGGAGACTCCGGTGGAAACCATCCTTTCCGGTCCCGCCGCGAGTGTCATCGGCGCCCAGCATCTTTCCGGTCACGACAACGCCTTCATCTCGGACATGGGCGGGACCACCACCGACATCGCGCTCATCGAGAACGGACAGCCGAAACTCGTTACCAGGGGTGCGCGGGTCGGCGGCTACCACACCATGGTGCGCGCGGTGGCCGCCTACACCAGCGGCCTCGGGGGCGACAGCGAAGTCCGCCTCGACGAGAAGGGGCGGCTGGTCATCGGTCCGCGCCGTGCCGTACCGCTGGCCCTCCTCGCCCACCGTCACCCCGGCGTCACCGACACTCTCGCCGGACAGGTGAGGCGTGCCTGGCCGCTGGAGTGGGACGGCGTCTTTGCGCTGCGCCTGCGCCGGCCCGCCAGCGAGCCATCCGGGCTCTCGCGGCCCCAGCGTCACCTGTGGGACGCGCTCGCTGAAGGCCCCGTCGCCATGGAGGAACTCTATCGCGACCGATCACCCAAGCTGTCACTCGAGGCCCTCATGGAAAGAGGGCTCGTCATCACGTCGCGATTCACGCCGAGCGACGCTGCCCATGTTCTCGGCATCCACGACGCCTGGGAAGGTGAGGCGAGCAAACTCGCGGCGCATCTGTGGCTGAGGTGGTGGGCCATGACCGGCCACACCGCACCGGACGATCCACAAGCCTTCGCGCGTCTCGTCCTGGAGGAGACGCTGTCTGCCAGCGCACACGCACTCATCGAAGCGGCGATGCAGGAGGAACATGGGCTTCCACTGCCCACCGGACGTTCGGCCCATGCCCTGCTCCGGGCGGCGACAGCCGGCCGTGAGGGCACGCATTTCGCGCTCGATGTCCGTCTGCACCATCCGGTGGTGGGTGTCGGCGCACCTGCCGCAACCTACTATCCGCGCCTCGCCAGTCGCCTTCACACCGACATCGTGGTGCCACCCCATGCGGGCGTGTGCAACGCGGTGGGAGCCGTCGCCGGGGGGGTGGTGCAAAGGGCCGATGGACTGCTGACGTCGCCCCGGAGCGGCGTCATACGCTGTCATCTGCCTGAAGAGGTGACGGACTTCGACGATCTCGAGGAGGCGGCACTCCATGCCAGCGGCGTTCTTGAACGCCTGGCGCATCAGGCAGCCGTGAGGATCGGCGCCGATGACATCACCGTGCGCGTGGACCGCAAGGACGAGATTGTGGCTTGCAAGGACGGCAGTTCGCTCTTCATCGAGAGCCGCCTTGCCGCCGTGGCAGCAGGCCGTCCGGCACTCGGCTGTCAGGCAGGAAGCGGCACGAAGCTTTCCTCGTAGAAGCGGTACCAGTTCCGTCCCATGACACCGGCGATCTCGTCGGCCGTCATGCCGATGGCGCCGAGGCCCTCCTCGATGGCGCCAAAACAGAGATTGCTGGTGAACCAGGAAGGGAAAGGCGGAACGGCAGCGTTGCTGCTCTCTTCCCTGGTCCAGCGCCCGGTTCGCATCCATCCGATGACGCGATCGGGCTGATCCTGCACGAGATCCGAACCGATGCCGATACGGTCCATGCCGACCCGTTCACCGGTTTCCGCAACCATGCGGCAGAAACTCTCGAGACTGCACTCGGAGCCGTCCTTGAGGTGTGGCGGATAGAGGGAAAAGCCGATCATGCCGCCATTCACGGTTACCGCACGGATGGCATCGTCGGACTTGTTTCGGGGCACGGGCCACCAGCTTGTCGGATTGGCGTGGGTGATGGCGATCGGCCGTTCGGACAAGTCCGCCGCCTCGATGGTGGAGCGCTCGCCCGAATGGCTCATGTCGATGGCCAGCCCGACCCGGTTCATCTCCCTGATCACCTCGCGGCCCATCCGGGTGACGCCCCCATCGTGATGCTCCTGGAACCCCGCCGCCAGGAGGGACTGGTTGTTGTAGGAAAGCTGCATGAAGCGGCCACCAAGAGTGTGGAGAATCTCGATGAGACCGATGTCGTCTTCCATGGGGCTGCAATTCTGGAATCCGAAGAAGACGGCGGTTCGCCCGGTCTCGCGGGCTTTCAGCACGTCGTCTGCCCACAGCCCGTGAAAGATGAGATCCGGGTGCAGCTCGAACCACCGGTTCCACCGCTCGATGTTGTGCACCGTTTCGCGGAAGGTCTCGTGGTAGGCGATCGTGACATGCACCGCATGCACCCCGCCCTCGTTCATCTGCCGAAAGATCCTCTCGGACCAGTTGGCATACTGGAGATTGTCGATCCTCATGGCCCAAGAGTGCATCCGACAGGCCTCAAGGTCCACATCGCCCGGGCCCGCGCACCAGGCATGGCGTCACGACTGAAAGGCCGTGCTGATGGTCGCCCGGATCCAAGCTGAAGCATTTTATGTTTGAATCTCATAACTATCGGGCATTATTGAAGAATTAAATCCTAAGCCGGACGCTGAGAAAACTGCGCGGCACCCGTATCGCCTATGTGGCACAAAGTGCCGCGGCATCCTTCAACCCTGCTCACACCCTGATGCAGCAGTTCGTCGAGACGGCCCTCCAGGAGGGGATTGTGTCCCGTGCGGAGGCGGAAGCTCGCGCGCGCGAACTTTTCCGGCGCTTGCAGCTCCCAAATCCCGACAGTATCGGTGATCGCTACCCGCATCAGGTCTCGGGGGGGACTCCCCACCATTTGTAAAGTTGTTTTCGGCGGGAGTTTGTGCCCGCCGATTTTGATGCGGCTGCATGTTGTTGCGAATCACGCAGCACGGCTATGCCTCGAGCTATCGGGATTGAACATGGTCTGGTTTTCGAGCATGGCACAGGCCACGCAGAGAAGCCGATCTGCCACCGAGCGGAGCGCTCGGGCGTGACCGTGACTGCGGGATCGCAATGCTGCGTACTTGGTTTTGCTGACGGCGTCGTGTTGAACGGCGACGCTGGCCCAGTGATGGACCGCGTCCTGCAGCCGGTTGTGAGCTGCCAGGCGGCGGACCACGATCAGTGATTTGCCCGAACGCCTGGTGACGGGAGCGACACCGGACAAGCAGCGCAAGGCCTGATAGTCTCGTCTGAGCAGAGGGTCATGTGCTTCTGCGAGCAGCGTGGCGAGAACGATCCTGCCGACGCCGGGAAGCGAGTTCAGGATTTCCACGTCACGCTGCGCCGTTATTTCCGGCTGATGTTCCGGGGATGCCTCGGTTTGCGACAACGCCGTCACCAGACGATCCATTTCGTGATACGCCCTGGCGAGTTGCTGTCCGACGACGGTGAGTTGCGCGAAGACCACCTCGACGTGGGCGACAGCGGCCTCTGTCGTGCCGGGTGCAACGGCGACCGCAGGCTCGTGAAGCCTCTCAAGCACGGTCTCGGCATTGATGCGTCGAACCCGATGGCGCTTCAGGAGGCTGGCGATGGTCTTGACGCGAATGCGCCGTGCCTTGTCGGGAGTTGGCGCGAGGCCCCAGAGTTCGCGGATCCAGGTCTTGGTAAGATCGTTTTCGATCTTGAGAAGTTGCGGATAATAGCGCCAAAGCTGCTGACGGGCTCGATTGACGAGCCGGGTTCGATCGCCCGTGAGATCGTTGGCGATCCGTGTCCACTCGCGGAGCTCGATGATCTCTGGGGCAGCCGGATTGAGATGCCGGAATGCATGGTGATCGGTGCGCAAGGCATCACCGAGCGTGCGGGCATCACGTCGGTCGTCCTTGGCGCCGGCCGGAGAGAAGCGGTCACGGAACCGATCCAATTGCTTCGGATTGAGCGAGTGGACCATGAAGCCGCGTTCCATCATGGTCTCCACCACGGGTCCATGGGGGATCTCGATGGCCATCCCGACAGCGTGTGGCTGCGCGCCAGTCGCATCGAGGATCCAGTTTGCCAGTTCCGCAAGGCCGGCCCCGCCGTGCCGGAAAGCTCGTTCTCCAAGGACACTGCCTTGCCTGTCCATGAGGCAGACCTGGTGCGATTCAGAGCCCCAGTCGATCCCCACAAAGAACTCAAGATCTTCCATGGCGTTCCTTTCGATCAGTCTCCTCAACGGGCCGCCACGATGCCTTCCGGTCCCTGTACTGGCGCTCTCGGCGCAAACTCCCCACTGGGCGTCCATCATGGCCAGGGATCGAGGCACAGGTCCCCCTCCCCCCCCCCAGGTGCTCAAGGCACAGGGGGCGATGGGTTGCTCTCGATCCCTTGGCCCGGCTCGTCCAGAATGGACGAGAACCGTATGATGGCAGGAAGTCCTGATGAACTGCAGCTTCCCTCTGGCTTCCCCTCCGCGCAACGCGCTCCAGTGAAGCCAGAGGGAAGTTCCTACCGCCGACACAGTCCGAGCGCTGTGAGAGGTACAGGGGGCAGTTGCAGCGCGCAATGATCGCGATGGCTATGGCCTGCAGCCCCGATCTCCTCATCTTCGACGAGCCAACCACGGCGCTCGACGTGACGACACAGATCGAGGTGCTGGCCTCGGTCCGGGAAGCCATCGAAGCGTACGATAACACAGCGATCTACATCACCCACGACCTCGCCGTCGTTGCGCAGGTCGCAGATAGAATCACCGTCCTCCGATACGGCGAGATCGTGGAGACGGGCGCGACACGCCAGATTATCGAGGACCCCAAACAGGATTATACCCGCGCGCTCCTGTCGGTCCGCACAGCCCGTGGCGACGTGGCAGTACAGGGCGATGCCGAAACGATTCTCGAAATCGACGGCGTGACTGCCGCCTACGGCACGTTCATCGCCTTACGGGAAATCAGTATTTCAATTCGGCGCGGAAAGACCGTATCTGTCGTCGGCGAATCGGGCTCCGGCAAGTCCACGCTTGCCCGCGTGGTTGCGGGGCTCCTGCCGCCGTCGCGCGGCGAGGTGCGGTTCGCCGGGCAGACCATTCCAACCAGAATCCGGGACCGGGACATCGATACGCTCCTCCGGCTACAGATGATCTACCAGTCGGCGGACACGGCCCTGAACCCGAAACATCGCGTTCGCAAGATCATCGGCCGGCCGCTGTCCTTCTGTTTCGGAATGCGAGGGCGGGCGCGCGACGAGCGGACCGCCGAGCTCCTCGACAAGATCGAGCTGGGCGAAGGCTATATGGATCGCCTGCCCGCGGAGCTGTCCGGCGGCGAAAAGCAACGAATTTGCATCGCGCGTGCGCTCGCAGCCGAACCGGATCTCATCATCTGCGATGAAATCACGTCCTCACTCGACCAACTCGTCGCCGAAGGCATCCTGAAGCTCTTGCAGAACCTTCAGAACGATTTGTCGGTGTACTATATGTTCATCACGCACGACCTCGACACGGTGAGGGCGATCTCGGACCAGATCGTGGTGATGTACCAGGGCAGTGTGGTCGAGCAGGGACCGGCGAAGACGATCCTCACACCGCCCCACGAACCCTATACCGACCTTTTGCTGTCCTCCGCGCCTGAGATGGATCCCGACTGGCTTCCCCGGGTTCTCGGCCATCGGCAGACGCTGGCGACAAAAGGGGTGCGGATCGAGACGTGACCCCCTTCGGGAACCGTCAGGCCTCCTTGGGGCGGCATTCGTCTTCGGGAAGGGCTATGCTCAACTTCTTGCGGATCTGCCGGTCGGCCATCTCCGACACATGGGTCGGAAAGTGGGTGGGCAGGATCCTGTCGACCAGCCTGCATGCGTTTTCCAGCATCGTCGGTTTGCCCGCGCCGGACCAGTCGTTGAGGCTCGTTCGGTCTGACAGTGCAGGGTAGAAAAAGTCCTTCTTCATGCGCGCCAGTGTTTCGGGCCGGCCCAGATAATGACCCGGGCCGTCGACGCAGACATCGCAAATGATTTCGACGGCGAGTTCGTCGTCGTCGATCTCGAACCCCTCGACGATCCTGAGCGCACCGCCGATGATCTCGTTATCCATGACCAGACCGGGGAAGCTGCATCCCAGACCGCCGGCAAGCGCACCTGCCGCACAGAACAGCACGTTTCCGCCGGAATTGCCCACCAGCGTGTGCTGGATGGCCTTCTCGAACCCCGATTGCGTATCGGGAAGCTTCGAATCCGTGCCGCCCGAGATTGTGCCGTTTGGCAGTCCGTAATAGCGCGCCATCTGGCTTGAAACCGAAGAAACGATTCCCTGTTCGGGGCTCCCGATGGTCGCCGCGCCCGTCCTGAGATCGGAGACCATGGGCCAGGTGCCGAGCAGGACTTGCGGATCGTCCACCACCTGGTGGGCGTAGACGAGCCCCCCAAGCACCTCCGCCATCGTCTGTACGATTGTGCCGGCCACCGAGACCGGTGCGGTTGCGCCTTGCTGTCCGGAACTCGTCAGCTGTACAGGCATGCCGCCCCTGAGCGCGTGTTCCAGCCCGAGGCAGGACTCAGGGGCAAACCTGAGAGGCGGTACGACGAAGGTGCAGGTGTTCAGGACGAACGGCCGACGCCGCCATGCTTCCTCGCTTCCCGCAATCCAGTGACACATCTCAATCGATCGAGCGACATTCTCGCCGTTGAACCATGAGGAACTCACCGGCTTGCTGGTGCCGCGAACCGCCGCATAGCAAAGATTGATGTCGACATCGTCGACATCGTCGAGATCGGTTGGTGTTCCGAGCCTGTGGAACATGTGGATGCTGTCGAGCGTGTCGGTGATCCGCGCGAAGTCGTAGACGTCCTTCGTGGTGACCGGACGGATGTCGCGCGATTCCGGATCGACCACGCGAACCGAACCGCAACCCGTGGAGAAGTATGTTTTCGAGCCAGTGGCGTCGAAGTCATGCTCTGGCTTCTGCCCGAAGAAGGTGAGCGATGTCCGGGCACGCGCAATAGTGTCCTCGACAAGGTCTCGGGAGAAGCAGATGCGACCCTTATCGGTTATCCAGCACCCCGCCGCCAGGAGATAGTCGCGCGTGGAGTCGGGAGCTTCGCCGAAACCCACGGTTTCCAGGACGTCGAGCGCCGCGGAGTGGATCTTCGCCTTCTGATGATCGGACAGGGTCTGCATTGCGCCGCTGTCGAGGCCGCGGCGCGACGGTGACGCGGCTTCCGATGCTTCGCTCTGCGCCCGACGCCGTCCGGCCCGTCCGCCGCTTCGGCGCCCTCTCGTTCCATCGCTCAAGGTCTTCCTCCGTCTTGCGGTACTGTCGCGCACGTTCCGGCCGGACCGGACAATCCCTTCAATACATCGTTAAACCGCCGCTGACACTGATGACCTGACCCGTGATCCAGCGTGCGTCGTCTGAGACGAGGAAACTGACGACCGAGGCCTGTTCCTCGGGCAGTCCGAGCCGCCGGAAGGGTACCTGTCGCGTAATCCGTCGGACCATCTCGGGATTCTGTTCCTCGACATCCCGCATCAGCGGCGATTCGGTGGGCCCAGGCGCGGTACAGTTCACGTTGATGTTGTAGCGCGCGTTCTCGCGCGCGAGGCTCTTTGCGAAAGCGCATTCGGCGGCCTTTGCGCCGGCATAGACGGCTTCGCCGCCAGTGCCGATTTTTGCAGCATCGGACGTGATGTAGACGATCTTGCCCGACTTCCGTTCGACCATACCCGGGAGCACCGCGTGGGTCACGTAGAGCGCGGCCAGGTAGTTGACCGCGACCACCTTGTGCCAGTAGTCCGAAGTCTCTTCCTCGAAGCGGGTACCCTTGCACCAACCGGTCGTGTTGACAAAGGCACTGATCGGGCTCAGGCAGTCTTCGGCCGCGGCCACAGCAGAGCGGACGGCGGCTTCGTCCGTCTGATCGATCACCCACGTCTCTATTCGGGTTGTCGCTCGCGTCCGCGCCTTCGCCAACCCGTCTTCGTCGATATCGAATGCGGCGATATCGAAGCCGTCCGCGGACAGGCGCTCCACGCAGGCGCTGCCCATGGCGCCACCGGCGCCCGTAACGAGGGCCGTCCCCTTCATCGGTTTCTCCGTTCAGGCAATATCGTCGGTGCCAGTCTCCGACGTCGCGGGTCGGCAGCGCAATTCAGTTAATGTCAACACCTGCGTCGCCATTGTTTTGGGTGTGGCGGTTCCGCCGGTTGGTCCTCATTCCGCATTTCTCAGGCGCTCGATCAGCCCGCCGTAGGCATCTGCATCGAGCGCGGCCATGGTGGTCGTCTCGACGGCCCCGAGACGGCCCAGGATCAGCAGAAATTCCGCCATGGCCTCGTCCGACGGCGCCCGGAACACGATGACATAGTCATACGCCCCGAGTGTCATGAAGTACTGCTCCATCTTGACCGACAGACGCTCCATCGCCGGCGTCAAGGCATCGCGGCGTTCGAAGGTCTTGGTGATCTCGGCCTTTCCTGCTTTCGTCAGCTTCACCAGCGACACGAACGTCTTCATGGATCGGTCCCCTTCCCGGAGCTTGGTTCAGATCGAACGATTCACGCCGCCATCCACGAGGATGCTCTGGCCGGTGATGTATCCGGCAGCGGGAGAAGTGAGGAATGCGGCCGTTTCGCCGATTTCCGCCAGAGCGCCGCGGCGGCCGAGAGGGATGGATCGCAGGACCTCGTCGGGCTGATCCCAGTTCTCGAGAAACCCGGGAAGAATAGCGTTGATCCGTACGCCTTCGCGCCCGTAGCGGTCGGAGTAGAGCTTCACGAGGGCAGACAGGGCTGCGCGAATCACTGAGGAGACCGGGTAGGTCAGCCGTGGCTCGAAAGCGGAGAAGGTCGAGATCAGGACGACCGAGCCGCCGGACCGGCGACGCATGACCGGGATGGAAAGGCGCAGCAGCCGGACGGCGCTCAGGAACATCATGCCAAAGCCTGCCAGCCATTCGGCGTCTTCGATTTCGGTCGGCTCGAACGGGTCGTCGGCAGCGTAGGACGACGCCCGTGCCTGCGCCGTGCCGGCACTGTTCATCGACCGCGGCGCGTGACCGGCATTGTGGATAAGCGCGTCGAGTCGCCCGTAGGTCTCGACCGTCTGCGTGACGAGGCGATCGAGATCGGCCGGATCGGTTATCGATCCGGACATACCAAGACCGCCCAGTTCCTCGGCGAGTTCTTGCGCTGCGCCCGATCGCGACAAGAGCGAAACGGCATAGCCGCGATGCGCCATCGCCCGAGCGCATTCCGCACCGATGCCGCGGCCCGCGGCGGTAACGATGGCAACCGGCTTTCCGCTCTTTCGGTCCATGTCGTTTCTTCCCTGTCACACGGTTCTTGCCGCGCGCTGGAACGGGAAAAACTGCAGAGCGTTTTCGCGCAAGAGCTTGTTGCGCGCATCCGCGTTGAAACCCAGGCCCTCGATTTCCCGAATTGAGCGGGCATGGTCGATGACGGGGAAATCCGTTCCCCACAGGACCTTGCTCCGGCCGCGCGAGTTGGCAAACTGGACCAGCGACGGTGACCAGTATTTTGGCGCGTAGGCAGAAGTTCCGATAAAGACGTTCGGGTGCTTGGCAGCAAGGGCAATCGCTTCGTCGACCCAAGGCCAGGCCGTGTGGGCGCAGAGGATCTTGAGTTCACGAAAGTAGAGCGCGATCTTGTCGAGATAAACTGGCCTGCCGACCTCGATCGGCATCATGTCGAGCGTGTGCCCCATGGAAATGACCACGGGCACGGAAAGTTCGGCGCACTTCGCGTAGTAGGGAAAATAGAAGGCGTGGTCCGGCGGCAGGTCGTAGCCGTGCGGGTGAATATGCGCGCCCACGAAGCCGTGGGTTTCTACGGCGTCGGCCATGGCGCGCACGCCCTCAAGCCTTTGCATCGGGTTGATGCCGAAAAGGCCGTGTATCCGGTCGGGATTGGCCTTTCGCGCCTCGATGATCTCTTCGACGCTTGTGCTGACATTCATGCGCTGCTCAAGGTAGGACCACGATGCGATCGCGGTGATGACCACCTTGTCGACACCTGCGTCCGTCATCCGGCCAAGGAATTCTTCGGGTGAATATCCCTTGAGATTGTCCATCAGTCCCAGACGCTCGAACGTCTCGACCTCCTGCGGATTGCTGAGGAAATTGCGCTTCAGGTTCTCGGGCGTGAAATGGTTGCAGAGGCTGTCTATGGCACCAGGCATGTCGTTCCTTGGATCTAGTCGCTTCATCAATCGGGTCGGCCGTCGAAGGGATCGACCTCCTCGCAGGTGAGGTTCAGGGCACGCATGGTTGAGGCTGAGGCGCCAACAGCCTGGTGCATGATGCGCTTGGCGCGGGCGAAAACGGGCCGCTCGATGTCCGTCACGAACTCGGAGGCGAACAGCATGGCTTCGTCTGCTGCCTGTCCGGATTCGGTCACGCGGTCGACCAGCCCGTGGGAGAACGCCTCCTCCCCGGTCCAGACCTCTCCCAGCAGGACGAGCCGCTTGGCCGGGCCAAGGCCAATGAGCGGCGGCAGGCGCGTGAGACCGCCCCAGGTCGGGCTGCCGCCCATCTTGCGGACCTCCGGGAGAGAGAAGGTGGCGTCGCGCGCCGCGATGCGATAATCGCAGGTCGCCGCAAGCTCCAGTCCACCGCCCACGCAGTAGCCCTCGACAGCGGCGATCACTAGGCATGGGTGGTCGGCGATCTGGTCCATCAGGGCGAGACCGCGGCGGAAATGCGTGCGCGAGGTCGCCGTGTCGCGCTCCCTGTACGCCTTGATGTCGTCCCCCGCGCAGAAGGCGGCCGTGCCCTGGCCTGTCAGGACGATTGCCGCGATGTCGGCGGTTTCGATCCGCTCGAACAGTTCGGACAACGCGGCGACGGCCGTATGGTCGAGGGCGTTTCGTCGCCGTTCCCGGTTGATCGTGACCTTCGCGACTGCGCCATCGACAGCGCAGAGCACCGCCCCCTCGGTGACCGCCAGATCAGACAAGGTCGAACCCTTCGCGGGCGAGATGACGTCCGATGATCATCTTGTGAATTTGCGTCGTGCCGTCGTAAATCTGGTAGGCCTTAGCATCCCGCATGAACCGGCCCAAGGGAACCTCCGTCGAGAGTCCGGCCGCTCCGAGAACCTGGATGGCTTCCACTGGCGCCTTCATCCCGATTTCGGTGCACGCGAGCTTGGCCATGGAGGCCAGCGTCGAAGCCCTTCGCGATGGACGCTGTTCCAGCTCGGCGATGGCGTGCAGCCAGAGCGTCCGCGCAGCCGCATATTCCGTTGCGAGATCCGCAAGGAGAAACTGAAGGCCTTGGTGATTGATGATCGCAGTGCCGAATGCCTGGCGATCGCATGCATAGTTCGTGGCGATTGAGATCGAGGTGTGAGCGGCTCCCAGGGCCTTCGCGCTCACGTTGAGTCGCGCTTCGTCGAGCGCCTTCATGGCCGTCCTGAATCCCTCGCCCTCCGCGCCGAGCCGCCGGTCTTCCGGGACGAAGCAGTCGGAGAATTCCAGCGTCGACTGCGGCGACCCGCGCATGCTGAAGAGGTCCTCGTCCCGCACAACCGTGAACCCGGGGTCGTCCTTGCGAACGAGGAAAGCGGAAATGCCCGCACTCCCTTTTGTGGGATCGGTCTTCGCAAAGACCACGAGCACGTCGGCCATGCCGCCATGGGTGCACCATGTCTTCGTGCCGTTCAAAATGTATCCTTCCTGCGTCTTGCGCGCCTCCGCCTTCATTGCGGCAGCATCTGATCCGGCAGAGGGTTCGGACATCGCGAACGCGGGGCACCACTCGCCGCTTGCGACTCTCGGCAGGATCTCCTGCTTGAGATCCTTGCTGCCGCATTCGACGATCGGGTGAACGGCATCCGGCCACGTCGAAAGAATGATCGCGAAAGAGCCGCTGCACCGGGCGACGAGCTCAATGATCTCGAGCCGCGTGCGCAGATCGAGGCCAAGCCCACCATAGGCTTCGGGCAGGGCGATCCCGAAAAGACCGAGTTTCGCGGCCTGCTCGTGAAGGTCCCAGGGGTAGGCGTTCGACGCGTCAATTTCCGCAGCCCGTGGTTCGATCTCGTTCGAGACGAAGCGGGACACCGTATCGAGCACATGCTCGGCATGGTCCGATCGGTTTGGTGTCGCTTCGATACTGAGAGTCATTGCACCGTTTCCCGAGACAACGGCCGTTCCCAAGTGTCTTCAGTGATAGCCTCGCAGACCAGTGCCGTCTTGACGATCTTGTTCGTCGTGTTGCGCGATAG
Source organism: bacterium EF100-94H03 bin56 (assembly GCA_002238685.1). Lineage (GTDB taxonomy): Bacteria > Pseudomonadota > Alphaproteobacteria > SP197 > SP197 > SP197. The sequence goes on from MPMV01000012.1 coordinate 108,627, forward strand.
TGTGGGAAGGACACGGATGTAGCGCGGAAGCATGTGGCGCGCGACGCGGCGGGTGAGAAAGTTGACGACTTCCTCCGGGTCGATTGTCGTACCATCCTCCGGTTCGACCGCCACCATGACTTCGCTTTCGCCCTCGAATTCCGGGCAGGGTACGGCGTAGGCGGCGCCCGCCGCGATGCGGGGATGCTCCGCTAGTTCGCGCTCGATCTCAAAACTCGAAATACTCTCGCCCCGTCGCCGAATCACGTCCTTCGAGCGGTCCACGAAATAGAAGCGCCCTTCGCCATCCCGCCGGAACAGGTCTCCGGTGTGGTGCCAGCCGTTTTGCCAGGCGCGTACGGTTTCCTCGGGCATGTTGAAGTAGCGCGACGCGATAACCCATGGCACGTCGCAGCGCACGATGAGTTCGCCGACTTCACCGACGGGGACGTCGCGATCGTTGGCATCGACGATCCGCGCCTCGAAACCGCTGCGGATTCTGCCGCAATATCCGGCGACGATGTCATCGCCGTCCCGGACGAGGTCCGAGGTGATCGGGGGACTTGTCTCGGTCTTGTCGTATTGCGTGTAGACTTCGACGCCGAAACGCCTGCGAAAGGTATGGACGCTGCCGATCAGGGGCTGCTGCACGATGAAGCGAAGCGGATTTTCCGCGTCCCGCTCGGTCTCCGGCTGGTTCAGGAGAAAGTCGCACATGACCCCGAGCAGAAGCGCAGCCGTCACGTCATAGTTCCGGACCTGCTGCCAGAAGCGCGAGGCGCTGAAACGTCTGACGACGACCATGGTGGCGCCCGCGTGGAACACCGACCACGGCACATACGCGCCGGCAATGTGGTAGTAAGCGAAAGGCGCTAGGAAGATGTCTTCGGCGTTTAAGTAGCGAAGGCCGTCAATCGCCATCGTCGCCGTGTGAATGTGGGAGCATTCCACGCCTTTCGACACACCTGTCGTTCCCGACGTGAAGAAGACCGTGTGTGTTTCCCACGGCTCGATCACGGGATCGCAGTCTGTCGGCATCGGCGATTCTGCGGACAGGACGTCCTCTCCAAGAAACTCGACGCCAGCTTCTTTGATCGGATGCGCGCTGAGTTCGCGCCCGACGACCACGACCCGTTCAAGGTGCGCGAACGAGCATTGCGTCAGAAGCTTGAGATACTCGCAGCCTGCGATGAGCAGCTCCGCCTCGCCGTAGTCGATCGTACGCTGAAGGAGCGGTACAGGTAGTTCGGTGTTTATCGGCATGATGATCGCGCCGAGATAGTAGAGCCCGAGCGAAACACGGACGACTTCTGGCCCGTTGTCGAGCATGACGAGAACCCGTGTGCCCTTGGCGATGCCGAGGGCCGAGAGTGCGGCGGCGGTGCCTCGTGCGTGTCGCTGCGTTTCTGCATACGTCCAGGAGGGACCGTTCTCGAAGATGATGCAGGTCTTTTCCGGTCGTTCCGCGGCCTGCTGGTCCAGGATGCGGGGCAAGACACAGGTCTTGGCGTCATTCAGGCGGGCGTAAAGGGTTGCGACGTCGAGCATCGTCGATCCCGCCTTCCCTACGATTAAGGTTGCCAGATACGTGTTCGTTCCGAACGTTGTCAGCATGCTGACCGCGCGGTGCCTTCAGGCCTACTATTTCCGAGCGGGTCGAATTCTCAACACAGTATTCCTGAACCGGCCCCAAAAAATAAATTTGCAGAGCCATGGACACGAGCGCTTCCCCGGCGCAGTGTCGTGCATGGATCCGTCATCGCAGGGGCAAAGTACAGGATGTACAAACTCCCTCCGTTGAACGCACTGCGAAGCTTCGAGTCCGTAGGCCGCAACGGGAGTGTCGTCAGCGCTGCGCGGGACCTGAACGTGACGGAACCGGCTGTCAGCCGGGCAATCAAGATACTCGAAGATCACTTTGGCATCGCGCTTTTCCATCGCCACACCAACGGCATGGAACTGACGGAACAGGGGAAGCTCCTCCTGCCTGTCATGTCGGAAGCGCTCAGAAACATTTCGGACGCCTGCGGCGCAATCTACGAGCGGCGCCGGCATCGTGTTTCGATCCTCGCAACGCCGTTCATCGCGTCGCACTGGCTTGCGCGAAGACTCTCAAGCTACCTCGCTGATGACGCTCAGGTCAGCGTGTTTGTTCATTCGTCCTTCCGGTTCGACGAACTGAAGCGCGCGGAATTCGACATCGCGCTCTGGTACGGCGATGTCGAGAAAGCCGGTTATGCGGTGGAGCCGTTTCTCACGATGACGCGCGTACCAACGTGCAGCGAGGCATTCGCGGAAATGCACGAACTTGCGGAGGATGCGACGCGGCTCCGCGACTGCAGCCTCATTCACGAGTTCGACTACTCCGATTGGATGCACTGTTTCGAATCTGCCGGCCTCGATCCGATGGATGCCGCGCATGGGATAGTCTCGGACAACTTCGAGCTGACAATTCAGAGCGCGCTGAATGATGTCGGCGTAGCGCTCCTGTTCGAGAACATCGCTGAAACGATCACCTCCAGAGCCCGGCTAATTCACCCCCTGGGTTCGACGATCGCGGTCCCAGTCCAATATTCGATGCTGATCCAGGAATGCAGGCGGGACGACCCGGCAGTCCACGAAATGGCTGAATTCCTGAGAGCGTGCGCCAGGTCGCCGACCACTCGTAGAGCCGAAGAGGCGAGCCCCCTTCATTGAAGGATTGTTAATCGCGACCACAGAACCACTGAATGCGCAGCGGTTAGTCCAGATCGCTCACCCGAGCTTTGTCATGGGGATGGATTCTGTGTTATATGTGAATGATTCCAACCATTTACATACACAGAGGAGCCCACCCCCATGGCGACACACTGCACAGCACGACAACTGGAGTTTGAAGGCCTCGCTCGGCGTCGGATTGTGGCCGGTTTCGACGGCGGCCGCATGACATCGGACGGTGGCGCGCTGCTGCTGCGGGAGGTCGACAGGCTCTTCCATGTCACAGAACGCGTTGCCGGTGCTTTTGTCGATTATTGTGATCCCGGGCGCATCGAGCACGATGTGACGACCCTGATGGCGCAGCGCATCTTCGCCCTGGCCCTGGGGTACGAGGATCTCAACGATCATGACCGTCTGCTCAGGCGATCCCGCCCTGGCCCTGGCCTGCGGGATCGACGACGTGGAGGGAGAGAGGAGGGTCCGCGAGCGCGACCGCGGTCATGTGCTGGCGGCATCGAGCACGCTGAACCGCCTGGAACTCGGCAAGCCGGATGAGGCGAGCACGGATCGCTACAGGAAGGTGGTGGCCGACCACGCGGCCCTGGACCGTCTTCTCGTGGACCTGTTCCTGGAGAGCCACGGCGAGCCGCCCGGGGAGATTGTCCTGAATCTCGATGCCACCGACGATCCGATCCATGGTCATCAGGAGGGCAGGTTCTTCCACGGTTACTACGATCACCCTTGCTTCCTGCCGCTTTTCATCATCTGCGGCGAGCACAACCTGTGCTGCCGGTTGCGATCCGCCGACCGTAGTGCGGCGGATGGTTCGGTGGACGAGCTGTCACGGATCGTGGCGCAGACCCGGCGCGCCTGGCCCTCGACCCGGATCGTGGCACGGGGCGACTCCGACTTCGGCAAGGACGAGATCATGGTCTGGTGCGAGGCCCATGATGTCGACTATGTCTTTGGATGCGGGCAGAACATCCGGCTGAACGCCCTGATCGCCAGGAAACTCGAGAGGTCGAGGCGGCGTTGCCTAGTGGTTAGTTCGATACAAGGGATTCTATTTCTTTGCGGATTGTGACATTGTCTTCCTGCGGCATTTGTGCGGCCAACGACCCGGGAGACAGGCCGATGGGCAGGAAGTCGACACGACAGGAGATCAGGCTTTCGGACGAGGACCGCGCGCGCCTTGATGAGATCATGTGCCACCCGCGGAGCCCTCAGAAGCACGTCTGGCGGGCCCGCATCATCCTGGAGCTCGGCTCGGGCTGCGGCCTGGTCGCGACGATGCGGCGGACGGGCATGTCGAAGCCGACGGTGTGGCGCTGGTGGGACCGCTTCCTCGCCGAGGGCGTCGACGGGCTTCTCCGGGACGCCACCCGTCCGCCGGGGAAGAAGCCGATCCCCGAGGACAGGGTGAAGGCCGCGATCGCGCTGGCGATGTCGCCGCCGCCGGAGCACGCCCGGCACTGGACGGTGCGGGCGCTGGCGCGCCGGCTGGGGATGGCTGTCTCCACCATGCACGGCATCCTGAGAGACAATGGTCTCAGGCCGCACCAGGTGAAGACCTTCAAGGTCTCCCGCGACCCGAGGTTCGAGATCAAGGTGCGCGACGTCGTCGGCCTCTACGTCGACCCGCCCGACCACGCGGTGGTCCTCTCGGTGGACGAGAAGACGCAGATCCAGGCGCTCGGGCGGACGCAAGAGCCGCTGCCGATGAAGTCCGGACACGCCGAGACCAGGACCCTCGACTACAGGCGCAACGGCACCACCTGCCTGCTGGCGGCTCTCGACGTCGCCACCGGCAAGGTCGTCGGCCAGGCGGTCGCACGGCACCGCTCGGAGGAGTTCCTCGCCTTCCTTGACCACGTCGCCGAGGACATCGCGCCCGAAACCCCGGTCCATGTCATTCTCGACAACGTGTCCTCGCACAAGTCGGCCGAGGTCCGCGAATGGCTGAAAGACCGCCCCGACTGGACGTTCCACTTCACCCCGACTTCGGCCTCCTGGATGAATGCCGTCGAGGGCTTCTTCTCCAAGCTCTCGCGGCAGAGGCTGAAGGACGCGGTCTTCGACTCGCTTGACGAGTGCATCGCGGCAATCGAGGGTTACATCGCCCACCACAACGCCAACGACGCCCGCCCGTTCCGCTGGAGCAGAAAGCCGGAAGACCTCGTCGGGACATGGAATAGAGGGCACCAGAAACTGCAGGAAATGGCATCAAATGAATGAATCAAACCACTAGTGTCGGGCAAAGCCTCCAGGCGCTATCGGGATCTGCGGTATCGGACCCGCTCGTCATGGTCCCGAGAGCGCCGTGCGGTGGCCAAGGTCGAGTGGCTGCCGGGACTGCGCGGCAGGAACGCCCGCTACGTGGTGACGAACGTCTCGAGGAGGACGCTGCGCGCCCGGGAACTCTACGAGCAGCGGTACTGTGCCCGGGGCGCCATGGAGAACAGGATCAAGGATCAGCAGCTGTGGCTGTTCTCCGACCGCGCGTCGGCCCACATCATGCGGGCCAATCAGCTCCGCATGTACTTCTCGGCCTTCGCCGGCGCCATCGTGCGCCGGGTCGGTCTGCGCGGCACCGCCTGTGCC
>MPMV01000053.1:0-5000 GCA_002238685.1 bacterium EF100-94H03 bin56
GCCGCCCTTTCAACGACCTCACCGGCAGGCCGCCCCCCCCCGGGCGGGTCCTCCATCAGCTGGTCTTCGAGCACCTGCCGGAAATCTCCTTCCCAGGCATTCTCTCCGGGCAAGCTCTCGATTCGCTCCACCACGAGATCGAGCGCCTTGCGCCCAAGTTCGAGCATCTGCCCTCGCGACATCCGCAAATCGCCGTTCGCTCGGGCGTCCGGTTCTTCCTCGTCACGTGGGGGGTATCGACTCGTCATATCCGTTTCCCGATCCCTTCATTCGCCGATCCCGACACACGCGGCGCGGAATCGAAACTCCAAGTGGGTAGTAGTCGTCCAGCGAAGGCCGCGTCTCCTGCCGCATGATCTCACTGTTGGAGAACCTTGGGAACAGCCATCGGGGAATGGCCTGCTGGCGGTAAGCCTTCCGATGCCAGGGCAGGAGTTCGTTCAGACGGGTCTGTGGCATCCCGGCGATGCGATCAAGGACGTCGCCTTCAGGTCGACCTACACGGCAACGCGGTCGGCGAACTCCGCCGACCTTGCGACGCATGCCGGACTTGCCTGCCCTGTTGCGCCCTCGTTCACCAGCCGTGACGCCCCCGCGGAATGTCCGGGTACGGGAGAACGACGCCGGCAACGCATGACGGACCGCTTCCCGCAGGTCCACGCACGGTGTATTGACGCCGGATGAACGCAAACGACCTTTCGATCGATACACTGCTTGCCCAGGGCGGGCACTTTGTGGATTCCGAGACCGGCGCCGTCGTGCCGCCGATCCATTCCGCGACCACCTTTGCGCGAAACAGGCGCTACGAACTGACGGCCTACGAATACAGCCGGGACGCCAACCCGACGGGGGCGCATGTGGAACACGTGCTGTCAAGGCTCGAGGGGGCCGAAGACGCGCTCGCCTTTTCGTCAGGGATGGCGGCCATCTCTGCATTCTTCGACACGGTGAATTCAGGCGAGCATGTCGTTGCCCCGCGGGTGATGTACTACGGTGCGGCAAACCTGTTGCGCCGCCTCGCCGAACGGCGCGGGATCGAGGTCAGCTTCTTCGATGCGGCCCGGCCCGGTGCGCTGGAGGCGGCGGTGCGGCCCGGCCGAACTTCGGTTGTCTGGATCGAGACATGCGTGAATCCCACCTGGGACGTGATCGATGTGCGCGCTGCTGCCGAAGCCTCCCACAGCGCCGGCGCGGTCCTGGGCGTGGATGCCACCGCGACCCCGCCGGTGACCCTGAAGGCTCTCGATCTCGGTGCCGACATTGTCTTTCATTCCGCCTCCAAGTACCTCGGCGGGCACAGCGACCTGCTGGCGGGCGTGCTCGCGACCAGTCGCGCCGACGAGCGCTGGGAAGAGTTGAATTCGGCCCGCACGCAGATGGGTGGGGTGCTGGGCGCGTTCGAAGCATGGCTTCTGCTGCGCGGCATGCGTACCCTGCACCTGCGCTACGAACGCCAGGCAGCGAATGCGCTCGCCATCGCCCGGCATTTCGAGAACCGCGCCGGCGTCGAGGCGGTGCTCTATCCCGGGCTCAAGTCCCATGCCGGGCACGAGATCGCAAAGCGGCAGATGGCGGGCAGCTTCGGCGCAATGCTCTCGCTGCTGGTGGAAGGCGGCGCGCAAGCCGCCAGGCAGATCGCGACTCGCACCCGGCTCTTCGTCCCCGCAACATCGCTCGGTGGCGTTGAGAGCCTGATCGAGCACCGGGCATCGGTTGAAGGGCCGTCAAGCGCCGTACCGCAGAATCTTCTCCGCCTGTCCGTGGGCATCGAGCGCGTCGACGAACTCATCGCCGACCTGGAGCAGGCTATCGTGTGACGCAAGCAATCTCTTGCCGGATCACCAGCGGCGTAAACGTCATGTTTGCGGAAATTGAAAGTCATGCATCCCAATTCCGAGTACCGAAAAGCCTCTCGCGAGAGAAATCTCGAATTCGCCGAAAGGCGCGGATTCGCAGTACTCGCCGTGGGTGGCGAGAACGCAGGTCAGTTGCCGCTTGTCAGCCACATCCCATTCATCCTGACCGACGACGGCGCCACCGCACACGCCCACCTCGTGCGCTCCAATCCCATTGCGCAGTGCCTGCGCGCTGGAGAGCGAAAGGCGGTTCTCGCCGTCAGCGGCCCTGACGCGTATGTCTCACCGGACTGGTACGCCGGAGTGGCCGATCAGGTGCCAACGTGGAACTACGTGGCGGTGCACCTGCGAGGGACGCTGCGCCTTCGCCCCGAAGACACGCTTCGCGCCCATCTCGATGCGCTCTCCGCACGATTCGAGGAAGAGCTTCGTCCAAAGCCACCGTGGCGTACAACGAAAGTTGCGCCCGAGCGCCTCGCCGCGCTTATGCGCGCCATAGTGCCGATCGAACTCGCAATCGAGACCCTGGATGGCACGTGGAAGCTCAACCAGAACAAGACCGACGAAGCGCGACTGTGCGCAGCGGAACACGTCGCGTCGGATAGCTTCGGACAGGAAAGCGCCCTCCTCGCCGAACTCATGCGCGGAGCGCACAAAGTGCGATAACGTCAATGCTCTCCAACGAGAGCTCCCGAAGTCGCAAGCGTTTGGCCTGACCGGCCTTGCGGCGGGTCTGTTTGAATCCTCAGTTTCGGCTGGGATAGTTTGGAGGTCGATGGTGTCCACCAGCCGATGGTGGACACCATCGAGCTCCGGACCGACACCATCGGAAAGTGCCGCTTCGCACACATCCGCCGCAAGGGCGGTCAGACCGCACGCTTACACAGCCACGACCGTATCCCGGATTGCAAGATCAACCGTGTCGATGAACCGCTACCGTGGGACCCCCAGAGCCCGAAGCTGACGCTCCTTCACACAAGGGCGGTCACACCAGACGCTTACCCGAAGTCGTGGTCACGCACGGAATCTGGTACCCCCATGCATTCCCGCATGATTGGTTCCGAATGTATTTCAAACTTGATTTTCGGAAGCACTCTTTCGAAAAAGACAACGCCGCCAATCCATTGGATTGACGGCGATTCTTGTGGTAGCGGGGGCAGGATTTGAACCTGCGACCTTCAGGTTATGAGCCTGACGAGCTACCGGACTGCTCCACCCCGCATTATTTCTGTTTTCATTTTCCGGTGCTTCGATAGCCCGGCGGCGACCTACTCTCCCGCGCCTTAAGACGCAGTACCATCGGCGCTGGGGGATTTAACGGCCGAGTTCGGAATGGGATCGGGTGGGGGCCCCCCGCTATGACCACCAGGCTATCGAAGCACCGGAGGATTTCAGTCGATGTGGTATTCAAGCGCGGGCCTTGCCTGGACCCCTTCTTGTGAGTCGCTTGTCGAAGATCAAGCCAATCGAGCGATTAGGACCAGTTAGCTTCACGTGTTACCACGCTTCCACACCTGGCCTAACAACGTGGTGGTCTTCCACGGCTCTCAAGGGAAACCCGGTTTCGAGGGAGGCTTCCCGCTTAGATGCTTTCAGCGGTTATCCCTTCCGCACATAGCTACCCGGCGATGCCGCTGGCGCGACAACCGGTACACCAGAGGTGCGTCCATCCCGGTCCTCTCGTACTAGGGACAGCTCCTCTCAAGTTTCCTACACCCATGGCAGATAGGGACCGAACTGTCTCACGACGTTCTAAACCCATCTCACGTACCACTTTAATCGGCGAACAGCCGAACCCTTGGGACCTGCTTCAGCCCCAGGATGTGATGAGACGACATCGAGGTGCCAAACACCGCCGTCGATGTGGACTCTTGGGCGGTATCAGCCTGTTATCCCCGGCGTACCTTTTATCCGTTAAGTGATGGCCCTTCCACGCGGAACCACCAGATCACTATGACCGACTTTCGTCTCTGCTCGGCCTGTCGGCCTCGCAGTCAGGCGGGCTTATGCCATTGCACTCAACAGCTGATTTCCGACCAGCCTGAGCCCACCTTCGCGCGCCTCCGTTACTCTTTGGGAGGCGACCGCCCCAGTCAAACTACCCACCATGCAGGGTCCCGGCCCCGGATTCACGGGACTCGGTTAGATATCAGCGATCACAAGGGTGGTATTTCAAGGGTACCTCCACGTCAGCTGGCGCCAACGCTTCACCGGCTCCCACCTATCCTACACAAACAACCGCTAATACCAGTGCAAAGCTGTAGTAAAGGTGCACGGGGTCTTTCCGTCTAACCACGGGTACTCCGCATCTTCACGGAGAATTCAATTTCGCTGAGTCGATGTTGGAGACAGTGGGGAAGTCGTTACGCCATTCGTGAAGGACGGAACTTACCCGCCAAGGAATTTCGCTCCCTTAGGACCGTTATAGTTACGGCCGCCGTTTACCGGGGCTTCGGTTCAAAGCTTGCACCTCTCCCCTTAACCTTCCGGCACCGGGCAGGCGTCAGACCCTATACGTCGTCTTGCGACTTAGCAGAGCCCTGTGTTTTTAGTAAACAGTCGCTACCCCCCGCTCTGTGCCCCCCACCCGCGGTTGCCCGCGGACAGGGCCTCCTTCTTCCGAAGTTACGGAGGCAATTTGCCGAGTTCCTTCAACATCGTTCTCTCAAGCGCCTCGGTATACTCTACCATCCCACCTGTGTCGGTTTAGGGTACGGTCTTGATGCCAGAGCTGTTTCCTGGAACTTCTTCACTGCCCGGAGCAATCCGATAAGCCCGGACAATCTACGAAGTTCGTCACATCTGGCAGGCCCAGGAATATTGACCTGGTTCCCATCGACTACGCCTTTCGGCCTCGCCTTAGGGGCCGGCTCACCCTGCGTGGATTAACCTTGCGCAGGAACCCTTGGGATTTCGGCGAGAGTGTTTCTCACACTCTTTATCGCTACTCATGTCAGCATACTCACTTCCGATACCTCCAGCGGCCCTCACAGGTCCGCCTTCACAGGCCTACGGAACGCTCCGCTACCATCCGGAAGAGACTTCCGGATCCGCAGCTTCGGTGTATGGCTTGAGCCCCGTTAAATCTTCGCCGCAAAACAGCTTGTCTAGACCAGTGAGCTGTTACGCTTTCTTTAAAGGATG
>MPMV01000053.1:7500-25793 GCA_002238685.1 bacterium EF100-94H03 bin56
CTTTCACACCCAACTTTCCAAACCGCCTACGTGCGCTTTACGCCCAGTAATTCCGAACAACGCTAGCCCCCTCCGTATTACCGCGGCTGCTGGCACGGAGTTTGCCGGGGCTTCTTCTGCAGGTACCGTCATCATCTTCCCTGCTGAAAGGGTTTTACAACCCTAAGGCCTTCTTCACCCACGCGGCGTCGCTGCATCAGGGTTTCCCCTATTGTGCAAAATTCCCCACTGCTGCCTCCCGTAGGAGTCTGGACCGTGTCTCAGTTCCAGTGTGACTGATCGTCCTCTCAGACCAGTTACGGATCGCGGCCTTGGTAGGCCATTACCCCACCAACAAGCTAATCCGACGCGGGCCCCTCCCGGTGCGGCCGAAGCCTTTCCCCCGAAGGGCGTATGCGGTATTAGCTACAGTTTCCCGTAGTTATTCCCCACACTAGGGCAGGTTCCCACGCGTTACTCACCCGTCCGCCACTAAGTATACCCCCGAAGGGGCACCTTCGTTCGACTTGCATGTGTTAGGCACGCCGCCAGCGTTCGTTCTGAGCCAGGATCAAACTCTCAAGTTTGCTTTGAAGCTTGAGACTTCTCTGGCACGAACATGTTACGTGTTCGGTCACGCTCAAAGGATCTTTTGGGATCCATTGACTGTACTTGGCCGGAACCCCCTTTTGAGGAATCCCGGTCCGAGAGTATGCGTGACCTGACGTGCCATGCACGTGCAGTGCGTGACGCACCGCCGCCCACGCATCTCTTCCATCTCTTCACGTGTCAAACAACCCCTTGTACGGTCACCGAATCCGGCGACCGGGGAACGGCGGTTATAGACAGTTCGGGCGTTGCCTGTCAAACACCTTTTTCACTTCGTGCCCGGCGGGTTCGACAAGGAGATTGCATCGTTGACTGAACGCCGGCATCCGGGATCGTGCGTGTGCAGGGCCGCCGCCAACGGCCTCTGCACCAAACGCCCGTTGGAGGGGCGACCGCATTGAGTGAACATACCGCACATCGACAGATTGTCTACTATCGGCTTCCGCGCAAGCGGGTGAACCGGCGATGGCTGGAGAGGACGCTGGAGGACGCACGCCGGCTCTGTAACACGGCTCACGATGAGCGGATCGACTGTCACCGGAAGACGGGCAAGGGTCTCACCTGCGTCGAACAGCGCAAGTGCGGGCATGCGGACATCCATGCGGGCCACGAGACACGCCGTCGAGGGCTGGCGCCGTTGCACGGGCAGGGCGTAGCCGTCGGGCGCCCGGTGAACCGTGAAGACATACCGAGGCTGGCGGCATGATCCGTTCAGTCATCGATGCAAGTTCCTTTGACAAACCCGGGCCCGTTCATCAGGTTTGCCGCCACGGATCAATCCACGCCGCAATGCCGGGGCAATGTCCAGGCCAAGAGGTTCAACGTTGATGGTACCCCGTTTGACGATCAGGGCCTCTTTCCTGATCCTCGCATCGTCGCTGCTTGCATGGGCCTCCAGTGAAAGCGCCGAAACGGTGCACTTCCGCGTGACCGCCGGTGATACACTCGTTGAACTCCTCGACGAGGCCGGCAGCGATGCCCGTGATGCCGCGCGCGCCATCGATGCATTGACGCAGGTCTTTGATCCCAGAACCTTGCAGATCGGTGATACCGTCACCGTGGGATCACGCCCGGGCGGCGACGATGCCAACGAACTCGTCGAGATCATTCTCACTCTCGATGACGGGTACCATGTCGTCACGAGCCGCCTCGAGGATGGCAGCTTCCACGCCATCCGGATGGATGGTCCGCTCGACGAGACACTGACCGTACCGGTCCCTGAATCGCCGCCGAGCATCGCGGAGAGCGGTCTCTTCAGCCGTCACTTCGACGTGCGCAGGGGCGACACACTCATGCGTCTTGCGGTACGTGCCGGGGCTTCGCGGAGCGACGCCGACGCTGCGATCCGGGCGATCGGCCGACTGGTCGATCCGCGGTCCTTGCAGATCGGCCAGAAACTGCAATTCGTCTTCTTCGACGGCGAAACCGGTCCGTTGCTCAAGGTCCTCGGCATTGCCGTCGAGGAAAACCGCCATGCCATCGCCCTGCGCAAGGCCGACAACACGTGGGTCGCCAGACACGACAACAGGCCGTTCGTCGCGGAAGAGCTTGCGCCGGATATGTCCCATGCCAACCTCTCCGAGGCACTTGAAGGTCTGGAATCCGGCTCCATGCGTCGTGTGGCGCTCAACGTCACGTCGGGCGACACATTGACAGGCCTCCTGGTCAACGGTGGGACGACGATCAACGAGGCCATTGAGTCGGCGCGAGCCATCGGCAACCACTATGACCCCAGACGCCTGCGCATCGGCCAGCGTCTGCACCTCGCATTCGTTCCCGGACCGGCCGGATCAAGCCTCCGGGTCCTTGGCATCGCCGTCCTCGACGCGGACGAAGAGGGACTCATCATTGCCCGGCGGAATCCGGGCGGAGGCGGCTTCACCGGTCAGAGGGCGTTCAGCGTCGAAACGGTGCTGAACGCGATCCGGGAACTGATCCCGCCTGGTGCGGAGGCGCCCGACGCGACGGTGATCGAGGTGACGGCTGACGTCACAAACAGGAACATCGTGGTCGAACCGGGTGACACGCTGATGTCCGTGTTGCTGGGTGCGGGCTCCCGGCGCGTAGAGGCGGACCGGGCGATCAGGGCACTGACCCGTCACTTCAATCCACGCCGTCTGCAACCCGGGCAGGAAGTGCGCGTCATCCTTGATGCCGAGGGCGATGAAGCGCGGCTTGCGACAGTTTCCGTCTCTCTTGGTGACGATCGCTACGTGCAGGCCAGTCTTTCCGGAACCGGGTACGTTTCCGAAATCACCGCGACACCCTATCGGCCTGTCTTTGCCCCCGTCACCGACACCGACGAGACCGGCGTGGCCGACAGTCCGGTCGACGAGACAGGCGAGACCGAAGTTCACGACAGGCCGAAGCGTTCCGGGCGCGGCTTCTTTGTCGGCAGGCAAGCGACCGGGGAGGCGATAGCGGACGCCTCGGTGGCGGAAAGATCCGATGGCGCGGATATCGGGGATGCCGCATCGGTCGAGACGCTGCCGGAGGCGGAAAGATCCGATGACGCGGATATCGGGGATGCCGCATCGGTCGAGACGCTGCCGGAGGCGGAGACCGCAGTCCTGGAGACACCTGCGCTCACCCACAAGGCCTTCGTGGTCGAGGTGGGCGAGATTCTCATGGCGGAACTCCTGGAGATCGAAACCGACACGCGCCAGGCTCATGCGGCAACACTTTCGCTTGGCGAGGTGTTCAACCTGCGTCGCATCCCTGCCGGCCAGCACGTCGATGCCGTCTATGATGCGGATGGTCTTCTCGAACTCGCCCTGACTCCGGTACCTGGAGAACGGGTCGTCGTCCGGCGTGGTGACAATGGCGCATACAGCGCCGAACGTATGGAGTTGCCCCTTGAACTGCAGTATGTGGCAGTCAGCGGGAGGATCGAGAGCAGCCTCTACCAGGCCGCGGTTGATCAGGGCGTACCCCTGGACGTTCTCCACCGGATGATCCTCTCCTACAGTTTCGACGTCGATTTCCAGCGCGAAATTCAGCGTGGTGACAGCTTCTCCATTCTCTATGAATGCTACGTTGACGAGGCCGGAGAGATGGTGCGTTACGGCCTGCCCCTCTTCATGTCGCTCAAGGTTTCCGGAGCGACCCTGCCCGTCTACCGGTTTACCCCGCAGAGCGGCTTTGCGGATTACTTCAACGACGTCGGCGAGAGTGTGCGCAAGGCCCTCCTGCGAACCCCTGTTGACGGCGCCCGCATCACCTCGGGCTTCGGCCAGCGTACGCTGTTCGGCTACACCAGAATGCACAAGGGCGTCGACTTCGGTGTTCCGACAGGAACTCCCGTGCTGGCGGCGGGCAATGGCGCCATCGAAGCGCTCGGCTTCAATGGCGGATACGGCAACTACATCCGCATCCGCCACAACAGCACCTACAAGACGGCCTATGCTCACATGAGTCGTTTCGCCCAGGGCCTTGCTGTCGGCAGTCGCGTCAGACAGGGTCAGACGATCGGCTTTGTCGGCAGTACCGGGCGGTCCACGGGCCCCCACCTTCACTACGAAGTCCTGATCAACAACGTGCAGATCAATCCCCTCGATGTCCGTCTGCCGGCCGGTGAAATCCTCACGGGCGATGAACTCGAGACATTCTATTCCCAACGGGACCAGTTCGACGAACTCTTCAGCCAACATCTTCTCCGACAGGTCTCCTGGCAATGACTTGGTCCGGACCACAGGGAATTGCTCCGGTCTCCGGCCCCGACTCAGGACCTGACAGGAACAGTCTTCGGCTGTTCGCGCACCACCGTCGGTGCACCGGTGCATCCGCGACCTGAAGCCACGGGCCGGAGCAGGCATGCTGACCAGCAGCGATTCGGCAACACCGGATCCGGCCATCATTCGAGGGCAAGGGCGCGGATCCGCGGGGTCTCCATGGACGGATTGGCGGCGTAGGCGGCAATGTCCTCGTGAAAGTCCCGCACAAGGGGTATCAGGCCTTCCCTGCCGGAAAGTTCGAGTTCCTGGAGCAGGACGCCGAGTGCCTGATCGCGTTCCTCCAGGTTGTAACCTGTGGCACTTGTGACCAGGTTCCTCCTGTAGCTCAGGAAGTTGAGAGCGAAGCGGGACTCGCGGTCGGCAAGGCCGGCCTTCACCGTCTCGCGTTTGGCGATCAGCCGTTCGATTGTCTCCTCGCTGACGAATCCATCGCTGTCCTCGGCATCATTGATGGCCGCGTCAAAGGTGGCAACGGCATTGACCGCGTGCTCGATCCCGGAGCTGTCCTCGCGAAGGAACTGCACGAGGACAGCTCCGCCGATGGTGAGCGCCTTCACGGCCTCGAGCCGGCCCGCCTCGCGTTCGCGCGCGGCCTCCGTTGCCCGCAAGCGTGCCGTTTCCAGGATGAGGCGCCGTTCGAGTTCGAGTTCATCAGCGATCAGAGCATCGAGAATCTCCGTCAGGCTTGCGTTGGTGTCCGCATCGCCGCTGTCGTTGAAGCGATCAAGCCAGGCATTCCTCAATCGGTTGGTCCGCTCTGTCGACAGCGACAGGTGAATGCCGATCACGAGCCGCACACCGAAGGTGTCGAGAGCCACAGGTCTGCCATCCGTCATGGAGTAGACCGGAAACTCCTGGCGCAGACCGCTCGAGAGTTCGGAGGCCCGCGACAGGATCGAGCCGCCGCGAGTGACCACACCACCCGCCTGTCCGTGCAGACGCCCCAGGGCGTTGAGCCTGAAGGGTTCGAACATGATCTCCTCGACGTTGCCGTAGACGTCGTGAAGACCAACCGGATTGGGACCAAGGAGACCCACAGGACGCAGATTGCCACGTGCCGAATCCGCTCCCTGGTGCCAGCCATGGTCACGCATGGGCCCGTCGAGGGGATAGGTGCGCTGGTTGAAGACAGACCCGTCGACGGCCGCTCCGCCCCTGACGGCATACTCCCACTCGACCTCCGTGGGCAGACGGATGTAGCCTGGAGCCCCGTCCTCGTGTGGCAGGGCCCCGGGCGCGTTCTGACGCAGCCATTCGGTCATGCGCCTCGCCGCGTCGACAGCATCGAACCAGGAAAGACCGGACGCCGGCACTGTGCCTGCAAGCGACGGCCGGGGGCAGGTCCCGAGGAGCGCCGCATGCTGATCGCGGGTGAGTTCGTAACGGCCGATGTAGTAGAATGCGGAGCCATCCTCCGGATCACCGAACCCGCCCCGGATGAAGGCGCGGCGCAGATAGTCGACATAGCCTGCCTCACTCGAGGCAAGACCCATCTGTATGGCCCGGTCGGTCGCCGGATTGCCTTCGGGGACCGGAGTGTCGACTCGCTGGAAGGCCATGGCGCCACCACAGGGAAGCGGCAGCGCCAGATCGGCATTGCCGGCCCGGTCCCAGAACCGGTTTTCCCAGGTGATGATGGTTTCGGCAGCGGCGCAAGCCACAGGAAGAATGACCAGACAAGCCCCGAACAACGCGCGCGCAATCAGGTGCCCGTGTGTCATGCCTCCTCCCTAAAGACGGCGCCGGGTTGGGCGCGGGCAGCCTCCCGGGCAGCGAGAAAGGCGGCGGCGGCCGAGACGACGAGGACACCGGCGGAGAGGCGCGCCGCATCGCCAGGCGACGGCATGAAGGAGGCGTCGCCTGGAAGATCCCCACCGAACAGGCGGGTGGCGATGACCGCGCCGACCAGGACGAGTCCGGCGGTTCCGGCAAGGCCGAAGAGCGCCGTCACCAGCGCCACCCACACCGGATAGCAGGCCAGACGCACCGGCGGCATGCCGATCATCGCCAGCACCGCCAGGGCCCGCCGGCGTGCCCGGGTCATCGACCAGAAGCTTGCCGTGAGGGCGGCGAACAGCCCGGCGGTCGCCGCCGCGACGATGAGATCGAGGGCGAGGCCGAGGCGGCGTTCGAGATCGAGAGTCGCCCGGACCTCTGCGGCATCCGACGTGGCCTCGATGCCGAACCTCGTCTCGAGACGGGCCTCGAGGGGAGCGACGGAATGCAGGTCCGAGGCATAGAGACGCATGCTCTCGGCCAGCGCCGTTCTCCCGCTCAGCGGCCGGCCTTCGTCCATGCCGAGGTGTGTCACCGCATAGCCGTCATAGAAGGCCTCGATGTCGTCCATGAGGGCGGGCGTCATCAGCAACCCGTCGCCGGCCAAAGTGCCGCGGGGCAACAACGCTGCCACCTTCAGCGTCAACCGCAGCACTGTCTCGCCGGTCTCGCCACGACGCGCCACGGCTTCGAGACGGTCGCCGGGGACAAGGGCGAGACGGCGCGCCAGAGCAGAGCTCGCCGCCACCTCGCCACGGGCGATGACCACGCTGTCCGCGAGCCAGGGCTCGCCCGCACCGGTGGCAACAAGCGCGGCGCGTCGGATGACGGTCCCGCCTTCGCGTCGGACCATGAGACGTCGGGCAATGGATCGCGATGACGGGACCACGAATCCCGTCTCCTGCCAGTCCGCCACTTCCTCGATGTCGCCTGGCGTAAACCCGTGATCGCCCGAGATGGCGACCCGCAGGATGTCGGGGCGGGTGACGAGATCATGGATGAGGGCATCGACGACACCCGTCTTGATGCCGGTGAGGATGCCGAGCGGCGCCACGATGCCGATGATTGCAGCCACGTTGCAGAGCGCCATGATCCGGTCGTGCCAGAGGTCGGCGATGGCAAGGCGGACAAGGATCATCGACGGCGTTCCACGCGGCTGACCCAGTGGGACGCTCCCGGAGCGGGCACAACGTGGACGGTCTCGACGCCGGCATGGGCCATGAGCGCAACGTTGTGCGTCGAGACAAGGATGCCGGCCCCCTCCCCTGACGCCGTCTCGAGAAGGAGATCGATGACCTCGCGGGCCGTGCCGGGATCGAGCGCCGAGGTCGGTTCATCGGCGATGACGAAGGCGGGGCGATGGGCAAGGGCCCGCAGGATCGCGGTTCGCTGACGCTGGCCGATGGAAAGTCTGGCCGGACGTTCATCGAGGACACCATCGATACCCAGTGTCCTGGCCAGCCGCTCGACGCGGTGACGGTCATGCCGGCCGGCGACATCCTGGGCGAGGGCCACATTCTCCCTCACCGTCAGAAACTCGAGGAGTCCACCTGTCTGTGCGACAAATCCGAGTTGCCGGCTCCTTGCCGCGGCGAGATCCTTCAACCTTGCGTGACGCCACAGCCCGGCGATGTCGACCTCCTCATCGCCGGTCAGCACGAAACGCCCGCCCTCGTCGGGTGCCGCCGCGAGGGCGAGAAGTTCCATCATCGCCGTCTTGCCCGAACCGCTGTCACCGACAAGGGCAATCACCTCACCGCGATCCACTCTAAAGGCCGGAATGTCGAGTTCGAACCTGCGGGTGGAACTCTCGAGGGTGCGCGTCACGCGCTCGAGGACGAACCGCATCGCCGCCCTTGTCAGGGCAGTGCTCCAAAAGGCATGGCATAGACATGCTCGCCGTCGGGAGCGTTGTCGTAGAGCGCCACCCAAAGGGAGGGATCGTCATGCCAGCGTTCGTAGAGCAGGAAACGGCTTCTCAGGTCATCGATGATCTGGCGTCGTCCCGTTCCCATGTTGTCCCAGCGCTCCTGGGTGATCTCCATCACCCGGCTCTGATAGGGAAGTCCCTCCAGAAACTCGCCAAATGCACTCCCCAGGGTGTTGAAATCGGTATTGACCAGCCTGTCGGGATCCTGGGCCATGCGCGACACAGCACCCTGAAGCTGGCTGAAGAAATCGTTTGCCGTTCCACCCGTCTGGGTGCTCTCCCCGACCTCGAGCACGGCAGCAAGTACGTCGCGCAGAGACGACAGCTGGTTCTTCGTGATCAGCAGGCGCGGTTCGACCGCCACCTTGCGTGAATCCTCGAGCGCACGGTCGGCCACCCAGGCCTCGAACACGTCCGGTGCCCGTGTCTCGAGAACACGCCCGAGATAGGCGAGCTCCATGGCCAGTCCGAGCACATCGAGTTCCGCACCCTCGGGCAATGCACCCGTCTCGTCGGGCTCTGGCACCTCGGTGAGTTCACCCTCGAGGTTTCTGGAAACCTGGGACATGACCCTGGTGATGGTCGAACGGATCTCGGCGCCAAAGTCCTGCCGGCCACCGGTCACCGGATAGTAGAAGACATGACCGAGTGCAGCGGCGAGATCCCGGTAGTGGCGCGCCGCATACTCGTGGTTCGCCACCCCATCCGGCGTGAGGAGGTGGATGACAATGATGCCGACCTCCTGTTCCCTTGCCATCGCCTGGAGAGCGATAGCATTGATGTCGGTCTCGGCATTGGGATCACGCGCACTCTTCGGCCCGGCATCGGTCACGAGGATGACGAGTTTCTTCACGAACTCCACGCCATTGGGCGCCCAGTCGGTTTCCTCGAGGGCGTGGCGAATGGCCGCAAGGCTGTCCTCGTTGTAACCGGGCGTGGATATCCCGGCGACTTCCATGGACGAGAGCGCGGCAAGTGGCGCATCAACGGCGCCGGCCCTGTCGAAAGGCGCAAAGACGCGCACCCTGTAGTCGATTCCCTCTGCGGCGTCGGGATTGTCACGGAAGCCCATGATGCCGAAATGCACCCTCTCGCCGGTCTCGGTGTTCGCAATCCTGCGGATCTCCTCTTCCATGACCTCGAGGGTTTCGGCAATGAAAGGCGCCATAGACCGTGTGGTGTCGAGCACGATCATGATGCCGGCATCGGAGTCCTGGATGACGTCTTCCGGTACCGGAGTCTCGCTGCTCGATTCGCCCCGCAACGGGACCGAGGCGACGCGCATCTTCAAAAACAGATCCGCGCTCATGGGATGGAAATCCTCGTGGAACTCGAGGATCGGCAGGATGTAGAAGGTTTCGGCATCGTTGATGTCGACGTACTCGGCCGGTTCAATGGAGACCACGCCCGAATCGTCCCCGGATCCTCCTTCGTCAATGGCGTGCCTCAGTTCGCGGGCCAGGGACACCGCGGCCTCGCTCTGGATCAGGCTGTCCAGCGACTCGAGATCGGAAAAGAGGAGTTGGCGTTCCCTGCCTGCAGTGCTTGTGAAGGCGGCAACGACGTTGTAGCGCCAATCGATCGTGGCATCCTCGCTCACCCATCCTTCGGCCGGCATCCCCGCAGCACCGCCGACCTGGAGCCAGGAACCGTCACGGGCAAACACGTAGAGGGGCTGGAAGGCAGGATAGCGATCCTGGACAACGCCATCGGGCGCGTTGAAGCGTGGCGTGCCAGGGCGCGTGAGAACACGCTGGTAGAGTGTGCTCGTGCCATCGATCAGAAGCGGCCTCCCCTCCTGGGCCTGCGCGGCCGGCCCGGCCACACCCGCAAGGACCGCAACAACGGTGAGCGCCATGAGGCAAGAACGCATCATTGTCCCCCTCCACAGTAGAGAGTGATGGCTTCGTTCTGCATGAAGTTGCCTGCATCGAGACGCCCGCAGGCGTCATCCAGAAGATCCTGGGCGCCATCAACCCCGGCCGTGGCGGCCTCGGCGTAATAGCGCGCTGCAATCTCGATGGCTGGCCGCTCGAAAGGAGACGAACCCGCTTCAACGGCCGGATCGTACCAACGGCCCATGATGACAAGCGCTTCCGGTGTCTCGCCAATCAGTCTCTCGACAACCCACAACCGTGTTTGCGGAGTAACTCCCTGCGCAGTCCCGCATCGTTCGACCCATTCGAGCAGCATGCCCGTCTCTGTGACATCGGTCACGGCATCATCGCTGCATTCCAGTCCGATCTCCGCCGTGCGCGTTCGGGCGAAATCGTCCCGCAGGACATAGAGGGCCGCCGCGATTGCAAGGACCACGACCACCAGGGCGAGGACGAGGTACGTGCCGCGACGTGAGGCGGGAGGTGCTTCGACCGGAGGCGGATCGCCCTTGTCTTCAGCTTCAGTCGCCCCTGTCGCCACCACGGGAATGTCCGGAACGGGCTCCGTCACACCACCACCGAGGCCACCGCCGCGCGCCTCATCGGGAGGGGGAAGGACATTGCCGGGCCATACGACACTGCCGGTGCTGCCACCCTCGAACGAGATCTCGAGGTTGTCGAATTCATCGACATGACGGACTACATCGGGCCCGAGAATGAGGCCGTTCGAGGCCGACGCCAGAGGTCCGAGCGTCGCCTTGGCCAGCTGCCAACCGGACGCTCCGAGGTAGCGCCCGTCATAGGATCGGCGAATGGTCAGCTGACCATTGCCTGTCGACTGTCCCTCGTCTGTAGTGAGGAGAGCGTGGCCTCCCAACGGATGGCGCGGGTCCGGAATGATCCTGAAGGTCATGAACCCGTCCTGTTCGCCTCGAGCGCACCGATAATCTCGCCGAGCACCAGGTTCTGCTCCATGTCCACGGTCTCTCCGCCCATGCTCCGGGCGTTGTCTTCGAATATCCGGAAGAGGGCATGGGTCCAGTCGACAAACTGCTCTTCGGCGCCTGTGTCGGAAGCAAAGGAAAAGGTCGTGGCATCGTCCCTGGTGGGCTGCTCCTGGAACACCGGGCGGGAGCCGCTTCCTTCCAGCTCAACATGCGGACGCCTGTCCTGCGGCAACCTGTCCATGCCGAGGCGGGCGACGAAGGAGTTGACGGTGTCGGCAGCAATCGCCGCCGCCGGAGCGGCGCGGCGGTCGGAGTGGAGCGAGAAGTTCCACTTTCCGAGCACGGTCACGATGTCATCATGGAGAGAGAGACGCCGGGCCGCCTCGATGAGTTCGGTTACAAGATCACTTGCCGTCTTTTCTGTGAGGCTGAACCGCCGCCGCCACTCCGGGCGGGCAACAAGATCATGCAGACCGTCGATCCACGTCGTAAGGGCACGCTCTGCCTGGAAGCCTTCCATGGTCATGCGCCGTGTCCTTGGTCCCTCCCCGGTCTCCACGGGAGGTTTCGCTTCCCCCGGCCTCTCCTGCCGCCGCCCTCCGGGGCGGGGCCTTGCAGACTGCCTGCCGGTCGTCGCCGAATCATCCGGCGGGGGTTGCTGGCCTTCGGCGACAATGAAGATATCGGCAGGCACGCGCGCCATGCGGTCGGCAACGACCGCCGGGTTGATCATCAGATCCTCGAGAAGTTCGGCGAACCGGTTGTCGTCGAAGCACATGTCGAGGCTGTCGAGAACGCTGTCAGCGGCTTCCCTCCTCAGGGCCAGCCTCTCCTCGAGATCCGAAGACACATGGAACCTGGCGATCGGACGCTGGATACCGTCGATCAGGATATCCAGCTGATCACGGACCTGGTCAAGCTTGGTCTCGATGTGGCAAACATCGGCCAACGCCTCCGCCAGCCTGGTGACACCCCCATCGTCTATCGTCAACGCTGCGTCCCAGGCCGCCTGGGGATCGGTGAAGTGACGCTGAGCCAGCGGCGCCGTCACCGCCCCCTGGCGCAGGGTTTCGAGCCGGCTCGTCATGTCCTCTCGGATGGCGGCTTCTCGGCGGTTCGCATCATAGGCCATCAATGGCGTTTCGTAGGTCGGATTGCGCATCCAGTAGGTGTTGGTGAACGGAGTGTGCGGCGTCCACTCGTTGATCCAGGCGCCAGCCATCTTTCCGAAGGGTTCAGCCATCGAATTCTGGATGCGCCTTTCGAACCGAGTGACCGGATCATCTCCGGATCCACCGGATTCAACCAGCAGTGTATCGAACTTGGTGAGCACAAAGAACAGGATACACCGTGCTTCGGCGCGCCGGGCAGGCGTGTTGCCGTGCGTTGCCGCCACCCAGTTTTCCACAAGTCCCGGAAGATCCTTCGCCTCCATGTTGCCATCACCGACGCACAGGATCATCGAGGTCATTTCCTGCTCGGCCACATAGCGATCGAAGAGATAGGCGACCTTGCCGCGCAGGAAGAGCTGGGAAACCGGCGATTCGCCCTGGACGAGGAACCGGTCGAGATCATGGGTGAAGCGGTTCCGTGTGCCGGGAAAGTCGAGAAGATCAGTCCTTTGCATGAACTCCCACGGCACGTCGGCCATGGGCACGATCATCTCGGCCACCATGGCACACAGATGTCCCCTTCTGATGCGCACCACGGCGCCATCCCCGGTTGTCACCTCAACCGCGTCATGACCGCCGCGGGACTCGCGATCCAGATCTTTCAGGGTCTGGACATCGATGATCGAGGTCTCGCGTGGAATGAGGGCCTCGAGAGGAACGAAGGCATCGTGTGCCCCCCCGAGCGCTTCAAGATGCGTGGCGAGCGCGAGGTAGAGGTCCGTCAGGGGCGCATGGCGCCCCCAGAGAACGGCGAGGAGTTCGGTTCGTGTGGCCAGGTTGACCCGCGGCACAAGATCAGCCGCACGACTCCAGTAGTCTGCCAGGGAAGCAAAGTAGGCGAGGTGACCGAAGTGACTGGCGATGTAGTCCTGCACATCCCACATCTCCTCCACGGTCATTGCCTTCCCGGCGGCACTCGCCTTCCCTTGTGCCGTCTTCAGCAAGTGTTCGAGTTCTTCCGCTGACGGCGGAGCTTCCGTGTTGTCGCCATCCTCGGCGAAGGCATTGATCAACACCCTCGCGATATCCGCTTGCGACAGCAGGTTGACCCTGACCGGATAACCCGCCGGCGCCGGCACCTTTTGCGTGGTGAACCGGGTGACAAGACCCGTTGACTCTCCCTGTCCCTCCGGATTGATCTCGTCGAGGTAGGTGACCGGGCGGCCGACGCCGTCAAAAGCCGCCACGAGATCGCCTCCCTTTGGCCGACCGAGCACCGAAATGAGATATGACTTGCCGGCCTGGCTCGGTCCGTAGACACCGACGCACATGTTCCGCCCCGCCGCCGTGGCAAGCTTGCCGGCACGGAACCGCGCCCGGCGAAAATCCCGGTCAAACGCAGGTCCCTGGGCGCCAACCTTGTCCCGGTTGGCGTCATCGCCGATCCAGGCTCCGGCGCGGCTGGCCAGATCCGCCACCGCGAGGCAACGTTTCGCCAATCCTTCAGCGCTCTCGCTCATCACATACCTTATCCATCAGGCCAGCCGGACGATGCCGGTATCGAGCCAGTAGTGGTCCTCGGGCCCGAGAGTCTGCAGACGCAGCCTGACATCGTCGCGGTGACAGACATCGCCCTCGCCGTCCTCGACATAATCGATCACGAATGCCTCCCTGGCCGCCTCGAGGCGCAGAACATGCTCAGGATTCTCGGGATCCGCATAGGAATCGCGCCGTCTCAGTGTCACCCGCACCGGAAGGGGACGTTTCAACACGCTCTCATTGGCAAAGTCGAGGAGGTAGAGGGGTGTTGTCGTCCACCTCTCATCGGCAATCTGGCGGAATCCCACGTGCACCGGATTGTAGACAGGCAGCACCGCCTCCTCCTCGACGACATCGCCCGACGCCCTGTTGTCGCCATCGGCGAAGAGCACGTCCTTGTCAAAGATCTGGCCTGCGGTGTGCATGACGCCGACGAATCGGGCCGTGGAACGCATCTGCAGGCGCTCGGAGCGCAGGCGGAAATTGGCTATGCGGCTCGAACTGAGAGCGCACAGCATGCCTCCCACCGCCACCGTACTCTTCGGGTCGCCGACCTCGTTGGTCACGGGATCGCGGAAGGGATACCACTCCTCGACTCGGTAGCGATGCATCGACACCAGGCGATCCGGCGGCACGATCATCATGTCACGGATCAATGCACGGACTGCCGGCAGTCTGGACGGCCGTCCGGTCAGCAGGATCACGTCGACGCCGAGATGGTCGATCACCTTGCCCATGTCCTGCAGGGCTTTCTGCAGAACGCCGCGCACCGATGCATCGATTTCGAAACGGCGAACCCTCATCGTGGTGTCGGCAAGGCGCCAATCGCGGGCCCCGGCCTCCCGAGCCGGGTCCTCGAGATAGGCGACAAGCCCTGAAGGAACGTCAAGTTCCGGAGTTCCGTTCTCGTCCTCGCGATAACCGAGGACGTCAGCCACACGGATTTCGATCGTGGCATCTTCCGCGATGTTCTCGCAGGCATTCAACGTGGCAACCGCCAAGGGACCCAGAATCCTCAGGGAAAACTGCCGGCGCATCTGGCGCATCCGCTGATCCATGCCACCCACATCGCCGCCAAAGAGTTCGCGCAGTCGCTCACGTACGTAGACGCCGCCTGCAGCCTCGATGGAATCTGCGATGCGGCCCAGCACTATCGACGCCACGACCTCGCGCGTGACATCGTCGCCGGCAATCCGAAAACCCTCGCGAAACACCTGACGCGGGGTCATGAGCCTGTCGCCTTCACCAAAGTAGGAGGTCACCATGAGATCGGTGGTTCCACCGCCAATGTCGATACAGGCGATTCGAATGGAGTTTTCCGGAGCCCCGCCTTCTTCCTGGACTCTGGGCCGCCCCTTGAGCGCCATGTACTCGTCGATCCTGCCCTCGAACTTGCGGGCGATCTCGGTGTAGAGCCAAACCAGCTGGGTACAACTCGCTTCATCCCAGTCAACAACCAGCCTTGGCCGGGAACAGGTGGCAGCAGCGTCTTCCACAAGGCCGAGAATCGACCAGACCAGACGAACCGCTCCCTCGGCCCTGGAACGAATGATGGCCTGCTCCTGCATGGGTGTTGCCGAGGGCAGGGTGAGGATGACCGTGCGCAGGCGCCGAGGTACGGCAGAGCGCGCCCGTCGGGCCCTGGATGCCGGGTCATTGATCTGCACCAGCGCATGGCTGATCAGTTCTCCGACGAGAAATCCGTAGAGAGCCGAGCGGGAAAACCTCGGCTTGATCGCCATGTCGACCTTCGCGTCCCTCCTGTCACGCAGACGGTCCGCGATGTCGCGCCTGACCTGCTCGATGACATCGCCATTGTCGTTGAGATAACGGCACGCGGACCGGGCAATGCGCGGCATGTTCTGCGCGTCCACGTGATTCTGGAATCGCCATTCGCTCACCGATGGTTCGAGATCCCACAGGTAGCGCTTGGGCGAGGACAGGCCCGAAGTCGTCTCGGTGCCTTCCTCCTGGCGAACCATGCGGTTGGCTTCCGGGCCGGTCCGCACGATCGATGGCCACTGGAAGGCGTCCCGGCGCCCCGACCGCCGGGCGATGTGCTCGCGTCCGAACTCCGCCGCCGCGAACTCGACCCTGCTGTCGATCAGACCGGTCGAATGACGCTCCGGTCTCGACAGGTCACGTATCTCCAGTCCGTAGGAATTCGAAAGATCGACCGAGGTCTGGCCAGCCGTACTCTCGATGAGAATGCCGCAGGTCCTGCTGTTGCCGATGTCGAGAACCAGGTCGACATCGAGCGGCGCATGCCGGGCTTCATCGGACACCACGTCCACAAGCTTGATGCGTGGCGCCCTGACCGCAAGCTCGATGAATGCGAGGAGTGTCAGGAACCGTGCAAGATGTTCGAAACGGTAGGGAAAATCCTCGTCCCTGAGGGCACGTTTGCCGACCCTTGCCTTCTTGAACTCGATGAAGATCTCTTCGATCCAGTCAGCCACCCAGGCCTGGGTATCCACCTTCGCCGAGAGCGTTTCGTCATCCTGGACAAAGGTGAGGAACGGAGTGACGTGGTCGGGACTGCTGACCAGACGAAACTCCCGTTCGTCCTCACTGTCCTTGAAGAGGGGTTGCAGATAGCGCCCTCCCGCTCCCTCGGCGACGAGCGCCGTATCGAATGCGATCTGGATACGGTGCGTATGACCGGTATCGGGATCGCTGCGGGCGAGTTCGACCACCCGCATCCGGGCCCATCCGAATGGACCGTCATCAAAGCGCTCGCTGCGGTCGGAACCCAGACCCGGCCTGATGCGCAAGACGGGCACCGGAACCCATTTCTCGAGGAAGGGTTCGAGGCCCTGCACCGCCCGGAAGCCATACTCGATGTCATCGATGTTCCCTCCAGCACGAATCTCGTCGTTGCGATCCTCGTCATCGGAGAGAGGGATGAGATCGCAGGTGGCATCGCCGCCTTCTTCCTGCGTGATCCGCTCGATGAAGCGCCGGGAACGGAACGGCACACTGTCGAGATCGAACCCGAAGTCGAGCATCTGGACACCACTGAAGGGAACCAGCGTGATATCGTCTCCCCAGTCGGGAACCGGGCGAAGGATGGATTCCTTCTCCCTCATCATTCGCCTCCTATCGCGACATCCGTGCGCCACCACGCATTGTCACCGTCGACGGTACCATTGTGAACCGTTTCCTCGCCGTCGATGATGACGGTCAGCGTGAAATGCTTTGGCGCGCCCCGGTCATCGTTCCTGTAACTATAGAGATGGACCTCGACCGGGTAGGTTCCGGTGCCAGGCATGTCCTCGAAGACGATGTTCTCGACCGGCGCCGGCAACGTCGAGCTGACATTGGCATCAATGTCGAGTTCACCGCCACAGGCCTGCATGTTGCCGAGATTGATCTCTCCGCCGCCGGGACAGCGCAGGGAAAGGTCAAGATCGGCGCTGCCCTGCCAGGACAGGATGACGTTGACTGCTCCCAGGGCCCCCCCTTCCTCCAGCACGGTATCGGTCGCGTCTCTGGGCTCTTCCCGGCAGTCGCCGTCGAGAAGCGCGAGTTCGCGTTCCAGCATGGCGACACGGTTCTCGAGTGTGTCAAGAATGTCCCGTTCCTCGACGATCGCCATCGAGGAAGCGGGTGGGCAGCTGCCGATGGGTGCCAGGCCCGGCAACACCACGGCACAGGGAGCAACCAGCAACCAGAACACCAGGAAGACGAGTCCCGCCAGCAAGAGCCAGCCCAGCCACCACAACACGTCGGTCGCGGATCCTTGCCGGTCCGGCGCCGCCGCCACATTCCCAACTGCTTCGGACGGAGATGGCGGGGACGGAGGAGGTCTCGCGGGTATGAACCGGCGGATGATGCCGCGTGGCGCCTTGTCGATGTCGCGTGTGTGGCCCCAGGTAACAAGGACCGGCTGGTCGCCAATGAGCCAGATGGCATCGCTGGCCGGCACCTCGACAACATTGCGCAGTGCCTCCGCCAGTCGCTGATCCGACTGGCTGCCGGCGGTCTCCAGACGATCGGCCAGGGCGAGGATGTCCCCGACCAGTTCACCCAGACGAGAACGGACGGCAGAGGCCTCTTCGTCGTCGAGACTGTCGAGTTGCCGCACAGCCCCGCTGCACTGTGCGTACCAGTCCGTGGCCACACCGTCAGGGGTCGGTGACGGCTCACAGAAGAGGAGGACATGGGCCGGGGTGAGATGCGCCCGCAACGTTTCCGTGATCAGCGCGGGGTTGCGTTGCGAGGCGGTCCCGAGCGGTCTCAGGCCCTCTGCAAGGGTACGGGTCACAAGGGTTTCGGGCATCGATAGGGTCTTTCCCTCATTCGTGCGTGAAACTCAGCCAGACATCGCCACGGCCGAGGCCTTCATGGACCTCCTCGAACACTGTCACTTCTCCCCGTGAGATGACCCTGACGCTGAACGGATGCCGCCCCAGGTTGCGCCGGCGGTCATTTCCTCCAGCAGCCTCGTAGCCCTCTGCGATCGAGATGCGAACCCAGTACTCTCCTTCCCGCGCCTCACCCTGGAAACGGATATTCTCCACCGGTCTTGCCATCATTCTCAAGCCGCCGGATCCATACCCGTTGGCGTCCACATCAAGAATGCCGCCATCACAGCCTCGCGCAACGACCCCCACCGCGCCACCACCGGGGCAATGCGCCTCAAGGTCGAGATCGGAGTCATCATTCCAGATGAGTGTCACCGTCAACTCCTCGCTCACCTGCCCGCCGGCGTCGGCAAGGCGGCTGTCGAACTCCGAGTGATCCTCCGGTTCATCAGGTGGTGGGGTGGGTTCATCAGGTGGTGGGGC
>MPMV01000054.1 GCA_002238685.1 bacterium EF100-94H03 bin56
CGCATGTG
The DNA here is from genome assembly GCA_002238685.1 of bacterium EF100-94H03 bin56. Classification (GTDB taxonomy): domain Bacteria; phylum Pseudomonadota; class Alphaproteobacteria; order SP197; family SP197; genus SP197. The sequence goes on from MPMV01000054.1 coordinate 9, forward strand.
CTGCGTCATTCCGCAGCCATGGCGATCCTGCATGCCACAGGCGACATCCGGAAGGTCTCCCTGTGGCTTGGTCATGCAGACCTCAGGACCACCGAGATGTACGTCCGTGCGAGCCCGGCCGAGAAGCTGGACATCCTGGAGAGCAACACGCCGCCGTCCATCAGGCCCGGAACCTTCCTCGGTGTCAGGGACAGCTTGATGGAACTCCTCGGTGGCAAGTGATCTACCGATGTAATGCCGAGTCGAAGGGCGGAAAAACTCCCGTGTGGTGCCGATTCCCGCTCGTCACTCGGCATTACAACCCGCTCGGCATTAACGCCGGCACAGGCAAGACGACGATGCTGACAAAGGTGGTCTCACAGGCGGGCGCCGACCGGGTCATCGGCCTTGCTCCCTCGAGCAGCGCGGCGCTGACGCTGGGCGAGGAGACCGGGTTGCCCACACGAACCCTGCAGTGGCTCCTGACACGCTACCGGGACGTCGGCGACGGCACCGCGAATGCCGACACTCTCGCAATAGCCCGGGAGGCGCTGGCCGGGCGTATCCTCGTCGTCGACGAGGCGTCGCTCATCAGCATGAGCCAGATGGACGCGCTGTTGCGCATCGCCGGGGCGACGGATGTCGCCCGGGTGGCGCTGGTGGGCGACCGCCGGCAGCTGCGGGCGGTGGAGGCGGGCCAGCCCTTCCGGGTGCTCCAGGATGCGGGCATGCCGACGGCGGTGATGGACGAGGTGCTGCGCCAGCGCGACATGGGTCTCAAGGCAGCGGTGCTCCAGATGATCGAGGGCAAGCCTGGCCTCGCCCTCGACACCCTTGGCCCGGGCGTCCTCGAAATGCCGGCGGACGAACTCGGCGATCATGCCGCGGCCCTGTGGCTCGACCTTGACGCTCGTTCGCGGGAGGGAACGAGGATTCTCGCTCCCACCCATGCGAGACGCCGTGAGATCAACAGGTCGGTCCGCGAGGGCCTCAAAGCCGAGGGGAGCCTCCACGGGAGGACGCTCGAGATCGAGCGCTACGTCAATCTCCACCTCACCCGTTCGCAGAAAGGCGAGATCGACAACTGGCACGAGGGCGACATGGTGGTCTTCCACCACGACGTCTACGGTGTGCGCGCCAGGAAGGGCGATGCCTGCCGCATCACCGGCTTTGACGGTGACAGGGTGCTCTTCGACCATCCGGACGGCAAACCCCGCAAGGGCGATCCCTCGGGCTACCTGCGTTATCACGTTGATCTCTTCGAGACCGACCGGATCGAGGTGCAGGCGGGCGACAGGATCCGCTGGACCCGCAACGAACGGGAGCGCTCGCTGCTGAATGGCGAGGAGGCCCGGATCGTCTCGATCGGGCGCCGGAACCTTCGTCTCCGGACCGCCGACGGCCGTGACCTCGTCATGGCCCATGACGACCCGCAGCTTCACTTCATCGACCATGCCTGGTCGAGCACGGTCCATGCAGCGCAGGGAATCACCTGCGATCAGGTGATCGCCGTCCTCGATGCCGACCACGGGTCTCTTGGAGGCCAGGCCGCCTTCTACGTGGAGATGACGCGGGCCCGCGACAACGCGGTGCTCCTGACCGACGACCGGGATGCCCTGGTGGAGGCCCTCGAGACGGCGACGGGCGACGAGCTCTCCGCCCTCGAGGCGATCGGCGGGCAGTTCAGGGATGTACAGGAACCACAGCGCGACGTTCTTCCCAAACCCGCTCTTCCCGACGACGCCCTGGTGGACGTCCGGAGAACGAGCAAGGGACTGGAGAAGATCCACGCTCTCGAACCCCACCTCGTGGGGTGTCTCGAGGAACGCTTTCGCCTCGAGGACGCGGCTGACGATGCACCCCTTTCCCACGCGGACGGGTATGCGGCATGGAGGGAGAGAACGACGGCCGCTCTCGACATCGGACGCGAGGCGGCAGGCGGCATCGACTTCACGGAGACAGCCGAAACTCTGCGGGGACTCCTTGCCTTCGACGCCGACGTCCTGGGCCTCGAGGAAAAACTCCGGCGCCATGTCGCGCAAGCCGGAGAACGGGGCGAGGACCTTGTTCCACAACCAGGGTTCGAGGAACTGGTGCAGCTCGTGCTCGTCGTTGACGCCGAGGCGCCGTCCTATGCCAGGATGCCCGCCGCTCTGGCCGAACTCCCCGCTCTCTACGAGTCGGTCACAGGCGCTGAAGCCGAGGAACTGCTTTACGGCGACGAGGCCGGCGAGGAGGAGTCACGAGCTGCAATGGATGTGGCGGCAGCGCCATCCGGGGAGACCCCGGAAGAACCCGCCGCGGATCACGCTTCCGCCGAAGCGCCGGCAGAGAAACCCGCCACCTCAGCCGGCCGGCCGTCACCTGACGACATCGCCAACAGGCTCTCTGCCGCAATCGAGGAGCGCCGGACGCTGTTTGCCGAAGCCGATGGCCGCCTGCTCCCCTCGCTTGCCGCCTGGGCCGGCTGGCGGAAAAGGGCCGAAGCCGCGGTCGATGCATGGCAACGCTTCGACGGTGCGCACGACGGCGGAGTCGATCGTGACGCAGCACGGCTCGGCCGGGCCTTCCGCTTCGACGACCGTGCGGCTGACCTTGTCACCCGCCTGGAAGCGCACGAGGCTGAAGCCAGGGCAGCCGAACGCGATCCCATGGCCGGACTGCATGCCGCTCTTCTGGCACTGGCATGCGTCAGCAACTCGCTTTCGAGAGTCATCGATGGCGAAACCATTCCCCGGGTCCTTGCCGACTTCGGGGAACGCCACCAGGCATGGACGGCGGAACGGAAGAAGCAGGAAGCGCAACCCGCGCCGGTCACGGATGTGGAGAAGGTGCAGCCGGAGACGGCACCCGCTCCGCTTCGGACAACTCCGTCCTCACCACGTCCCGCGCCGAAGCCGGCGCCGTCGAGGGCACGACGGCCGGCACCGGAACCCGGGCCAATGGCTGCCCCGACACCGTGCAAGCCGGCAACGCCCGCACCGAAGCCCGCCGTCAGACCAACGCCAGCGCGGCCAACGAAACCCGCAGCGGCGTCTTCACCGCCGGCTGCGCCTCCACCACCCCCGACACCCGATCGTGCCGTGGCGGCACACGCGATCGCCCGGGCGCTGCAGGCGCGCCGGCACCTGCAGCAGAGAGCCGAGGGCCGGCCACTCGCGGCGCTTGCGGCATGGGAGACATGGCGACGGGAGACCGAGGTGAGAATTGCGGACTGGAAGGCCAGCGCGGACAACACTACGGGCGCGACGACATGGCAGGACGCGCAACGCCTCGAGGCTCTCATCGCCTTCGACACCGAGGCCGGCGCCCTCGCCGGACAATGGCGCCGCCATGCCGATGACGCGGGGCGGACCGATGGCGATCCCTTCGACCACCCGGATGCCGGCCGGATCCTCAGCGCTGTTCGAGGCCTGAAGGATCAGGCGCCGCAGGACGCCGCGCTCCCCCAGGCACTCGCCCGGATCCTCGAGGATGCGGACGCCCATGCCCAGGCGCGAGAACGGGTGGAAACGCTTCTGGCGTCCGTGAGCGCCCTCGACCGCGACCGCCGAATGCTGCTGGAGCGGGAGGGATCACGCGACAGGCCGCTCAATCGACGCTGGAACAGGAGATGGAAGAGCTGGCAGAAGGAGGCGCTGGCGCTGGCACCGGTGATCGAGGAGTTGAAGAGCCCCACCCTTGCAGGCCACCTCGACAGGCTCGCGGGCGCCCGGGCCCTTGTCTCCCGCGTCGAGGGCACGATTGCGGATAGCGGGAAGCGCGACACCCTTCCAGGCTGGCTGCTGTTGCGTCTCCACGACAATGCCGCAGATGCCGACCGTCGGGGCATCCATGCGACGCAGACACCGGTCTGGAAGGAGATCATCACCAGAATGACGGCACTCGCCCACAGACTCGAGGCGGACGATCCCCGCTGGCGGCTGCTGTGGCAGGAGACGTACGCCGAGGACAAGCGCAATGAGGTGAAAGCCGAGGTGAGGCGCCTTGAAGGCGAGATCGATCACTTTCATCGCCGCGCTGCGTCGCTGGCCACGGAGGCCGGGAAGGAGGGTCTCCCCATCCACCAGAGCGCCGCATACGCGTACTGGTACGCGCAGACCCGGGACTGGGCCCGGGAAGTTCGCAGGATCCTCGGACGTGAAGGGGCCTATGGCGAGGTGCTGGCCGACGGCAGCACGACGGCGCACGACATGGCCGAAGCCATGGCCGCGTTCGAGGAGATCAGGAAGGCTCATGGTCCCCCCGACAGCAGCGTGCGGAAGGAACGGCGGCGCGAGGAGCAAGAGCAGGAAACACAGAAACTGTCGCAATCCCGAGGCCGAGGGTTCTCCATGTGACTTGGAGCCTGTCGGGGAGATCCGCCGCCCGTCTTCCGACGGCCGGAAAGGCAACTGACAACGACGGGTGCCTCGTTCCTCGAGGAGTTCGAACCACGCGACGACAACCCATGTCCGGGTGTTCCGGTCTGCATCCGACGCAAGGATGTCGAGTGCAGGACCGCAAGGCGACCGCGAAGCCCCGCGGTGGGCGCCTTGTCAGATCACGGGGCACCGCCATATCTAATCAAGGTTACGAGCCCAAGGAGGCCACGCCATGAAGTCCACATCAGGCGGCACCTATGCGGCGACCTCATTCTCAGCGTCAGCGGGGTCGACAAGACCCTCACCACCTCCATGGCCTTCAAGATTTATGGCAGGTACAGGGAACAGGACAGCCTGGCGTACATCAATGTCGGCTCCGTCCTGGCCCGCTGCAGGTACCACAACCTCCGCTGGGATGCCGGCCGGGTCCACATCGACGGCATCCGCTGGGAAGAGAAGACCTGGGTGCAGGACGAGTTCATCGCCTTTCGCGACCATGTCGCAGATCTGCTTTCGGTCAAGCCCTCTCCGCTGGAAAAGCTCGAGACGATGATTGCCAACTGTGGGGTCGTCATCCGGAACTGCCGGCGCCTGCAGGCCCGGCATGATTGCACGTCTGACGGGTATGCCGATTTCGAAGGAATGATCGCCGCGGCACGCGAGTTTGCAACCTCCTCCAAGAAGGAACTGGAGGCCCTGCTGTCTTCACAGCCTGCAGAGGCCGCACCCAACCGAAGCATCACACCAAGCAGTCCACGCCAAGATCGGAGGACTCTACGGCATCGGCGAACTCGCGGCTTATGACATCGCCTGTCGGATCGGCGCCTTTCTTGACCTCAGGCCCGAACGCGTCTACTTACACGCCGGGACGCGCAAAGGTGCATGAGCACTCGGCCTCCAAGGCGCTTCGGTCCCGATGCAATACCTTCCCCCGGAACTGCGCGGCTTGACACCTTCGGAAATCGAAGATTGTCTATGCATATACAAGAACTCGCTCGCATCTTCGCTTCACTGATGCGACATCTCTTCCTCCAACGCGCTACAGGGGGAAATCGATGCGTTGGCAATCTACTATTAGGACGCTACAAAAAAACAACTCCAACCGAGAAGAACTGTATGAACCTCGTACGTGATTGGAAATTGAATTGACAGTTATATTTCATACCAATGCAGGCGCACCTGTACTCGCTGGGGACATGCTACTATCCATACCAGGTCCCCATGGTCCTACAGATCTGAGGCTACCTTCGCAACCGAACGGTATAGTAATACCAACTATTCCAATTCCCAGCTACATTCCCATAAGGATGCGCAGAAAGATATTTGTCGTAAATGGCAAACTGGCTGTGGGTGCCGCCGGATCCGTACTCCATATCAGAAGGTTTCTTGATGATTTAGTAAGTGAATTCGCCACCCGACCGGCGTTTACCTATGCCCAACTCAAGGGCTTTCTTAGCCAATACGAGTCACGGCAAGATGGAAAAACCATATTGGCGGAAATTGGGGCCGTTATCCTGGCAGAAGCTACTGACTGGCGGGGCTCACTTACGAGTGGCCTCGCAAACCAAACGAACTTTGTTAGCGACCGTTTCGGTAGAGTAATCGCAATAGGTACTGGAGCGACTACCATTGCCGAACAAGTGCAACTGCTTGACAGGAAATATCAGTACGGATTTTCCCAACCTTCCGATGGAGGTGCCGAATTTCCCGAATTCACGACCTTGGCAAATAACCTCATGTTGTTGGCAAATGTATATTGGAATGAGTTTGCTTCTACAAACAACATCTTTGATGCATGGGGTGGGGCGTATGATCTTATCTATCAGGGTGCGGATAATCAGTTTACGTATCTCGATCAATACACACTTTTTCTTCGATTCTATGACATAGATCACGCCGATCAAGGCATTCAGCTAGCAAATGTGTTGAAGTATAGAAGGCAATCCGAGGTGTCCTACATTGCGATGTTGAATAACGGCCAACTCGACTTTTTTGGTGCCAAGGACATTACCGCCTCCGACGAACCTTCGCAATTCGAAGTTGGTGGTCCTGACTTTACGATGAACTCAAGGGTACATGTATCCATAATCGCAGTAGGGAAAGAAGGAAGGTTCGCGCCTCCATTAATACAGATTGATGGACTTGGCTCTGCCAAGCAAGCAAAGCAGACCGTGTTTACCTGGTTTGACGAAGACCGAAGGCTGTGCGTCGCGTTCAACAAGGCGCACGACGAGTGGCTCACCGCGGAAGCTAAGGCCTACTTCGACCGTTTCGCCGATAAGTGGTCGTAGTTTACAGACTCAGCTTAGAGTCCCGTGCGATCACTCAGGTGATGAATCGAGTGCGGTAGTCCCGCGCGCTCGGGGTTCTGCATAGAGGCGCTCGGCAATACCCCCTCCTACCCGGCCTTGACCGGTGATCGTTCAGCAGCGGCTACGTCGTTGTCCCCCCTGAATAAAAAAGAGTCAAGACGTTGCTATGCCGGTGAGGGTTCAATCTACGTGCCAAACAAGTTGCAGAGCCGTGTTCAGTCTCCGCTGAGGCCGGATCTTGGAAACTGCACCGCGTATCCGACGGGGCGGCGGTTCCGTGACCCTTTACTCCGCGCTTTGCACGACCCCGGTGTGGAACCCGCAGTGGCCCGGCCATTCATAAGGACTTGATCCAATCTGCTAGCGGGTGTAGCGCCGCCGCAAGCGTCAGGTACGCCTTCGTTTCATGGCCGCCCTGTTCCGTGAGGTATGAAACTCTTTCTGTGACGATACCGATGGCTGCATGCCTCTTATTCCAGTCGCTGAACACTGGGGCACCGCTCAAGCCCGGGAACGCGGGAAGGGACAGCTCGTAGGCGCTGTAGCGATAGCGTCCGTCCGTGCTGGCGTGTTCGTACTTGGACTGAATGTGCCCCTTCATCATCCGCGGATTGATGGGCTTTTCGACGCCGACCATCGGGAATCCGTATGCCAGAACGTCCTCCGCGAGCGGAAAGTCGTTGTAGCCGGGGTATACGTCCCCTGGAAGTCCTATGCTGAAGTGCTCCAGTGGCTTCGGATTAGACATCCTCCCAAGGAATAGCGCGGCCACGTCCGCATCCGGATGGCTCTCCACTCTGTCGATGAGGCATTTTACGCACCTGTAGTGCGTGCAGAGAACGAGCAGTGAGCGCGCATCTATCTCGCTGACCACGTGGTTCGCGGTCAGTACGAGACCGGGTCTCAGCACACCGAAGGCCGTACCGATAGGCGTGCTGCTACTGCCCGGGGACGTGTCTTCCGGCAAACGGAACAACATGAATGTCCGCTTGTTGAGTGCAAGGCCGCGGGGCTCCCGTTCTCTTCCCATTCTCACCAACCCACTGTGCCGTTCACCTGTAAGGCCTTCCACTGTGGCCGTTTCGTTGGCTTCGCTAACAACCACCTGACTGTATTGAGCTGGAGTTGTCCAGGTTAGGATCATTCAGATCGCTAACCTTGACTTGGAATCGCTTGACTCGCAATGCCGACACGCTTTCCGACCGCCGTCCTTGCTGCTGCGCCGCCGTCGCCTCGGCAAGGTCGAGCACCTTCTCCCCGACCACTTGATCGAAGGCCGAATCGACAGCGTGTTGGACACGCTCGGTTCCTGCGGCTTCGCACTGCTCTACCGAGTGTTGTCGGCGTCGATCAGGACCGCGAGATTCTTCGTTTCCCGGGCTTCCGGCATTGGTTCTCTTTGCGAGCGCCCCTCCACGGGGGCAGCCCGCGCCGCATGTGGATCATAGTCGCCGGAGGTTCTTACGGCGTCGCCGCCGCTCGTGCCATGCCTTGCCAGCCGTTCCACATGCCGGGACCGCATTTCTCGTCCGATTCCGGTTAACAACTCCATCCTCTACTCCCTTTCTCCGTCGATCGTCTGCCCACCGTGAGGGTGCAGTTGCTGCCCAGCGGACACGCCGCAGGAAAGATGTACTCGTCATCGCCGGAAACGAGCCTCACGGATAACCGCCAGCACAAGGTGTACCGATCGTCCGTGTTCCAATATCGCCGACACTGGGACGGCCTCCAGCTCTTCCTTGCCGACGGGCGCGTCGAGATGCATAGCAATGCCATCGAGAATCTCGCGCGGCCGATTGCCCTGTCGAGAAAAAACGCACTGTTCGCAGGCCTCGACGAAGGCGCCGCCGCGTGGGGTCGTATCGCCTCGCTCATCAAGACGGCGAAACTGGCCCGCGCCGAGCCCTACGCCTAGCTCAAGGCCACACTCGAAGCCATCGCCGCCGGCCCTCCCAACAACCGCATTGACGAACTCTTGCCCTGGAACTTCCCGAACTCGTCAAGCTGAAAGCCGGGTGCCTCGCCGGCACCACATACCGCCCAGCAGCGCGCGGACGATGTCACGCTCGACCGACTGCGGATACCGGTAGTCGCGTTTCTTGTCGTACGGTGCGCAGCGGTACTCGCGCGCGACGATGAGGCCGCGCCACGTCTCGGCCGAGGCGCCGGCAACGAGGTCGAGCGCGAGCACCGCGGCCAAGCAGCTGAGTACGGCCAGCGTACCTATCGAGGTCCGCGTCCGGTCAATAGTTGCGATAATCGTCACTGTAAGGAGTCCCTGACGAATAAGTCCCGAGAGAGGAACCCGGCCGAAAGCAGCGTGACCGCCTCGCCATCTACCACCACCTCGAAAAAGATGTAGGCCCCGACTCGATCTTCGATATGGGTGACGACCGAGATCCCGCCGGAATAGCGCTGGTCGTCACGGCCCCAAACCGGTTGCGAAAAATCGAGGTACTTGATCTCCGCAGAGACCAGCAGCCCGACATGAGCAACACAAACGACCCGATCCTGGTCGACGCGCAGGACGGTGACGTCGTCGATGTCTTCGACCTCGACGATCTCCACGCCGAGAACTTCGCCGACTTCTCTGCCGCTGCCGCGCACGAACCCCACCGAGCCAATGTCCTGTGACAGAGATTGCTGAAGCTCACTAAGCGGCGAGGAGGGTTCCTCGAAGGCCGTCAAGACCACCTTTGCCACGTCATGGCCCTCAGCCGAGGCTACCAGAGAAAAGAGACGCTCGAGGCTCTCGACTCCGATCAGGTGCTCGCTTGCATGTGCCGCGCGGAGCACAGCCTGGTCCTTGGACACGACGTAGATGCGCTGCTCTGTACGGAAACACCAGTCTTCGAGCGCGAGGAGAGCGAACGCGTCAGGAAACTCCTTCTTGCTGTTCAGTTCGTCGAACGGTGGCTCACTGGCGAAATACCGATCGATCACTGGCCCGGCAAGGAGATCGGCAGCGCGGTGCTCGCTTGCACCCCACTCGTGACGCACGATCCTCTCGAACTCACGATAGGCCGCACCCGGTTCGGCTGGTTCACTGAGGAGATCCGGGACTGGCAGGCGATCCTGCTCGCGCCGATAGCGGCTGTTCCAACGCCTCAACTTGTTCGCGACACTGTTGGCCCTGGCCGTCACCTCCCTCTCCCTGGCAAGAAGTTGCCGAGCGACCTCACGCAGCGTTACGTCAGTCGTGTGGAACTCAAAAACGGCGTCGTCCATATAGCAGCGAAAAAGCCGCATGAGCTCCGCAGTTAGGTTGTGGTCGCAAGACCGGAAGACCTCGGTATCGAGAAAGACGTTTCTCGTTTCGAGGCCGACTGGAGGGTCTGCATTGCCAGATTGGGTCATTGATCTTCTCTGGGTACGATCACGCGATACGCGATTTGCGCCGGCTCCGTCATTCGCTTGCTCATCGCCCGCCTGAGAGTCCGAAAACGCTGCACACATGGCGCACGCACCACCATCCCTGCATGTCGGTCTCCGTCGCTGCAAGCCGGGGCGGGACCTTACACCGGAATCCCAACGGGAATCACGGGGGCCAGGCTCGGAAGGCGCGAACCCGCCGCTGCTATGATGGTTTGGAAGGAACGACGGTTTTGGCCCTCGATCGGTGGCGACCGGCGCCACGTGGGACCCTGCAGGATCTCCGCGAGCGGGCCTTGAGTCGCAAATGCGGTCGATTTCGTTTCCTGCGAAGAAACACGACCAGAACCAGGTGGCGTCTGCAGGCCAACGTCCGTGTTGCCAGACGTCCCGGCCGCGATCGCGCCTCCCGCCTCATCATCGTCCGCAAAACGAAAAGCCGGCACTACAAGGGATCTCTCACCCCTTGTCAGCTCTACCAGGTCACGCTCTATCTCGGCATGGCGGCCCGCCGCTACCGCCAACCCGCCAGGACGATCCTGCTCTTCGGAGACGGGCGACGCGTTCCAGTGGAGTTCGACCCGGCCACCTACCAGCACCTCCTCGCACTTTTCCCCGACTGCCGGAGGGACACCGGCCACCGTTGACCTGCCAATCCCACCGCCAGGAAGCCTGTGGTAAAGTTGCATCGCCGGCAGCAGGTTGCCGGCCTCCTGGGCAGCGGGTGAACGAGAGCGAGATGGTCAAGGTCGTGGATTTCACATCGTGGACGGCCTCGCCGCCGGAGAGACGCCCCGGCGAGACCTTGGAGGAATACATCATCCGCCGCGGCACCAGGATGAGGAAGCTGCAGGCGCAGTTCGCCGTCTACGCGGAAGAGTTGGAGGCCATCGACGACGGCCCGGAGGCCGAGCGCCTCATCGAGGCGATCCACGCCCTCATGGACGAGGAGGCGCATCTCTGGCTTCGCGAGGGCGAGGAGAGCATCCCGTACGGGTTCCGGTGTTTCTTGAGCCCCGAGGAATTCGAAGAAGAGAGCCAGGCCATCGAGGAGGCTCTGCAGGCCTACGAGGAATTCCGAGAGGACATGAAGGCCCTCGAGGAGGCGCGAGAGGCCGGCCGCATCGACGAGGTCCGCCGCCTCGAGCCAGTGGAGCGGCGGATGAGAGAGGCGTGCAGGAGGATCCTCGAACCCAACCAGGAGGCCGTTGAGGCGCAACGATACCTCGGCGATTCGGGTGAGGCCCGCCACCACGTCATCGCTGACGATTTGAACAGGGCCCGGACCGAGCTCGCCGCCGCCTGCGCCGACGATCGACCCGACCGGATCCATTTGGAGTTGGAAGAGCGCCGCCTGCGCGAGCTGTGGGAGAGGGCCTGCAAGGATGCCGCCGAAGCGCGGGAGGAGCTCCTGGCCCAGGGCCTGATCCGCCCGCGCACCGACGCTGACCGGACGGCCGCCGGCCGGTAGTACCGGGCGACTGCAACCGGATGCCGCCCGTCGGCCCGACGTTCCATGTGTGGTGGACCGTTTCCACTGCCCGCTCCATCCCGCTCAGGAGATCGCGCCTGACCGCATCGAGGTACGCCTCGGCCGGGACCGGCCTCTCCAGAGGCCCGGGCGTTGCCAGCACCACCACGGCAACGATCGCATTCCGGACGTCGGCAGGGCCGGGATCGATCCTGCCGGCGGCGGCGAGCAGGCGCAGGCCGTCACGGATGAGGACGGGATCGTTCCTGTAGTCCGCCCCACGTAATCCTCCGCCTCCACCACGATCTCCCGCGCGCTCCTTGTTGGCGTCCAGGAACGAGACCCCGCCGCTCGCCGCTTGTGCACCGGTCCGATCGCCTGGCCCTGGCGTGAAGCCACTTCACGCACGCCTCCGCGGCGGCGGCCGCGGCCGTCAGGGATCATCTCTGATCCCGCCGTGATCGCGACCCGTCAAGCCAACAGCGCCTTGACGATCCTCGCTGCCTCATCCTCACCGAGCATCAGCGCCAGGGTGGTGTGCAGGTCCTCGCAGCGGCCATCCCGGATCATGTCCTTCATCTTCTGGCGGGCGAGGAACGAGGTGCTGTTGTGGATCTTGTCCCGGATCGACGGATCTTCCCCTCGATTCTGAAAAAGCAGGGTATGGATGTCCTTGACCAGCATCAGCAACACCTGCTGGTCATCGTGTGTCAGCGCAAGGGTGATGGCAGGACGCCCCGGATCGACGGCAAGGGCACTCTCCACGAGGTAGGCCGAGTTCGTCATGCCGGCGCGGCTGGACCGGGCCTTGATGCGTTCCCAATTCTCGTCCGATACCGACATCGAGTACTTCGCCACCCGCTCGCGGCGCCTCATGGTTCCGGCTCCTCCCGCTTCGTCGCACGGACGAGGAACTCCAGCGCCTGCAACGGCGTCATGCCGATATCAGGCAGTTCCGTGTCGAGCGCCACTGCGAACGTATGGAGGGACGTCATCTGCTCCAGGAGCGTGTGCTGCTGCTCCTCATCGAGAACCAGCTTCTCGCCACCGCCGGCATCCTCGTGGAGAGCGCAGGCAACGAGAAACCGCGAACGGTTCATCCCCGCTTGCTTCGCACGCTTCTCGATCACCCGGTTCTGGCTCGGCGTGCAGTAGTAGTTGCGTTGCCGGGGACGCGCTTCGTCTTCCATGGACATCTCCTTCAATCCAGCTTGCGGTCGATCTCCATGCGCGCTTCGACGATGGCGCTTACCTTCTCCCAGGTCTCGTCGTCCGCACTCAGACGCAGGCGTTCGATCTCCTCGAGGATCCGCACCGAGCGCTCGATCCTCTCGAGTCTGGCATCGGTCCGCGGATCGCTACCGTGATCTTCTGCTGACCCTGCCAGACGGTGGACGATGAAGGCCGAGACCGTCATGCCGGCAGCGGCAGCGGTCTCCTTGAGATCCTGCCAGTCGCTGTCGGTCATCATCACCGTGCGTTGCTTTCTTGTGGGCTTCTTCATGCGTTGATCGGTGGCCTTCTTGTGATGTCTATGAGGCGCAGTATCCGGATCTCGTTGTTGCGTTCCTGTGACGTTGTGGAACACTGGGTCCGAGGCATCTCATGTGTCGTTTTTGTTGTGTAATCAAGTGACAATCTATGTGTCTACACTTCCTGCACCACATGCGGAGTCCTCTCGTGCTCTTCTTGAACATTCCGTCGGCAGAATACCACGGGTCTACCCAGGGTAAAGCAGAATGACCGGTCTGGCGCGGTTTTATGTGGCTTGTTTGTGGTGTCGAGAGGCCCGGTGCTCCGCCGGTTATGCAAAGGGCATGGACGATCCGCGCATCTTGTCTTTTCATCCCGCAAATGCAACTATTACGCGCCGGGGTCGAGGTCAACTGTGGCTCCCGCCATCGCGCCACGGAACCGTTGACGGGATGGTATGTGTCTGTTATTGTGCTATTTGTGTGAGAGGGGAAACATGGTTGCAGCGTGGTTGTGTGCCTTTGAGGAACTGACCTATCGGGTCACACCTACTGAAGCAACCGTTTTCAGGTTCTCGTGGCAGGGGTCAGATCGACGACCCTGGGGTCGTATCCGCAGGCCGTGAGGAAGCGCAGGAGATCGTGCGGATGGAGCGCCGTCGTTCGGTTGTTGACGAGCGGATGCAGGTTCACGAGGTCCGTTTCCATGATTGCGCGGTCGATGTAGACACCGATGTCCTCGCCGGTGTCATTGATCAGGGCGAGGGGCGTCACGGCTCCCGGCTCGACGCCGAGAATGTCACGCACCCTTTCGGGGCGGGCGAAGCTCAGGCGTGCCGAGCCGATGAGCCTGGCAAGGGCCTTGAGGTCGAGTTCGCGTGATTCCTCGACCACAACGAGCCACAGCCGCGCCTTCTTGTCCTTGAAGAACAGTGTCTTGCAGTGGATTCCCGGGAGACTGCCGCGCAACGCGCGGTTGTCGGCCACGGTGTGCACGGGTTGATGTTCGTGGGTCTTGCACGGGATGCCGAGCTCCCCAAGCCTGGCGATAAGGTCGCCTGGTGTCGCCCTGCCCGGCATCGTCGTCGTCGGTCGGTTCATGGGACATGTCATCCGGTCTGGTGGTGCGATCAGGTACCGGCTTTCCGGCCATCAATAAATGTCCTACACTCCCGGAGACCTGATGCAAGGGAACCTGAGCCCTTGTCGATCACTTCTGGGAGGATCCAGGGAGATGTCTGATCAACTAGCGTCGCTTACGGTCATCTTCACGGAATTCTACTACTGGGTCACGGTCGTCATCATGTTCCTGATCCACGTGGGGTTCTGTGTCTACGAGGTTGGCGCATCGCGCCGCAAGAATCTGCAACACACATTGATGAAGAACACGATGCTGATCCCGCTGGTCACCATCACGTTCTTCTACTTCGGATGGTGGATCTATTTCGCCTTCCCCCATTTCCCGCTGATGGGCGGACTTCTCGATGCGCCCTTCGCCGTGCCCTGGTCTGAAATGATGGGCACTCACATGGGTGGGTCGGTCACCGTTCAGGCCTCGAGTCTGACGGCGGATGACACCATGTTCTGGGCCCGCATCAACGGGGTCTTCTGGGCAGCGTTCCTGCTGTTCTCATGGACCACCGCGTCGATTGTCTCCGGTGCCGTCATCGAACGCATCAAGACCCAGGCGTTCCTGCTCGCGGTCGTTCTTGTCGGTTCGGTGACATGGATCATCGATGCTGCCTGGGGCTGGAGCTGGAATGGCTGGATGGTGCAGCTGTGGGGTTATCACGATGCCTACGCATCCTCGGTGGTGCACGGCATTGCCGGTGGCTCGGCGCTGGGCATCCTGGTCGTGCTGGGTCCCAGACTCGGCAAGTTCGCGGCCGATGGCACGCCTCGCGACATACCCCAGAACAACCCCTGGCTCGTCACGGTCGGGCTGTTCCTGATCTACACCGGGTTCTGGGGGTTCTATGCCGCATGCAACATTCCCATCATCGACTACACCGCTGATGTCATGGGAGCCGAGGGAGAGCCCTTCTTCACGGCCACCAACATCTACCTGACACCCACATCGCTTTCCGCCATTACCTTCAACTTCCTGATGTCGCTCTCGGGCGGTCTCCTGGCGGGCTATCTGGTCTCGAGGGGCCAGCCTTTCTGGAGTTATTCGGGCGGTCTTGCAGGCGTCATCTGTGCGTCCGCAGGCAATGATCTCTATCATCCGATCGAGTCGATGGTCATCGCCATGATCGGTGTGTGGATCGCCTACAAGATGCACCACTGGGTGGAGAGGAAGTTCAAGATCGACGATGCGGTGGGTGCCGTTGCCGTGCATGGCTACGCCGGTTTCGCCGGAACGGTGATCGCCGGCTTCATGCTCTGGGGTTATCCCTCCAACGTCGCCTACGAGGCGACGGGCTGGTTCGGCAATACCGACGGTGTGGCGGCCATCAACCCGATCGGCCAGTTCCTCGGCGCCGTGCTGATGTTCTGGGGTCTTGGCTTCCTGCCCTGCTGGGTGCTGGCCAAGATTCTCGATAGCGTCGGATGGTTGCGTGTGCCGCGCGAAGTCGAACTTGCCGGTCTCGATACCCATGACTACGGGGATGCCTTCCCGTACCACGCCTATCGGGATACGGCGATGGAGGACATCGACCGCGATCTCGCGAAGAGCTGAGCGGTCCCGGAAAGGAGACTGGAAACCATGTCTACCAATGTTGAAAGCTGGTCCGATGTTGCGTCTCTGGGCGCCATCTATCCCTTCCCGGGAATTGAATGGCTCCTCGTCCTGGCTGGTGTCGCCATCTGGGTGATCTGGCACGTCTGGCAGATCCGTTCGGAGAATGCCGAATACGATGGCGCGGTCAGTCACTACAAGGATATCGGTCTGGACAAGGCCCTCGATCATCGAGGTCGCCATGACGCCATGCTCGATTGACGGGCAGTAACCAACGCCAGGGGGGCGGTGACCCACCGCCCCCCTGTTTCACGCGATCGGGGGATGGCATGGCGCCATCCCCCGATTGCTTTTGAGGAAGGCAAACAGGCGGCAGTGACTGGAGATTCGGTCGACGACACAAAGGAGCCTGACGACCGGGGAAGCCTCAGTCTTGGTTCGCTTCTGATGAGGACCATGTTGGGTCCAGGCGCCCGGTCCCCGAATCGCCGTGGCAGGCATTTTGCGATGGGCGGCTCCGCATGACCGCAGGCGATGCCCCAAGGGCAGGAGCCGCAGCCATTCGGGATGTTGTCCGGAAGACAAGGGAAGGGACGGCCGAGGCCGGCAACATTTGCCATGGCATCTTCAGACTGACGAGGTCAGGCAACGGAAGGTTGGGTTGCCGTTGACAACACAACCAATTGAAAATACGCTTATTGGTAACATAACCTTCCAGAACGGACTCTTCTTTACCAAATGATGAGATTCAGCGAACTGGGATCAAGAGTGGCCAGAGAGCGGATTGATATGGTTCAGCTCTGGAATGCCTGGTCGGAAACCGAGAGTCTGCGGCGGCACAGTTTCCTGGGTTCAATGAACTGGGAGACCAGGAACGCAAGACACTATCTCTACAGACGAAGAGTTGGAGTCGCGAAATCCCTTGGCCCGCGCTCGACGGAGACGGAAGAGATCTTCGCCGCGTTCACCGAAGGGAAAAGGGCCAATGCGGAGAGACTGAGGGCGTTGAACGAGGAGATCCGCGTCCAGGCCAGTGTCCTCCGCGCACTGGGTGCGGGGCGGCTTCCGCTCATGGCTGCCCGGACCCTGCGTGCGCTGCAATCCCATCGGACGGACAGTATCCGGACCGTTGGCACGAATGCCCTCTATGCCTATGAGGCGCTTGCCGGTGTCACTTTCAGCAGGGACTCCACCGCCACGGGGGATCTCGATCTCTTGGTCGATGACCGCAACAGGCTGCAGCTTGTCTCAGAGGACGGGAAGCGGACCGGCCTCGGTTCTCTGATCCAGAAGAAGGTCGACAGGACATTCCGTCCGCGGGGTCCCGGAGACTTCCGGTTGATCAATGATCAAGGCTACATGGTCGAATTCATAAGACCGCAGTCCAGACCGATGCATCGACGCATGCCCGGAGCCGAGCCTCTGGAGAAAGGGGATGTTGAGCCCGCGCCCATATTCGGTCTGCAATGGCTGGTCAACGCGCCCGCCGTGGAGACAATGGTTCTGGACGAACGCGGTTTTCCGGTCCCGATGAAGGCGCCGGATCCTCGTTACTGGGCCCTGCACAAGTCGTGGCTTTCCAACAGACCGGATCGTGCTTCCCCGATGAGATCGCGGGACAGACAGCAGTCGGAACTGGTCATGCGCCTGGTCCAGGAACATCTGCCACATCTTCCGTTCGACGGTGAATGGATGGCAGGCATGCCGAAGGAACTGCGCCGTATGGTCCCGGAAAAGGGTTCTGACGACTCCATCGAACCTCCGTGGTGATCGGGTGATTCTCCGCTGTCTGCCCGGGGAAGGGGAGTGTCGACGGCAGACGAAGATCCGACACCTCGGGCATGAGTTCGTTTCCCGCTCGGTGCCGGGGTGTCGCGCTCGCGGATTGCGCCACATGATATGTGCTGCGGCAGTGGTTTCGATCAGCGTGCCGAAGCAGCGGAAGTCGTGACGTTCACGGGCGAACCGGCCAGTGGGGCTCGACTTCGGTCCACTCGTCATTTGAGTCTTCCGGCCATGGCGGCATGGTCACCGCGAAGGCCGAAAGCGGCGTTCCGTGGCCGGAACGGAACTGGAAGGACGTACCGAGCGGGATGGTGAGGCACAGACCGGGTGTCAGCGTGACGACATCCTCGTGCGTGCCCATGCGGCGCCACATCTCGCCGCGGCCCTCGAGGATGTACCAGATTTCTTCCACGGTCCGGTGGCGCCCGGCGCGCGATACCGCGCCCGGCGCCAGACGGAAATGCGCGGCACTGCCACCGGCGAGGGAACAGAGGATGCGGACCTCCGCACCGTCGGGAGCGAGCGTGTCGGCGGCGTCCGGCAGCCGTCGGGTGGCAGGTCGATCAGCGGGCATGGGACGATGAGACGGCCCGGGCTGCCTCGCGACAGGAGCTCCCGGAATTGCGGCGGATATCGATCATACCTGGTCCTGGAGTTGGCACCGGTCCGATCCTTATCACGCCACTCCTGCCGGGAGTAGGAACGGCCGTTCAATCCGATCCTGGTCGCCATCCGGAACTCACGGGTGGCAGGGCTGGAGAAGCGGGTCTATCGTTGCGGCCATGAAACAGGAACTCGATGTGCGGGGGCTTGCCTGCCCCCTGCCCGTGCTCAAGGCGCGCAAGCGCCTCAAGGAAATGGCGAGCGGGGATGTACTCGTCGTTCAGGCCACGGATCCCGGTTCGCAGAAGGACTTCAGGGCCTTTGCGGACACCACCGGCCATGCGCTGCTCTCCTCGTCGATGGATGCCGGCGTCTACACCTTCGAGATCCGCCGCCGCTGATCCTTGTCTTGCGGATTGTCGCTTCATGGTCTAGGCTGGTTTCAGTCACTCACGGGGAGCTCCTTGGGAGCTGAGAGATGCCGAAAGGCATCGACCCGTTGAACCTGATCCGGATAATGCCGGCGTAGGGATTGAGGCGGCCGTCTTTCCCAAGAAGAAGACACCCTCCCCAGCGCTGGCGCCAAGGGAGGAACCATGCCAAGAACTCTGGCCTTTCTGTCGGCCGCCCTGCTGACCATCCTGCCAGCGCACGCCGACACGCTTGATGTCTACACCTATGAATCCTTTGTCAGCGAATGGGGTCCGGGACCGCAGATCGAGGAGGCCTTCGAGGCCCGCTGCGACTGCACCATCCGCTGGACGGCGGTCGATGACGCCGCGATCCTGTTGTCGAGACTGCGTCTCGAGGGGTCAGGCGG
The DNA here is from genome assembly GCA_002238685.1 of bacterium EF100-94H03 bin56. Classification (GTDB taxonomy): domain Bacteria; phylum Pseudomonadota; class Alphaproteobacteria; order SP197; family SP197; genus SP197. The sequence continues at coordinate 18,870 of MPMV01000054.1, forward strand.
CGACGCGGATGTGGTGCTCGGTCTCGACACCAACCTGATGGCCGAAACCCTCGATCACGGCCTTGTCCGCCAGCATGGGCTCGTGGATCTGGAGTTTGACCTCCCCCTTCCATGGAACGATCCCGTCTTTGTGCCCTTCGACTACGGGTACTTCGCCGTGATCTACGACGACCAGGCGCTGCCTCAACCGCCTGCATCACTCGATGACCTGGTGTCGGGCGGCAACGGTGCCGATCTCATCATCCAGGATCCCCGCACCAGCACCCCGGGCCTGGGCCTCATGCTGTGGATGAAGACTGTCTACGGCGATTCCGCGGCCGACGCCTGGCGCACACTGTCGTCACGTGTTCTCACGGTCACCGCAGGCTGGAGTGAAGCCTACGGGCTGTTCCTGGAGGGCGAGGCGCCGATGGTGCTGAGCTACACCACATCTCCTGCCTATCACCAGCTCGTCGAGGGCGAGACACGGTACCGTGCCGCCATGTTCGAGGAAGGCCACTACATGCAGATCGAGGTGGCGGCCATGGTCGAGGGCACGGACCAGGAAGACCTCGCCCGTGACTTTCTGCGCTTCATCGCCACGCCGGAGTTCCAGGGCGCCATCCCCACCGGGAACTGGATGTACCCGGTGATCGATCTCGGCGACGACCTTCCGGACGTCTTCCGTGAACTGCCCGCGCCGGCCGTGTCATTGCTGTTGCCGCCGGAAGAGGCCGGCGCCATGCGCAGACAGTGGATCGATGAATGGCTGGAGGCAACCATCGGGGAATGATGGTCGGTCTGCGGCCCCTGCTGTGGCCCGGAGGGCTGGCGCTCGTCGCCTCTCCGGGCCTGGCGGTGCTGGCGCTTGTGACGCTGCTCGATGCGGCGCCGCCCGGAGAAACGGAACGCCTGCTTGATCGCTATGCGCTCCACGTGCTCGCCTTCACGGTCCTCCAGGCGACACTCTCCACGGCCCTTTCCCTTGTGTTCGCCGTCCCTCTTGCCCGGGCTCTGGCGCGCCGTCCGGTCTTTCCGGGACGCGGCATCGTGATCCGCCTCTTCGGCATCCCCCTGGTTCTGCCGGCCATCGTCGCCGTGTTCGGGGTGGTGGCCGTGTGGGGACAAAATGGCGCCATCAACAAGGCGCTGGGAACCATCGGAATGGAGGGGCTCGGTCCGATCTACGGCCTTGAGGGCATTCTCATTGCCCACACTTTCTTCAACATACCGCTTGCCGTGCGCCTGTTGCTGCCAGCCTGGGAGTCCATCCCCGGAGAGACATGGAGGCTGGCAGCGCAGCTCGGCATGACCTCCTGGCCGATCTTCCGGCTGATCGAGTGGCCCCGCCTCGCGGAGATTCTGCCCGGCATCGCCATGCTCGCCTTTCTCCTCACGTTCTCCAGTTTCACCGTCGTTCTTGCGCTTGGCGGCGGTCCGGGGGCGGCCACGCTTGAAGTGGCGATCTACCAGGCGCTGAGGCTGGATTTCGACATCGTCCGCGCCGTCTTCCTCGCCCTGCTCCAAGTGGTGATCTGCGGTGCCGTCGCCATTGTCCTCTTCCGCTTCGCCCGCTTTTCCCTGAGTGAGGCAGGTGCGGGCAGGGTCACCAGGCGCCCTGATTCCCATGGCCTTCCTGGCCGCATCGGCGATGCCCTCATGATCGCCGCTGGCATCTTCTGGGTTGGTGCGCCCCTGGCCGGAGTCGCGATTTCCGGTCTGGGCGGACCACTGACGGATGTTCTCGCCCGTCAGGACGTCTGGCTTGCGGCGTTGCGCAGCGTGCTGGTGGGACTTGGCGCCGGTGTCGTTGCCGTCACCGTCGGCCTCCTGCTCGGCGCCACCACCTGCGATCTGGCAATGCGCCGCCACCGTCGCAGTCTGGCTGATGTCCTTGAAATTGCCGGCAGCCAGACCCTCATCGTCTCACCCGTGGTGCTGGGCGCTGGCCTCTTCGTTCTCCTTCTCGGGCATGTCCGGGTGTTCGACTGGGCCCTGCCGCTTGCTGCCCTGGTCAATGGACTGGTCTCTGTCCCCTATGTGCTGCGGCTCGTCTCTCCGGTCCTGCGCCGGACCGCAGCCCACCATGACCGGCTGTGCGCCAATCTCGGACTTGCAGGCATCCGCCGGATTGTCTGGCTCGAAGGGCCTCTGGCGCTGCGACCACTGGCGACGGCCCTGGCCCTGGCGACGGCGCTGGCCGCAGGCGATCTCACGGCCATCGCGCTGTTTGGGACCGAGCGCGAGGCGACCCTTGCCCTGCTTCTCTACCGGGCGCTGGGCAGTTACCGCATGGACGAGGCTGCCGTGATCGCACTGCTGCTTGTCCTGGTGTGCCTTGCCATCTTCGCTGCCATCGAGGGTCTCGGACGTGTCGCCGCCCGGACTTGAACTCGACGGCATCACATTTGAGCAGGGAGGCTGGACCCTCGCCGCCGATCTTGCGGTGCGCCGCGGCGAGTTGCTGGCACTCATCGGCGCCAGCGGCGCCGGCAAGAGCACGCTGCTGTCTCTGGCCGCCGGGTTCGAAAGGCCGCTTTCGGGGCGCGTTCTCGTCAACGGAAGGGTGGTGACGGATCTCCCCCCTGCATCGAGACCGATCACCACGCTCTTCCAGGAGCACAATCTCTTTGCCCACCTCTCGGCTCTCGACAACGTCGCCCTTGGTCTTGATCCCGGTCTGAGACTGACGGCAACCGACCGGCGAACGGCTCATGAGGCCCTCTCGCGGGTGGAGCTCGAGACCATGGCGCGCCGGCGGCCCGGCGAACTGTCCGGTGGTGAGCGCCAGCGGGTCGCCATAGCACGGGCGCTGGTGATGAAACGCCCCGTGCTGCTTCTCGACGAGCCCTTCGCGGCTCTCGGACCGGCATTGCGGCGCGCCATGCACGAGCTCGTGTCAAGGCTGATGAGGGAATCCGGCCTGACCGTGGTGATCGTCACCCATGATCCCGCGGATGCCCGGCGCATTGCCGACACGGTTGCATTCATGGACGGTGGACGCATTCTGCTGACCGGGCCTACGGATTCCGTGCTTGACGCCCCGGTGCTGCCCGAACTGGTGCGTTATCTCGATCCCGACACCGATCCGGGAGCGTCATGAACCGCCAGGGCAGCGGCCAGGGCTGCCTTTTCGGGGCCGGCGACGAGGGTGCTGGCGAACACCGTGTCAGGGTCCATGAACCGCAGGTCGATTTCCTCGCCAGCGGGCACGCTCGGGCAATCGTCCGATTCGATGAGGTAGTAGACCGGCGTGTAGGGCGCCCGTGTCCACGGGCTGATCAGGGTTCCAGGATCGTGGAGTTCCCGCACGATCCGGATCTCCATTCCGGCCTCTTCCCGGAATTCCCTCCTGAGGGCCGAACGTGCCGTCTCGTCATGGTCGACTCCGCCACCCGGGTACTTCCACACGAAGAGTCCGGCGACGTGTTCGGCGGCAACGAGAACCTGGTGGTTGCGCATGAGGACGCCGTAGACACGGTAGTTCTGGGGATGGGTCATGAGGCGGGCGCTGACCGCTTTCGTGTCATGAAGGATCGCCTGTTGTAGAAACAGTGATCGTCGGCTCTACCGGAAGACGCACCATGGCTGCAAGCACGAACATTCTCGAGACCATCGGCAACACGCCGATGGTCGAGGTGAGGTCCTTCGATACCGGTCCCTGCCGTCTCTTCCTCAAGCTGGAAAACCAGAATCCGGGGGGGTCGATCAAGGATCGCCCGGCTCTTTCCATGGTGGAGGCCGCTGAACGATCGGGGGCCATCGGGCCCGGCGGTACCCTGATCGAAGCGACTGCGGGGAATACCGGCATCGGCCTTGCCCTTGTGGCACGCCAGAAGGGATATCGCCTGCTTCTCGTGATTCCCGACAAGATGAGCCAGGAGAAGATCTTCAACCTGCAGGCCATGGGAGCGGAAATCCGCCTGACGCGCTCGGATGTCACGAGGGGGCACCCGGAGTACTACCAGGATCTCGCCAGCCGTCTGGCCGACGAGACTGCCAACAGCTTCTTTGTCAACCAGTTCGGCAATCCGGCGAATCCGCTGGCCCATGAACAGGGAACGGGGCCGGAGATCTGGGAACAGATGGACCACAAGGTGGATGCGGTTGTCTGTGGTGTGGGATCGGGCGGCACCATAACCGGGATCGGCCGTTTCCTTGCCCGGCAGGCGCCGCATGTCGAGATGATACTGGCCGATCCCCTCGGATCGGTTCTGGCCGACCAGGTCAACACGGGCACCCCGGGACCGTTGGGATCCTGGCTTGTCGAGGGCATCGGCGAGGACTTCATTCCCGAGGTGAGCGATCTCTCCCTTGTCTCGAAGGCCTACAAGGTGGCGGATGCCGAGGCCTTCGCCGCGGCGCGCAAGCTCCTCGTGGATGAAGGTATCCTGGCAGGCTCATCTTCCGGCACCCTGCTGGCGGGTGCACTGGCCTTCTGTCGTGAACAGGGTGACGAGAAGAATGTCGTGACGCTGGTCTGTGACAGCGGCAACAAGTACCTCTCCAAGATGTACAATGACTACTGGATGCTCGATCAGGGATTTCTTGAGCGCGAGAGCCACGGCGACCTGCGCGATCTCATCGCCCGCCCCCATGCCGACAGGGCCTCCGTCACGACGTCACCCGATGATACGCTCGCCGCCGCGCTGTCGCGCATGAAGCTCTATGACATCAGCCAGTTGCCGGTCCTGGCGGACGACAACGTGGTCGGCATCATTGATGAATCCGACATTCTGTGGGCCATTCACCGTCGTCATGGCGCCTTCACGGATCACGTGGCATCGGCGATGTCGGTGAGCCCGGAAACCGTCGAGGCGACTTCGGACATCGACACGCTGATGACCATCTTCCGCCGCGACCTGACGGCAATCGTTGTCGACGGCGACGCCTATCTCGGGGTCATCACCCGTATCGACCTCCTCAACTGGCTGCGCCGCCAGGACCCGCAACCCGCATCGTGATCACACAACGCCGACGCGCGTCGATTGCCGGGAGAGTGAGAGTTGACGAGGAAGGCCCGTCAGGCGCTGCGTCGGTTGGCTGATGATGCGAGGTACAGACCTCATGGCGAGGAAGTCCTCAGAGCCTTGTTTGCGCCGCCGATACACGGCATCGATCGCTCCTGGCGTGTTTGACGGCGTATCCTACGACGCTTGACCACGATTCCTGGGCACTTGACCGTCTAGGTCCGGACCTGTCTTAGTCCTGCCCGCACTTGCTGCAACGGCGCCGAGCACGGCGCACGTGATGAAAAGGTTGCGAATGCGGCTGAGATTCATGATCTCGCTCTTTTCGGCTTGCAGGTGTCGCCAATGGATGTGGGTGCCATGCCGGACCGCCGCCAATACCGTCTGGTTCGGATCACGATAAGGAAATCCAATGTGAGCATCCGGTGAAGGCCGCGCTCTATTGGGTATGACTTTGCCGGCGCTGGACGCCCAGTCAGTCTTGAGTGGAGAGAGCCAGCTACGCGGCCAGGGTCTGCTGCGGTTCGGCCTTCCAGCGCCAGGGGAGGAGTTCGTGCAGGCGGTTCTGCGGCTGCTCGGCGATGCGATCGAGGACGTCGACGAGATGCGGAAGCTCAGTTGCCCGGCTTCGCCATCACTGATCTCACCCTCTCTGCCAACGCTGCGTTGGCGGCCGCATAGGCGGGCTCGATCCAGTCCGAGCTCCAGAACCAGAGACCGAT
>MPMV01000055.1 GCA_002238685.1 bacterium EF100-94H03 bin56
CCCTGGGCACGCTGGCGACCTTCCTCGCCGGCGTCGCGTTGCTCCAGCTGCCGTCGTGGCTGGGCGCCACCGTCACCACGATGTTCGGCACCGGCGATCTCCATCGCACCGCGACGCTGGGCTACGCCACATCCCCCGACAGCCCCTTCGACGGGTTGTTGGCTGCGGTGTTCGCCATCGTCTCTCTCGTCGGCCTCATCGCCTTCGTGCGCGGCATCTTCGTCCTTCGCGCCTGCTCCGACGGCAAGCCCAGCGCCACCGCCGGGTCGGCCGCCATGCACATGCTCGGCGGCGCCGCGGCCTGGCACATCGTCGCCATCATCGACGCCCTGCAGACCACGCTGGGCATCCGCGTCCTCGCCATCTCCTGAAGGAGGCTCTCATGCGAATTCCCCTCGTCCCCGCCGCCGCCATCCTCTTCGGCGCGGCGCTGATCGCGTCCCCGCTCTTCGTCACGGTCAGCCTGGACGAAGCAGCCCTGCCGGAAGGCATGGACCCCGAGACCGCCCTCCATGCGGCCAGCGTCTGGATCTACGTTGGGGGTGTGCTGACCGTCGGCGGAGGCCTCGTCTTCCTCAACCGCAGATCCCCTCGCCTGGCGACCTTCGCCGCCGGCGCCGCCCTCGCCTTTCTGATCGCCATCGTCGCCCTCGGCGCCACGCCGGCCGTGGCCATCAGTCTCGGAGAGATGGCGGAATCCGCGGCCGAGGACCTCGAGCTGGTGCCCTTCTTCATCGCCATCGCCTTCTACATCCTCGGCGTCCTGATCGCCGGCTTCGGCCTGCTGCGCCTCAAGCGGCACGTCGACCACCCGTCACAGACAACGATCGCCTCGGGCCTGGTCGCCCTCGTCATCGCCGCCGCACTGATCGCCGCGCCCAGCGTCATCAACGCCGTCGGGGAGACCTTCGGCGTCGACGGCGCCACGCTCAGCGCCCCGACGCTGGACCCCTGACCATGCAGGTCCTGGACGACATCACGGCGCTGGCGTGGAGCGCGAGGCGCAAGGGACTGGAGGCCTTCCTGGCACCCGCCGCGGGCCTGGAGGAAGGGCGGATCCTCGCCCGCGACAGTTCGCTCGTCACCCTCCTGCGCATCGACGGGGCGCTTTCGGCCACCGGCGAGGAGGAGCTGCAGCATTTCGTCGATCTCACGCTCGCCCGCTGGAACACCTCGATGCTCGATCCGGGCCACGCGCTCCACATCGCCTTCGAGCGCGACCCGGCCTCGGACTCGCTCGGCTCCTTCACGGCCCGCCAGAGAGCGGCGGCCCGCGCCCGCGGTCTGGAGCTCTCCGACGTGCTGGCCGAACGCGCGCAGCGCCTGGCATCCCTCATCGCCGGCGAGACCATCACCCTGGCGTGCTGGACCCGCCCGTCGGCCCTGACGGGCGACCAGGAGCGCCGCGACCGCCGCGCCATGCGCCGTCGTCTGAAGGAGTGGCTTCCTCGGCCATCGGAGGCCCAGTGCCCTGAAGCCACCTTCGAGTCGCTGGAACCACGCCACGCGGCGTTCCTGGACAGCGTCGAGGCCGCGCTGGCCGCCGCCGGGATCGCCTGCCGCCGCCTCGCCACCGGTTCCGCTCTGGCGGTGATTCGCCGCATGACCAGCGGCGGCACCGCTGATCGCCACCTGCCGGTGACGACGGAGGAGCCGGCGCCGGCGCACCTCACCGATCCGGCCGAGACCGGCGCCCACCATCCTCCGCTCGCGCCACAGCTGATCGTCGACGCGCCTCGCCGCGTCGGCCCGTGGATCGAGATCGGCGAGCGCCGCTATGCAGCGATCGACATGCTGCACGGCCCGCGCGCCGCCCGTCCCTTTTCCGAGTTCGTCGCGGCCCTCGCCGCAGCCGGCATCCCGTGCCGCTTCTCGCTCCTGATCGAGGGTGGAGGCCTCGCGACCCTGGGTGCGGCGACGCGGCGCATCGCCGCCGCGTTCCTCGCCTTCTCGTCGGCCGATTCGCGCGCCGCGCGCGATGCCTTGAACAGCCTGGCCGAGCTGCGCCAGCAGTCCCGCGCCGTGGTCAGGCTGCGCCTCTCGCTGCTGACCTGGACCGGCATCGACGAGGAGACCTCCGCCACGGCCCGCTGCGCCTCGCGGGCCCAGCAGATCCTCGAGGGCTGGGGCGAGTGCGTCGGCACCCGCCTGGTGGGCGATCCCCTCGAGACCCTCGCGGCGAGCGTGCCCGGCTTCGCCTGCGGCGGCACGGCCGAGCCGGCTCTCGCACCTCTGGACGAGGCCTTGCGCATGTTCCCGGTGAGCCGGCCCGCCGCCTTCGACCTGACGCGCCCGAACCACCTCTTCAGGTCTCCCGACGGGCGCATGCTCCCCTTCAGTTTCGAGACGGCCGAGGACTACGGCCTCGACCTCATCTACGGCATCCCGGGCCGCGGCAAGTCGGTGCTGCTGAACGCCCTCAACCTGGCCTGGTGCCTGCAGAGCGGCCACGCCGAGCTGCCGCTGGTCGCCGTCATCGACATCGGCCCCTCCTCGACCGGCCTCATCTCGCTCTTGTCCGAGGCGCTGCCCCACGAGCGCCGCCACGAGGCCGGCGCCTGGCGCCTCACGATGACGCAAGAGTGCGCCATCAACCCCTTCGACACCCAGCTCGGGTGCCGCCGGCCGCTGCCGGCCGAGCGCCAGTACCTGATGAACCTCCTGGCGCTCATCCTGACGCCCGCCGGCGCCCCTGGCGTTCCGGACGGCGCCCGCGAGGCGATCGGACCGATGATCGACGCGGCCTATGCCATGAGGAGCGATGGCCGCGCCGGCGGCGAACCGGCCCTCTACACGCCGCAGCGCGACGCCCGTGTCGACGAGGCGCTGGAGACCTCCGCCGTGTCGATTCCACCGCGCGCGACCTGGTGGGAGATCGTCGATCTCCTCTTCGCGGCCGGCGAGGCAGAGGCCGCCGCCCGGGCCCAGCGCTACGCCGTCCCGGTGCTCTCGGACATCGCCGCCGCGATCCGCGAATCGTCCGTCCAGGCGCTGATCACCGGCGCCACATGGGGTGCCGGAGGCGAGAAGGTGACGGACGCCGTCATCCGGATCCTCGCCGCGGCGGCCGACACCTGGCCGATCTTCTTCCATCCGACGGCGTTCGACACCGCCGGCGCCCGGGTCGCGGCGATCGATCTCGCCGAAGTCGCGCCGACGGGCAGCCCGGAGGCCGCCCGCCAGACGGCCGCCGTCTACATGCTCGCCCGCCACGCGCTCACCAGGCACTGGTGGATCGACCCGGCCGAGGTCGATGCCATCCCGCCGGCCTACCGAGACTGGCACCGCCAGCGCCTCAACACGGTGAGGGAGGCGCCCAAGCGCTTGTGTTTCGACGAGTTCCACCGCGCCGGACAGGCGCCCGCCGTGCTTGCCCAGGTCGAGCGCGACATCCGCGAAGCGCGCAAGCTGCGGGTCACCCTGGCGCTGGCCTCCCAGCGCCTCGAGGACTTCACGGAGCCCCTGGTCGAGCTCGCCACCCGCATCTGGGTGCTGGGCGCCGGCGGCAAGAAGAGCGAGATCGAGGCGCTGACGCGCCTCTTCGATCTCTCGAAGACCCTGCAGGGCGCGATCGCCACGGAGCTCACCGGACCCCGCGCCGACGGTGCGCCCGCCCTCCTCATCGCGGCGACGCCGAACGGGCGGATCGAGCAGGTGGTGGTCAACAGCCCGGGCGCGGCGGAGCTGTGGGCCCTGACGACGGCACCGCGGGATGCGGCGTTGCGCGCGCGCCTCTACCGGGCACTGCCGCCGGCGGAAGCCCGCCGCCGCCTGGCGCGCCGGTTCCCGGCCGGGCGCGCCGCCCGCGCCGGGCGCGCCGGTCCCGGCCCGGCACCCCCGCCCGAGCCATCACCACAGCCATCACCGGCGACGCCGCCTCGCCGGAAACCGAACGCGCCCTCCTCGACAGGCTGGCCGGGGAGATCGCGAACGCCACCAGTCAGCCGGAGGAACAGTCATGAGACACATCAACCGGGTCCAGCTTCTGGGCTATCTGGGCGCCGACCCGAAGCTCCACGCTTCGATCACGGACCGCTCGATCGTCACGTTCTCGATGGCCACAACCCGGAAATGGAAGCCCGACGACGGGGAGCCGCAGGAGGCCACCGAGTGGCACAACGTCGTGGCCTACGGCAGCCTTGCGGACCTGACGCACCAGTACCTGAAGAAGGGTTCTGCGGCCCTCGTCGACGGTCGCCTGCAGACACGGTCATGGACCGCCGACGACGGCACCGAGAGACGCTCGACCGAGATCGTCGCCCGCGACGTCAACTTCATCAGCCCGCGGCCGGCATCGTGAGGACGCTCATTGCCGCGCTGGCCGCCGCGGCGGTCCTGGCCTGCCCTGCGGCAGGCCAGGAGGCGCCGTTCGATCCGGCCTGCCCGCCGGAGGTGGCGACGGCGCTCGAAGCCGCCGCCACCTCCGCGGCAGAGGGGGAGTTCCTGGTCATCCGCGATCCCGAGAACGGCATCCGGGACCCGATGTCGATCTTGGATTTCTCGTGCGTCGACCGCCTGTTCAATTACGGGATCTACAACATCTTCTTCGATCCCGGCCGCGCCATGGAGGACATCCTCGGCCTCATCAACCGCCAGGTCTGCCAGCTCGCCCGCGACGCTTACCGCAACGCCATCGGCCGCACCCGCACGCCGTCGTTCATCCGCGACATCAGACGCCTCCCGGGCACGTCGGTCAGGCGCTCCCGGTGGAACATCCTCGACGATATCGACGCGTCAGACGCGCTCACCCGCACCATCTTCCAGGGAGGCTGATCCATGCGCACGCTCATCGTCGCCCTCGTGCTCAACCTGGCCGTGATCACCGGGGCCCAGGCCCAGCTCACGCCCCGGCTCTTCTGCGATCCCACCGACAACGACCTCCACGCCGCCCAACTGGTGATCACCGAGATCAAGGAGATGGAGCGCGCGATCATCGAGGCGCTGCGCGCCCAGACGGGCCAGCTCGCCGGCTACGAGGCCCAGAGCGCCTTCGCCGTGACGTCGTCGATCGACGCCCAGACGCGCCTCCTGGCACAGGTGCTGCGCGAGGTCGAGGAATCGGAGGCCACGAGAGCCTACCAGCCCACGGCCGAGGGCTGCCGAACCACCACGGGCGTGGCGGGCCTCGCGGCCGGCCCCGCCCGAGCCGCCCAGGGCCCCTTCCAGGCCGCCCGCCCCCCCCGGGGGGGGGGGGCCCCGGGGGCCGGCCGCGCCGGACCCGCCGAGGCCCTCTTCGAGGCCTCGATCCGCGAATCCGGACGCATCACCCAGGATCTCGCAGTGGTCGCGCCTGGGGGTGCGACCGCCGATACGGCCGCCCGCTTCAACGTGATCCGGACCACCTACTGCAGCGGCGAACGCACCGGCCAGGACGCCTGCCAGGGCGTTGCCGAGCACCACGGTCTGGACCAGATCCCGGCCACGCTCTTCACCGCCTCGACCCTTGAGGACCCGCAGGCCCGCCACGCGTCGCGCGAGGTCGGCCGCAACCTTGCCGCGCCGGTGATCACGGAGCCGATCCCCTGGGACGCCGCGACGACACCGGCGGAAAGGAGCGCCGCGCTCAGGGAACGGGCTGCCCAGACCCGCACCGCGCTCAGCTCCGAGTTCTTCGCCCACGCCCGGGCGCAACGCCTGCCTGCGGTCAATCTGGGGGAGTGGGCGGCGGCGCTGGCACCGGCTCTTGAACGCGACGCCTCCCGGCCGCTGTCGCGCCACGAACTCCTCGAGTTCCTCGCCAGCCGCCGCTACGACGACCCGGGCTGGTCGGTGGCGCTGGAAACGATGGGGACGCAGGCCCTGCTGCGCGAGATCTCGCGCCAGATGGCCCTCGGCCTGATCCTGGACTGGGAGCGTTACCTCCTGGAAGAGCGCCGCGGCGCCATGGAGGCCGCCCGCCTCGCCATCGCCGTCGAGGAGAGCCGCGCCCTTCCCGGCCTCGCCGCGGCGCCCGGAGTCAACTGATCCGTGGCGTGGCTGCGCCTCCTCTTCCTCCCGGAAATCGCCAGGAGTTTCGGCGAGCTGGCGGCGGCCGGGGCCAGGCTGCGCACCCTCGCCGCCGTCTGCGTGTCTCGACGGCGCCCCGGGCCGCTGCACTGGCGTCGCCTCATCGAGCGGCGCTGGAGACTGCGCGCGAGCCTCGGGCTTGCCCTCATCGCCGGAGGCCTGCTTGCCGCCTGGTTCGGTCACCCGGCGGCGGCCCAGCAGGTCGAGATCGACCCGTCTCTCTTCGAGACGTCCGACGACGAGACCCGCGCCATCCTCGGCTTTGTCCACGACCTCGTCGGCGAGACCGGCTCGACGGTCCTGGGCGACATGTTCATGCTCTTCAACGCCGGCATCCTGGTGCTTGCCGGCGTGCTGCTTCTCTACCACCTCGTCGCCGGCACGCTCGATACCGCCCGTCAGGGGCGCTGGGGCTTCGGCGGCTGGCAGACCGTCCGCGTGGTGGCGGCGGTGGCGCTCATGGCGCCTCTGGCCGGCGGCCTCAACGGCGGCCAGCACATCGTTCTGGGCCTCGCCAACCTCGGCGGCGACTTCGCCACCGAGGTCTGGTCGCCCTTCACCAGCGACATCCTCGCCCCGACCCGCTCGATCATCCCCAACCGCGGCGGCTCCGCCCTGCGCTCGGTGATCGCCCGCAACCTCGTCACGGAGGTGTGCATGGCGACTGCCAACGCCGGCAGCACCGCCACCCTCGTCGAGCGCAGCACCATCGCGGAGAGCTTCCCCGAGCGCACCACGACGCGCTACGCGGGCGTGCCCGGCGACCTGCCGCCGGAGGCCTGCGGCGCCATCGTCTTCGACGGTTACGGCCTCACCACGATCGACGGCTTCCTGACCTGGCCGTGGGAAGACGGGGCCGAACCGCCTCCGGTCGACTACGAGCGGGCCCAGATCGCCGCCGGGGAGGTGCCGGCGGCCCACTTCCACGCCCTCAACACCGAGCTCGCGCCCACCATCCGCGGACTTGCCGGCGACCTGGCCGGCCACTACGTGCCGGGGAGCGAGGCCTACGGCACGCCGCTTCCCGACGCCGACCGGCTCCTCGACGCAAGCGGCCTCGAGGCCGCCTACACGCGCATCATCGGCGATGCGATGCAGTCCTCGGCCCGCGATCACGACCGGGCGATGAGGGAAATGGCCGCCGCCTACGCCGAGCACGCAAGCTGGCTGTGGGCGGCGACGTTCTTTCACACCCTGGCCTGGCAGACCGGCCGCTTCGAGACCGCCGCGGCCGCCACCCCGGAGGTGCGCATCCCCAACGAAGGGGTCGCCGGCTGGTCCGCTCCCGCCGCGGCGTCAGTGCGCGGTATCCTCACCTGGCTCACAGCCTCGGCCTGGACGCCGGTGCCGGCGGCCGCCACGGCCGCCATCGACCAGGGCACGATCTCGGCCGAACCGCTCGCCATAGCCGGGTCGCTGATCCACCACATCCCGATCGACTGGACGGTCATGGCGTCGCCCGACAACCCCATCCTGTCCCTGGCCTCCCTGGGCTTCTGGCTCATCGCCGGCTCGCTGGCCTCGATCGCCGGCCTGGCGGGGGTCGCGGTCCTCAACAACTCGACCCGCGCCATCCCCGTCCTCGGCGATGCGCTGGACGTCTTCTCCGCCGCCTGGCCGGTGCTCGACGGGTTCGTCACGCTGATGCTGACCGCCATGCTCGTCGCCGGACTGGTGCTGGCCTACCTGCTCCCGGCGATTCCCTTCATCCACTTCCTCTTCGGCATCCTCACCTGGCTCATCACCGTCATCGAGGCACTCCTCGCCATCACGGTCTTGTGCGCCGCCCACGTCACCCGCGAGGACGCCGACAGCCTGATGACCCGCTCGACACGCCTGGGCTGGCTCTTCCTGCCGGGCCTGGTGCTGCGCCCTGTCCTGATGGTGTTCGGTCTCATCCTGGGGTACTTCGCCTTCAAGGCGGTCATCGCCCTCATGAACGCCGTCTGGGTGCCTCTCATGCAGACCGCCCACGCCGAAGCCGGCGCCTCGCCGCTGGGCTTCCTGGCGATGCTGGCGATCTACACCATCGTCGCCTACGCGGCCTGCAACACGGCCTTCAAGCTCATCGACCTCCTGCCGCAGCACATCCTGACGTGGATCGGCGGGGCGGCGGGCATCGACGCCGGCGGCACGGAGGGTGTCGGCACGACAGCCGCCGGCGCCGCCTCGCGCTCAGGCGTGGCGGTGACGCCGGGATTCATGGGCGGGATGGGACGCCCGGGCCAGCGGCCCCCGCCGACGAGCCCGCGCTGACCGCTGACGAGGAGACCGCCGCCATGAAGAGACCGTCACCGGAACTCATTGCCGCCGTCGTCGTCCCCGGCGCCGCGCTGGGCTGGTGGCACCTCCTGCCCGCGGCGTCCGTCAACGCGAGAGTGGCCGTCCTCGCCGCCGCGCTTGCCGGCGGCTACGGCGTCTTCCTCGCGGCCTCCCGCCAGCCGGCCATGGTGCTCTGCAAGCTGGGTGTCTTTGCCGCCCTCGGCATCTGCTGCGCGGCCGAGCTGTGGTTCACCGTCGGCGCCGAAGTGGCCGCCGGCCGGCTCACGCTCGCCACGCTCGGCCACTGGTGGGCGGCGCGCCAGCAGGGGTGGGCTGAGATGGCGCTGCTCTTCGCGCCCTTGCCGGGAATCCTGCTCTGCGTCAGCCAGATCCCGGACCTCGCCGTCATGGCTGCCGGCGTGCCGTTTCGCGCGTCGGCCACGCGGCGGCGCGCGCAGTCCGATCTCTACGGCAAGTCCGAGTTCATGAGCCGCCGGCACAGGCGCACCCTCGAGGAGGGCAGGGGCCTGCTGCTGGGCCAAGCCTCCAGGCGCCGCAGGGCGCCGCTGATCGCCTGGCCTCTGGAGGGATCGGCGATCACCCTGGCGCCGCCCAGAACCGGCAAGGGTGCGACCATCGCGCTCAATCTCCTGTCGCCGGGCGACCGCGGCCCCTCCGGATCGACCATCACCATCGACCCCAGGGGCGAGACCTACTGCATCGTGGCCAGGCGCCGCGAGGAGATGGGACGCACCGTCATCCTCGTTGATCCCTTCGGCGTCGTCGAGGGCCATCACCAGAGCTTCCCGGACGACCTCGACGTACCCACACGCCAGTCGCAGACCTACAATCCGCTCGACTTCATCCGCGACGGCGAAGCCGATTCGGTCCGCGACATCGGCGTCCTCCTCGACGCCATCCTGACACCGCCCGCCAGCCAGTCGCAGTCGACGAGCCAGCACTTCTACCAGTCCGCCCGCGAGATCATCGCCGGCCACATCGCCTGGGTCCGCTTCCAGGAGGTCCGCGTCGCGGACCGGGTCCTGCCGCGCAACCTCGAGACCGTCCGCTACCTCACCAGCCTCGCCGGCAACGAACTGGAGGACTTCGCCAACACGGTCGCCGCCGCGGGCCTCTTCTGCGGCGGCCTGACGGACAAGGCCGTGCAGCGCCGCCTCTCGGTGGGACCGGAGGAGGCGGGATCGCAGGCCTCGACCATCGCCAACCAGCTCGCCTTCCTGGCGCAGCCGGGTCTCCTCGCCAACACCGCCACCTCGACCTTCGACCCGGCGGCGATCGTCGACGGCAGGACGGACATCTTCGTCGTCGTTCCCGACGACATGATCGACGAGGTCCGGTCATGGGTGAGGCTGTGGATCACCATCCCGAACGCGATCCCGAACCGCGAGGCGCTCAAGCGCGATCTCCTCTTGATCATCGACGAGATGCCGCGCCTCGGGTTCCTCAAGCCCGTGATGGACGCCTACAATCTGGCGGCCGGCAAGGGGGTGCACTTCTGGTGCTTCGCCCAGTCGGTCTCCGCCCTGGAGCAGACCTGGGGAAAGGATCCGACCCGCACCCTGATCGATCTTGCCGAGATCATCCAGATCCTCGGCTTCCCGCGCACCGACGCGCGCGGCGCGGAGGACTTCGCCAAGGCGATCGGCCACGCCACCTACGTGTCGGAGTCCGAGTCCCGGTCGGGCACCGTGTCGGAGCAGCGCACCCTCATGGCCTCGTCGCAGATCCAGACCGGCGAGTCGACGCAGCTCGTGCGGGAGTTCCTGGTGCCGCCCGACGATCTCATGACCATGGCCGCGGACGAGCAGTACGTCATCGCCGCCGGCAAGACGGTGCCGCGCAACGCCCTCCACCTCCACCACGCACGGTATTGGGAACGGCCGGGTGCCGCGGCCCTCGCCGGACCCAACCCCTTCGTGCTGAGGAAGTCGTCAGGCGGCCTCAGCGCCCCGCCCCGGGCAAAGGAGGCCTCATCCCGGTTGGAAGACGGGACCACGGCCGAGTGATCGGGAGAAGGAGACCATGAGCGACGACGAACCAGCGCCCGCCGGGCCGCAACCCACGCCGTCCTACGCAGAGCTCGCCGAGTTCGTGCAGCAGACCACCGCCGCCTCCGCCGCCAGGGTGAGCGAGCAGGTGGAGACGCAGAAGGCGCTGCTCGCCTCCATCGAGGCCATGGTCCGCGAGTCGCGCCAGGCGGGCGACGCCCTCGCGAAACGCCTCGAGGCCGCCGCCACGGCGCAGCAGCAACGGCAGGGAGAAGCCCTGCAGCGGATCGGCGACCTGCTTGCCGCCCTGCAGGCGGGACCACCGAATCCACCGCCCGCCGGCGAGGAGGAGGAACCCGCCGGCGGCGAAGAGGGAGACCCGGCGCCGGAAGATGGCGCCGGCAGCTCCGCCGGGACCGATGACGAGTCCGCAGGCGAGAGTCCCGGCCGTGAACCCGACCAATCCGACGCCGCCACACAAAGGGACCCCGCCGGTGGCGATCGCCAGCCGGTGCGCGACGCAGGGAACAACAGCGAAGCATCCGCCTCCGCCGAAGCGCAAGAGCCAGCGGCACGAACCACCGACATCGTGCGCGACATGATCGAGGACGCCACGAGAACCGCCAGGACGGATGACGCGTCCGGAAGCGCCGCCGCCGGCCAGTCAGTCGCCGATTCCACTGACCCCGCGGGGGATGAGAGCGCCGGTGCCACGCGCGAGAATCCCGCCGCCGCTGCCGGCGACGAACAGGAGGGCGCCGCCGTCGAGAGCGAGCCGGAGCCAGGCGATGACGGGGACGGCAGCCCGGACACGGCCGCCGCCGGGAGGCAGGCAGACGAGGAGGGCAACCGCCCGGCCACCGACCGGTCGGCCGCCGCGAGCGAACAGGACGACGCAGGCGCCGCCGCGGCGGCCGGCCGGACCGAAGACCCACCGCCGGCGCAGTTGCGGTCCGAAGGCGAGGTCGCCCGCCTTCTCGAGACCATCGAGACGAAACTCGCCGAGAGCGCGCCCTCCAGGGAGGTGCAGCAGGAGATCCTCGAGGACCTGGGCCGCATCCGCGCCAGACAGGAGGAACAACACAGGATCATCAGCGCCGCCATGGTGCTCTCGCAGCCGCCCGCAGGCGCCGAGGAGATGCCGTCGGCCTGGGAGGCGCTCCAGGACCTCCACGGACGACTGGATCAGGTGATCCGGATCCTCCGGCCGGCGAACGCGCCGGCGCCGGAGACTGCCATGGAACCCGCCACGATCCCTCGGAACGAACCGCGAATTCTTCCGGTTCGCGCCGACGTCGCGCCCACCGACGTCGTCGCCATCGACGCCGACGAGGTCAGGGAGGCCACCGCCACCCTGGTCGGCGCCGCCAACGCGCAGCGCCGCGGATTCGCCCGTTTCGCGTGGATCGCTCTCCTTGTCGTCTTCCTCGCCGCCGGCGCGCTGGGCGGCATCGCGCAGCAGCAGTTCGCGCTCCTTGCGCTCCCGGACGCCACGAACGGATGGAAGGACCGCGTATGGGAGACCACCGGCGAGGAGATCGCGCGGTGCATCGCCGCCTCGTCGGCCGTCGGCGGCGCCTGTGCCGTCACCGTGGAGGCCGCCGCAGGCGCCACCCCGCCATGAACCGCCCCACGGACCACGCCTGCGATCTCTGCGGCGCCGAGAGCCCGGAGTGGTGCCAGACGGTCTGTCACGGGTGCGGCGAGGCCTTCTGCCGCACCTGCGCTGCGGCCTGGCCGGGCACCTGCATCCGATGCGAAGGACCCGAGGAAGCGCCCGCCGCCGAACCATGACCGGCCCAACCCCACCGCTCGGCGAGCCCTGCCGGCCGGAGCGCATCCGCCCACCGGACAACGCATGGCGATTCTACTCCCTGGCCCTGTGGGGCGATCTCTTCGGCGGCTGCATCCTCTTGCGCGAGTGGGGACGGATCGGCCAGGCGGGTACCGTGCGCCTGACGCACTTCCCCGACCGGCCCTCGGCCGAGCGTGCGTGGCAGAAAACCATGAAGGCCAAGATCCGACGCGGCTACCGTGTGGTTGCAGGCGAGATGCCATGGTGTTGACCGCGCGACAGCGGGCGAGTGTGGCCAACATCATGAACGACCCTCGCCGATCCAGGGACTGGAAGTTCCCCTGGGATGATAATCATTGCGACAAGATGAAGGGCGGTGGCCCACCGCTCAAGGTGACAGAAGAGGCATGGCCCCGGCCGGTCGCAGTCCCTCTCCGTCGCGCCGGACGGCGCACAAACATGCAACACCCGACGTGGCTGACGCCGTCAGAGATCGAGACCCACCGTGGTGTGATCCTGCCCAACACCGCCCAGTCGAGGTCGTGTTCCACGGTCGCCCCACACCCCTCTACAACGTCGGACAGGTGGAAGGACTGCCCGAAGAGATGTATCGCCACCACTGGGAGATCCACCCCGTCAATACCGAGCACCGTAATCCGACCATCGACAGTTTTGTGTCGACGCTCGACGTCACCATCCACCACCGTGTGGAGGCATCGCCGAAGGGTTCAAGGGCGGCCTATCTGCTACATGAACGAGCCATCCGGCTCCCACCCTTCGAGATGTTCTACACCTCCACGGATTACTATCTCACCCAAGCCCACGAACTTACCCACTGGGCGGCAGACCACCCGACCCTCGTGGACCCACCACCCGCCCTCGAGGACAAGTGGTGGGAGATCGTCGCAGAGTTTGGTGCCGTGTTCATCTGTGACGAGTGGGCCGTACGAGGAGCCCAACCTACCGTCGCGCCCGCTGACTACATCGAATATTGGCGGACCCAGGAGGGGTTCAATGACGCGGAAATCCTCCACGCTGCGGAGACGGCCGCCCCTCTCGCCACCTGGGTCTGCCGAATCTCACCCGAATGGCGCACCAGCGGCGACAAGACAAGATGGCACCCACCTCAGGGCGATCAGAGATCCCGCAGCGCAACGCCACCGCTCGACCTGCCGGCCTCCGCACCACGCGCAGCGACGCTCGAGGCGGCGGCCTCGGCGCGGGCCTTCGTCAACGACGTCGAAGCGTTGGGAAAGATGGACCCCAGGAAGGAGCCCGACGCCTGGGAGCGCCGCGCCACCCACCTTCTCGAGAGTGCCCGACAGATTGACCTCACCATCCCGGCGGTCGAGGCGGCAATCGAGGCGGCCGTGGCAATCGCGACGCCCATCGACGCCACCCCGGTGACGGCAGCAACCTGGATCACGGACTTCCAGGAGCGTACGATGCGCATCCTCGCCATGAAGGAACTGGTGCGAAGCGCGAACAAGAGGACCACGGCGACCACACCCACCAGGAGCATCACATCATGAAAGAGACACCTCCCGACATCCCATGGTTCCTGTTGCGTGACGATGACCCGGTTCCACTCGCCGAGAGGGAAAGAGCGGCGCGCCGGTTCAGGGAGAGCGGAGCGGATATCGGACCACCGCCACACCGTGGCCCCGACGCGAACACCAACGGCATGGTGACACTGGTGAAAACGGTCACGACCACCGGGCCGATCACCGGCGTCCGGGGAGGCGTGAGGCAAGCGGGCTACCTGGACGGGATCGATGTCGGCACCGTCCTGGTCCGCCGCCCGGTCCTCCCCGGCATCGCGTACTACGAGCGGCCCTGGCAGGCCGGCCGGGTCCACCGCGACGGTGTCCGCTGGGAGGAGAAGCTCTGGCCGGAAGAAGACGAGATCGACTTCCTGGTCCACGTCGCCGGCCTCCTGGAGTTCACGGTCCCCGGCGACGAGCGCTGGCGATCGCGCAACCTCCCGGTGGTCGGCTGACGCCAAGTGCCGAGCGCACCGGTCCCAGGCAAGCGCTGAGTGTGATGGCCGGGGTCACCGCGGGTGATCGCCTCTCTACGGGCTTCTTCCGCGAGTGGGGACGGATCGGTCAGGCAGGCACCATGCGCCTGACGCACTTCCCGGACCGCCCCTCGGCCGAGCTCGCCACGCAGAAGACCATGAAGGCCAAGATCCGCCGCGGCTACCGCGTGGTCGCAAGCGAGTTGCCATGGCGTTGACCGACCGACAGCGGGCAACCGTGGCCTACGTCCTCGCCCGCGCCGATCCCTCCCGTAAGTGGAAACTGCCCTGGAACGATGAGCTTTGCGATGAGATGGAGGATGGCGGCCATCCGCTCAAGGTGACAGGAGAGCGATGGGAGGAGCCAGAGTCCTGCGTTCTCCGTCACGAGGCGCGCCACAGGAACGTGCAACACCCGACCTGGCTGACCGCGACAGAGATTGCGGAGCGGCATGGTACGATCGCGCCCGGGACGACTCCCGTCGAGGTCGTGTTCCACGGTCGCCCCACCCTCCTCTACAACGTCGGACAAGTGGCAAGCCTGCCTTCAACCCTCGCCCGCCGGTACTGGGAGATCCATCCCTTCAATGCCCACCACCGCCACCCGGACTTCGAGCGGTTCGTGTCGACGCTCGATGTCCCCGTACGCCACAGTGTGAAAAAGCCGAAGAAGGGTCCACGACTGGCCTACCTGCCGCCCGAGCGCGCCATCCGCTCACCTCCCTTCGAGATGTTCTACACCGCAGCGGACTACTGCCTCTCCCTGACGCACGAACTGGTCCACTGGGCAGGAGACGTAACGGGCCGGGCGAAACCCGAGCGCATCAATTCCGACTCGGAGAAAGCCAGGCAGGAGCTGATAGCGGAGTTCGGCGCCGTCTTCGCCTGCGACGAGATGAGGGTGCCCGGCGACCCGCGTGGGTCACCCATCGAGTACATCGCCCACTGGCGTCATAGAGGAAGACTCGGTGACACCGAAGTGTTCAATGCCGCGGAGACCGCCGCCGCCCTCGCCGCGTGGCTCCGCCGAATCGCGCCCGGCTGGCGGGCCAGCGAAGGCGGACCGGGATGGCACGGCCCGAAGGACGAGCCGAGTTCCCGTACAACTCGACCGCCGGAAGATACGCCACCTCCCGATCCACGCCTCGCCACCCTCAAGGCCGCGTCCCAGGCCCGCCAACTCGTTGCCGGCGCCGAAGCGCTGGGAAAGATGGACCCTGGGCACGACCCCGACGCCTGGAGGCTCCGTGCGATACGCATCCTCGAGAGCGCCAGACAGATCGACCTCACCATTCCTGCCGTCGAAGCAGCGATCGAGGCGGCCGTGGCCCTCGAGACACCCCTCGACGCCACCCCGGTCACCGCGGCAATTTGGCTCAAGGGCGTCCAGGAGCGCACAATGCGCATTCTCGCCATGCGGGATCTAACGCGAAGCGCGAGCCAGACGGCCGAGACAACGACGTTCACCCGGAGCATCAGGCCATGAACACCGACAACATCCCGTCATTCCTGTTGCGCCGAGAGGACCCGCATTCTCGCACCAAGAGAAGAAGACCTGCCGTTGAGGGGTGGGATATCGGCCCGCCACCCTGGCGCGACCCGCGCGCCGACACCGAAGGTGTGGTGACTCTGGTGGAGATGGTCGACCTCACCCCGCCTCACGGCCCCATACTCGATGGATCCGTGAGACTGGGGAGATGCCTGGACCACATCGATGTCGGTACGGTGCTTGTCCGCCGCCCCGTCGACCCCGACATCCCGCCTCTCGAGAGGCCGTGGCAGGCCGGCAGGGTGCACCTCGACGGTGTCTACTGGGAGGAGAGGACATGGCCGCCCGAGGACAAGGGAGCCTTCGTGGACCACGTCGCCCGTCTCCACGAGACCACGGTCCCCGGCGACGAGCGTCCCGCCTCGGCCATGGTCGTCAGGAAGAAGTGAGGACTCGCCTGCCGCCACAAGGCGCCAGCCCGCCAATTGCCGCGGCCAGCCGCCCCAGGCAGGCGCCGAATGCGATGAACGGGGTCACCGTGGGTGGTCCCGCGAAGGCCCATCTACGGGCTTCTATGGCGCTCTGAGGCGCGACGAACGGGTGGATTCACGGCCCGTCGGGCTTTCAGGGCCTCACACGATGGGGGTTATGGAACATACGACCGTGTCGGCCTCATACGGCCCTGCCCTGCGTTTCCTCACAGGAAACGAAATTGGTTCTCGAGCTGGCGCGATCGCCGCCTATCGGGATCCTGCAGCAGCTCCGCGATCCGGACGCGGGGCGCAATATCGGGTAACATCGTTTCCTGTGAGGAAACACGGGCAGACAGGCGGTTCCGTCAAGCCACGCGGATCGTGATCGCCACCAGGCGCCCACAGCCGGCATCTGTCGCCACCACCGCGCCCCCACAGCCGGCAGGCGCCGCCCCCGCCGGGCCCGGCCCGGCTATAGAAGCTTGAGCAAGGCGACGGTCAGCGCTGCGTTCGCCGCAACGATGGCAACCGCCGTGCCAAGCACCAGCCGCGTCAAACGGACTTCCAGCCCGGCCAAATCTGCTTTCGTCGCCATGCTCTCGGCGACAGCATCCCGCACGGTGTCCGTGATTGCCTCGGCTTCACGCTCGCCGATTCCGGCGCCGATGAGCGCCTTGACGGCCTTGTGCGTGTCGAATGTCGCGCTCGCCATGGCGTCAGAGTAAGCCAGGCAAGGGCGAAACGCCATAGGCTGAGTTCACCGGCTGGACCCGGCCTGCCACGTGATTTGATCTCTGTCTTTCGGCATCGTCCGCCTCCCCCGGTCTACCTGGACAGCTTGTCCATGATCGGTTGTGGCACGATCTGCCACGGGAAGCCGTTCCATTCTTCGCCTTCAAGTAAACGGCCGCCGGACTTGGGCCGCGGGCCGCCCCATTGCTTGAAGAAGAATGCAGTGCCGTCGCTCAGGCATTGATCGCGAATCTCGACAACCCACTCACCGGACATCGGTCGCGCCCTGGGACCGCTCTCCCCACCGACAATGGCCCAAGCGATCCCTTCGAGACTCACAGTGCCAATGGTGCCAAGCAGGGGTTCGAAGGAGACGAAACGAGATGGTGAAGCAATCTGCTTCAGGTGGTTGAGTCTTGAAGCGTGGGCGCGGTCCTCAACCGACACGCCGAGCCAGATATGAGACGGCACGCCTGCGTCGCCGTAGCGCCTGGCAACGTACTTTCGCATCAGGGAACTCCGCTTCGTCAGCACCTGATAGACGTGCCAGTCGACCCTTTCCATCACGTCGAAGACCGAGTCGATGAAGGATGGCTCGACCTCCTTCTGAAACAGATCGCTCATCGAGTTGACGAAGATCATCCTGGGTCTCTTCCACCAGCCCGGCTGGGCGAGGCGAGACGGCCACAGCCGCAGGTCGAAGCCCTGCTCATAAACGTGCCCGGCGACACCCCTGAAGCGCTCCGCGAACCGCTCGGCGTAGCAGTTGTCGCAACCCGGCCCGACCTTCCTGCATCCGGTCAGCGGGTTCCATGTGGCATCTGTCCATTCGATCCGGCTGTGATCGGCCATGGGATTCCACCTCGCTTACTTGTCATGATCGGGGTAGCCGCCACCCCGCCGCAAGCCAGGAATCGAACGAGTCGGCCAACAGATTCGCCAGCACGGGATCCCGCACTCGTGTCATGCCGGGATTGAGCCGGCCGCCACAGTCTGCCGCTTGCCATGCACGCCAGCGCGGCACATAGTCCGGCAGTGCTGCCCTTCCTGGTGACCGCGGGCGTGTCGGCCGCACGGGCCGCCGCCGCGAGCCGAATGCTCCCGCGCATGGCCTCTGTGCCTGAAACGGGAAGTCGCAATAACACCGGAGGAGGCGGCGAGACGAAGGAGTCGCGGCCGGCGTGATGAACCCTGCCGAGAGCATCGCATGCCGAAGGCTGCGTCCACCCGCGCGTCTGTGTCCTGCACAAGAGCAGGAACCCGGTGACCCGGGCGCCGGTGGAGCCGCCTGACGACCGGTTCTTCACGGCGCTTGCGAACGCGCCGGAAGAACTGCGGGTCGCGGAGTCCCGTGCTCTGTCGCAGCACCTCGGAGCCCGGCCTGGAAACCGGCCATCGAAGCTACAGCAAAAGCTGTTCCAGCTGGTGCTGTTCGCCGGGCTCAACCGGCTTCCCGATGCCGAGGCCGCCAATGCGAAGGAATGGTCGGGCCGGATCAGGCAGGCCGCAAGGAGGTTCGAGGTCGCACCCGGCCGTCCGCTGGCCGGGCTCATCTTCCCCTGGCGGCGCATGTGGCAGATGGACCGGGTCGACGACAGGATGCGCGCCGTGGCGAAGGCCTGGCCGGAAGGCCACAGACCGCAGGGGTTTGTCTGTGGAGCCGTTTGGGGCGTGGACGACCATGGCGTCACCGGCGGGCGCAGGGGCACGCGTCTCGACGTCGCCGCCCGGATCACGCGGCCGGTCATCGGCGCAAACCCGGTGAGCCCGCCCTACCTCTTCATGGGCGTGGTGGGTCTGGAGGACGGTGCGGATGCCTGGGCCTGCCTCTCCGGCCATGCCCAGCCCATCGTCGCCATGAACTGTCCGGTTCCGGTGGAATCAGGCGCGGAGCGCCAGGCGTTCCGCGCGCTGAGGAAGACCCTCCGGATCATGCGCCGCGAGTTCGGCGCCGTGGCGTTCACTCTTCGAAAGCCGCTGTTCGAGACCAACACGCAGTACGGTCCATGCATTCCCGACTTCATCATCCGGGCGCACCCTCAAGCCTGGGAAGGCAGGGACAGCGTCGACTTCATGATCGAGGTCATGGGCTTTGAAGACGAGGACTACCGCAAGCGCAAGGAGGAGACCCACCGGGCCATGAGGGAACTCGGCACGCTGTGCATCATGGAGGCCCGCAGGTTCGACACGCCCGGGGGGCTGGCGTCGGCAGGGACCGACGTCACCGACAGGATCCGTGCGGTGCTTCGCAGGAGACTGGCCGAATGCCGCCCATAGCCCGCCGGCAGCGGACTGTTCCGGCACGTACCGTGCGGCCGACACTCTTTCCGGATCATCCCTCGGCCGGGCGCGCCATGAAGGGCATCGTGAGGACCAGGATCCGCCGCAGCCGCCGCCCGGCCGGAACCGAGGCGAAATGGCGCTGACGGAACAACAGCGGGCGCTCGTGGCGGCCATCCTGGAGCGCGACGATACCGTGCCGGACTGGGACTGGCCCTGGGACGTCGACAGGTCGCGCGATCTGACATATGGCGGTTACCCGCTGAAGGTAACGGGAGGGCGCTGGGAGTGGCGAAATGCCAACCACCTTCGCATCAAGGCGTCCAACCTGGAGTTTGATCGCCCGACATGGCTGACGGCCGAGGAGATCAAGGCCCGCGGAGCCAGGTCCAACCCGTGGGCGCGCCCGGTCGAGGTTGAGATTCAAGGCCGCACCACCCTCGCCTACAACGTCGCCGAAATCCGCGGCCTGCCCGAACGCCTCTACCGGCCGTTCTGGGAGATCCACCCGGTCAATCCCGACCACCGCCACCCGGGCTTCGACCAGTATGTGCGATCGCTCGACGTCGAGATCCGCCCCTCTGTAGAGTGGGCTGACGGGCGAACCGAAGCAGAGTACCTCGACCAACACAACGTGATCGTCATGCCGCCCTTCGAACTGTTCTTCAGCGCTCATGACTACTACCGCACCCTGTCGCACGAACTCATCCACTGGGCCGCCGCCAACACGAACCTGGTGGAGACCATCCTCTTCTCCGAAACCGCTGATTACGCCAGGCATGAACTGGTCTCGGAATTCGGCACGGCGTTCCTCATCGCCGAGCAGGGCCTCTCGGATGTTCCTCACCGGAGAAATGTGGCGTACGTCAGGCACTGGCGTGACAAAGGGTCACTTTCCGATGCGGAGGTGATCCATGCGGCCGAGGACGCGGCGCGGGTCGCCGCGTGGCTCTGCCACGAGGCGCCCGCATGGCGCGTGCCCAGGGGGGAGTCCTATCGCCAGACACCAACGGCCAACCAGGGAACCCGTCACCCTGCACCCCGCCGCCACCATCGGACCGACGTCTCCCACCTCGAGGCGGCGGCCGCTGCCCGGCGTTTCGTGGCGGATGTTCACGCACTGGAAAGGTCGGCCGGCGATCAGGACCGCGACGCCTGGGACCGCGAGGCGGCGCGACTTCTCAAGACAGCCGCCACCATCGATCTCGCCATCCCCGCCGTCGCCGTCGCCATCGAGGCTGCCGTGGCGATCGAGACCCCTGCAGACACCCCGCCTCTCTCTGCCGCGGCGTGGCTCGACGCCTTCCGGGAGCGCACCACCCGCATCCGAACCATGAGAGCGATGACGAAGAACGCGGACAACGTGTCCGCCAGCGCGTCCCGCGGTCCACGCTTCACCTGATCGCCATCCTCCGCTCCTCGTGGTACAATCGCACCGCCCTCGCCCCGTGCCAAAGGAGCCCACGCCATGAAACCCACATCAGGCGGCATCTACCGCGGCGACGTCATCTACAGCGTCACCGGGGTCGACAAGACCCTCACCACATCCATGGCCTTCAAGATTTCTGGCATGTACAAGGAGCAGGACAGCCTGGCGTACATTAATGTCGGCTCCATCCTCGCTCGCTGCAGATTCCACAACCTCCGCTGGGACGCCGGCCGGGTCCACATCGACGGCATCCGCTGGGAAGAGAAGACCTGGCCGCGGGACGAGTTTATCGCCTTTCGCGACCACGTCGCGGACCTGCTCAAGGTCAAGCCCTCGCCGCGGGAAGAGATCGAGACGATGATTGCGAACTGCGGGATCGCCGTCAGGAACTACCAGCGCCTGCAGGCCCGGCATGATTGCACTTCGGACAAGTATGCCGATTTCGAAGGGCTGATTGCCGCGGGCCACGAGCTCTCCGCATCCCTCCAGAAGGAGTTGGAGGCTTTGCAGTCCCCGGCACCTGAAATGGTGACCGCCGCAAGGTGACAACCCGCCACCCGCCACCAGTCATGCAGGTGCCGCTGGCATACTGCCTGAGTGACAGGACGCCGCCCACATCCCAGGTGACGAGCGACGGTCGCCACGCGCCCTGCCCGTTGCGGACGACACCACCGCAGATCCCTGACCAGCCCGATTTGACCCGCCCGACAGCCGCAGGCCAGCGCTGAGTGTGATGAACGGGGTCACCGTGGGTGATCCGCGAAAGGCCCCTCTGCGGGCTTCCTTGGCGCTCTGTGGCGCGACGCTCCTGTCTAGGAAAGGTGCTGAAATTCTGACACACGCTCTTCAGTGAACATTTGATCAGAGATAGACACGGCGGCGTCAAGTACGTCGCAGTTTGTCCGTTTGCATGAGCAGCGCATGGCAGGGTATTGCTCATTCAGGATGTGCCTCTCGAAACAGGGAGTGATCTCATGCAGCCCTTGTCCTATCAATTCGCTGAAACCAGCTGTTGGGTTGCCTGCATGCTCAATGGAATTCGTTATCTCCTAAAGCAGGACAGAGTTGCAACCCCGATATACCGGCTCGTGCATTCCCTCCTTAAAGATCGTGGTGTGGTCTATTACGAAGAAAGAGATCTGGAGGCGTTGAAGGAAGTTTATTGGCGCCTTGAAAAATACACGGAGCTCGCTTTTGAATGTAAGCAGGGTTGCGACGTGGAGCAGACGTTGCGGCACCTTGATTTAAATCGTGATCAAGTCGCGATTTGCGATGTCGGGGATGGGAATCATTCAATATTGTTGACTGAAAGAAACGACGAGTGGCTGAGGGCCTTCGATCCGTACTGGTATGACCAACGAAAGCCGGACGAAAAGATCGTCCGAATCGTGCACGAGTGGCATGCCAATGCTGAAATTCTGCAGAGCCATCTCCTCGACGACGACCTTCAGGCGCACGAAGAAGCGTTCGAACGGGGGGAAGCCTATCCCATCGGTCAAGACCTGGGGACGCGGTTCCTGACTATTATCGGGAAGAGATCATAGTATCATGATTTCGAAGTCTTGATGATTTTCTTATGACGTTCGGCGGTACGGTACATCATTGACCTGCTGGTATGGCGTACGAAAGTAGGAAGCGGATGCAATCAACGACCATGACCTTGTACCAATCTTGGTAAAACCTTTCCGGTGAAAATATGGCGTCGGGTGAGACATTTGAGCGGTGCAGACTCGGCAGCGTCTTCCGACTATGGTTCTTGCCGAGAGTTCGCCTCCAATTGCCGCACCCCGAGGTTGCCGCCTGACAGGGCGCTGCTCTTCAGAAGTAAGGCGGCCATGGCTGGTGCGACGACCGTGTGTGCGGCTACATGGGCGCTCGATGGATTGGCGCCTTCGATCTCGAACTGAGGCGTGTCCTTTCCGGCGAGAATGATGCGGTCGACGGTATGGCCGCGGCCGATATCGTGCTGCACGGACAGTTCGAGGCCTTCGCAGGAGATGTCTTCGCCGGTGAGCCAGGGCGGCTCGTGGGGCTTGAAACCGCCGGTCTTCAGAACGGAATCGTCAACCGTGTCTGCCAGCACCATCATCGCAACCGTCGACGCAAGCTAGAAAGTGGTGGTCGCTGCTATGATGGCTGTGATTGGAACACGCATGATCCCCTCTCGTCGGCCGCGGTGTCCGACCCGGCGGAGGTGCCGGGCTGTACGAACGTCCTCGTGAACGGGAGATGCCCCTGCCTATTCACCGGGCGCCGGGAACTACCCATTGCCGAATCTGGCTCTTGCATTCAGCGGGCGACCCGGCTGAGCGGGACTCGTTCACGGTGTTCGCAGGACGCAGAGTGGGACAGTGGCATTGTTGTTGTGGTGGTTTGGTGTAGTCTGCCGCCGGTCAGGAGTGAATTGGGATGATGACTGAACAGATCAGCCACGACGCCTTGGTCGAGGTGAAGTCTGCGTTGAGGCGGTACCGCGTGGCGGTCAGGAAAACCCAGCTCGCGGACACCAGCAAGGATACATACCTGCTGCATGCGATGAACTTCGTCAGATGGCTTGAGGGAGACTTCGAGCCGGGAAGTAACCTCTAGCAGGACATCGGAGACCGTCATGTGCCTGACAGCGACACACGCTAGCGTTTTGATTCAATCATTTGATACCCTCTTTTCCATGAGGCGATGATGTCCTCGGGGTTTTTGCTCCAGCGGAACGCGCGGGCTTCGTTGGCATTGTGATGGTCGATGAAGGCCTCGATAGCGTCCATGCACTTGTCGAGCGAGTTGAAGAAGGCGTTCTTGAGCCTTTGCCTGGAAAGTTTCGAGAAGAATCCTTCGACCGTATTTGTCCAGGACGCCGGGGTCGGGGTGAAGTGGAAGCTCCAGTCGGGACGATGCTTCAGCCATTCGTGGACCTGGGCCGATTTGTGGGAGGAGACATTGTCGAGAATGACATGCACCCTGGTGTCGGGCTCGATGTTCTTGGCGATGTGGTCGAGGAAGGCGATGAACTCTTCGGAACGGTGCCGTGACGTCATCTGGCGGACCACCCTCCCGGTGGCGACATCGAGGGCCGCCATCAGGCAGGTGGTGCCATTGCGCTTGTAGTCGTGGCTCGGCGCCCTCGCGGTCGAGTTCTCCGCCGCGGATGCCGCCTTCGCCGGCTGCGTCGATACCGCCGTCCTGTACCGGGAGCATGCCGCCAGAGCCGGAATCGGCATCACCGGCAGGCGCGAGCCCGATGACGGCTACAGGGGCGGGCGCCCGGTGGAGGACCAGATGTTCTCCGTGGCCTATCTGACCGGCAGCGCCTGGAACGAGAGCTTCCAGTCGATCGAACGATTCGACAAGCTGCTGGTGGCGGCGCGGGCGGAGCTGGACGAGGACAGGCGGCGCGAGATGTACGCGGAGATGCACCAGGCTGCGGGGATGACACTGAGCCGCGCGAGGGCGGCGCGAGATGCAACTCATCGTCCACAACAAGGGCGGCGCCGTCATTCCGATGTTCGCCAGTTACGTCAACGCCTGCTCGGACAAAGCGGCGCACGGCCCGGTGGTGGGCGGCAACATCGACCTCGACGGTCTGCGCATCGCCGAGCGCTGGTGGTTCGCATAGGCCGCATCCCGCCTCCCGTGAACCTCCGGCATCCGGGACGCGGCAGCGGCAGTCCGGCGCACGGGCTCCCGCGTGCCGCATGCACGGGACTCGATCGAGACGGCGCAGCGACGGGTCGGCGATGACGCGCGACCCGCGCTTCGACGTGCTGTTCGAACCCGTGCGCATTGGCCCGGTGACGGCGAGGAACCGCTTCTACCAGGTCCCCCACTGCAACGGCACCGGCGACTGGTCGCCGCTGGCGACGGCCGCGATGCGCGAGGTCAAGGCCGAAGGCGGCTGGGGCGTGGTCTGCACCGAGAACATGATGGTGGACCCGTGGAGCGACATCAGCCCGTTTCCGGCGGTGCGGCTGTGGAGCGACGAGGACCTGCCGGCACAGCGCGAGATGGTCGAGCGCGTGCACCGCCAC
>MPMV01000056.1 GCA_002238685.1 bacterium EF100-94H03 bin56
TTTCGACACGATGACGTACACCTGGTACCGGGATTCCAATGTCGCGCATCAGGCGTTCCTGGCAGGGGATTCCAACATACGCTTCGAGGGCGACAGCAGGCGCTGGGTCACAGGATATGACGTCCCGGCGCGCGATGACGGCCGCATCATCATGGCCTCCGTGGCGAGTGGGCGCCCTTCGGGGCTCTACGCGGTCGTATGGAACCACAGAAGATCACCTTTCGACGATATTCGCGTACGCGACGCCCTGGGGCTTGCCTTTGATTTCGACTGGATCAACGAGAACCTGCTCCACGGCCAGTACACGCGCACGACGAGCCTCTTTGACAACTCCGCGCTCCGGGCGACAGGTGCCGCAACAGGAAGGGAACGCACCCTTCTCGAGCCTTGGGGGAACGAGCTGGAACCCATCGTTTTCGAAGCGCCCTGGTCACCGGCCGAAGGCACTCTGCGCCAGCGCCTGAAGGAGGCGACGCGCCTGCTGCAGGAGGCTGGTTACGTCTTGCGAGACGGCGTCCTGGTCAGTGAAGCGACGGGCGAGCCTCTCACCTTCGAACTGCTGCTCAATGACCCCCGGGAGGAACGGATCTTCCTTGCCTGGTTCGCCAACCTCGAGCGTCTCGGCATCCGTCCACTCATGCGGACGGTCGACGCCGCACAGCACCGCAACCGCATCCGGCAGTTCGACTTTGACGCCCTCCCCTGGCGCTGGGGTGTCTCGCTTTCCCCGGGCAATGAACAGTGGATCTACTGGGGAAGCAACGCGGCGGACGATGAGGGAAGCCGGAACTATGCCGGTGTCCGCAGCCCTGTCCTCGATTCGATCATCACGTCCCTCTCCGACGCCCGATCGAGGGAAGACCTCGAAGCCGCGGCCCGGGCACTCGACCGGGTCCTGATGTGGGGCCGCCACGTCCTTCCCCTCTACCATCGCACGGAGGATCTCGTGGCCTACTGGTCTTCGCTCAGGCGGCCGCAACGGCCCGTTCTCTACGGCACCGACATCTGGGCCTGGTGGCATGAACCGCCGTGACCATGCCGCCGGCTGATGGTTCCTTGTCATCCGTGAGCCGGACTTGAACGGCACCGGCACGCGCCACCCTTCGGCTTGGCGGCCATGTGACTTTGCGTCGATGGACGAACTCTCCGTGGACCTCACCACTCGCGATATCGCCGCCCTCGAAGCCGCCATCGCGCCATGGCGCGATGGCGGCGGGACCGTGCCTGTTCCTGTCTGCCGCGAGGATGTGTCGCTACCCGGTCTGGACGTGGTCATCGACGGCCTCGCAACCGTGCTGATGGAAGGCCGTGGCGTGGCGATGGTGCGCGGCTTCCCGGTGAGGGACCACGACGAGCGCACCATCGCGCTCATCTATCGTTTCTTCTGCTGCCGCATGGGGCGTCTGCTCAGCCAGAGCAAGCGCAGGGAGCGCATTGGCTTCGTGGCCCACCGCCCCGACCGGATCCTCGAACTCAGGGGCTACGAGAGGGCTGGTCGGCAGACTCTGCATACCGACATGGAGGCCGTCCTCGGCATGCTGTGCGTACGCAGGGCCAGCGAGGGCGGGGAAT
Source organism: bacterium EF100-94H03 bin56 (assembly GCA_002238685.1). Lineage (GTDB taxonomy): Bacteria > Pseudomonadota > Alphaproteobacteria > SP197 > SP197 > SP197. The sequence goes on from MPMV01000056.1 coordinate 1,573, forward strand.
CGAGACTGGCGAGTGCCCTTGCCGTCCACGACGAAGTTCGGGCGTCACGCCCCGACCTTCTCGAACCGCTTTGCAGGGGGTTCCCGGTCGGCTGGGGAGAAGAGCCTCCCGACCGGCCAAACAACGGCTACAGCGAGTACGATGTTCCGGTCCTCTCCTGGAACGACGGGCGGATCTCGGTCTGCCACCTGCCACCCCAGGTCCGTGAGGCGGCAGAGCTTTCTGGCACCACCCTGGCCGGCGCCGCGGCCGACGCCCTCGACCTCTTCGCCCACATGTGCGAACGCGAGGACATTGTCCTGACACTCGCACTGGACGAGGGAGAGGCCTACTTCATCAACAACTACAACACGCTGCACGCACGCAACGCCTTCATCGACAGTCCTGGAGACGGCCACGGGCGCCTCATGCTGCGTGCCTGGCTCGATATGCCGCAGCCCTACCCGATCTCACGGGGCCTGAGGCGCTACTACGACGACCTCAGATCGGCCTACGGCGAGCACCTGCCGCCCGTTGACGTGTCCTTGCGTTGACGCAGGACATGCTGTCATCTCACGAAGCGTGCTCTTCCCGCCGGATCCCGCTGGCCATGTCGAGAAAGGCTCTGGCGAGATCCGCTTCCGTCACGGTACCGAGCATGGCGGCCGGTTCATCGGCGTTCACCACGGGAATGCTGGCGCTGCCTGTCCGGCGGATACGCTCCATGGCATCGCGAATGGACATGCCCGGCGTGAGCACGGGCCCGGTTGGCAGGACAAGGCCGGAAAGGGTCGTCGCCTGCTGGGAATTCTCGACCAGATCGTCAAATCTGACCCTGCCGACAATGACCCCGCGACCATCGAGGACATAGGCCTCGTGATGATGGTTCTCGACGAGGCGTGTCATGGCCTCATCGGGCGTCATGTCGGGTTCGAGTGCCGTGAAGTCGCGGCTGACATGGGAATCGATCAGCATGTTGCCGGCCACTACCCGGTCACGGCCCAGCGACAGATCGAACCCGCGCTGCCGCAACTGGACGTCGAAGATGGACCGGCCGAACATCTGGTAGCAGACGACATTGGAGAAGACCACGCTCACCATGGTTGCCGTGGTGAGGTCATAGTTGCGCGTCAGTTCGAAGACGATGAGGATCGTGGCGAGTGGCGCACCAATGACGGCACTGGCCACCGCCATCATGCCGCAGATCGCGTAGACGGAGACATCGGAGCGAAGGTCCCCGAACACCATGAAGGCGGCATCTCCGGCAAGGGCACCGAAGAAAATGCCGACGAACAGGGCCGGACTGAAAACGCCTCCGGCAAAACCGCATCCCAGGCACAGCGCCGTCGCCAGGATCTTGGCAACGAGCAGCATTGCCAGTTCGGACGTCCCGAAGGCGCCGTCGACAACGGCCAGCCTCATGGTGTCGGTTCCGGTTCCCAGGATTCCGGGAAGCCACAGGGCGGCGATCCCCAGTGCCACACCTGCCGCCATGGGCTTGAGACAGGAAGGAATCGCCAGGCGCTCGCCCAGTGTCTGGCTGAAGAGAATCGCCCTCATGTAGGCGACGGCAACAAGGGCGGCGAGAATGCCGATGATGATGAAACCGGCGTACTCGCCCACATGACCGACACTGACGGGAGCCACCTCAAAGAGAGGCGGGTGGGCGAAGATGACTGTCACGATAACGTGGCTTGCCGTGGCCGCCACGGTGACCGGAGCAAAGGCACGCAGGGAATAATGTCGGAGGATCACCTCGTGGGCGAAGATGATCCCGGCAATGGGCGCATTGAACGCCGCCGCGATGGCAGCCGCCACGCCACAGGCCACCCCCACCCTGACCGTCCACGTACTCACCGCGCCGGCGAAACCGACAAGGGATCCCAGTGTGGCCCCGAGATGGACCAGGGGTCCATAGTGTCCGACCGAGGCGCCGGTTCCGAGAGACAGCAGACTCGCCGCGGCCGACAGGAAACCCGACCGGGGCGCCATGCGGCCGTCGGTGACATGCACCGCCTCGATGACATCCTGGGGTCCGCCCGCCCTTCTCCCCGGGATCTTCAGATTGACCAGCCCGACCGCCAGGCCACCGAGCGCGGGCACGGCGATGGTGGCGACAACGAGCCAGTCGGTTCCCGCAGCCGCCGCCCGTCTGTCCGACGAAATGAGCAACCAGTCGTTCATCAGCTCAATCGCCTGGAGAAAGACGACGGTTGCCAGCGACGCCAGCACCCCCGTCACGAGCCCAAGCACCGTGACCGAGACAATGCGCGCGACGAGACCCGTTCCGGAGACCATCACTGCTGGTCCGGGCGTACACTCATGGCCACATCCCTGGCATGAATCAGATGGGTACGCTCGCGAAACTCATGGCGCCGTTAAGGTGGCCTTTGTCTTCCTGATGCCTGTTCAAGGTTGTTCTTCATCGGTTCAGCGGTCAAGCAGACATCCAGCCATTTCCGTTGCCGTTGTCCCTGCATGTGCTGCCATCACCCCGCCGTCAGCGTCCTGTCCGATGAGGAAGGCCTGATTCCCGATGCAGTTGTTGCACCGCCTCAGTGGTATCCATTCCTGATAGAGCATCCTTGCCGGAGAGCGGAGGTCATGGACTTAGATGCAGCGCAATGATCCAGCCATGCAGGGGCGTCGTCTCCCTCTACAAGTCCGAGGGATGCGTAACTTGTGTCTTGTGGCGATCTTGGTGATTGCCGCATGCAGCGGATCGGGTCTTGCCATGGCTGGTGATACTGCCTTCATGACTTCGACGATTGGCTCGGATAGCTCCACCGACATTTGTCCAACATCTTCTGACTCTGGTATTTCCGAAGACGCGACTATTCTTGCCCGGCGTCTTCACCAGACGTTGACCGATGAATTGATCATGGACGATCCCAGTCTTCAGGAACTGGGGCGGGAAATCGATCTCGTTCTGACGCATATCCGGAATCGTCACCCTCGCACGAACGAGATTTCCGCGCGGCAGTGGCACAGGCCTTCGGTGCTGCTTCTCGAGCTGGAAGGCGATCTTCTCGACGCTGTCATCGAGCACTGGAAGAACGGGAATGTTGGCCCCTTGCCCCGAATCGGCCATGCGGCCTTCGATGAACTCAATGCCAGGATCGGCCTTCGCAAGGCTGAAGCACTTCCTGCTTTCTCCACCGTCATCATGTCTTTCGGCAAGCTTGCCAACCTGCGGGCAGCTCGGGAGGCTTATGCAGCCATAGAGGGTGTCCGGCGCGCGTCGTTCGACGAGAGTCTGGGGGACGGTCCCGACATCGTGGCCGTCAATCCTGGTGGCACATGGTACGTTGCCATGCGCAACGCCTGGGGCGATTGCCCTTCGGGGTGCATAGATTCGGAAACCTTCTTTTTCATCGTCAAGCGCGGACAGATCAAGCAGGTGGAAAGAAGGGAAGCTGAGAACATTCCACGATTTCGGGCGCTCATTCCGGCTCTGGAAGAGAAAATCTGGTTTCACTAGATGTCCTGGATTGGCCTCCTCTCCCCGATGAGGTGCTGTGTTCAACGGTACTGTAACCTCGAGTACAACCCATGAACCTCAAGGACCGGGCAAGTTAACCATGATGTCCAGACAGGGCGGAATTGCTCGAGAATCCGGGAAAATCGATTCAACAGGTAGCCGGCGGTCTCTCGCCTGTCAGTGATGCAGAGTCGATGGAAGGCATTGCAAATTCGCAATGCAGCGCCTCGCACTGACCGAGGAGTTCCAATGGGCCAGGTTGCTTCACCGTCCCGTGCAGTATCCCTCCTGCGCAACATGAACATGCGGCGGCGGCCCTGCCCTCATCGCTGCAAGCAAGGTGCCGGTACGGCCTTCCCGGCATGACTCTTGGCATGAGCCACGCCTTCGTATCTTCCGCCAATATCGCATCAGGAACGAGATGCGGACGAAATATGCGTTGGCAGCGGTGGCGATTACAGACCCAGGAGAACCCGGACCGTGGCGAAGTACGACGGGCACGACGTGGTCCCGGCATGCCTGGACCATCGTCGGATGCCACGGGCCACATCGATACCGCCAATCAGTGATACCCGTGCGAGGGCAGGGTCGACGGCGTCCCTCGCTGCGTGAGGAGTCCTGCCGGCACCGACTGATAACGGCGCCCGGGTCTCGCCGATCCCCAGGTTGGCGAGACAGACGTTGACCGGATTGCGGTCCGCGACCGTCATGGAAACTTCGCCTTGGCTCCCGGGATCTCCCATGTCTCTGCGTCAAATCCGACGGTCCTCACTCCTGCAGGTACGATCACCCGACCATCCTGACCTGCTCGCCACGTCATGATAGTTTCGGCGCCCGCCCACAGGGTTCGCAAACGGAGAGGGGCTGATCATGCGCGTTCGCAACGGCCGGGAGTTCCTGAGCATTCCAGGCCCCACCACCGTCCCGGACCGGGTGCTGGCCGCCATGCACCGTCCGGCCGTCGACATCTACGACGGAGAGTTGCTGGACATCACCCGGAACTGCCTGGACGGTCTGCGCAGAGTGCTGGGAACCACGGGAAATGCCTACATCTACGCGGCCAACGGTCACGGCGCCTGGGAAGCTGCCCTCACGAATTGCCTGAGCGCCGGCGACAGGATTCTCGTTCTCGAGAGCGGCCTCTTCGCCGTCACCTGGGGAGGCATGGCCGAGGTGCTGGGTCTCGAGGTTGAAGTCCTGCCTGGCCCCCCGCGAAGGGCCGTTGATGCCGATGCCCTCGAACAAAGGCTCCGCAACGACACTTCGAACAGCATCAAGGCAGTTCTCACGGTGCAGATCGACACCGCCTCCGGTGTCGTCAACGACATTCCGGCGATTCGCAGGGCCATGGACTTGGCGGGCCACGATGCCCTTCTCATGGTCGACACGATCGCTTCACTGGGCTCCATGCCCTTCGAGATGGACGCCTGGGGCGTGGATGTCGCGGTGGCCGGATCGCAGAAGGGGCTGATGGTTCCCCCGGGCCTGGGGTTCAACGGTGTCGGCAGCAGGGCCAGGGATCGCCGCGGGACCGCCGGCCTTGTCACCCGCTACTGGGACTGGGAGTTCCGCGACGGACCCGAACACTACATGAAGTACTGCGGCACGGCGCCCGAACACCTCCTCTTCGGCCTGGACGAATCCCTGAAGATGCTCTTCGAGGAGGGACTTGCGAACGCCATCGAACGACATCGCCTGCTCGCCGAAACCGTGAGGACAGCCGTTGCCCGCTGGTGCCGCGGCGATGCTCTCGAGTTCAACATCACCGAGCCGTGCGAGCGCGCGAACTCCGTCACCACAGTGCGCGCAAACGGCATTGATCCGGCACCCCTGATCGCCTTCTGCCGGGAGGTCTGCGGTGTCACCATAGGCATCGGCATCGGGCCCGAACTCTCGGGCAGTGCCTTCCGTATCGCCCACATGGGACATGTCAACGCCCCGATGGTGCTCGGGACACTCTCGGTGATCGAAACCGCAATGACGGCGCTGAAGCTGGACCACGGCGAAGGCGGCGTGGACGAAGCCATCCGCTTCCTCGGCGCGTCTCTCGAAGACGCCACTCGGGGCCTGTCCGGGTCAACCGTTCCAGGCCACCGTTGCTGTGATGCCTGATTGGCAAGGACGATTGATCTCCTGAAAGTGGCAGAACGTTCCTTGTCTTCGAACATCAGCGAACGGCGCCGGGTGAGCGCCAAGCCGGAGACGGCTCGCGCGTTATCCGCTTCGGCGTTCGAGGGGCTTGGTCTGGCGTAGGGATGTGTGTTCTAATCCTCGCGGTTTGCTGGGATAATCGCCGGGCGTCTCCGCGTCCGCGGTCTGGATCATGACAGGGGAGCACCATGAGGAACACACGCGAAACTGACGCAGCCGGATCGCTTCATCCGGTACGTGCCACGGGCCCGGTTGCCGTGTCCGCGGCGGCCGCTCTCCTGTGCGGGCTCCTGCAGGCGCCGCCGGCGTGGGCGATCGAGGTTGGCGACGGAGAACTCCAGGGGAGTCTGGGCACCCCGTTCACCCCCGGCGGGCGCGGCGGGCGGGGGCGATCGAGTTGGGCGAGGGAGAACTCGAGGGGAGTCTGAGCACCACGTTCACCCACGGCGTGACCGTTCGCGTCGAGGAGCGCGACCCCGAGCTGGCCGCCGACACCAACGGCAACGACGGCGATCTCAACTACGATCGGGGTATCGTCTCCAACACGTCGAAGTTCACCACCGACCTCGATGTCCGCCGCGGCAATTTCGGCGCGTTCGTTCGAGCCACCGGCTTCATCGACTTCGAGAACGAGCGCGGGACGCGGGAGCGCACCCCGCTGAGCGACGAGGCGAAGGAATTGGTGGGCCAGGACTTCGAGGTGCTCGACGCCTACGTCGCCGGAACGTTCGACATTGGCGACCAGATCGTCGACGCGCGTCTCGGCCGCCACGTGCTCAACTGGGGCGAGAGCACCTTCATACCCAACGGTGTCAACGCCGTGAACCACTTCGACGTGAGCAAGCTGAGACAGCCGGGCTCGGAGTTGCGCGAGGCGCTGTTGCCGGTTGGGCTGGCGTCGTTCTCCGTGTCGCCGACCGACGACCTCGCGGTGGAGGCCTTCTACCAGCTCGAATGGGAAGAGACGCGAATCGACCCGGTTGGCAGCTACTTCTCGAGCACCGACTACGCGGGACCGGGCGCGAGGGAAGCGGTGATCACCAACATCACGACGAACGACCAAGGATTCGGGTTCGGCCCCCTGACGCCGGCGATCAATGCGGACCTCATCCGCGCAACGCTACCGCGCCAGGCCGCGTTCGACCCCGACTTCGCCAGCGTGCTGCGCGGCCCGGACCGCGACGCCAGCGACACCGGACAGTGGGGACTGGCATTGCGCTACTTCGCGGCGGATCTGAACTACACCGAGTTCGGCCTCTACGTCATGAACTACCACAGCCGCCTGCCCACGGTCGGCGCGCAGACCTCACCCCGAAGCGCAGTAGAGGCCGGCCTCGCGGCGGCCGGAGCAGTCGGCGCAGCCGACTCCACCACCACGCAAGCCGTTACCCAGGCGGTCTCGGCGGAAGTTACGCAAGCGGTGCAGGCCGGCTTGATCCCTCCAGGCGCTGCGCCGGACATTATCCGGAACGAGGTAACGCAGACCGTGAGCGGCGTCGCCGCAGGCCTCGCCATCGACAGGTACGGCAAGTCCGGGCAGTACTTCCTCGAGTACCCCGAGGACATCCAGCTCTTCGGCCTGAGCTTCAACACCGTGCTCGGGGCCTCGGGCTGGGCGCTGCAGGGCGAGTATTCATTCCGCCGCGATGCGCCGCTGCAGAGAGCCGAGCGAGAGGTGCTCAGGGAAGGTCTCGATCCGATCATCACCGGTCTCGGACTGGCGGGCGCCGCAGGAGCGGCCCAGGCCCGGGCGGCCGCGCTGCTGGCTGCCGGCGATTTGGCGGGGGCACAAGCTGCCGGGCAAGCCGCGCAACAGGCGGGAGCCGCCTACCAGGCTTTCCTGAACGGCTACTCGCCACGCTCGGTCCAGGGCTACGTCAGGCGCGATGTCAGTCAGCTCCAGGCCACCGCCACGAAGGTGTTCGGACCCGCCATGGGCGCTGACGCCGTAGTCTTCGTGACAGAGGCGGCCGTGATGCATGTGCACAACATGCCGGACAATGCCGTTACGCCCCTGGAGAGCCCCGCTGGCGGCACGCTTGCCGAGGGAGAAGCCGACGCCGACGCCACCTCGTGGGGCTACAGGCTCGCGGCGCGGCTCGACTACAACAACGCCGTCGGGTCGATCAATCTCTACCCTTACATGCAGTTCCTGCACGACGTCAGCGGTAACAGCCCCGCGCCCAGCGGTCCGTTTGTGGAGGATCGGACCGCGCTCACGCTCGGCTTGCGCGCCGACTACCTGAGCAGTTGGCAGGCCGACCTGAGCTATACGCGCCTCGCGGGCGACGGTAACGAGCTGAGCGACCGCGACTTTGTCTCCGCCTCCGTCAAGTACTCCTTCTGAGGGTCCGACGCCATGAACGCCATGAACTGCACGAAACCGTCCACGCTACGTCTCGGTGCCGCCGTCATCCTCGGCTGCGCCCTGGCGCTTCCCGCCTCGGCCGAGCTTCCAGCCGACCAGATCGCTCGGCTCGGCACGGACCTCACGCCGTTGGGCGGGGAAAGGGCCGGCAACGCCGAAGGCACCATCCCGGAGTGGACCGGCGGCATCACCGCGCCACCGGCGGGCTACAGCGTCGGCGAGCACCATCGCGACCCGTATCCCGACGACCGGCCGCTGTTCGTCATCGGCGCCGATAACCTCGACGAGCACCGCCACCTGCTCTCGGTCGGACACCAGCGCATGTTGGAGACCTACCCGAGCTTCAACATGAAGGTCTATCCCACCCGGCGCAGCGCCTCCGTGCCGGAGCGGATCTACGACGCCACCCGGACCGCAGCCGCCACCGCGAAGCTCGTCGACGGCGGCAACGGCGTCGGCGATGCCGTCATCGGCATTCCCTTTCCGATCCCGTCCAACGGAGTTGAGGTGATCTGGAACCACCTGCTGCGCTACCGGGGCGAGACGCTGTCGTGCATCGTTGGCCAGGCTGCGGTCACCCGCGGCGGCGACTACACGGTGGTCAAACAGAGCCTGGAGGCCGAGTTGCGCTACTCGCTGCCCGCCATGACGCTGGAAGAGCTCGGCAACACGATGATCTACTACAAGAACAAGACGCTCGCGCCGGCCCGGCTCGCGGGCGACATCGTGCTGATCCACGAGACCATGAACCAAGTTCGTGAGCCCCGCAGCGCATGGGTCTACAATCCCGGCCAGCGCCGGGTTCGGCGCGCGCCGAACATCGCTTACGACAATCCCGGAACCACTTCGGACGGGCTGCGCACCGCGGATCAGCTCGACATGTTCAACGGCGCGGTCGATCGTTACGACTGGGAGCTCGTCGGCAAGCGCGAGATGTACGTGCCGTACAACTCGTACAGGTTGCACGGCGGCGATCTCTCCTTTGACGACATCCTCAAGCCGCTGCACGTCGATCCGGAACTTCTGCGCTACGAGCTGCATCGGGTCTGGGTGGTGGAAGCCACGCTGAAGGAGGGCGCGACGCACATCTACAAGCGGCGCACCTTCTACGTGGACGAGGACTCCTGGCAAATTCTGGTCGCCGACATCTACGACAACCGCGATCAGCTCTGGCGCGTGTCGGAAGGCCACCTTATCAACTACTATGAGAAGCCGCTGATGTGGCCAACTCTGGAGGTGCACACCGACCTCCAGGCGGGACGCTACCTCGCGTTCGGCCTCGACAACGAGTACCGGATGTGCACCTGGGATTCCGACCTGACTTCCCGGGACTTCACGCCCGCGACGCTGCGCAGCGAAGGGCGGTGACCAGCCCGGCGCCGGCCGCCTGAGCGCCGACTTTCCCGACGCCGCTCTTCCCCCAGGACCGTGATGACACCGAGACCGATACCGCGGCCGGCGGGCGCGGGGCTTGCGACGGTCGTACTCCTGCTTGCACTTCTCGCGCCGGCCGCTGCGAGAGCCGAGGAGGCAGTGAAGGCGCCGCTGGCGACCGAATCCCTGCTGCTTGACGGCGCCGCGGCTGGCGCGCGGCTCGTGGTGGTGGGCGAGCGCGGCCATATCCTGGTCTCGACAGACGACGGCGCAAGCTGGATCCAGGCCGAAGTCCCCACCCGCGTCCTGCTCACGGCGGTGCACATGCACGATGATCGCACCGGCTGGGCAGTCGGGCACGACGCGGTAATCCTGCGCACCGGCGACGGCGGCGAGACCTGGTCTGTGGTGTACCGGGCGCCAGAGGAGGAGCTTCCCCTGCTCGATGTCTGGTTTCGAGACGAACGCACCGGCTTCGCGGTCGGGGCCTACGGCTATTTCCTCGCTACCGGGGACGGTGGCGAGACCTGGACCCCTCGGGCCGTCAGCGTTGACGACTTCCACCTGAACGCGCTGATACCCGTGGCCGCGGACGGCACCGGCGCGCAGCCGTCCCCGTCCCGGCGCCTGTTCATCGCCGCGGAGGCGGGGGTCGTCTACCGCTCCGACGACGACGGCACGACCTGGCGCGAGCTTCCCTCGCCCTACGCCGGATCGTGGTTCGGCGGGCTCGCACTCGACGAGAACCGGGTGCTCCTGACCGGGCTCAGGGGCCATCTGTTCCGCTCCGAAGACGGCGGCGAGACCTGGACGCAACTCGAAACCGGCACCCATGCTCTGCTGACCGGAGCCGTCCGGCTGCCGTCGGGCACGATCGTCGTGACGGGCCTGGAAGGGAGCGTGCTCACCAGCCGCGACGAAGGACGCAGTGTGTCGACCGCAAGACTTCCCCTTCGCGAGGGGATATCGGCGGCACTGCCGCTCGCGGACGGCGGCGTGCTGCTGATCGGTGAGTTCGGCGTCCGGCGTCTGGCCGACTGACGCCCGGGGAACCTGCGTGACCTCCCACATCGAACGACTGCTCTTCGCCCGGCGACCCCTCGTGCTGGCGGCGTTCGTGCTCGCCACCCTCGCAATGGGGTGGCTCGCGTCGGGCCTGCGGGTCGACGCCGGCTTCACCAAGCTGGTGCCGGTCGAACACGAGTACATGCAGACATTCCTCGAGTACCGCGAGGAGTTCGGCGGCGCGGATCGGGTGCTGATCGCGGTCATGGCACGCGACGGTGACATGTTCACGCCCGGTTTTTTCGCCGCGTTGCGCAAGGTGACCGACGAGATGTTTTTCCTTCCCGGCGTCGACCGGGCTCAGGTCTTCTCCATCCTGACGCCGAACGTGCGCTACATCGAGGTGGTGGAGGACGGCATCGCCGCTGGCAACGTTCTGCCGGCGGACTTCGAGCCAACCGAGGCCGGCTTCGCCCGGGTGCGGGAGAACATCATCAAGGCCGGCATCGTCGGCCGCTTGGTGGCGAACGACTTCACCGGCGCCATCGTCGCCGCCAAGCTTCAAGAGTTCCATCCCAACAGCGGCGAGCGGCTCGACTATATCGAGGTTGCACACGAACTGGAGCGCATCCGCCGCGAAGCCGGCGCAGACGCGGCCGTGGACGTTCACGTCGATCTGCACATCATCGGGTTCGCGAAGATGGTCGGCGACATTGCCGACGGCGCGGTCCGGGTCATGGCGTTTTTCGTGTTGGCGTTCCTCATCACCGCCCTGTTCGTTTACGCCTACACGCGGTCGGTCCGTTTGACTGCACCCCCGCTCGCATGCTCCCTCATCGCGGTGGTCTGGCAGCTCGGCGGGCTCACCGCGCTGGGCTACGGCGTCGATCCGATGTCGATCCTGGTGCCATTCCTCGTCTTTGCGATCGGGGTGAGCCACGGCGTCCAGATGGTGAGCTCGGTTCGCGCGGAGGTGGCCGGCGGCGCCACAGGCCTGGACGCCGCGCGGGCGAGCTTCCGCCGTCTCCTGTTGCCCGGCACGGTGGCGCTCGCCTCCGACTCGGCAGGCTTCATCACCATCTCGCACATCGAGGTGCAGGTCATCCGGGAAATCGCGGTCACCGCGAGTCTCGGGGTGGCCGCCATCATCCTGACCAATCTGGCGCTGCTGCCGGTGTTGCTCTCCTACGTTGAGCCGGACGAGGAGCATCGCCGTGCAGCGCGGGCGCGGGACGGCCTGCTGCGGCCGGTCTGGACGCGGGTCGCGCTGTTGGCGCATCGCCGGCCTGCAGCGGTGGTGATCGTCGCGGCCGCGGTGCTGCTGGCGGCTGGCTGGGAGTACGCCCGGCAGGTCCGGGTGGGTGACGAGCATCAGGGCGTGCCGGAATTGCGGGCCGATTCGGTGTACAACCTCGACTCGGCTGTCATCACCAACCGCTTCGAAATCGGCGTGGACGTGTTGACGGTGATCTCCGAGACGGCGACGGAAGGCTGCATCGACTACGAGGTGATGCGCACTCTCGACGACTTCGAATGGCGGCTGCGCAACGTGGACGGCGTCCAGTCGGTGCTGGGGCTCGCTGGCGTCGCCCGCACCATCAACGCAAACTGGAACGAGGGCAGCCTCAAGTGGCGCACCCTGCCCCGCAATCACTACATGCTCGTGCAGGCCGTCTCGCCCGTGCCGACGAGCAGCGGCCTGCTCAATCTGGACTGCAGCGTGATGCCGGTGTCGATCTTCACCACTGACCACAAGGCCGAGACCATCAAGCGGGTGGTCGACGCGGTGAAGGAGTTCGACGCCGCGAACACCAACGAGCGCATCACATTTAGGCTCGCCTCCGGCAACGTCGGGGTAATGGCGGCGACCAACGAGGAGGTGGAGGCGTCGCAGTTCCCCATCCTCGCTTATGTCTACGCTGCGGTCATCGTGCTGTGCATGGTGTCCTTCCGTTCCGTGGCGGCGACAGTGTGCATCGTCGTGCCGCTCGCGGTGGTCTCCCTGCTCGCCTACGCTCTCATGGCGCTGCTCGAGATCGGCCTCAAGGTCTCCACTTTGCCGGTCGTGGCGCTCGGGGTGGGAATCGGGGTGGACTACGGGATCTATATCTACGGGCGACTGCGCGCCCACCTCGCGGAGGGCCTCGACTTCGCCGCTGCCTACGAGCGGGCGCTGGCCACCAGCGGGGCAGGCGTCGTGTTGACTGGCCTCACCCTGGCGGCGGGCGTCGCGACATGGACCGTGGCGCCGCTGAAGTTCCAGGCCGACATGGGCACGGTGCTCACGTTCATGTTCCTGGTCAACATGGTCGGCGCCGTCGTCCTGCTGCCTGCGCTGGGCGCGTGGCTGTTTCGGCCGGGGAAGGCGAAGCCCCCCTGAGCGTCCTGCGCGGCACGCCCGAAACCGGCCGCCGTCATCATCTGCGCATGGATAACTCTGGCCGCGGCCGGTGCCTGGAAGTCAGCGCACGTACGCATCGGCAGCGACCACGAAGGCGTTCCGGAACTACGGCCCGGGGCGCCCTGCAACCGTGATGTTGCCATCATTTCCAACAGGTTCAGCACTGGTGCCGACCGCCATCGGCACAACGCATGCCGATGGACATGTCGACCATGCCATCATGCGGCACTTCGATACCGTCGAATGGCGGATGACCGACATCCAGGGAGTCTCCAATCGGTCAGCGGTCCCGCAGGCAACGTCGGCGTCACGACCGCAACCATCGAAGACGTGTCGACGGCACAGTTCCAGATCGTGGAGTGCGTCTGCGCTGCCCGACCGCGTTCCACTCGATCCGGGCCGTACTGATCATCATCCTGCCGTTGACGGTGGTCTCGGTTCTCGCCCATGCGCGCATGGCCCTGCCCCAGATCGACTTCAAGGTATGGACTCTTCCCGCGGTGGCACTCAGAATCAGGGGCGACTACGGGATCTACATCTTCAGACGAGTGCGCAACCACCCCCGGGAGGGTCTCGAGTTTCCCGAGGCTCGGGAATGGGCCGCTGCCACATCGGCAAACGGCGTCATGCTCAAGGGGTTCGCGCTCTGCGCAGGCGTGGCGATCTGGAACTTCGCGCCGCTCCAGTTCCAGGCCGACATGGGCGGTGCTGTTGCTGCCGGCACTCGGCGCCTGGTTCTGCAGATTCGGGAGATCACATGACACTGCACCAGGAAACCACCTCGACAACAGTCGAGGTCCGGAATCTCCCCGGACCGGGAGGCCTCCCGTTCATCGGCAACCTTCACCAGATCCGGTTTTCGAGACTGCATCTGGATCTCGAGAAATGGGCGGACCGTTACGGTCCGGTCTTCAGGATCCGTCTGGGACCTTCCGATGTCGTCGTGGTATCGGACCGTGCGACGATCCAGAGACTCCTCGTCCAGCGCCCGCAGGCGTTCCGACGCACACGGGCGCTGGAATCGGTCGCGAAGGAAATGAGGTTGAAGGGCGTCTTTGCCGCTGAAGGCGACGACTGGCGGCGTCAGCGCAGGATCGTTGCCGCCGCGCTCAATCGAGCGCGTCTCGAGGATTTCTTCCCTCGCCTGGTCATGACAGCCGAACGCTTGCGCCGGCGCTGGCAACATGCAGCCGATCGGGGGGACACAATCGATCTCTGCAACGATCTCATGCGTTTCACGGTCGACGTCACCATCGGCCTCGCCTTCGGTATCGACGCCAACACGCTGGAAACCTCCGGGCCTGTGATCCAGCGCCATCTCGACAAGGTGTTCCCCACTCTGCACCGCCGCGTCAATGCGCCCTTTCCCTACTGGCGCTATATGCGGATGCCGTCAGACCGGGCGCTCGACCGGGCACTCGACCATCTCGAGGACGAGGTCAACGCCATGGTCCGCACCGCAAGGGAGCGCATGGCGGAGAAGCCGGAGCCGACCAATTTCATCGAGGCCATTCTTGCTGCCCTGGAGGATGAAGGGTCGGGCTTTACCGATGCAGAGATCTTTGCCAACGCCGGAACGCTGCTGCTGGCCGGCGAGGACACGACAGCCAACTCCACCGGCTGGGCCGTTCACTACTTCATGCAGTATCCGGAACACTTCGACCGGGCACGCCATGAGGTCGACAGGCTCATTGCACCGGCTCAAGCCATCGAGACCCTGGAACAGACGAGGCAGCTTCCATTCATCGATGCCTTCAACAACGAGGCCATGCGCCTCAAACCGGTGGCGCCCCTTCACGTCCTGGAGCCGGTCAGCGATGTCGAGTTCATGGGCTGCCACGTTCCCCGTGGCACGACAATCATGATGCTGGCCCGCCGCGAAGCCACGCGCGAGGAGCACTTCGCCAATGCCCGCCGTTTCGATCCCGAACGCTGGCTCGACCCGGACAGGCCGTCACCCCATGACCCGCGCGCCTTCCTCCCATTCGGCGCCGGCCCGCGGCTCTGTCCGGGCCGGGCCATTGCTCTCACCCAGATCCGCACGGTGCTCGCCATGCTGGTGAGGAACTTCGACATCCATCCGGCCGGTGCCGACGTTGATGAGTGCCTCGCCTTCACGATGTTCCCGGCCAATCTTCGCGTGCGCCTGACGCCGCGGCCCAAAGGGACGAGACAGCCGCCCCCGGACGCCTGACCCGTGCGGGATCACTTTTTTTTCAGCAAGCATCTGGACGAGAGGGGTCTTTTGACCTTGAGATAGCGTGCGGATTGCCTGCGGGAGTCCGCAAGGATCCGCGATCGGCATGAAGGTGCAACGCCGTGCTGGGCTGGTTCCGTTCAGAAAACCGTCTTCTCTGGGTCATCGTCGCTCTCTTCCTTGCCGCTGGCTGGAGCACGACGGGCCTCATTTTCCGTCTCATCGAGGAGGCCGGAGCCCTCGAGGTCGTGTTCTACCGCAGTCTTGGCCTTGCTTCGGCCATCACGTCCTTTGTCGCCTTCAGATATCGCATCAACACGGTGCGCGCCTTCAGGGCCATCGGCTGGCCAGGCGTCATCGGTGGTGCCGGTCTCGGATTCGCGGCCGTCACGTTCATCCTGGCAATTGAGCGCACGACCATTGCCAACATCAGCTTCCTGATTGCCACGGCACCTTTCTTTGTCGGTGCGCTCGCATGGATCGTGATGCGTGAGCCGATGGGTCGACGCACCATCCTGGCATCGGTCATCGCCATGGCGGGTGTCGCCCTCATGGTCTGGGAAGGGTTCTCCGGCGGAAGTTGGGAGGGCAATCTTCTGGCGCTTGCCTGCTCCCTCCTCGCCTCGTTTTACGTCGTCGCCTGTCGTTTTGGCCGGGGACGGGACATGGTGCCGAGCGTTGCCGTCTCGGGCATGATGGCCTGCGCGGCCGCAGTCCTGACTGCCGACCACCTTTCCATCTCCTTCCACGATCTGGCGCTGTGCATCACCCAGGGTGTGTTCATCAGCGCCGTGTGCAACGGTCTCTTCACGCTCGCCGCACGACACCTGCCCGCCGCAGAACTGACCGTGCTCTCCATGGTCGAGTCGGTCCTGTCGCCCTTCTGGGTCTTTCTCTTCCTCGGCGAGATCCCGACGCTCCTGACCATCATCGGCGGCACCGTCATCCTGGCAGCCATCTCGTTCCAGGCCTTCCTTCCCCGCAAGGACCGTTCAAGTGATGACACCGCACCACCGCCGAAACGGATGAAGCGCCAGTCGAAGTCACCCTGAACACAACGGCCTTCAGGTTCCCCCGGCCAGTTGAAGGTCCACCTCGTTGACGACCGCAGGAGGCTGGCGCCCTGCCAGGCTTTCGATGAGGTTGGTTGCCGCCATATCGCCCATCTTTTCGCGGGTCTCGACGGTCCCTGTGCCGACATGCGGGGTGATGATGACCCGGGGCATGGACAGGAGGGGATCCTCCGGCGCGGGCGGTTCGGGATCGGTCACGTCGAGAGCAGCTCCGGCAATGGCGCCCGAGACCAGTGCCTGGCGCAGTGCCGTGGTATCGACGACAGGACCGCGTGACGTGTTGATCAGGAATGCTGACCGCTTCATGCGCCCCAGCGACTCCTCTCCGATCAGTCCCCTGGTGGCCTGCGACAGGTTGACATGGACGCTGACGAAGTCCGCTTCGGCGAGAAGCGTCTCGAAGGGCACCTGTTCCCAGGGGCCTTCGGTGATGTCGCGGACATCGCTCGCCATCACGCGCATGTCGAAGGCGAGGGCACGTTCGGCAACGGCCCTGCCAATGCGGCCGAAACCGACGAGCCCGAGGGTCTTGCCCGAGATGTCATGGGCAAGGGGGAATGACTCCGTTCCCCAATGGCCGCCACGCACGAAGCCTGAGGCATCGTCCAGGCGGCGCGCCAGGGCGAGAATGAACAGCATGACGAGTTCCGCGACCGCGTCACTGAGAATGCCCGGGGTGTTGCAGACCCTCACTCCGCACCTGGTCGCCAGCGCCACGTTGACGTTGTCGTATCCGACACCGAAGTTGCTCACCACCCTCAATCGATCCGACGCCCGTTCGAGACAGCCGTCGGGGATGCGCTGCATGGCAGAACACAGGATCCCGTCATGACTGGCGAGGGCGCTCTGGAACTCATCCTCCCCCGCCTCGCCCGGATCGATGACCGTGACATCACCGGCCTCCGCGAGACGTTTCATCGTCGTCTGCGCCAGCGGCATGGCAATGAGCATGCTTGGTCTCTTCATGACACTTCCTCACTCCACCAGCCGACAAGACTACGGCCTTACCTTCCGGTAATGAACGCCCCGGCACCACGAACTCGCCCGGCCGCCGTTCGTAGTGTCGGAATGAGGCCGGGTGGCGTCGTCCTTCGGAGGTATGCCGAGACAACCGGCAGGCGGCGGGCCGGGACATGGGACAGGAGGGTGCAACCACCACATTCATCCATCAGAATACTGACCTGCGGCCCGATTTCTCCGGGCACTGGACACAACGCAACGCCCGTCGTTACGTTGGACTGTGATCAAGAGTTTTGCCGGCAAGCACGCTGCGGCCATCATCGCAGGCTATGCCGTTCGCGGATTGCCCAATCAGATTCAGAAACTGGCTCGAGCCAGGTTGATCGCAAGTGACGCGGCTGGCCGCCCTGATGACCTGTTGGTCCCACCCGGCAACCGGCTGGGGCAACATGGCGTTCGCGTCAACGCGCGATGGCGCATCTGTTTCGCTTGGCGCGATGGCGATGCCTGGGACGTCGAGATTGTTGACTGACACGTGGAGCCACATCGAACATGACCATTGACCGGGAAGAACTGGACCGGCGCAGGGTTGATCTCTCTGACGTCGTTTCGGGACAGCGGTTGCATCCGGTACATCCAGGTACAATCTTGCGCGACGAGTTCCTGGAGCCGATGGAACTCAGCGTCTATCGACTGGCCCGGGACATCAAGGTGTCGCGCCCGCGGCTGAACGAGATCGTGCATGGACGCCGCGCTGTAACTGTCGATTCTGCGCTACGACTGGCGCGCTACTTCGGGACAACGCCAGAGTTCTGGATCAATCTGCAAGCCCGTTACGACCTCGACGTGGCCGAACGCACTGTGCGGCATGTCATCAACCGGGAAGTAGCTCCCAGGGCGGCGTGACGTCTCCGGTTCACGAAGCGCCCGACAACGCCGAAACACATGAATGTTCGGCTGATCGCACACGAGTCTTGGAGTTCGCCGCTGGCCATGGGTCGCCGGGTAACCAGCCAGCCGTGGCTGCGAGGCAATCCTCCTTGAAACCCCGGTGGTGTCACTGAAGATCCTGTCAACCATCCAGGCTCGTCGGCACTGGAAAATGTGGTTCTCGTCCTGAACGTTGCGGGTCGAGCCCTTCCAGCTCGAAGCCGGGAAGACGTTTGGAGATTGGCCCTGATCCGGCTGAAAGGACGGCAGGCTGGACGTCGTCTGCACACCCGTCTGACCAGGGAAAGAGGTACGTGATGCATTCCCCTACCCGTTCAGGTCGCACCCAAGAAACGTGCGGCCACGGCTCACGGCGGCGGTCAGCACGGAAAACGAACCGGCGGCCGGGTCGATCACGAAATCTCCCTCATGGCTTACCGCCGCCAGAAGTTCGCCCTGGAGGTCGACCGGCTTGGCATGGGTGTGACTCTTCCGCGTGATCTTCTCGCGGACGACATCGGGAATGTCGTGGGCGGTCCACACCCCCTTGGCCTTGCGGGGCTCCCGCTGCAGCACGATGCAGTACTCGCCCCGGCGTCGCGTCCGATAGCCCATGCCGAACGTGGCCTTGTCCCACGTCACCAGGTCGACGATGCCAAGGTTCGTTTCTTCCAGCCACTGCCCGACTCCCTGGCACAGATGGAACTTGTCCACCCACAGGAAGAGGTGGCCGGAAGGGATCAGGACCCGGTCAATGCCACGGATGAAACTGCCTAAGACGTCATCCGGCATCTGCATCAGTGCGGCCCGTTTCTGCCCGCGCTGCTTGCCTTCGTTGCCATAGGCCAGCTTGTCCAGCACCCCCCGGTACTGCGGATCAAAAAAAGCCACCGGAATCACCTGCGAGGGAATCTTCGACAGGAATTCCAGACCATCCATCCTGAGCCGCGTGTTCGGCACCAGGTCAGGCGGCAAATCAATGGACGGCGCCTCTATCGAGCGTTCGCCGGAATAGACCGTCGCAGCCAGGAGGTCGGGGGGCGCGTGAGCCGGCTCGAGACGCTGTATCGCTTTCGGGGGAATCGCTCGCTCCCTGCTTAACCACCGGTTCCTTGATAACCGACCGACTTGTGGTTGTCGCGTGCCCTGTGGAAACCTGTCCCCAGTGACGGCACACATGGTGATCGTGATCCCCACGAGACCGGCAGTCGGCGCCAGTCTTCACAGGCGATCCCGAGTGGCAGCGCGCCGTAGTGGCCAACAACCGGCCGTCTCGATCGCCGGCAGCCGGCATCCAACAATCCCCGAAACAGAAACCGATTCTGTCTTGTTTGGATTGTGCTGAACTCCCCGACGGGCCGCTTCCGCGGACCCAGATCCTGAGTGTGTTCGAGGCCGCTGCACGCCATGCGGGCTTCGCCTGCGCCGCCGGCACCAGCCCGCCGTCAGCCGCCATGTCGCGAAGCGGGCCGGCCTCCCTCGCCGCGGTCGGTCAATCGCGCTTCAGGGAGAATGCGCCTGCAATGTCATCGCGCTCGAAGACGCCGCCGGCCTCCTCATGGCTCGGCCCATAGAACCGCCCGTCCAGCCCGTCGTCACTGAAGCTGCCCTCCTCCATCGGCACGTCCTGCCAGCTGATGTCGCTGACTCCGGCGCCGGCGATGTTCGTGAATGCGAGGGCGGCATCGGCGAAATCGACGGTCACCTTCGCGCCCAGACCGGAACCCTCGACCTTCACGCCCGTCATCGCGCCGGCCCACGACGCGCCACCCGACACTGGATTGGCGGCGCTGCCGTGGCCCACCGATGTCGGCACGACGAACCGGATGTCGGCGCCCTGGAGGCTTATGGTCCCCGCACCTGTTGTCGCGGCATTGTAGTCGCCCCACACGCCGAAGGCGTCGAACCGGGTTTCGCCGTCACTGGCCGTCAGCCTACCCGTCTGCACCCCGTTTCGGGTCTGCCGGTCGGCAACGGCCGTGGTGGCCGTGGAGGGGTCCAGGTCGCGCAGGTCCACCGTGACGCTCTCGTCCAGATGCATCACGGTGCATGTCGAGCCGGAACAGGAACTTTCCGCCCCGTACAGCCTCTCCTGCGCGGCAATGAGCACATCGCCAACCACGATCGTATCGAAACTCGACGCATCCCCAACGGGTGGGCCGTCATCGCGACCACCGCGTCCGCAGGAGGCAAGGATGAATGCGGCGGCGAGCGCCGCCGGCGTGCGATAGTTCATGGGCATTCCCACTCGGCTCAGAATTGCACGGAAAGGCGCACGCCGACGGCGTCGAGGCGCGAACCGTTCATCGAGGTCTCTGCCGCCAGCGAGAGACCGCCTTGCCGGTAGACGCCCGCCAGCCCCAGCTTCAGCTCCGTTTCCTCCGCTTGCGAGGCCAGCCGGGCGCCCGATACTTCGGTGACGGCGGTCGCGCCATCAAGCACACGCGCAAGATCGAAGGAGCCCTGAAGGGCCAGCATTCCAATCCCCGCCCGGGCCGTCATCCCGACACCGCCCGTGATCCGTGCCGTGTCGAAGACCGATACGCGGGATCCCACGGCATCGGAAAAAATCGTCCATGGAGAGCGCCGAACGCTTGGGCCACAGGCGCGGCGCAACGTCCAGACCGCCGCTCAGCGAAATCTCGCGGCCGGTCTCGAGGCGCACCAGCGAACCGCGCGCCTCAATGCCTTGCGTCAGCATGCCCACGGCCGGGTCTTGCGAGCCAGCGTCGATATCGTAATGCAAATTCGCTCGCTTCGACGCCGAGCTCGGGAATCGTCTTGGACCGGGCATGAAGCTGGCATCCACTCCGCGCTGACCACGGATGGAGGCGAGAGTGTGGCAACGGACACATCTGGGGCGTCGCTTCCTTCTCTATGCCGTACCAACGAGTCAATTGGCCGCCAAGGCAACCAACTGCGTTGAGCATGCCTGCGAGAGGTTCTGCGGCAGGCAGCGCTGCTTCTTGTTCGAACGACGGTCCTGGAACGGAAGGTCGTGAGTTCGGTGTTCGAAATCAACCGCCAGTTACGGAAGCCAGGCCCTCATAGCGGGCGAGAACCTGTCGGTGTTGTGCAAGCTTCTCGGCCACCGCACGACCGCCTTGCCATCGAACACCTTGTCGCGGCGGCTGAACAAGTTGGTTCGATCATCGCAGCGGCCATGGAACCCGTCCAACCACGCGGCCGCGGTAGTCACGTTGAGATTCCAGGTTAACATATACGTAATCTTTATGTTTTAATGACTGTTTGCAATACGTCATTTATATAACTCCACTGATGAACGTGTTTGAATTGTCCAGGCCAAGGGCTTCGGTCCTGACAATTGGTGTGACACATCAGCAACCAGGAAAGAGTGACACATGACATCCTCAGATAGACGAGTGGTGCGAACCGCGGCTCTGGGCGTTACTGCCACATTCGCCCTGTTGACTCTCGCTGCCTGTGGCGGTGGTGGAGGCGGGACTCCGATGTCGGGCGGAGGTGACGGCGATCCGATGCAGGGTGGTGGAGGCACAGCAACTCCGACACGCGCCATGGCCCTGACCGATTCGGCAACGGCAACCAACGCAGCCGTCAAGATGGCGCAAGCCGCAGAAGCCCAACCCACGCCCGGCAGCGTCACGCAGTCCTCGAACGTGGACAGCAGCCGCATCTCACTCGACAAAGTGGAAGTCACCGCGCAATACAGGTCTGGCACACCCACCTTCTCCGTGAGCAATGGGATTGCGTGGTCTATCAGCACGAGCGACGGCAATCCCAGCCGCATTTCCGGTACCTCGTCTCCATGGAAGGGCGTGGAACTTGCCAAGCGCATCACCGGCGGCACACTTTACGTCGATGCCTACACGGACATTGAGGCACCGACACCGAGTACTTCTGGCCAGCCTGTGAATGTGATGGTGGGAGACCACATCGTCGCCCAGGATCAGGATCCTGACTTGGACTCTCCTGTCCCAGGATCACTCAATGGAGTAGCGGGCATATTTAACTGTCCTGGGTCTTGTGAAGTGGAAATTCTCAATGACAGAGTCGTGTCAGTCTCCGGAGTCGTATTCACGCCAACCGCAACATCGGCGAGTTCGGACACCGACTACTTGGCGGGCGGCGTATGGCTGATTGTCCCCGACGATGCGACTAGCCCGCATCGATCACCAAAGCCTTTGCATGGGGATGGGATCCATGGTATATGAACGTGTTATCCGACACTTACATA